>NZ_BAET01000035.1 GCF_000252165.1 Glaciecola punicea ACAM 611
GGCGCAGTATTTTCAGTGACAAGAGCGGACACTAAAAATCTGCACTTATACACACCGCTTATCAACAACAATCATAAAAGATAGTTGGTACAAAGCTTCCAAATTGTCTGTAATAGTATTATCGATACAATCAAATGATAGAGTAGATGAAAGGCGGCGCAAACATGACGAAAGAGGTGAAAAAAACAATGCCGGAATTACAAAAAAATATACCCGACCATATGTCTGAAGAAATACATTATATTGACGTGCCTTTGCCAAAGCCCGGAAAGTGGGAGCAAGTTGCACCAGGGATCTTGTGGCTACGTATGCCATTGCCATTTGCTCTTGATCATATTAACTTATATCTTATTGAAGACACACTAACAGATGGCTACGTTCTAATTGACACCGGTATTGGCACGAATAAAACAAAAGAATTATGGGAGAGTTTATTAGGTGAGCTAATTAAACCGATTACAAAAGTAATTGTGACCCATATGCATCCAGATCACATTGGTATGGCCGGGTATTTAGTTGAAAAATTTCGTGTTCCCTTCTATATGTCTAACTCAGAATACTTTGTTGCAAGGGCACTCACCGCTGGTGCAATGGGCGCAAGTGACTGGCAAGATGACCAATATTTAGTACGCTGCGGTATGTCGACTGACTATGTTGCAATTGCCAAAGAAAACAGGAAATCAAGTAAGGGAATGGGTGCTGTCATTGTGCCTATTCCGCTTCAGTTTGAGCGCTTAGAAGCGGGCAACAGTTTGCTAATAGGAGAGCATAGTTGGAAAGTTATTATCGGCAGAGGACATTCACCAGAGCACGTATGCCTATATAGTGAGTCACTCAAGGTGTTAATCTCCGGTGATCAGGTGCTACCTAAAATTTCGCCTAATATTGGGGTTTATAGTACAGAGCCTAACGCCAATGCTTTACTGCAATATTTGACGACTTTGCCGCAGTTCCTTCAGCTACCCGGTGACACATTGGTGCTTCCATCTCATAAACAACCATTCTACGGATTACACTGCCGGGTTAACCAACTCTGTAATCATCACCATATGCATTTGGAAAACTTACGCGACTTTTGCAAAACGTCTAAAACAGTAGCAGATTGTTTACCCCTGATGTTCAAACGTAAGCTGGATGACCACAATATGTTTTTTGCCATCGCAGAGGCATTCTCACATCTGAATTATTTATTCTTTGCTGGAGAATGCTCGCGCGAGATTAACCAACAAGGTCACTATGTTTTTACCCTTAAATAAAAAACAAGATTAAAACATTCCGCAGCTGCGTCATATTGCACAAGCAAATTGGCGCGAAAGTGTTACATCCACACTGGCTTATCTCTAGCAACAATCAGTAAGGCACGATTGGCCTGTTCTCTGGCCAAGTATTCTGGAATAAGTGGTACTTTGTGGAAGCCTGAGGCCAATACATAGTTTATATCTGCTAAATTATGCGGTCGCATAAATACGCTTTGTTGATATACAACCTGCTGAGTCTTGCCGACGGGAAACACATAATAATTCACCCCAATTAATCCCTTCCTAATATAAATAAAACCTTTTTCAAAATGGTAGCCCCAACGCCACCAGCGTAAATACACTAAGCCAACTAATAGAGTATTGAACATAGAGAGAATGCCCCAGCCTAGAATAGTAGTTTCACCAGATTGAAGTACCACTGCGTTAACCAAAACGAGTATAGGCATAATGGGGAAAGCTAGAATGCGAATAATTAACCGTTTTGAAATACGGGTAAAGACAATACTATCGAAACGTTTAACATTAAATGCATCTTGAATTAATGCTGCTGATTCAGTGATCGTAACTGACGGCACAATGAGCTTACTTGCATTATTTATATTACCTGCCTGCCCACCGCCAACGGGCATATTCATGTTTTGTTCAAAGCGAAGATTTGTACGTTGAATAACTAGGTCAAGCCAGTCTTGCTGCTGAACAGCGACTTGAATTCTGCTAAGTCGCATACTGACTTCATGCTTAGTTAAGAGACCACTTCGGCGGATGTACCTGTCTCCTAAGCGGCTTAATTTATATTTATAAAATACAAATATCGAACCAATTACCGAGAACGAAACAACAACTAACATAACTAGCATTACGAGTGACAATACGTGTAATATAAATAAGCCAACACTGAGACTTTCGTAATCTAGATACGCCATTAAATCAATGCCAACACTTTCTAAGGCAAGGCCAATGTTCTCTCCAATAGCATTGTAGAAGGGCGCTAAAAAGCCCAAAAATATCCATACTCGGTTATTCGATATACCATGAATTACCAGATCCATTAGCGAGCGTTCGTTCAGCAATGTTTCCTTATCTTGATGCACTTCAACGCAGCCCGACTCTTTATTTAAAGTATTTGCAGGTTCATTAGTTTTTATCTGCAGTATCATCTGCTTGAAGCTCTCAGCTAGACGCAGGGGTAGTGCAACAATTTTTGCTTCCTGCTGAGCAGAGCCTGCAGTATCTAATTCAATAAACGAATATTGATTAAAGCGATAATAGAAGGGTTGAATCACCTTAACATTTTGTATCTTTTTAAACGGTAGGTCTAAATGTGACTTTTTAAATACACCCTGTTTAATTTCAACGCGCTCGTCAGTAAACTTGTAAAGGTAAAACCAATACTTAGCGATGCTGTTTATCAGAATTAGCGTAAAGAAAGCAATAAGCCCTAATGCAAGATACACTGGGTTTTCTTTGATCGTTGAATAGCCGGCTGCAAAAGCAGGAAGCGTATAAATAAGTACGCCACTTACTAAGCCATATACTGTTTTAGTAAAGAAATACAAAATAGCCAAAGGCGATACACGTGACCATTCTTGTGCGTGTGTGCGAGTTAAGTTCGCGTCTATCTCAGGTTGAGTTAGCAAGGGCTGTGTTTCGTTATTGGATTTGATATGTTCATTTTGCCTTGTTTCAGACATCGGCAGCTAAATCCTTATGATCAAGAATAAATTGACGCAGCGACACAGCGTCTTCATAAACAAGACCTGGAATATTGAATGTATGAGATACGCCGCCGGCGCTAAATACCTGTAGTGTAGCGAGGCCAGCCTGCAGCTCTATAGGCCCACGTCTAATTTCGATGTGCTGAATCCGTAAGATGGGCTGGCTGACCAAGCTTCTAAAGATTAGACCCGATTGATAATTAAGATCGTGTTCACGCAGAGCATATTGTATGAGTGGGTCGGCAAAAACGTGATAAATTAAGTTGCGCAGTGTACTAATAGCGATAAAAACGTAGCCGCCAATAACGTAAGGGCGCGCATTTTCGGGTAAATCAAAGATAATACCACTTGTGAAAAGTGTCAAAATTATGGCAAGTACAGCACCAAAACACGCCCCCCAAATTAGATTTATCTGACGATACTTAGGGGATATAGGCGTCATTGCCATAGTTGCCGTATTTATTTCAGTAACAGACAACGTTTTATTAGTAAATTCAGGTTCTACAGTAAAATTAGACGGGGTTTCAGACAAAACAAAGTATCCTTTAAATGAGCACGACGCTATCATGGGTAAAGCGCAGACTATCAAATACGTCAATGCGCTTAATTATGACCAACTTCGATACAATAACGTCCTACCGCTTTAGCCTTATACAACGAGGTGTGGTTCGTTTTACAATATCCACGAGCGCTTAATTGGTTAAAATAGACCGCTCACCAAAGTTACGTCGTTGCACAATATCACCTATCTTTGTCGTACTTTATATAAATTTGTCATTTAAGTTTATACACGTGCACCATTTTCTGTAACAATAAATATAGATAAATTAACGAATAAGTGAATAAAAAATTGGACTCGTTAAAATCTTTACATACATTTTCGCTTCACGCGCGCTGCCGCAGGATTATAAATATTGAATCGTCACGAGAATTAATAAGCACAATTAGGGCTTTAATAAACGAAGGCGATGACACAAAATACCTGATGTTAGGTGAAGGTAGTAATACAGTATTTATTGATGACTATCCACAATTGGTGCTGCTAAATCGAATTAAAGGTATACTCGTGAATGAAAATAAAAGCGAATACTTACTCACCGTAGGAGCGGGTGAAAATTGGCATAGATTAGTCGAGTTTTGCATACAACGTAATATTGGTGGTTTTGAAAATTTGGCCCTTATTCCAGGCACTGTTGGTGCATCGCCTATTCAAAATATAGGCGCTTATGGTGTCGAAATAGAAAGGTTTATTGATAAAGTTGAGTTTTTAGACACCGAGTCGCTCACCCTATGCAGCTTTAATAAAGAGCAGTGCAATTTTGGCTATCGTGACAGTATTTTCAAACAGCAGGCTCATAATCAACGTATAATAACGCGCGTTTTTTACCGCTTACCTAAAGTGTATAAACTTGAAACGAGTTACGGCTCATTGCTGCACCTGGTATTACCTAGCGCCGAGAAGGTGTTTAATGAAGTTATTGCTATCAGAAAAAGTAAGCTACCCGATCCTGCAAAACTAGGCAATGCTGGGAGTTTTTTTAAAAACCCAGTAATTGATAATAACCATCTTAATAGGCTTTTAAATATCCACAATGATATGCCGAGTTTCCGAGTAAATGAACATCAGGTAAAAATCCCGGCAGCATGGCTTATTGATAAATTGGGGTTTAGAGGAAAAAAAATTGGCAATATTGCCTGTCATGAAAATCAAGCGCTTGTGCTGGTTAATATGGGAGAAGGAGAAGGTAAAGACTTACTGACGCTAGCGCGTCAAATTCGTGACTCGGTATACAAAACCTTTGATATTGAGCTAGACAATGAGGTGCGGCTAATTGGGAAACATGGACTTGTCACGTTATGAAAAAATCACAGGCGCAAAATAAACAAGCGCTTCGCACTCAATTGCTAAATAAATTAAACGATGGCCATTTCCACCTTGGTGAAGATCTAGCTAGTGAACTAGCGCTCAGCCGCAGTGCAATTTCCGAGCAAATAAAAGCACTGAATAAGCTTGGCCTCGATATCTGCAGTATTAAAGGGCGCGGATACAAGCTAACCAATCATATTGAGCTATTGTCGCACAGCCAAATTCAAGCTGCATTGCCGGCGTCAAGTCAAGGTAATGCCTTTTTGATACAGATTGAGAATTTGGTTAGTTCAACTAACGATATTGTAAAAGCAAAATCGCACAGTGTACCCTATGTCGATTCTGGCTATTGTTGTTTAGCTGAAGCACAAAGTGCAGGCCGCGGCAGGCGCGGACGAAATTGGGTTTCGCCCTATGCCAGTAGCTTATACTTAAGCATGCTGTGGCGATTTACCGGTGGCCACCAAGCGATGACCGGGCTTAGTTTGATGGTGGGGGTAATCATTAATGAAACACTGCAATCGTTAGAGGTATTGAACTGTCAGTTAAAATGGCCAAACGATGTGTACCATGAACAGAAAAAACTAGCGGGCGTTTTAATTGAGGTTGAGGGACAAGTAGGGGCCACTACATCGGCTATCATTGGCATAGGCATTAATATAAATTTGCCCGCTAATGTGCAAGGAATAAATCAAGCTTTCACTGATCTATCCAGTATAACTAAAAAACCTATTAGCAAAAATCAATTAGCCGCTGCCCTTATTCATAAGCTTTGGCAGAATTTACCTATATTTGAGGCACACGGTATGGCGCCTTTTATGGCAAGATGGAAAGACTGCGATTTATATTACAAAAAACACATAACGATAGTTGCTGGTGATAAAATTATCACGGGCACAGGCAATGGTATTGACAATACTGGCGCACTTTTGCTTGATATTAACGGCAGTATAAAAGCTTTTCATGGCGGAGAAATTAGTGTTAGACAGGCCTAGTTTATTGCTCGATATTGGCAACAGCAGTATTAAGTATGCTTGGTATACTTTTCCTGAAGAAATTGCCGATTTACGCATATTTAGAACATCGCTAGACAGTATTGAAGCCTTACTTGAGCAGGCTGCAAACTGTTGGTTATGCAGCGTAGTAAATGAAGAAACAAGCCTTTTTATTGCAGCGCTGTGTGGCAAAGCAAAAATTCCTTTTCACCAAACGCGCACTCAAGCAGTACAGTTTGATATTTCAAATGCTTACGCACAGCCGCAAAATATGGGCGCTGATCGCTGGATGGTGATTTTAGCAGGCGCGGCACTTCGTGATAGGGGAGAGCAAACTAATTTTATTGTGATAGACGCAGGCACTGCTATAACCTGTGACTTTGTGGTTGCCAACAAACACTTAGGTGGTTGGATAGCGCCAGGACTTTCTATGGCTCGCACCGCAGTGGTTAGCCAAACTAAAAGAGTATTTGACCAAGGTCAGCTATTGGACACATTAACACTAGGTAATGACACGCCTATATGTGTTGCACAAGGTGCTCTTGCACAACTCAGCGGAATGTTATTGCAAGCATGCAACATCATGCAATCGTATTGTTCAAAATACGAGCTGTATATAAGTGGAGGAGATGCAAGAGTGCTGATCAGTACATTGGCAAAATCAGAAAATAATAGCGCGTGCGTGAATATAAATTATGTTGAAAATTTAGTGTTAATTGGGCTGGCCAAAATTGCACATCAAAATATGGCTAAAAATGATTAAAATAATGGCAAATATAGAAGCTTTTACGAGCAAGCAAACATTAATCGTAAAAAAATCTATTTATTTACCAAAAGACACTTGCGCATCATTAATCATTGCTCTAGAATCCGCACCCACTTGATGTAGTGCCGACTTAGCTCAGTTGGTAGAGCAACTGACTTGTAATCAGTAGGTCACCAGTTCGATTCCGGTAGTCGGCACCATCAATCTCTGGAGGGTTACCCAAGCGGTCAACGGGATCAGACTGTAAATCTGACGGCTCAGCCTTCGCAGGTTCGAATCCTGCACCCTCCACCACCTTTTTGAAAAAAAGTTGGTCAGAGAAACTTCGGGAATGCGAGCATCGTATAATGGCTATTACCTCAGCCTTCCAAGCTGATGATGCGGGTTCGATTCCCGCTGCTCGCTCCACGATGCTGATATGGCTCAGTTGGTAGAGCGCACCCTTGGTAAGGGTGAGGTCGGCAGTTCGAATCTGCCTATCAGCACCATTCTTTGATTACTTTTTTTAATATTAACTTTGCTGGGAAAAGACAATGGCAAAAGCAAAATTTGAACGTAAAAAACCGCATGTTAACGTTGGCACAATTGGCCACGTTGACCACGGTAAAACAACGCTAACTGCGGCTATCAGTACAGTTCTAGCAAAAACATACGGTGGCTCTGCCTCAGCGTTTGACCAAATTGATAACGCACCAGAAGAGCGCGAGCGCGGTATTACTATTAATACCTCACACGTCGAATATGACACGCCTAACCGTCATTATGCACACGTTGATTGTCCTGGTCACGCCGATTATGTAAAAAACATGATCACCGGTGCT
>NZ_BAET01000034.1 GCF_000252165.1 Glaciecola punicea ACAM 611
ACTACAGTATTTTAGCAACAACACCGGCGCCTACAGTACGGCCACCTTCACGGATTGCAAAGCGTAAGCCTTCATCCATCGCGATTGGAGCAATTAGCTCTACTACGAATTTAAGGTTATCACCAGGCATTACCATTTCTACGCCTTCAGGAAGCTCTACAGCCCCTGTTACGTCAGTCGTACGGAAATAAAACTGTGGGCGGTAACCTTTAAAGAATGGCGTATGACGGCCACCTTCGTCTTTGCTTAAGATATACACTTCAGCTTCAAACTTGGTGTGTGGCTTAATTGAACCAGGCTTCGCAAGTACTTGACCACGTTCAACGTCTTCACGCTTAGTACCACGTAATAATATACCTACGTTCTCGCCGGCACGACCTTCGTCAAGCAATTTACGGAACATCTCAACGCCTGTACACGTTGTTTTAACCGTATCTTTTATACCGATTATTTCAACTTCTTCGCCTACTTTAACAATGCCTTGTTCAATACGACCTGTTACAACCGTACCACGGCCTGAAATCGAGAACACATCTTCTATTGGCAGAATAAATGGCTTGTCTACGTCACGCTTTGGCTCTGGAATGTAGTTGTCTAGCGCATCTGCTAGTTCAAGAATTTTAGCTTCCCACTTTTCATCGCCTTCAAGGGCTTTGAGTGCTGAGCCTTGAATTACCGGTAAATCATCACCTGGAAAATCATATTCACTAAGAAGCTCACGCACTTCCATTTCTACTAGCTCTAGTAATTCTTCGTCGTCTACCATGTCACATTTGTTCATGAAAACGATCATGTATGGAATACCAACTTGACGACCTAGTAAAATATGCTCACGTGTTTGTGGCATAGGACCGTCGGTAGCAGCCACTACTAATATGCCGCCGTCCATTTGCGC
>NZ_BAET01000033.1 GCF_000252165.1 Glaciecola punicea ACAM 611
TGCGAATACTACGTCATTCGCAAAGTTTGTCAACATCTTTTGTAACTTTTTCAAAATAATATAATTGATTATATTGAACCTTTTGTTATAACAAACACCTAACTTTGGTGAGCCACAAGATCGTCTACAAACTTACTCTCAATGTTTGAGAGGGCGCATTATAAAGTTCAACAGGAAAAGGTCAAGCACTAAAACGAGTATCTCCTTAATTTATTAAATAGAGCTATCTAATAGTATGTGGTATTGTGAAATTAGTGTTAATAAAGTTAATGCATTATGAACTAAGCAGCAATCTTAAGGCGGTTTTAAAGATGAATACATTAGTTACGATCAGTTGTTCTCTAGTACTCACAGCTAACCTAGTTAGCAATAGTGTCGCATCTGAGCAATTTAGTATAACAAGCCAGCAAGCTAGTTGGATGCAACCTAGCCAGCAGTCGATCCAATTTTTCAAGAAACAAGTTGAAGGCGGAGCTTCAGTAGACAATTCCTTAAAAAGCTTACTCGACAGATATCCACAACGCACGCCCGAATTTGTTTCTATTGCGTTAAGCGCCTATCCAGAGAGATATCAAGAAATAATTACTACAAGCGTCTCCGCAAAACCTATGTTCGTTGATGATATAATCATGTTAGCAAACGAACATAGAGTAGCAAAACCAACAGAAATTGTAGCTTTGGCAGTAAATGCAGAACCAAGTTATGCGGGCGCAGCTACAAGCGCCGCTTGCAAAAACAACCCTGAATATTTTGATGAAATTGTCAAAACGGCAGTTAAGGCAGAACCAGATTCAGCCGATCAAATTGCACAAAAGTTAGTGGCTGCGTTCCCGTCTCAAACGATGGAAATTTTAATTACTACAATTAAAGAAGTACCTTTTGTTGGTAAATATGTGTTGGACGCTCTACTAGCTACAGTAACGGATGATTTGGTCAAAACAGAAAATATGATAATTGTATCAATGGAAGAACTTGCACAATACCCTGACGCTATTACTCGTTTGGTTGAACTTGCTCAGCAGCGTGATATCAGTTCAGAAAAAGTTCGAATAAGCGCAATGAAAGGTGGTTTAAGTGAAGAAGAAATAGTGGCAATTATTAATGATCACTATTTGGAATTAGAATCACAAGCACCAACACCATAATTCAATGACTGTTTGAGAAGAACAGGCAGTTTGTTAAAATATACAGTATCAATTTAATCTTAAAATTTAGACAATAAAAAACCCGGAATATTCCGGGTTTTTTTATTACCCTATACTATTCAACTGCTTCAATTTCTTCAGCAACTTCTTCAGTAATGGGGCGGTCAACTAATTCAACGTATGCCATAGGGGCATTGTCACCAGTACGATATCCACACTTTAGGATACGTGTGTAACCACCTGGACGTGCGTCGTAACGCGGACCAAGTTCATTAAATAATTTACCAACAACTTCTTTATCAGCCGTTCTTGCCATAGCTAAACGGCGATTTGCAACGCTGTCTTGCTTAGCAAGTGTTATTAATGGCTCTATAACACGACGCAGTTCTTTCGCTTTTGGCAACGTAGTCTTAATGACTTCATGCTTAACCAATGAACTTGCCATGTTTTTAAACATGGCAATTCTATGGCTACTATTGCGATTCAACTGACGACCACTCTTACGATGGCGCATAGTCTTATCCTTCTTTACAATTCAGTAATAATTCTGATTAATCTTTTTCAGCGATTGACTCTGGAGGCCAATTCTCAAGGCGCATGCCTAAAGAAAGTCCACGAGAAGCAAGTACATCTTTAATTTCTGTAAGCGATTTCTTACCCAGATTAGGGGTCTTAAGAAGTTCAACTTCAGTGCGCTGTACAAGGTCACCAATATATTGAATGGCTTCTGCTTTCAAACAGTTAGCAGAACGGACCGTTAATTCCAAGTCGTCAACTGGACGCAATAGAATAGGATCAAATTCTGGCTTTTCTTCCTTAGCTTCGGGCACCGAGATGTCGCGTAATTCTACGAAAGCATCTAATTGCTCAGCTAAGATTGTTGCAGAACGTCGAATGGCTTCTTCCGGATCTAATGTACCGTTTGTTTCCATATCAATTATTAACTTATCCAAATCAGTGCGTTGTTCAACACGCGCAGACTCCACAGAATAAGCAATACGTTCTACTGGACTGAATGAAGCGTCAACTAACAAACGACCAATTGGTCGATCATCGTCTTCAGAGGAACGACGAGTAGATGCTGGTACATAACCACGACCCATTTCTACTTTGATACGCATACTCAACTCGCCTTCGCCAGTTAAGTTACAAATCACATGCTCAGGATTAACAATTTCAACGTCACCGTCATGCTGAATATCACGGGCAAGAACTGGACCTGCACCAGACTTAACTAATGTTAAGGTAGCTTCGGTTTTATTTTCGAGTATTACTGCTAGACCTTTAAGGTTCAACAGAATATCTATAACATCTTCTTGCACGCCTTCTTTAGCAGTGTACTCGTGTAGCACGCCATCAATCTCAACCTCTGTGACAGCACATCCTGGCATAGAAGATAGTAAGATGCGACGAAGTGCGTTGCCTAGAGTATGGCCAAAGCCACGCTCTAATGGCTCTAACGTTACCTTTGCACGAGTAGGTGAAATATTTTCAATTTCAACTAACCTTGGCTTTAAGAATTCGGTCACTGAACCCACAATGTATCCTCTTTAGTTATACTTTACTTAGAGTAAAGTTCGACAATCAACTGTTCATTTATTTCGGCAGACAAATCTGTTCTTTCAGGAATACGTTTAAACGTACCTTCCATTTTAGTATTGTCTACTTCCAACCATACTGGCTTTTCACGCTGATCTGCTAATTCTAATGCAGCAACAATACGAGCCTGTTTTTTAGCTTTCTCACGAACAGCAACCACATCTTCAGCTTTCACTGTAAAAGATGGAATGTTTACTACTTTACCGTTAACAACAATCGCCTTGTGACTGACAAGTTGGCGTGCTTCAGCACGGGTACTTGCAAAGCCCATACGGTAGACAACGTTATCAAGACGCTGCTCAAGAAGTTGCAACAAGTTTTCACCGGTGTTGCTTGCACGTCGTGCAGCCTCTTTATAATAGTTTCTAAACTGTTTTTCTAATACGCCATACATACGACGAACTTTTTGTTTCTCGCGTAACTGAACGCCATAATCAGACAATCTCCCACGACGGGCACCATGCTGACCAGGAGGCTGATCGATTTTACACTTACTTTCAATTGCTCTTACGCCGCTTTTAAGGAACAGGTCGGTTCCTTCACGACGACTAAGTTTGAGTTTTGGACCCAAATATCTTGCCATGATCTTTCTCCAACTGCTCGCTTATACGCGACGCTTTTTAGGTGGACGACAACCGTTGTGCGGTATTGGCGTCACATCGGTAATGTTTGTGATCTTATAACCTGTGGCATTTAATGCGCGTATAGCAGATTCACGGCCTGGGCCGGGTCCTTTAACGAACACTTCAATGTTTTTCAAGCCATAGTCTTGAGCGGCAAGGCCGGCTCTCTCTGCTGCAACCTGAGCCGCAAACGGAGTTGACTTACGAGAACCACGAAAACCTGAACCACCAGATGTTGCCCATGATAGCGCATTACCTTGACGATCAGTTATTGTCACAATCGTATTGTTGAAAGATGCATGGATATGAGCCATTCCATCAGCAACTTGACGTTTGGCGCGCTTGCGCGCTTTAGTAGGGGTTTTAGCCATAACTTATAATCCTCGCTTACTTTTTAATAGGTTTACGAGGACCTTTACGGGTACGCGCATTAGTTTTAGTGCGCTGACCACGTAAGGGTAAGCTGCGACGATGGCGTATGCCACGAAAACAACCTAGGTCCATCAAACGTTTAATACTCATGGAAACTTCACGACGTAAATCACCTTCAACCATAAACTTGGCCACTTCGTCACGAAGTTTGTCTATTATAGTCTCATCCAATTCTTTAATTTTGGTAGACTCTGAAACACTCGCACTCACACATATTTCTTTTGCACGGGTTGCCCCGATACCAAAAATGGCTTGCAAAGCAATAACGGTATGCTTGTGATCAGGAATGTTAATGCCAGCGATACGGGCCATTAACAGCACTCCTCTTAATAAATGTTACTAGCCTAAAAAGCCCGTTAGGATACTTACCTAATAACAAAATTGCAAATAAAGGTTTTAGAGCTCGGGCACTAGTACAGCGCCCGATATTAAAAACCGAGTAAAATCCCTATTTCTAGGACAATTAGCCTTGCCTTTGCTTATGCTTAGGGTCTGCTGAACAAATCACTCTTACAACACCGTTGCGCTTAATGATTTTGCAGTTACGGCAAATCGTTTTAACGGATGCACGAACTTTCATGTCATCACTCCGTAGTTGGCTACCTAAAAGTGTAGTCTTACCGACTTAGCCTTTTAAGTTAGCTTTTTTGAGAACATCCCCATATTGATGAGACATCAAGTGGGTTTGTACCTGCGCCATGAAATCCATTACCACTACACATATTATGAGTAGAGATGTACCACCAAAGTAAAACGGAACGTTAAACCACAGTAATAGGAACTCAGGCACTAAACAAACAAAGGTAATATAGAGAGCACCAGCTAGGGTCAACCTTGTCATCACTTTGTCAATGTAACGTGATGTTTGCTCTCCAGGACGGATCCCGGGAACAAAAGCGCCAGATTTCTTTAGATTATCAGCAGTGTCGCGTGGATTAAATTGTAATGCTGTATAAAAGAAGCAAAAGAAAATAATCGTTGCTGCGTACAGCATTACATATAAGGGTTGCCCAGGTGACAATAAAAGAGCAAAGTCAGTCAAAAACGAGAAGTTCTCATTTTGTCCTAACATACCCGATAAAGTACTTGGAAACAAAATTATACTTGAAGCAAAGATAGGTGGAATTACACCTGCCATGTTTACCTTGAGGGGTAAATGTGAGCTTTGCGCTGCAAATACTTTTCTGCCTTGTTGACGCTTTGCATAGTTTACCACAATACGGCGCTGTGCTCGCTCAACAAATACAACCAAATAGGTTAATGCTATAATAATGGCAGCCAATACTAACAAGAACAACAGCTGAATTTCGCCCTGCCTTGCTTGTTCAGCAGTTTGCCCTATTGCACTGGGCAAGCCCGCCACAATACCAGCAAATATTAAAATTGATATACCATTACCAATACCGCGTTCGGTAATTTGCTCACCTAACCACATTAAAAACATAGTACCGGTAACCAAACTCACGACTGCTGTAAAATAGAAAGCTAAGCCAGGATCGGTCACTAAACCAGGAATCATTTGTGGTAAACCAGTTGCAATCCCAATAGATTGGAATGACGCAAGTATTAGCGTTAAATAACGCGTGTACTGACTGATTTTACGCTGACCAGATTGGCCCTCTTTCTTTAATTCCTTAAATGGCTCATGCACAGCAGCTAATAACTGCATAATAATCGACGCTGTGATGTACGGCATTATGCCCAATGCTAGTACTGAAGCACGCTCAAGAGCGCCACCAGAAAACATGTTAAACATGCCCACAATGGTGCCTGTTTGCTGTTCAAATATTTGAGACAACACATTGGAGTCAATACCAGGAATAGGTACATAAGACCCAAGCCTAAACACAATGATTGCGCCAAGTACGAAAAACAGGCGAGAGCGTAATTCACTCAAACCACCGCCTTTACTTGAACCCTGTCCTGGTTTTGCCATTTAGCTTATTCCTCTACTTTACCGCCAGCAGCTGTAATTGCTTCTAGCGCACCTTTGGTTACTCCAAGGCCACTAATGGTGACTGCACGACTAATTGAGCCGCTCAAGATCACTTTTACATTTTGCATTTCTTTTTTAACAAGACCTGCAGCCTTCAAAGTGTCTAGTGATACAACATCACCGTCAACGCTAGCAATTTCGCTGAGTGTTACTTGGTCGGTCACAAAAGATACACGCGACGTAAAACCAAACTTAGGTAAACGACGTTGTAAAGGCATTTGACCACCTTCAAATCCAGGCTTGACTTTCCCGCCTGAACGACTCTTTTGACCTTTATGACCACGACCACCAGTTTTGCCTAAACCAGAACCAGTTCCGCGACCAACACGTTTACCTGCTTTATTTGCTCCAGGTGCAGGAGCAAGCGTATTAAGTTTCATCAATTACTCCTCCACTATCTCAACCATGTAAAATACACGGTTTACCATGCCACGAATGGCTGGTGTATCTTCAAGTTCACGAACATGACCAATCTTGCGTAAGCCTAAACCAACTAATGTTGCTTTAGGCTTAGGCAGTCGACCGATCGAGCTTTTAGTTTGCTTTACTTTAATCGTCTTTGCCATGTTCACTTACCCCAGAATCTCGTTAACCGGCAATCCACGTTTCGCAGCAATCTTCTCCGGAGAGTTCATTTCTACTAGCGCGTTAACAGTTGCGCGTACCACGTTGATAGGGTTGGTTGAGCCGTAGCATTTAGAAAGAACGTTTTGTACACCAGCAACTTCTAATACTGCTCGCATCGCGCCACCGGCAATAATACCGGTACCTTCAGATGCAGGCTGCATATATACTTTAGAACCTGAGTGACGCCCTTTAATTGGGTGCTGTAATGTGTTTCCGTTTAGATCTACATCAACTAGGTTGCGACGAGCTTTTTCCATTGCCTTTTGAATTGCAGCAGGAACTTCACGTGCTTTTCCGTAGCCAAAACCTACACGGCCATTGCCATCGCCAACCACTGTTAATGCAGTAAAACTAAAGATGCGACCACCTTTAACTACTTTAGAAACACGGTTTACAGCGATTAGCTTTTCTAACAGGTCACCCTGCTGTTGAACTTCTACTTTAGCCATTTTAAACTCCTAGAACTGAAGGCCCGCTTCACGAGCGGCATCAGCCAGTGCTTTCACACGACCGTGATATTTAAATCCACTTCTATCAAAGGCGACTTTTTCGACACCTTTTTCGATAGCGCGTTGTGCAATCGCTTTACCAACTGCCGCTGCCGCTTCAACATTGCCTGTTGATTTCAAAGAACCTTTAAGATCTTTTTCAACAGTTGAAGCTGAGGCTAATACTACAGAACCGCATGGAGCGATTAACTGAGCGTATATGTGGCGCGGTGTACGGTTTACTACCAAGCGAGTCGCTTCGAGTTCACTGATCTTCTTGCGTGCGCGAGTGGCACGACGCAAGCGAGCTGTTTTCTTATCCATAACACCCACCTACTTTTTCTTAGCTTCTTTACGACGAACAACTTCATCTGCGTAACGAACACCCTTGCCTTTGTAAGGCTCTGGTGGACGATATCCGCGAATGTTAGCTGCAACCTGTCCCACCACTTGCTTATCAATGCCAGAAACAATGATTTCGGTTTGTGTAGGAGTTTGTATGGTAATGCCTTCAGGCATATCGTAAGCGACAGGGTGAGAAAAGCCCAGCGTTAGATTTAGTTTGCTACCTTGTGCGTTTGCACGGTAACCAACACCATTTAGCTGAAGTTTCTTTTCATAACCATCAGTTACACCCTTAATCATCGACTTTAACAATGCGTTTGCCGTTCCCGCTTGAGCCCAACCGTTTGCCGCGCCTTCTTTTGGAGCCGTGGTTAACGTGTTGTCTTTTTGCTTTACGTCAACTGCGTCGTTAAATACGCGAGTTAAGGTGCCATTTTTACCTTTAACTGTGACTTCTTGACCAGAAATAGATATTTCTACTCCTGCTAGGATGTCTACAGGGGATTTTGCTATACGTGACATATTCTACTCCTGGAGTTACGCTACATAACCGATGATCTCACCGCCCATGCCAGCATTACGCGCTGCACGGTCAGTCATCACACCTTTTGAGGTAGACACGATAGCAATCCCAAGACCACCCATCACTTTAGGTAACTCATCTTTATTTTTATAGATGCGTAAACCAGGACGGCTGACTCTTTGAATTGTATCAATTACTTTTTTACCTTCGAAATATTTCAAAGTTACTTCTAAAGTGGGCTTAGCCCCTTGCGTAACACTGAAACCTTCTACATAACCTTCAGACTGAAGTAAGGTTGCAATAGCAACGCGTAACTTAGATGATGGCATAGAGGTCGTAACTTTAGCGGCTTGTTGGCCATTACGAATTCGGGTAAACATATCCGCGATAGGATCTTGCATGCTCATATGTGCTACTCCTTACCAGCTGGCTTTTTTAAGGCCAGGGACTTCACCGCGCATAGCAGCTTCACGAAGCTTTATACGAGAAAGACCAAATTTGCGTAGGAACCCATGTGGACGGCCCGTTACACGACAGCGGTTTTGCTGACGTGAACGTGACGAATCACGTGGAAGTTGTTGTAGCTTAAGAACAGCGTCCCAACGCTCTTCTTCAGAAACATTCACGTTGCTAACGGTTGCTTTTAAAGCATCACGTTTTTCTGAATATTTCTTAACCAGCTTGGCACGTTTTACTTCACGCGCCTTCATTGATTCTTTTGCCATAACCCTACACCTTATTTTCTAAACGGGAAGCTAAACGCGCTCAAAAGAGCATGTGCTTCGTCGTTAGTTTCAGCACTGGTAGTGATAGTAATATCCATACCGCGCATTTTATCCACTTTATCGAAATCGATTTCAGGGAAGATGATTTGCTCACGTATGCCCATGCTATAGTTGCCTTTACCGTCAAATGATTTCGGGTTAAGACCACGGAAGTCACGGATACGGGGAATAGTGATCGAAATAAATCGCTCAAGGAATTCCCACATACGTTCGCCACGTAGGGTCACTTTACAGCCAATCGGATAACCTTCACGGATTTTAAAGCCCGCAACAGATTTTCTTGCAACAGTGACTACTGGCTTTTGACCAGCGATTGCCGCCATTTCAGCTTGCGCTGATTCGAGGACTTTCTTGTCTGCTACTGCTTCACCCAAACCCATGTTTAGAGTGATTTTTTCCACCCGAGGGACTTGCATGACACTTTTGTATCCGAACTGCTTTGCAAGATCGGCCACTACGGTCTCTTTATAGAACTCATGCAGTTTCGCCATCGTATTCTCCAATAGTTAAACTAGGTCGCCGTTAGACTTAAAGAAACGTACTTTCTTCTCGTCTTCGAAACGGAAACCAACGCGATCAGCTTTTCCCGTTGCAGGGTTTACTAACGCTATATTTGAAACATGAATAGAAGCTTCTTTATCAATAATACCACCTGGCTCATTCGCTTGCGGATTTGCCTTTAGATGTTTCTTAATGATATTTACGCCTTCTACATATACGCGGTCTTCGGAAGGTAATACACGCAAAACTTTGCCTTGCTTACCTTTATCTTTACCCGCTAATACGACAATTTCATCATCACGACGAATTTTTCTAGCCATTATCGTGACTCCTTATAGTACTTCTGGGGCCAATGAGATGATTTTCATGAATGAATCTCCACGAAGTTCTCTTGTAACCGGACCAAAAATACGTGTGCCAATAGGTTGCTTGTTTGCATTAAGCAAAACAGCTGCGTTGTTGTCAAAACGGATAGTAGAACCATCTGCTCTGCGAACGCCTTTCCTAGTACGTACCACCACTGCAGTTAAGACGTCACCTTTTTTAACTTTACCGCGAGGAATTGCTTCTTTCACAGTAACTTTAATGATGTCGCCTATGTGCGCATAACGGCGATGCGAACCACCAAGAACCTTAATACACTGAACCCTGCGAGCACCCGAGTTATCGGCTACGTCCAGGTTAGTTTGCATTTGGATCATGTTAGAGCTCCGCTATTTAATATTATGACTCTTTTGAGCCTCTAAGCTGCTATTTTTACCTTAAATTATAAGTAATTCTTGATAAAAACAGACCATACCCCTACAAAAAGGGCGCGAAACTATAACAGAAAACAAACTTGAGGTGTAGCCTAATTTTAAGAAATTTAAGTATTGTGTATCGATAGGTAAATTGGATGTCCTTCTATAACCATCATACATGACTACATGTGCCTAAACGCGGGGCCGCTGACGCACTATTTCAAATAAACATATTCCTGTTGCGACTGAAACATTTAGACTAGACACCGTGCCCGCCATGGGTAGCTTAATAAGCTCGTCGCAAGTTTCACGAGTTAATCTGCGCATCCCTTTTCCTTCTGCACCCATCACAAGTGCTACGGCACCTTCAATTTTACACTCATAAATAATCTGCGTGGCCTCTCCTGCTGTACCTATTACCCACACGCCTTGCTGCTGCATATGCTTAAGCGTGCGAGACAAGTTTGTTACCTGAATAAGCGGCACATTTTCGGCCGCACCAGAAGCGACTTTACGCACTACAGGTGTAAGGCCAACCGCATTATCCTTAGGCACAATAACAGCTTGCACACCAGCGGCATCGGCATTTCGCAAACAAGCACCTAGATTGTGCGGGTCGGTAACACCATCTAACACTAAAAAGAACGGTATTGTATTTGGCGAAGACTGAACACTCTTAAAAATCTTATCTAGATCTGCTTCATCCAATATTCTGGCAGGCTTTGCACGTGCTATTACACCTTGATTTTGTTCACCATCACTTTTTTCATCGAGTGTTTTTCTGTGTACAAACTGCACTGAAATTCCATTGTTTCTGGCAGCATTAACAATATCATTAATTCGCTCTTCACTGCGACCTTTCGCAATCATCACATCAAGTACCCGCTCAGGCTCACTTTCAAGCACAGCGGCAACCGAATGAATACCATACAAAAATTCCTGTTGTGCCATTAAGTGAATTTCCTAATCGTGTTGGTGAGCCTAAATATAGCTTGCTCTAGCTGACACTAAGGGCTAATTATATTAAACAAGTGCCCTTGGGAAAGGGCACTGAGTTATTTACTACTTTTTCGGTTTTGAACGCGATGATTTTCCGCGTTTAGAGGCAGGACCTGCTTTACGTTTACCGTCTTTATTTACCGGTGCTTCTGGTTTTTTACCCTCAGGTTTACTTGTTTTAGTGCTGGCCTTACCATTATTTACGGCTTTGTCTTCTTTGCTCCCGCCACCACTGCGCTTTTTCTTTTTACGCGCAGGACGCTTGGTATTATCTTCACCGTCTATCATCAAATCTATTTTGCGTTCATCTAGATTTACTGCCACCACTTTGATACGCAAAGGATCGCCTAAACGGTAGCTACGGCCAGAATTTTCACCGACCAAACATTGTTTGATTTGGTCATAGTGATAAAAGTCATTAGCCAGAGACGTGATGTGGATCAGGCCATCTATTTGAAAGTTACTGAGCCTCACAAATAAACCAAAATTAGTTACCGAGGCAATGACTCCCTCAAATACGTCATTCACATGATCTAGCATGAACTCGCATTTTAACCAGTCTGCAACATCTCGGGTGGCATCATCGGCTCGCCGCTCTGCCATAGAGCATTGCTCACCAAGGGCTTCAATTTCTTGCTCAGTGTAAAACTTAGCGCCTTTACAAGCTTTGTTGCCCTGCTGCTTGTTCACTATAGCTTTAATTACGCGATGCACCACTAAGTCGGGATAGCGCCTTATTGGTGATGTAAAATGCGCATAAGCCTCAAGTGCTAAGCCGAAATGACCGAGATTATTACCGTCATATATAGCTTGCTTCATCGAGCGCAGCAGCATAGTTTGAATGAGGTCTTTGTCAACCCTGCCTGCTATTTTTGTCGCCACTTGGGCAAACTCTTTTGGCGTGGGTTCATTGCCCGCTTTAAAATCGATACCCACTTCTGCTAAGTAGGAACGAAAGCTAATTAAGCGGTCCGCATCGGGCTTGTCGTGCACCCTAAATAAGGCCTCGGCATTGTTTTCTTCAATGTATTGCGCGGCACAGACGTTTGCCATGATCATGCACTCTTCGATGATCTTATGTGCATCGTTACGCACCAATGGCACTATATTTTCTATTTTACGATGGGCATTAAACACAAACTTTGTTTCTACGCTTTCAAATTCTATGGCACCACGGTTTTGACGCGAACGCTTAAGGGCCTTGTATAAATTATTTAAATTGCCGAGATCTTCAACTCTGTCTTGGTAACGCTGAATAAGTGTTTCATCGCCGTTTAGAATATTCCATACTTTAGTGTAAGTAAATCGGGCATGAGAGCGCATAACGGCTTCATAGAACATGTATTCGCCCAACTTTCCTTTTGCCGATATGTGCATTTCACAGACCATGCATAGACGGTCGACGTCTGGATTAAGCGAGCACAAGCCGTTAGATAAGGCTTCGGGTAGCATGGGGATTACTTGTTCAGGGAAATATACAGAGGTTGCTCTGTTTTGAGCTTCGTTATCAAGCGCTGTACCTAGCCTCACGTAGCTACTTACATCGGCAATAGCCACCCACAGCTTCCAGCCGCCATCATCACCAGGTTCACAGTATACCGCGTCGTCGAAGTCTCTGGCATCTTCGCCGTCAATCGTAACCAGCGGTAAATCGCGTAAATCTACACGTCCCGTTTTTGCTTCATCAGGGACTTCGTCTGTTAGCTGACTCAAACTTGCCGTTACTGATTTTGGCCATGTGTGCGGTATATCAAAGTTGCGCAGTGCCGTTTCAATTTCCATACCCGGCGCTAAGTGCTCGCCAAGGACCTCTGTAATTTTGCCCGTCGGATTCATATTCCGACGCGGTCGCTGCAGTATTTCAACTACCACGACATGACCTTGCTTTGCGCCATTCGTATATTCTTTGGGAATGATAAGTTCATGGCAAATACGATTGTCATCAGGTATGACGGTACTTACGCCTTGCTCAATAAAATAGCGACCCACAATGGCGTCTTTTCTTGGTTCAATTATTTGGTTGACGCGAAACTCAGTGCGTCCTTTACGATCGGTTTGCCCTAGCGCACCCTCTACCACATCATCATGAAAAAGATTTTTCATCTGCCCCATTGTGATGAAATAGTCTTTTTCTGTGTCAGAGTGTTTTAGAAATCCGAAGCCGTCTCTATGGCCAATGACTCGGCCTCTAACCAATGCGTCTTGTGCTTGTACTTCATATTTTTTGTTTCGATTAAATAGAACTTGCCCTTCGCGCTCCATAGCGCGTAGTCGTCTTTGAATACCAATGCGGCTGTCTTCGTCGTGTGCATTTAAAAGATTACAAATTTCTGTGTACGCTAAGCCACCCGAATTATCTTGCGCGTGCTGCATCAGCATACTCAGCATGTATTCTCTACTGGCGACTGGATTTTCATACTTTACTTGTTCACGTTCAAAGTGAGGATCTTGACTTTTACCTGACGAACTCGTACCCGGCGGCACTGTTCCAGCGTCTTGTTTATCACTGTTAGCAGGTAGTAACTTGTTTGTATTAGGAGTATTCGTTTTTATATTTTTTTCTGTTTTGTTTTCTTTATTCATGCTTAAAGTATAAACGATTGAAAAACGAATACCACCCTTTTACGCAATCTGTTTATAATTTAGAGCGAATACTCGCCGCCATAAACAAGCCTTTTTCTAATGCGACTTCTAAAGATGCGTCGCTAGCCAAGGCGACGCCCATTCGTCGCTTACCGGACACCTCAGGCTTGCCAAATAGGCGTAAATCTGTGTTGGGAAGTGACAGCACTTGCGCAAGGTTACCAAAACTAACCTTGTCCGAATTTCCTTGTACTAATAGTGCAACTGATACAGAAGGTCTTCTAAACCCTATATTAGGGATCGGCAAACCCAAAAAGGCACGAACATGCAGAGCAAATTCTGATAAGTCCTGCGATATCATGGTAACCATGCCTGTGTCATGTGGCCTAGGTGAGACTTCACTAAAAATAACATCGTCACCTTTTATAAAAAACTCTACACCAAACAGACCTTTTCCACCTAATGCCTTGGTGACCTTTTCAGCCATTTCTTGGGCACGCTTTAAAGCAAGTCCACTCATCGCTTGGGGCTGCCAACTTTCTTGATAATCACCGTCTTTCTGCCTGTGTCCAATAGGCTCACAGTAGCTTATACCTGAGGCATGCTGCACTGTGAGTAAGGTAATTTCGTAGTCGAAATCTACAAAGCTTTCCACTATTACCTTGCCCTTCCCAGCGCGCCCGCCTTCTTGTGCATATTGCCAAGCTTGTTGTGCCTCACTTGCTGCTTTGAGTAAGCTTTGCCCTTTACCAGATGAGCTCATTACCGGTTTAACTACACACGGAAACCCAATTTCTTCAAGCGCAAGCGTAAATTCATCAAAGCTACTGGCAAATCTATAGTTTGATGTGGAAATATTGAGTTCTTCAGCGACTAAGCATCGAATGCCTTCTCTGTTCATGGTCAAATGCGCCGCATTCGCACTGGGTACAATAGTAAAACCATCGGCCTCAAGTTTTAACAAGGTAGTGGTCGCAATTGCTTCTATTTCGGGTACGATGAAAGCGGGATTTTCATCTCGAATTATTTTTTCTAAAGCGTCTGAATCAAGCATAGATAAACAATAGGCTTTGTCGGCAATTTGCATGGCGGGCGCGTTTTTATAGCGATCTAGCGCAATAACTTCACAGCCCAAACGCTTCAGCTCTATGGCAACTTCTTTACCTAATTCGCCAGCGCCTAACAACATAACTTTGGTGCTTGAAGCGGAAAAAGGTGTACCTATTTGAACTGCCGCAGAATAACTATCAGATGAAATGCTAAGAGACATTGATTGAGTAACCTTGAATAAATATTAATACACTCCTATTACAACACAATAAGAATAAAAGGTAATTAGCTAGGCTAAATACTTATTTGAAAATAAGGCGAAAATACACGACTAAAGCTTAAGTCTGCGTGCTTCGCGAAGGCGTAGCGTTAAATGAAGTCTTCGTGCCCATATTGCAAAAACAATACCCAGAAATTGTCGACTTTTATCTGTCCCTTGAAGTGTGTTCTTATCGAATGGCCATTGTTACCATCAAAAAACAATATCCAGGACATGCGAAACGGGTCATGATGGGTGTTTGGTCGTTCTTGCGACAATTCATGTATACCAAATTTGTGATAGTATGTGACGATTATTCGAACGCACGCGATTGGAATGATGTTATTCGGGCAATTACTACCAGAATGGACCCTGCCCGAGACACCACCATGATTGAAAATACACCAATAGACTATTTAGACTTTGCCTCGCCGGTGTCGGGTTTAGGATCCAAGATGGGACTTGATGCCACCAATAAAATGCCAGGCGAAACAGACCGTGAGTGGGGAACCCCCATTATATGGACGAAAAAGTCAAACAGAAAGTGGATGATATTTGGCAAGAACTTGGGTTGCTTGATTAAGACTGAGCAGCACATTTGTTAATACATTTTAAATAGGAACACAATGACCTTTATTAATACCCGCGTGCTCAGTATTGAGCCGCTAAGCCCGCACGTACTCAAAGTTACCTTGGACGCCAAACAAGCTGTTGCTTTTAAAGCGGGGCAATATCTGCAGGTTGTTATGAGCGAACAAGACAAACGACCTTTTTCTATCGCTAACATACCTCAACATAATCATTTATTAGAGCTGCATATAGGCGCTACGCCCAAAAACCCCTATGCTTTTGAAGTCATACAGCGCGCAAGAGATACTCATACCCTTACCGTTGAGGTGGGTCTTGGCAATGCCTTTTTGCGCGAGAGCGATATGCCAGCGATTATTATTGCAGGCGGCACCGGTTATTCGTATGCAAAGTCGATATTGCTTGACTGTTTACAGCGTCAGCCAAATCGCCAAGTAGATTTATATTGGGGCGCTAAAAAACAGGCTGATTTATACGAGTTGAACCGACTTACGCAGTTAGCGACGGTGCATAGAAACTTTAACTTTAATCCTGTAGTTGAGTCTCCTGAAACGAGATGGAAAGGTAAGACGGGCCTTGTGCATCAAGCAGTATTAAGCGATTTCCCGTCACTTGAAAATAAGCAAGTATACGTAGCAGGCCGATTTGAAATGGCAGCCCTTATTAAGACTGAGTTTTTACCGCTTGGTTTGTCGCAAGACTGCTTATTTGGCGATGCTTTTGCCTTTTTAAAATAAGTCCTAATTATGCATTATTTCGATGTCATACAAATATTGGCTGTGCTGCTTGACGCATTAAGATTGCTAAAGACTTGTGTATTAATCCAATTAATATGCAAGCTTTAATACATCACGGTTAACAGCGCTTTTCAAAAATCACTTAATAAATAAATCCATTGTGCTTAATTTCACGTTTACACTAGGCATGAAACGTAGTTTTAACCTTATATCTGCGCGTCCCAACCCACTACTATATATTGAGATTACATTGAGTATAAAAATAATGATGAAGCGCGGTGCGTTGATCTGTTTAGTTGTATCTACGAGCATTTTGGCATTACCTGTTCTAGCGCAAAACACCAAGCTTCCTTTGGTGGGCAATATAGTGCCTACCTTGATCGACAAAGCCCCCAATTCAGCGCGGGCGAATGACGTAGTAAAAAAAGCCTTGAGTGACTATGCCGTCACTATTACCGCAACAACGCAGGCGTGGTCTGGCAGCGGTTTAAGAAATGGTACTTTTACGGGATTCATCGACCATTATTCTTTGAACGTTCAGCGTGGTAGCTATCTATATTCTGACCCTTATATGGTATTACCGCTGCACATCGCCTCAAGAAACCCAAAAGCAAAAGAAGCTAACAGGCTCGATAAAATATATAGAACGACTCTGGGCATTGAAAACAGATTCGCCAATACCGATGAATTGCGCGCTGAGCGTTCAGTAAGATGGGCACGCACTCCTGACTTTTTAGCCAACGTTAAGCAGCTAGCAGACCGGCGCGTTGAAAACATCATTGCTGACAAATTTATGCTGGACGCCTTCAACAAGCTTTTAATAGACGTAAAACAACAGTCAATGTATCTGTCACGCGACCCTATTTACGAAGTCCAACTGCGTTTAGCGATTAAATCTGACACACCAAACGCACAGACTATTATAGATGATTTTAATGCTTCTATTTTAATGATGAGCACATCGGGAGAGTTAGAGCGTTTGCTAAATCCGGCTGACGTGTCCCAAGTGCTTTTAGATGCGGCGCTGTATTCAGAAATCCTACGAAAATGGTAACTATTGGTAGTGTATTTTCAGTGGCAACGCATACCGCCTCAAGTGCATCTTAAAGGCAGCGCCTTTGCTAAAAAACATGATTTGGTGGGCTTTGCACGCGTACTTGTGTTGAGCACTTGAAGGCGATAAGCTAGCGCAGATATCGTTTACATTTGACCCCTCAGAGTATGAAATCAATCTGACGAAAGTAAATACAAGCCCGTTACCTAACTCAACCATTTTGTCTGTTTAAGTAGTCTTTGGCGGCTGCGTATGCACCGAAAATAGCGCTCTTATTAGGAATAGTGACAGCGGTTGCAATGCGTTTTTCAATTAACGGTTTGTACACCGTGGCTAATCCTCCTGTAAGAAATATTGGCTGGTTTTTATCGGTGTGCCGTTCTATCAAATTAGCGGCATACGACGCCCCTTGTGCTAGCCAGTTCGCGACCGTTGGGCTACTATCTTGCACGTTCAAGATTACGGGTACAAGTTCAGCAAATTCACGCGCACTAGCTTGCCCAAAGGTCTCAATTATTAGACTCGTACTGCTGCCTAACTCACGCTTGAGTGTGGTTAATAAGAGTGTATCTTGGGGAGGTGTTTCAAGCGCCTGTAAGTACCAAATTAGTGCTTGCTTGCCTAACCAGGCGCCCGATGCAACATCGCCTAATATAAATCCGTGGCCCCCAAACTGCTGCATATTAATGGGATCCTCAGGCGTGAAAACCGCTAAACAAGACCCCGTACCAATCACGAATACGGCGCAAGCCTTTGTTTTATTAGCCCCAAGGCACGATACATATACATCGGTATTAAGCAGCGCTCCAGCATATTGATGCGGCCATTGCCTGAAATTTTTTTTCACCGACTCTATTGAACCACCGGCGCAACCTAAGCTAATAAAACAGTCCTGTTGGGTAACACTAATATTATGCTGCGCTTGGCACTTCGAAAAGAGCTGCTCGCTGGCCTGCTCTATACAAGCCATAGCACCTGTAAAATTAGCGAACAAGTTGGCAGGTCCCGTTCGCGCCCTCGCTAACAAGTCACCACTTTGGGTAAATAAACCCGCCTCACATTTCGTGCCACCACCATCAACCCCTACAATCCACATACTTCAACCTTGTTCCAAAACGTTCTAATGCCAAATATACGCAGTATTATATTCTTATAAGCACTTCATAAAACCGCTTATTATCAGGGATAAATTTTATTGATCTCGACATTAGCATGGCTATATTGAAATAAAAAATCAGCACAAGCCATAATTAGTTCTGCAACACGGTGCTGGTGATTAAAGGGCCCAAGAAGTACGCATCTGCTAAGCCCACAGCAATCACCGAAAAATACCTAATCTCATTGGCGCTGACATAGCGACTAGGGCTCTATAAACGGGCCCTTTAGTGAGATCTCTTTTATGACTATTCGACAAAATTTTACCTTTTTACACCTGAAGAAGGCTTTCGTTTAACACCTTACCCAATATACTTTCGAGGTACTCTAGCAGAAATGCGGGTCATTAGCTCATAGCCAATGGTGCCTATGTGATCGGCCACATCGTTTATAGGCAGTTTATCGCCCCACAGTTGCACAACGTCTCCTATTGCAACACTGCTTAAATTAGTCACATCAAACGTTAACATGTCCATAGACACACGCCCGACTAAAGGTATAAGCTGCCCTTCACACCATGCGGGAGTGCTAGTAGGAGCGTGGCGTGGGTAGCCGTCAGCATAGCCAATGGAGACTGTAGCAATGACCGACTCTCTAGCGGCTCTCCAAGTGCTTCCGTAGCCAACCGCTTCGCCTTTTTCAATAGTGCGCAAGCCTATTATTTGCGAATCTAAGCTCATTACTGGTTTTAGCGCTACAGGATTGTCATGGCTTTGAAAGGGGCTTGAACCATACATAGCAATACCTAAGCGTACATAGTCGCCGCGAGCCTGATCAAAACGTATACTCGCGGCAGAGTTGGCAATGCAAATGGGCAAGTTCACCATTAAGGCTACCGCTAAAAAGTCGTCTATTTGGGCTTTTGCATGATCTTGAATAGGCTCATCTGCGTTTGCAAGATGGGTAGCAAGTACGGTGTTCTCATCTATAATGCTTGAGTACTTAGCGAGTAAGTCTGGCAACTGTGCAATAGGCAATCCGAGTCGATGCATGCCCGAATCGAACTTCAACCAAGCTGCACTTTTGTGCACAACGGTACTTTGCTTATATTTTGCAAACGCTTCTAGCTGCCATTCACTGTGTAGCATCCAAATAAGATTTGAGGTGGACTCGTCATACAGTTCCTGCTGACTGTGCGGGCCTTGTAGGACTAAAACAGGCTTAGAAATACCGGCCTCGCAAAGTGTTTTTGCTTCGGCTAAAAATGCCACTGCAAATATATCGACCTCAGCCTCAATAGCGCGCGCAACATTCACCGCGCCATTGCCGTAGGCGTCTGCTTTGACTACAGCAATCACCTTACTGCCACTGTTATAATCCATGAGCAAAGCAAGATTATCGCGTAGTGCATTTAAATTTATAGTAGCAATGGTGCGACGACTCACAATACACCTCTTTAATTTGTTATTTAAACGATGAAAAAGCGCTATATAGTTCACACTATTGCCAGCGGATGTTTAATCTGCCGACAATTATTGTCACTAAAGCAAGACATGTGCCCATGTTATCTCGCCCATGCCCCAACATTTTAATGAAGAGTGCATTTATAGCATAATTAAGTAGTATACAGCGCAAACCCGATTGGGTATAACTAAGCGCTGCGATATTTATACATAAAGTACATCTTAGAGATATCCTAAAAATAACAATAATTATGAGGTCAATGAATGATTGATCAGTTTTCCCTGATAGATTGGGCAATATTCGCCGGCTACGCACTAACTTTAGTGGCAACAGGCCTATGGTTCAATCGAAAGTCACAATCTAGTAAAGACTATTTTTTAGCGGGCAATCAAATGCCCGTGTGGCTAGTGAGTATTTCTGTGCTGGCCACGTCGCAGTCAGCGGCAACTTTTTTAGGCGGCCCTGACCAAGGCTACAGGGGCGACTTGACTTACTTAGCCACCAATTTAGCGGGTTTTATTGCCGCAGGCTTTGTGGCCTATTTTTTATTGCCTAAATTCTACCATTACAAAGTGTTTACCGTGTACGAACTCCTCGCTCAGCGCTTTGGTGAAAAATCTAAATATCAGGCAGGTACGGTTTATCTAATCGGCAGGCTGTTTGCAAGTGGCGCAAGGCTATATATGGCCGCAATTGCGGTTGCTATGATTTTATTTGGTGATATTGCCGCAAACCATGTTATTGCCTCGATCTTACTTATTGCCACCGTTGGTTTCGCATATACCATGTACGGCGGCGTTCGCAGCGTTATTTACAGCGATGTTATTCAAGCGATGGTATACATAAGCGCTGCACTGTTAGTACTTGGGTATTTGATAATCAGTATTCCCGCCGACTTTTCTGCCATATGGGCTGTTTTAGCCGATCCTGGCGACGGTCAAGACTCTAAGCTGACCGTGTTTAATTTCACTACTGACCTTGGCGGTGCCGGCGTATTTAGCTTTTGGTCTGTTGTAACTGGGTTTGTATTATTAAATATTGCTGCGTTTGGTCTTGATCAAGATGTGACGCAGCGCATGTTAACCTGCAAAGACTCAAAAAGCGCAACGCGGGCGTTGGTCAGCTCAATATTTATGGGCATACCGGTTGTACTTATTTTTGTCTGTATTGGTTTGTTACTTTTTGTCTATTACCAGCGACCCGATTTAATGCAAAGCGGCATAGAGGGCGAGCCCACGCCAGAATTCGTGGGCCAAACCGTCACTATATTTATGTACTACGTGCTTACCGATTTACCCAATGGCATAAAAGCAGTGGTCACCATAGGAATTATTGCCGCCGCCTTGTCTACCTTAAACTCTGGCTTAAACAGCATGTCATCGGTGCTAGTGCAAGATCTTTACCGTGGGTTTTACTGTGGTTTGATTAAAAAAGTAAGCCCGAGCGAACAGCAGTTAGTAAAAGCAGGTCGAATTAGTATGGGGCTTGTGGCCATTTGCTTAAGCGCAATGGCAGGGCTTTGCTACTATTGGCAACAATATACCGACATGCCGCTTTTAGCCTTTGCGCTTAGCGTGATGGTGTTTTCATATAGCGGCTTGCTTGGCGTTTATTTTACGGCACTTTTTACCAAACGCGGCTCAGCAGGCTCTATTCTAGGGGCGCTGATCATTGGATTTTCTATTCCGGTGCTTATGCAGCCCTATGTACAAACGTGGTATTTGCCAGACGCGTGGCAATTTGATTTGAATTTCTCATATCAGCTATTAATTGCCACCAGCGTGGCCACGATAGTTTGCTGCCTTGGCGTCGCTCAAAATGCACGTTCGTTTACTAAAGAGGAAGCGTAGATGCCCAAGCCCTTTGAGGAAGTAAAAACTCAGCCCCAAAAACTCGAAACAAATGAGCAAGCCCTCATGCAGCAGCTAGACAGCCTTGTCTCTGAAGGCAGAAATCCACGCACCATGACATTAGACACCTTAAACACGCTTGATTTGCTAAAGGTGATTAACCAAGAAGACCAGAAAGTTGCGCTAGCAGTTGCCGCCGCGCTGCATAACATTAGTGTTTGCGTTGACTTGGCGGTTACCAGCCTTCAAAACAAAGGTCGGCTGATCTATATCGGTGCAGGCACCAGTGGACGCTTAGGGGTACTAGACGCGGTAGAGTGCCGACCCACATTTAGTGTACCCGATAATTTAGTAATAGGCATTATCGCCGGCGGTGAGAACGCCTTAACTAATGCAGTAGAAGGTGCAGAAGATAGCAAAGACAGCGCCATAGTTGATTTACAAAACATTGACCTGCAAAAAAACGATATGCTGGTTGGCATAGCCGCCAGTGGCCGCACGCCTTATGTGATTAGCGCCTTAGAATACGCTAATTCATTAGGCTGTAATACGGCATGTGTGGTGTGTAACCCAAACTCGCCTATGTTAACTATGGTGAATGCCGGAATATGCGCGCAAGTGGGGCCGGAATGTTTAACCGGCTCAACGCGCATGAAATCAGGCACTGCGCAAAAACTCATACTCAATATGCTAAGCACCGCCGTCATGGTAAAACTAGGCAAAGTCTTTGAAAACCTGATGGTCGATCTTAACGCAAGTAATGAAAAGCTGCGCGCTCGGGCTATCCGTATTGTAATGCAGGCGACGCAATGCAGCCAAACGCAGGCGCAAACAGCACTTGAGTTGGCCGACAATAGCGCAAAGCTGGCCATTTTAATGATTTTAACGCAAACAGATGCGATTACAGCAAAAACGATGTTGCAAAAAAATCAGGGGCATTTGCGTAATTCGCTAAGCAATTCGCCTGATAGCATTCACGCGAAGCCGCATAAAAAAACGTTACTTTAGGTTTACACATGATATGACATTTTCTAACTTACGTTTGCTGTTACCATTTTGTGGCATGCTGCTCATATGCTGGCTTGTGATAGCCTATCAAGCAAGCGCGAATTTAGTGCAAGACGATATTGTTGATAGTAGTGAGCAAGCCATTTATCCAAGCTCAGCGCTAGATAGCAGTGCAGCACCGCTTGACAGCGACGCCACATCTAGCACTTCGAGCTTAGTGCTTGGCGCCGAAAACACCTCTGTGTATCTGGCCAGTCTGCGTGGAAAACGCGTGGGATTAATCGTTAACCAAACGTCTATGCTGGATCAGCATGAAAACAACGCCGCTGTTTCAAAACCCATACACCTAGTAGACTTGTTACGCAGTTACAGCATAAATGTCACCGTGATGTTTGCGCCTGAACATGGTGTTCGCGGAAATAAAGGCGCGGGCGAACATATCAGTAGCGGTAAAGATGCCGCTACCCTTATTCCCATTCAATCCATTTACGGAAAAAACAAAACACCGCCTAACAGCATCATGGAAAGCCTTGATGTAATCATTTTTGACATTCAGGATGTTGGCACCCGCTTTTATACCTATATCAGTTCAATGCACCACATGATGCAGGCTGCCGCCCAGCACAAAGTCGCGTTTATGGTGCTTGATAGACCCAATCCGAACGGTGAGTTTATAGACGGCCCCGTGCTTGATCTAGCCTTTCAATCTTTCGTCGGTATGCACCCTATTCCGGTTTTACACGGGCTAACAGTGGGTGAACTCGCACTAATGATAAAAGGCGAGAATTGGATAGATAACGCTGAACAATTGGCATTAACGGTCATTCCCATGCAGGGGTATCACAAATCGCTAGTGTATAACTTACCCGTTCCGCCCAGCCCCAATTTGCCTAATTACCAAGCCGTAAGACTGTACCCCTCTTTATGCTTTTTTGAAGCTAGCGCTGTGAGTATAGGCAGAGGTACTGATTTTCCTTTTCAAGTAATAGGGCATAATAAGGTTCGCTTAGGCGACTTTACCTTCACGCCTGCGTCAAAACCTTTTGCCGCGCCTAAGCCAAAACTGCTGAACCTTGCGTTGTTTGGTTTGAACCTTCAGCATAGCGTAATTCAAGGGCTAGATTTACGCCTTCTTATGGATTATCACAAGGCCTTTAAAGCGCAAAATATACCCTTTTTTACAGCGCCTGATTTTATGGACAAACTGGCCGGTACAGACACCTTAAGAAAAGCCATTGAAAACGGTGAGTCACTTGAGGACATTCGCCTCAGTTGGCAATATGATTTAGCCCTATATAAGAAAATGCGCTTGCCGTATTTACTATATCCTTAATAATTCTGAAAAGTTTCTCATGCTTGCACGGCCACCAAGCTTTTTATGGCAACCAGTGGCATACGTAAGTCTTTGCAACGTCGAATAAAATTTAGTGAAAGTACATCATACTGATTGTAACGACGGTAACCGATATCACTGCGCCTAGCCTGAGGCAATAAGCCGATATCTTCATAGTAACGGATCGTGTAACTGCCCACACCCGTCTCGCTAGCTAATTGTTTTATTTGCATATTGGCTTGACCTTCCTCTTACTAGAAGCTTTATTATACGCACAACCGATTTCAAAGTAACGCGCTTAAGTTACTTCACCTTCTGCACTAATGGACACTCTTTCACCATGAACATTTTTCAATCCAATAAACACTTTGTTTTTTCACTTATTACTATCAGCATGATGTACACATTTACAACACAAGCTTATGCGCAAACGAACGCGACAAATATTAGCGTTAATCCTGAGGCCGAAATAAAGGCAAGAGGCAATAGACATCTTGAAGGACATGATGATGGACATGATGATGATAGCGACGAACATCACCATGATGAGACCGAAACAATTTTAGTAACATCAACGCGGATAGGCCGCTCAATAAACAGTGAACCCATTCGAATAGAAGTCATCAACCGCGAAGAATTAGAAGAAAAAGCGATTATGCGCCCCGGCAATATCTCGATGTTAGTCGCCGAAACGGGCGGCGTTAGGGTGCAAACCACCTCCCCAGCGCTTGGCAGTGCCAACATTCGCCTGCAAGGTCTGTACGGTCGTTATACCCAATTGTTAAGCGACGGCCTACCACTTTTTGGTGGTCAAGCGTCCTCTATCGGCTTGCTTCAAATTCCACCAACCGATCTTTCCAGAGTGGAGATCATCAAAGGCTCTGCTTCATCGCTTTATGGTGGCTCGGCTATGGGTGGCGTGATCAATTTAATTTCACGCAAGCCAAGCCGTGAAGCACAAGGAGAAGTCTTGTTAAATGCCACATCGCAAGATGGCCAAGATATAACAAGCTATTTAGCTACTCCGCTTAATGACTCGGTGGGTATGTCTTTCACGGCTGGAGCACACCAGCAAAGTAACAAAGATTTAGACGATGATGGCTGGATTGACATGGCTGGCTACGAACGTTACACCGCGCGCCCACGCCTGTTTTGGGACGGCGAAAACGGCGCAAGCATCTATGCCACAGCGGGCTTTATGACAGAGAACCGCAAAGGCGGCACGCGCGCCCGTCAAACTTTGCCAGACGGCAGTACATTTGTACACAACCAAGATAGTGAGCGCTTCGACGCGGGACTTATTGCTAATACCCCGTTAGGCGATGTACTGAGTCTGAATTTGCGCGCTTCAGCCATGCTTCAAAATCACGATAAACGTTTTGGCGATGTGTTAGACGACGACAGTCATGAAAGTTATCTGCTTGAGAGCTCCCTCGCAGGCTATACACAAAACGTGCAGTGGGTACTGGGTGTCGCCATGCAGTCAGACCGTTTTGAGTCGCAAGATTTTCCTAGCTTCGACTATTCATATGACGTACCAGGAATATTCGCCCAAGCTGACTATGAGCTAAACGAGCGCATATCGGCCTCACTCAGCGGGCGTTTTGATGATCATAGCGAGTTTGGCGCCCAATTTAGTCCGCGCATCTCAATGCTCTATCGCCCTGATGACTGGACTATTAGAGCCTCCTACGGGCGCGGCTACTTTGCGCCGAGCCCTTTCGTGGAAGCAATTGAGGCCGCCGGCTTATCACGTCTTGAACCGCTAAGTAACATAGAAGAAGAAACCGCTGTGACTTCCTCAATTGATATAGGCTATCAACTTGATAAACTTGAAACCAACCTCACCTTTTTCACCTCCAGCGTAGAAGGCGTGACGCAGCTGGAAGCTTTTTCATCACAAATCGGTGGCCCACTTGACCGCGTCCGTTTAAACAATGCCCCTGGCGAATCGCGTATTTATGGATCTGAACTTTTACTACGCTACAAATGGCAAGACTACAAGCTAACCGCCAGCTATCTCTACTTAGATGCGACTGAATTTAACGGCAGCAGCGAAACTCGCCAACGCGTTGAGCTAACGCCGCAGCACTCTGCCGGCTTTGTCGCTATGAAAGAGCAACACGGTAAATTCAGAATTGGATTTGAAGCTTATTACACTGGCATTCAGCGTTTAGAAGGAAATCCTTATCGCGCTGAAAGCAAACCCTACTGGCACCTTGGACTAATGGGGGAGATCACCACCGGTCAATTCAGCTGGTTTATTAACATGGAAAACTTATTGAATATTCGCCAAACCAAAGAAGACCCGTTGGTATTGCCTAACCGCGCCCCCGATGGACAATGGACCACCGACATTTGGTCACGCAATGACGGTTTCATCGTAAATGGAGGTGTAAGAGTGCGCTTTTAAAAAACTAAAGGAGTCAGGTTCAATTAGTTTTCATTCTTCTTGAGGCGCTGGCTCACTTTTCGTTTTTGGCGCGGGCAAGGCCTTGATTGCTTCTGTAGATAAAGTAACAGGCAAAGTCCCTAATGGCGTTTGCTTACCGGTGATCACCTTAACTAACGAGGCAAATGCAGGACTGAACAGGTATTCATTATTATTGGGTGTACTACTAACCTGCGCAACTTGATAGTCGTATGAGGCAAAAATAGCGCTGTATGATTGGGCGTCATTAACGGAAATATAGGGCGAGCGAAGCTTTACCAGTATTCTCGGTATATCTTGAAATTTAGCCTGCGCAACTAGAGCATTAATGGCACAGAGCTGCAGTTCGTTATCGATACGACCACTAGCCTGTATACCCTCATAATCAACACTTTCATGAAAGCCAAGCGCCGGAAAAGCGTCGCCTACAATTACCGCGTCTATGTCAGCTAAAAGCTCTGAATTCGAAGGAATAGCCTCGCTTAGTATACTCAAACAATTTACGTCACTTGTATCTACTTGTTCTTGCCAGTACTGCTTAAAGGCTTGACAGCGCAGTTTATCAGGCATAAAAACAAGCAAGCGTTGCTGCGCTACTAATGGTGTAGTAAGGCCCTTAATTTGCGTAAAAGATGCTTGTGACAGTGAAAGCGCTAAATTATAGTCACTGGTTTTGTAGGAAGTGTCCTCTAACAGCGCAAGTTTATCGGCTAAGGGCAACAAGCTTCGTTTAGCAATATTGCGTTTAGCCTTGTGCGTGAGTATTCGCCTGTACGATGCGTCAACCAAGCCTTTTAGCTCATTGTCTTGGGCAATGAATATAGTCAGTTCGTTCAACCAGTCTAAAAAGCCAATCGCATCTTGGGGTGAACTTATTTGGTAAGGCATGAGAGTAATGTCGGCGCCTGCAGAAAATGACTGAATAACGGCTTCTATTGGCGTTAGATATTGAGTAATAGACTTCATGTTTAAAGCATCGGTAATAATAAGTCCGCTATAGGCTAATTCTTGACGTAAAATACTCGTTAATATTTTGCGTGATAATGTAGCAGGTAACACCGGTGGCTCTGCGGTAGCTTGCGCGTTGTCTGCATTTTCAGTAGCGGCTTTATCACCCACAAAGCGAGTGCTGTCAAGCGCAGGATACTGAATATGGGCTGTCATAATCATATCTGGACGTGTGTTAGAGTTACCAATAACTTTTCGAAATGGCAATAAGTCGATGCTGTTGATCATTTCACGGCTGTGATTCACCCGCGGCAAACCCACGTGACTGTCCAGAAAAGTATCGCCATGACCGGGGAAATGTTTTGCTGCTACCGAAATATTTTGCTCTTGCATAGTGAGTATTGACGCACCGCCTAAATCTGAGACTAAGTTTGGGAATTGACCATAGGCCCTCACGTTTATAATTGGATTACTGGGGTTGTTGTTAACGTCAATCACTGGCGCAAAATTAACGTTAATACCGAGTAAATTTAGATGTTTCGCCATTGCTAGACTTGTCGCTATAGAGTATTTATTTTTATGTGCTTTGGCGGTGGCCCCAATCGCCATATTCCCCGCAAACCCCATAAAATAAGACTGTGGAAGTCGCGACACTCGCCCGCCTTCTTGATCGATACCAATGTAAAGAGGAATATAAAGAGGCTGTTTAAAAGTTTGCGGTTCGCGCTGTTTAACACCTTGCTGAGCAAGGCCAGGCACTTTCTTATGTGCAGGCATCAGCGCTACTTGTAAATCATGCGTGAGTCTTATAATTTGCTCAGGCGAAGATAAATTTTCAGAAAATAAAATTACCCCACCCACCTTCGACTTCGCCAACATAGAGGCTATCTCATCGGGTAGTTCAAGCAATGGCTCTAGACAATATCCTTGGGCTTTAGGCGAGCAGTAATAGCGCAGGTCAATAAACAATTTTTGGGCTATTTTGGCCCGAAGCTCAGTGTCAACATTCTTAAATTGACTTTGCAGCGGGATTTGCGCGTTTACCAAAGCGCTTGCTTCTAGCGTGAAAGAACATGCAATGAGCAAGACAATGCAAATATTGAGATAGCGCTGAGCAATACTGCTGCGTTCGTTTACAACACGTGGGGTTACCTTTCGCTTAACGATTGTAATGTAGTTCTTCATCTATACTTTTCAGCCATCTTCGATAATAGTTCTTTATGTTATGTACAGCAGGCATTTGATATCTTTCTTTATCACGGGACTGTCATTAAAGATAGAGCCTTGCAAAAATGCTTTTTTCGATAGTCCTGATTACTAACAAATAGACATTGCCACTTTATATCGTTTAGTTTACGCAACAAATGACGTATATTAAACGGAAAAACAAGACTTTACTGAGCTAACTTTACCTAACTAGCAGGGGCAGTATGCGTAAAACACCTTTTTGGCCATTTGTTTTCGTTAACAGGCAAAGCGGATCTTTGCAAAAAATGTATTCTCACAAATGTAAACTCCGGTTTTTGAGCCTAATCACGATAGCATTAAGTGTATTAGTAAGCTGTACAAACACGCATAAAATTGTACAGCTAGAGTCAAGCAATTCAAGCTACAGAGTCAAGTCCTTGGTGATGCACTTTACTGCGGTAAATTACGAACGTTCAATTGATTTTCTGGTAAATGAAGGTGGCGGCGTAAGCTCACATTATCTGATCCCGATGCTAAATGATGAAAGCTATCCCAAAAGCCACATTGAAGTGCTGCAGCTTGTGGATGAAAAGGAGCGGGCGTGGCACGCTGGCCAAAGTTATTGGCAGGGCCGCAGCTCACTGAACGATTCTTCTATTGGGATTGAAATTGTGAATATTCCTGAGTGCATTGAAAGCGATGTTCCCGCTGGATTTATTAAACCAAAAGACATGTGTATTTTTCCAGAGTTCGAACATAAGCAAATTGAGTTGTTAATCGCGCTATCAAAAGATATTTTAGCGCGCAATCCGGATATTACGCCAACGGCAGTAGTGGGTCATTCTGACATTGCGCCTTCACGCAAAAATGATCCTGGCCCAAGATTTCCGTGGCAAAAACTATACCAAGCTGGCATTGGCGCATGGTATGACAATGACACTGTAGCTGAGTATTGGCAGCTATTTAATCATCAATCTCCCAGCACCGGCCTGCTGCAAGAGGCACTTAATATTTATGGCTATGCTATTGATAAAACAGGGGTTTTAGACCGCCAAACTTTGGACGTACTGGGCGCCTTTCAAATGCACTTCATCCCTTGGCAAGTGACCTATCAAGCTGACACCAAAACCGCAGCCACAATATTTGCCCTACTGGAAAAATATTTTGAACCACAGCTTAGTGCTTTAATGACCCAGTACCAAAGTGAGTCTGCGATAATAGATAATTTCACCCCGCTCACGAGCCAGCTAAACATGCTCTTCTTGGCATCAGCGCAAGGTACACAGCATCTTTATAATGGTAATAGAGCCTCCTTTTTGGCGATTGCTAATAAAGGCACCCTGACTATTGAAAGCACAAACGTGATATCAGCCGATATTTTTATCAACAATCAGAAACTCAACTTAGGCAATGTGTTTACGCAAAACCCAGCCAAACCTCAATCTCTATCAATTGCCAAACGTACTCAAAACCGCATAAACAGCCTGCGCGTTGAGAATATACGCGCCAGCATTAACAACACGCCAGCTGAAATTGCGATCAGCATTCCCTATCCTACTATTAACACACTCGCTATGCTAAACAGCATGAGGCCTAAGGTCGACTTTTCAAAACTCGACCAGTTTATACAAAATGATATAAGTAAGGGTTTTCCTGGTGCCAGCATAGTCGTTGTGCATAAGGGCAATATTATTAAGCAACAAGCCTATGGCTATGCGCTAAAATATGATGAACAGCAGCGAGCCGTTAACGCACCTGCGCCTATGACAACTAGCACTATGTTTGATTTAGCTTCAAACACAAAAGTATTTGCCACTACCTTAGCCGTAATGAAGTTAGTAGACGAGGGTAAACTATCGTTAACCACACCTATTGCCCACTATTTGGCCGAGTATCAGGGCGGTGGCCGCGATACCCGCACTATTGCTGATTTACTCTCGCATACCTCTGGCTACAATAGCGAAGTGCAATTTTTCAAGAACAATAGCCCGTTTGGCGACCTATTTTTCTCGCAGGACAAAGTCCTCACCAGTGAGTTTTTGTTAAACCAGGTACCCTTTAGCAATGCGCGCAGAAGCACCCAAAATTACAGTGATACCAACTTTATGATCCTTGGGTTACTTGTGGAGCGCATCACCCACATGCCACTTGATCAATACGTAGAAACCTACATTTACGCGCCCCTAGGCCTAAGCAATACCCTATTTGTGCCCTTAAGCAAAGGCAAACAAGCCTATCAGTTTGCCGCAACAGAACTACAGGGAAATACTCGCGGCGGCCGCGTTACCTTTGACAACATCCGCAGCGGCGTTATTCAAGGTCAAGTTCATGACGAAAAAGCCCACTATTCTATGCAGGGTGTAGCCGGGCATGCTGGTTTGTTCTCCACCGCGCAAGATTTAGCGGTGCTTGCGCAGTTATTACTAAACGGCGGCGGCTATGGCAATGTGCATTTGTTTTCGCAATATACCATTAATCGTTTTGTGCACCCCGAATTTGTGCGCGATTCAATGGGTTTAGGCTGGCGCTTATCTTCACCTGAAACACGCTGGCATTTTGGGTCATATGCAAGTTCAAGTGCCTATGGGCACACCGGTTGGACTGGCACCGCCACCGTTATTGACCCTGAATTAGACTTAGCTATTATATACTTGAGCAACAAAAAGCATTCTCCACTAAGTGAACAAGGTGGGCGTTTACAATTCAGCGGTGACCAATATCCAAGCGCACGCTATGGCAACATAATGAACTTAGTGTACGAAGCTGTATTGGCGCAAACAGCCGTAAAGTAAAACAGCAGCAAATAAGAGGAAAAAGCGTGGATTGGTTAAGCATTTTACCCCCCTTAGTGGCCTTAGCCGTCGTGTTATGGAAAAAGGAAGTAATATTGGCTTTATTATTGTCAATTATTACCTCCGAATACCTACTGTTGCTGCAGCAAGCACAACAAAGCGTGCTCTTAACCCCTATTAATACAATTGAACGAATAGTTTCAACCATCAGTAACGAAGGCAATGCGCGTATTCTTTTATTCAGTTTATTAGTGGGCGCGCTACTTGCGTTCATGCGCGATTCTGGCGGCGTTGCCGCTTTTGTTAATAAACTCGTTTCATCTGGCATTGCTAGTACTAAGCGCCGCGCCGGCGGCGTTACTATGTTTACCGGCATGGTGGTATTTATAGAATCTAATTTAAGCGTACTCACCGCAGGCATTATGGCAAGGGGTCTGTACGACAAATTTAAAATGAGCCGTGCAAGGCTCGCCTACGTGATTGATTCAACCAGTGCGCCCGTGTGTATTCTCATACTACTTAACGGTTGGGGCGCTTATGTGCTGATCTTACTAAGCGCCTATGACTTACCCTCAAGCCCAGTTGTTGTGCTATGGAGCACTTTACCTTATAACATCTATGCATGGCTTACCTTAGTCATTGTCGCCTACACCATATTTGCCGACAAAGTACACGGCCCAATGAAAGAAGCTGAAAAAAAGCTTGAGCGCGTAGACACCAAGGTAGCCATTGCCAAGCCCACCAAAGCGCGTTTTATGCTATTACCGTTAAGCGTGATGATTTTTGGCATGGTGGGCTTTATGATATGGACCGGTAACGGCAACTTAGCGCAAGGCAGTGGCAGTCGCTCGGTACTCTACGCCACCTTTTTAGCCTGCATTGTGGGCTATTGCCTTATGGTGCTTAGTAAACAAACTACGCACCAAGGTGCATTTAAAATTGGCTTTGCCGGTATCAGCGAGCTCTTACCCTTGGTCACCATAGTGATGCTGTCAATTGGACTTGGCGCCAGCTTGAAAGTATTAGGCACTGGTATATTTGTATCGGGCCTAGTAGGCGAGTATTTACCGCTGGTATTGGTTGTGCCTATGCTATTTGTAGCAGGCGGCATTATTTCTTTTACCACCGGCACCTCGTGGGGAACCTTCGCTATTTTAATCCCCATCGGTATGCCTTTAGCGCAAACCTTAGGGCTACCCGCTGAGCTTGTATTAGCCGCGATACTTGGCGGAGGCATATTTGGTGATCATTGCTCGCCTATTTCTGATACTACCGCGGTATCGTCGTTAGCCGCTGGATGTGACTTACTTACTCATGTCAAAACACAACTGCCCTACGCACTACTTACCGGCGCTACTACCGTTGTAGCCTATCTTGTATTAAGTGCAGTCATGCTATAGACATGATACCGCGTTTAGGTATATGTATAGACATCGAAAACAAAAACGGCTAGCAAATGCTAACCGTTTTTGTAAAAGCAAAAGCTTTCAAATAAATCTTAATTGCAGGCATCTTTGAGTGCTTTACCCGCTTTAAACCCAGGAACTTTTGCTGCGGCGATTTGAATCGTCGCACCCGTTTGTGGGTTTCTACCAGAACGCGCGGCTCTATCTTTAACGGAAAAGGTACCAAAGCCAACAAACGTTACTGCATCGCCTTTTGCTAATGCAGCTGTAATTGTATCGGTAATTGCATTAAGTGCATTTCCAGCAGACGCTTTAGATAGGTCGGCTTTCTCAGCGATTTGCGTAATTAATTCTTGTTTATTCATAGTTATTTTTCTCTTTTTTATGAGGTTTGTATGACTGCAACTCCTAGCAGCTTTTGTTATTAGATGGCATTTTCACGATAAGATCAACATCTAGCGCGCTGATATAAGGCAAAACGAGCAAAAAAAAGCCAATTAACACTGATTAGACCGCAAAAATTTGCGTGGGATCATTAAAATACTTAAATTCTAGCGCGTTGCCCGCAGGATCGAACAGGAAAAACGTACCCTGCTCACCTGTTTTACCTTTAAAACGGATGTATGGCTCAAGTTGAAACGGTATATTATGCGCTCTTATCTTGTCAATCACCTGCAGCCAGACCTCTTCATCAACAAGCACCCCAAAATGCGGAACCGGAACCGATTTGTTATCGACTTCATTAGGCGCCACGCACTTAGGCATTGTATCCACCAAATGCGTCACAAGTTGATGACCAAAAAAATTCCAGTCAATCCAGTGTTTATCGCTGCGGCCCTGCTCGCAGGCTAAAACTTGTCCATAAAAATGTGCAGCGTCGTTCAGATTATTTACTGGAATGGCTAGATGAAACGGAAATGTCATACAATCAGCTCTCTTATTTTAAAAACCTACGGATCAATGAAAATTTGAATGCATTAAAGGGCATATAGCGCAGAGAATTTTCTAAGCTAAAACTGCGCTTTAATATCGACTTTTGGTGAGAGAAGGTGTCAAAGCCATATTTTCCATGATAGCGACCCATTCCACTAATACCCACACCGCCAAACGGAAGCTCAGGATTCACCATAAATACACAGGTGTCGTTAATGCACATATTGCCTGCACTAATTTGGTCAACGAAGCGTTGTTCAAACTCTTTGTCTTTGGTAAATACATAGGCCGCTAATGGTTTAGCACGCTGCCTAATAAACGCAAGCATATCGCTGCGCCCATTGAAACTGACGATAGGAATGATGGGGCCAAAAATCTCTTCTTGCATGAGTGGGCTATCAGGGCTTGGGTTGAGCACTATCGTAGGCGCAATGAATTTCTTACTTACATCATGCTCGCCGCCAAACACAATATTTTGGTCTTTTAAATACCCTACCAGTCGCTCGGCGTGAGCCTGACTTATAATGCGACCAAAATACTTATTTTTTTCAATATCTTTACTATATTGCTTAACAATGACTTTTTTAAGCATGTTAACAACATCGTCAAGGTGACTATGATGGACCATTAAGTAGTCAGGCGCGATGCACGTTTGCCCTGCATTCATCAGTTTCCCCCAAACAATCCTGCTGCAGGCGGCGCTTAGGTCAATATTTTTGTCAACAATGCAGGGGCTTTTACCGCCAAGCTCCAGCGTTACGGGAGTAAGGTGCTCAGCGGCGGCGCGCATTACAATTTTACCCACTTTTTCGCCCCCAGTGTAAAACACCTTGTCAAAGGCTAAGCTTAAGAGCTCAGACGTAGGTTCTTTACCGCCTTCGACCACAGCAATTGCGTTCATGTCTAAATACTTAGGCAACAGCTTGGCAATTAAAGCAGAGGTAGCAGGCGCAAGCTCCGATGGCTTTATAATAACGCAGTTTCCCGCACTAATAGCAGCCAGCATGGGGCTCAAAGCCAGTTGGAAAGGATAGTTCCAAGCCCCAATGACTAAACAAGTACCCAATGGCTCTGCTTTGATCATGCTTTTACCCGGCATGGCTAGCAGTGGTGTACCCACCGATCTTGGCTTCGCCCAGCCGTCTATATGACTCAGCAAATACTTTACATCCTTGGTTAAATATCCCACTTCGGTTATAAAGGCTTCTTCTTCCGATTTGTGCAGGTCTTGATATAGCGCTGTAGTTATCGCTTTTTCTTCGCTGCGAAGTAATTTTAAAAACGCATTAAGCTGATGTTTACGCCACGACAATGGGAGCGTTGCAGATGTGGCAAAATAGTCATCCAATCTAGCTTTTGTGTCAGTCAGGGCTGCAAGACTGTCGTTTACAGGGCTTACCCAAGATACCTTGCTGTTTTGCGCTATGTTGGTCTCTTTTTTACTGTTTGTATCAATATTTGCGGCTGCTTGTTGATCCATGGCTATATTATCCTAGTTCCATAATTAACCATGATATTAGCAGAACCCTGCTGTAGTTTCGACCATAAAAAAGCCCGCCACTAGTCGATAAATTGCACTAGTGCCAGGCTATTAAGTAGCAAAAATGAGGCTTAAACTGAATACGGGTCTTTGAGCACCATAGTGTGCGCTCTGTCAGGCCCTGTCGATATGATGTCTATCGGTACACCCGCAAGTGTTTCAATGCGTTTAATATAGTTTTTAGCCGCCTGAGGTAGGCTATCAAACGTGGTTACGCCGAAGGTGCTGCTCGTCCAACCCGGCATATCTTCATACACTGGCGTGACAGCTTCATAGCCTTCGGCCGCTAGGGGGGGAGTAGTGCTGACCTTACCGTTTTTGTCTTTGTAGCCAATACAAATACGTAATGTCTCTAAACCATCGAGCACATCAAGTTTGGTCAGACAAAACCCCGTAATGGAGTTTAGCTGCACGGCGCGCTTTATCGCGACTGCGTCAAACCAACCGGTGCGACGCTTGCGACCGGTTGTAGCGCCAAATTCGTGACCTTTGACGCCCAAATGCTGGCCCACTTCACAGTCGAGTTCTGTCGGAAACGGGCCTGAGCCTACTCGCGTGGTATAGGCTTTTACTATTCCCAGCACGTAGTCTAAGTGCAAAGGTCCAAAGCCAGCCCCAGTGGCAACACCGCCCACTGTGGTATTTGATGACGTCACATAAGGATAAGTGCCGTGATCGATGTCGAGTAAGGTGCCTTGGGCGCCTTCAAACATTATGGGTTCACCCTTAAGCCTTGCGGTTTCAAGTAAATCGGTTACATCCACCACCATCGATTTTAATAAATCGGCTACTGCCAACGCATCGGCTAGCACGGTAGCGTAGTCTAGGGGTTCGACCTTGTAATATTCGGTCAGCATAAAGTTGTGATATTCCATCACTTCTTTTAGCTTCAACGCAAAACCTTGTGCGTTGAACAAATCACCCACACGCAGGCCTCTGCGCGACACTTTGTCTTCATACGCTGGGCCTATACCGCGACCAGTCGTGCCTATTGCTTTATTGCCTCTGGCGGTTTCGCGCGCTATATCAAGAGCAATATGAAAGGGTAAAATTAAAGGACAGGCTTCACTTATTTTAAGGCGTTTTTTTACGGGTATGCCTTTGTCTTCAAGCATTTTCATTTCTGTGAGCAAGGCTTCAGGGCTTAGCACAACGCCGTTGCCAATGACGCAGGTTACTTTACTACGCAAAATACCAGAGGGAATTAAATGAAGGACAGTCGTCACGCCGTCAATAACCAAAGTGTGGCCAGCGTTGTGGCCTCCTTGGTATCTCACTACATAAGAGACCTTCTGCGTTAGCAGGTCAACTACTTTTCCTTTGCCTTCATCACCCCATTGGGTGCCAAGCACAACAACATTTTTAGCCATAAGTTAAGAACGGTAATTAAGTTTGAGGGCGATGTTAGCAAAAAAAGCAGTGCCTGACATCTCTATTTAGCGTAAAAAAGTGCGGCCTTTAATATAAAAGGCTGTATAGCTTGCGCCTGTAGGCCGCCTTTATGGGGTCGCCGTCGGCTAATGCGTTTATCATATCGAGCATAGTCTTTTTAGCATCGCCAAAACTTAGGTCTTTTTTCACTACTTCCAATAGCAAAGATAAGGCTTGTTCAGGCTGGTGCGCTTGCTGCAGTTGCACAGCAAGCTCTACTTTAATACCCAAATCATCAGGTGACTGGGCATGTTTTTCCTGAAGTTCTAAGAGCTGCGGTGACTCAGCCGCTTTTTCGGCTAATTTAATTTTCCCCAGCACTGCTTGATAATCCCCATTCTGATCGACAAGGCCAACACAGCCAATGAGGGCTTTTGCTTGCGCTAGAGTGCCTGTTTCAACACAGGCATCAGCATACATTATTGTAATATCGGCTCGGGTAGCATCAATATCATGCGCTTGTTTCAAAAATGTAAAGGCGCCTTGATAATCTGCTTGCGCAATAAGTTCTTTTGCTTTGCTAAACAACTCATCTTCTGGTTTGGGCAAATATTCTGCAAACGTGACTTTCAACTGCGCTTCATCTTGTGGTCCTGAAAAGCCATCTACAGGCTGTCCATCCTTCACTAAAATAGTGGTCGGGAGCCCTTTAACGCCGAACTGCTGTACTATTTCAGCCTGTTCGTCGCAGTTCACACTTGCCAAAAAGATCTCATCAGGATACTGACTAACAAAGCGCTTAATCACCTCTAGCTGGGCTACGGAGGGCTCATCCCGCTGCGCCCAAAAATAAACGACTACTAGCTTTAGGGCTGATTGTTCGACCATAACAGGACGAAAGTTTTCAAGAGTAAGTGCTACCGTGTTTTGATTCATAAAAATAGGCCGTTTTGTTTTAGATTGCTATGTCGCAATGTGTGGTGATATGTGTGGTGATGTTCGTCTTTTTTGCAAGTAACTGACGCTATAGCATTGTGCTCCTTGCCTTTCGCAAGGTTCACAATGCATTACTGCGTCTTAATTGCGTAAGACTATTTTTGTGTTGCGCGTAACATCCATGCAGTTTTCTCATGCACACGCATACGATCTGAAACCAATGCAGAAGTGGATTCATCATCGGCCTTTTGAGAAAGCTTGAGGACGTCTCTGCATGTCTTCACAACCGCTTCATGCCCTTGCATCAGCAAGGTCACCATATGTGATGCTTGTGGCACACCATCTACTTCTTTGATACTGCTCAATTCAGCAAAAGCTTTATAGGTGGCGGGCACTGCCACATCTAATGTTCTAATGCGCTCTGCTACGTCATCAACTGCTGTCGCTAACTCAGTATAATGCTCCTCAAACATTAGGTGTAGCTCACGAAACTGTGGGCCTGTTACGTTCCAGTGAAAGTTATGTGTTTGTAAGTAGAGAGTGTACGAATCTGCTAATAGTTTTTTTAAGCCATTTGCAATTTCGCGGCGATCGTTTTCATTTATACCAATATCTATATTCGACATATTACCCTCTATTGTTAAATATTCGGTCTGACACACAGACCATTTGGGATCCATACTGCCTTAGCTAAGCGTAAATGTTAAAAATGCCTTAACGGCTCTTTTTGTATATTTCAATTACGCTTATCTAAAACAGGTACGCTATGGCTTAACTGCGATCCGTCTTCAAAAATTAAATTGACGTTTATAAATTCGTCTTTGTTAAGTGGCTTTTGTAAACCCATCAGCATAATGTGCATGCCGCCGGGAGATAATTCAACCGTCGAGCCAGCTTTTATTTCAATACCATCTTCTAATTCTTGCATGCTCATCATTTCGTTTTGCATGATGGTATGATGCAGTTCGGCTGTCATGGCCACACTGTTGTCGACTGACACCGAGCTGAGTACTAGGTCATGATTGCTGGTATTGATGATAGAAAAGTAGGCAGCGCCGCTTTTTGCAAGTGCAAATGTGGCTCTTGCCCACGGCTCATTTATACTAACAGATGACGCCATGCTAATCTCTGCGATATGAGCTTGATGGTGTACGTTCGCATTTACATACACAGTAGCAGTGGTAGCTAGGATGACGAAGAAAAAGGATGCCCTCAGTACTAGCCTTTTACTATATGTCGACAGGTAAGTGAGCAAAGAGCGCGAGGCACGCAACAAACAAAACCCAAAAAATGATTTACATGGCATAATTTATTTATCTCCGTATTGCCGATATGAATTAATGTGAAAAAATACTTTTTATAATAGTCACCACTCAAAACATGCTCCTTATACAATTTTGATAAGGTCGCTAGGTTTGCGAGAAAGCTTGTAAACGTTTTGCTTCTCCTGCTAACAGGGGAAACGATTCCTCGGGTAAATGCTCAAGTAGAGCAATTAGTTTGTCGCCAAGCTGAGCATAATTATCGGCCACTACGTTTATATGCCCCATTTTACGTTTTTCACGCAGGGTTTTGCCGTACCAGTGCAAATGGCAGCCGTCAAGCGCGATTAGGTCTCGGCTAAAACTGGTGCAGCCAATGACATTCACCATGGCGTTAACGTAAGGGGTTTTGGTGCTGCCCAAACCAAAGCCTAATACCGCTCGTATGTGCTGTTCAAACTGACAAGTGCCAACACCGTCTTGAGTCCAATGCCCTGAATTATGCACGCGTGGGGCAATTTCATTTACTAATAATTCGTCGCCAACTTGGAAAAGCTCTATGGCTAACACACCTACATATTCAAGCGCATTTGCTATGCGCTTAAAGATATCGTTCGCTTGAAAGATAATTGTTTTTGTTAGCTTAGTGGCTGGCGCAATCGATACGTGTAGTTGTCCTTCATAGTGTAAATTCTCAGCAATTTGGAAGCAGCAAATATTGCCCTTAGCATCGCGCGCGCCGACCACTGAAATTTCCCGATCAAATAAGGACATTTTCTCCGCAATTAGCGGTACTTTGCGTAAATCGAGTTTATCAAAGGTATCGTGCAAACTTCCTAGGTCTGATGCGCTGCGCATACGCCATTGACCATAGCCATCGTAGCCGTCTCGGCTGGATTTGAAAATTATTTTGTCACCCAAAATGTCTGTAATGCCCTCAAGCTGGTCAACATTATCGATAATCAAATGTTGGCAGTTAGCGATGCCATTTTGTGCCAGTAAATACTTTTCTCTTACTCTGTCTGCTCCAGCCATAATGGATAGCATATTTGGCATGAGCTTTCCACTGGCTTCGACAAGCTCTAGCAATGGCTCAGGAATATGCTCAAATTCAACGGTAATTGCTTTTGCTTCTTCAATGGCGAATGCTAAATCAAACTCATGCACTTGCCTACTAACCGGATTCAGCACTGAATTGTCTGTAACGTCAACCGCAAAAACCTCTACGCCAAGGGGTGCAGCGGCTAAATACAGCATTTTCGCTAGTTGCCCAGCGCCTAACACGAGTACCTTCATTCAAGCACCAAAGTTTGATTTGAAAGTATAGTTTGCGTTTGCTTAGCTCTAAAGGCAATTATGTTGTCGCGCACAGTCTCGTTTTGCAGCGCAATAATTTGCGCGGCTAGTAAACCAGCGTTTGCAGCGCCTGCCTCACCAATTGCTAAGGTGCCTACAGCAACACCTTTTGGCATTTGAACAATAGATAGCAGTGAGTCAAGTCCGTTTAATTGACTAGAACGCACCGGGCATCCTAATACGGGTAGGTGAGTGTGCGCAGCAATCATGCCGGGTAAATGCGCTGCACCACCGGCACCTGCAATAACCACCTGATAACCTTTGCTGGCAGCACCTTCGCTAAATTCAACCAGCAAGTTAGGCGTTCTATGAGCAGATACGACCTGCGCCGTAAATTCAACGCCAAGCGCTTTAAGCATAGAAGCTGCTTTTTGCATCGTTGGCCAGTCTGACTGTGAACCCATTACAATTGCGACTTGCGCCATTTAATACTCGCTCTTAAAAAGTGGCCTATCACAGCAGGCAGGCTAGCCATTAAACTGCAGCAGGCATTAATACAATTAACTATTATACTCACAAGCACAAAAAAGAGCGACCCTCGCCGCTCTTTTTTTGTGCTCATATGTTTAGCGCCTTTACAAAAAAAAGAGCGCTATGGCTCTTTTTTTATAACTATATTGTAAAAACCCTTTAGCCGCGTTTCATGCTCGCAAAAAACTCTTCGTTAGTTTTCGTCATAGAAAGACGGCTTATCATGAACTCCATACAGTCTACTTCTGACATTTCATGCACTATCTTACGCAGAATCCACATTTTTTGCAGCTCGTCAGGGGTGGTGAGTAGCTCTTCTCTTCGGGTGCCCGATCGGTTAATATCAATAGCCGGGAATACGCGTTTTTCTGCTATTTTTCGATTAAGATGGATCTCCATGTTACCAGTGCCTTTAAACTCTTCATAAATAACTTCATCCATTTTTGAGCCAGTATCGATAAGGGCAGTTGCAATAATGGTTAAACTGCCGCCCTCTTCTACATTTCTAGCCGCGCCGAAGAATCTTTTTGGCTTGTGCAGCGCGTTTGCGTCTACACCACCCGTTAAGACTTTACCAGACGATGGAATAACCGTGTTATAAGCACGTGCTAAACGGGTTATTGAGTCTAATAAAATAACCACGTCTTTTTTGTGTTCCACTAAACGCTTGGCTTTTTCGATGACCATTTCTGCCACCTGGACGTGGCGACTAGCGGGTTCGTCGAAGGTTGAAGCAATAACTTCGCCGTTAACTAAACGCTGCATTTCGGTCACTTCTTCTGGGCGCTCATCGATTAACAATACCATCAATAGACAGTCAGGATGGTTAGCCGCAATTGACTGCGCAATGTTTTGCAGCAATAAGGTTTTACCTGCTTTTGGCGGCGCCACAATAAGTCCGCGCTGACCGCGGCCTATGGGTGAAGCTAAGTCTAGTACTCTGGCCGTAATATCTTCGGTGCTGCCATTGCCTCTTTCCATACGCAAGCGATCATTTGCGTGCAGTGGCGTAAGATTTTCAAATAAAATTTTGTTACGTGAATTCTCAGGTTTATCAAAATTAACTTCTCTAATTTTTAACAGCGCAAAGTAGCGCTCGGTGTCTTTTGGCGGCCTAATTTTACCTGAAATTGTATCACCGGTGCGCAAATTAAAGCGTCGAATTTGGCTTGGTGATACGTAAATGTCGTCGGGGCCAGCAAGATAGGATGAATCGGCTGAGCGTAAAAACCCGAATCCGTCCTGTAGTATTTCAAGTGCACCGTCACCGAAAATGTCTTCACCGCCCTTGGCATGAGCCTTTAAAATGGAGAAGATAATATCTTGCTTACGCGCACGCGCTAGATTTTCTAAACCCATGGTTTCAGATAGAGCGACGAGTTCGTTAATAGGTTTGCTTTTTAAATCAGTTAAATTCATATTTGGGGGGTCTGTTTTGTTGTTACGCGTTGTTAAATTTACGAAACTGGCAGCTCTGTTGCCGCTTATTAGCGTTATGCAAACATGAATGTTTGCTAACAAAAGATGCGCCATGACGGCCAATTTCATTGTGTTTAATTAATTGATACTTGTCCAACAGCTGCCTTAGACAATTGATCGCTTAATGGAAATTACGAGGTACATATTTTCGACCACATAAGTGTGAATAATGTGTTTCAAATCGAGAATAAAACCGGAGCTTACAAGGTGGATAGTCCACATAATATAATATGTAAACAAACCTTACTGCTGGTGAGTTAGTTAAAAGTATCACTTAATGCTAAATTCGTCCAGTTTTTTGTAAGCATTAGCGATAATCGATAAATATAAGGTCAAAATAAAGCAACCGAGCCGGTTGCTTTATTAGTCCAGTTTATATGTGCGCGTCTAAAAACTCTTTTAATTGCGCCTTAGAAACCGCGCCAACCTTGGTCGCAGCAAGCGCTCCATCCTTAAATAAAAGCAGGGCCGGAATACTGCGTATGCTGTATTTAGGCGGAGTTTCGTTATTTTCTTCGACATTTAGCTTGCCAACTGTTAACTTCCCCTCGTATTCGACCGATATTTCTTCTAGAATAGGGGCGATCATCTTACAGGGGCCGCACCACTGCGCCCAGAAATCAACTAACACAGGACCTGATGCTTTCAATACATCGGCTTCGAATTTTTCGTCTGTTAATACGAGAATTTTGTCGCTCATTCTTTTCTCCAAATTAGGGATTATTGCTGACACCTTTGTTCAGTGCCTAATAGTGTTATATAGAAGTCATTTTTATTGCAAGCATCGAGAAGCTATAAGCTATGCCACAAACACATTTAACTGATACGCTATTTTCTTCTCTTTCGATTCACCCGCAAGTTCAAGCGGGCTTAGACGAGGCTGGCTTTACCCAGTGTACGCCCATACAATCGATGAGTTTACCTCAATTACTCGCTGGAAGCGATATTGCAGGCCAAGCCCAAACCGGTACGGGTAAAACCATCGCCTTTTTGGTCGCCACCTTTCACTACCTACTTACTCATCCAAAAAGTGACCAAGGTAACAGTCCGCGCGCTATTATTATGGCACCCACTCGCGAATTGGCTGTACAAATATTTAACGACGCCCAGCTGCTCAGTAAACACACTGGATTATCTGTTGCCGCTATTTATGGAGGCGAAGGTTATGAAAGTCAACGCCAACAGCTTGAAAAAGGGGTAGATATTTTAATTGGCACCTGTGGTCGCATTATCGACTACTACAAGCAAGACGTCTTTAACTTGGATAATATTCAAGTCGCTGTACTTGATGAAGCCGATAGGATGTTCGATTTAGGCTTCATAAAAGATATTCGCTACATGTTTAACCGCATGCCTAACCCTACTAAGCGTTTAAGCATGCTGTTTTCAGCCACCTTGAGCTTTAGAGTGCAAGAACTTGCTTATGAACACATGAATAACCCTATCCACGTTCAGGTAGCACCTGAAACAAAAACTGGGATCGGCATAAGCGAGGAACTCTTTTATCCAAGCAACGAAGACAAAGCGCTATTGTTACTCACACTCATTGAAGAAGAGTGGCCTGACAAAGCCATCGTCTTTGCTAACACCAAACATGACTGTGAAAAAGTATCCGCTTGGCTGCAAGCAGACGGACACAGAGTCGGTTTGCTAAGTGGCGATGTTCAACAGAAAAAGCGCCTTACCATTTTAGAAGATTTTACCAGCGGTGCCTTAGACATATTAGTGGCTACCGATGTTGCAGCGCGTGGATTACACATTGAAAAAGTGACGCACGTATTCAACTACGATTTACCCGACGAAGCTGAAGATTACGTGCATAGAATTGGCCGTACAGGCCGTGCAGGTGAAACCGGTAAAGCAATTAGTTTTGCATGTGAGCGTCACGCACAAAACCTGCCCGCTATTGAAACTTACATAGGCCACGATGTGCAGGTAACCGACTATAACCCAATCAATTTATTAGACGATGTACCTAGACCAACCTTCACAAAACGAGCACCTGCGAGGGGTCGAACGAATACTCGCGGGGGCCCGCGTAAAGATAGTCGGCAAAGTAAAGGGCCGTCTCGGGGTCCAAAAAGAAATTCATAATATGAAGTAGAGACATTTATGTTTGTAGAGTTAGCAAAAATGGTAGATCAAGGCTCATATAACCAACAAGATGAGTACTACGCCGCCATCGATTTAGGGTCAAACAGTTTCCACATGGTTATTGTGAGGGTCTTAGCTGGTAGCGTACAAACGGTTGGTAAAAACAAACATAAAGTACGCTTAGCCACAGGCCTTGATAAAAACAATCATTTACATGAAGATGCTATTGAACGCGGGCTTTCATGTTTAACTAATTTTGCTGAAAAACTCCAAGACATCCCCCCAGAAAACATTAAAATTGTGGCTACCGCGACCTTACGCTTAGCCACTAACGCCCGCGACTTTATCAAGCGCGCCGAAACCATTTTAAAACATAAAGTACTGGTAATAAGCGGCGAGGAAGAAGCGCGCCAAATTTTCTTAGGTGTGGCCTATACGTCTGCCAACCAAGGCAACAGCTTAGTAATTGATATTGGCGGTGCCAGTACTGAAGTAATTTTAGGCCGCGACATAGAGCCGGTATTTTTGACTAGTCTAAACATGGGCTGTGTCACTTTCATGGAGCAGTTTTTTGCTAGCGGTGAGCTCACAAGTATGAATTTTGAAAATGCTTACCAAGCAGCACTCACAATACTGAATGAACATAAAGACACTTTTTTATGCTTCGACTGGCAGCAGTGCTTAGGCGCGTCGGGTACACCCCAAGCGGTCACGCAAATTTTGGTCAAACAAGGCATTAACGATGCCATAAGACTGCAGCATTTATATAATCTACGCGAAATATGCATTAGCCAACAGCATGTTGATAATCTGAACATAGACGGCTTACCGCTGGCTAGGCAAGCCATTTTCCCTAGTGGGCTAGCTATATTAATAGCGCTATTTGAGACCTTCAGTATTGATAACATGCAAATTGCTGGGGGTGCGCTGCGCGAAGGCATTATATATGGAATGCTCGACAGTTACCGACGTGCAGACAGGCGAACTCAAGGTCTAAATCATTTGATATCACGCTTCCACATAGATCCTGCACATAGCCAAAGAGCACGTGACACAGCCGTTACACTTTGCCATCAAATGTGCGATCAAACGCGTTTTTGTGATTACGACACTCATGGTATCGTTGGCGCTGCGGCTGCCCTGCATGAGTTAGGCCTACATATAGGCTATAAATCATACCATGAGCACGGCGCATATATCCTTAATAATGTTGAAATCACTGGTTTTACAACGCTACAGCGTATGATGATACGGGATTTAGTCAGCATGCATCGCCAACCAGTAGACATGCTGTCTATAGCGAATTATAGCGACGACTTGCGCGGAATGCTCGAGCGCAGCCTTCGAATATTACGAATTGCCATTATATTGGTAGGAAGGCGCAAAAGCTCGGCCATACCTGAGGTAAGTTTGTGTATCGATAATGAAAAATGGTTACTTTTATTGCCTTGCGACATTAAGATTAAACACCCTCTCATTCATACCGAACTTCTGCACGAATGCTGGATGCAGCACAAGGCCGGCTGGCGTTTAAACTTGTCTACTCAGGGTGAAAGTATCGCAGCAAAAGTCCAATGGAATGATTAAACAAAAGGCTTAAAGGCCTCCTTACCTCAAGAAGGCTGACACGCAGGTGTTTTACTCTAATCGTTTAAATGAGAAATACCATGCAAACAGTGCCACCAACGCACTACCACAGCTTAATAACCAATGCTGCTCAAACACGTATAATACCGCCGCTGCAATAGAAAAAGTAACGGCCACTTTGCCTAACATTCGTGCCTTTTGAATATTCACATGAAGCGCCAAACTAGCCAAGTGCTGCTTTTCAGCCTGTATGGGCATCTGTTTAATCTGCCGTAGAGTGTCATATAGCAAATCAGGCATTTCTGGCAGCTTTTCAGACCAAAAAGGTAGGTTTTCTTTGAGTTGATTATATAAGGCCTGTGGGCCAATTTGATCTTTCATCCATTTTTCTAGAAAAGGTTTCGCCGTTTTCCATAAATCCAACTGTGGATATAGCGTGCGGCCTAATCCTTCAACATATAGCAGTGTTTTTTGCAGTAAAACTAACTGTGGTTGTACGGTCATATTAAAACGCTGAGCGGTCGTAAAAAGTTGTAATAACACGTTACCAAACGAAATTTCGGCCAGCGGTTTTTGAAAGATAGGTTCACATACGGTTCGAATCGCCATTTCAAAATCATCAATATCGGTGTCGGCAGGCACCCAGCCTGAATCAATATGAAGCTCTGCTACTTTGCGATAATTACGGTTAAAAAATGCAATAAAGTTCTCAGCCAAATAGCGCTTATCTTGTTTATTTAAGGTCCCTACTATGCCGTAATCAATGCCTATATATTTCGGGTTTTCAGGATGCTCAAACGACACAAAAATATTACCTGGGTGCATGTCAGCATGGAAAAAACTGTCGCGAAACACCTGAGTAAAAAAGACCTCCACGCCACGCTCTGCCAATACTTTTAGATTTGTATTTTGTGCACGTAGGGTGTCTATTTCGGATACTGGAATGCCATAAATACGCTCCATCACAATCACATTAATGCGGCAGTGTTCGCTGTATACGTAAGGCACATAGAGGCTGTCAGAATTTTTAAAGCTGCGCCTCACCTGTATGGCGTTAGCAGCTTCACGCAGCAGATCAAGCTCATCTAAAATAGTACGCTTATATTCTTTTACCACTTCTACAGGGCGCAGTCGTTTACCATTTGGTAGCCAGTCTTGCACAAGTTGCGCAATAGAGATTAACAAATCTACATCGGCTTCAATAGTTTGCTTAATATTTGGCCTTAACACCTTAACAACAACGTCTTTGTTATCTCCCTTTAATTTAGCGCTGTGCACCTGCGCAACCGACGCCGAAGCCAATGGGACATGTTCAAACTCACTAAAAAGCTCGTTAAGATCCTTCAGATCTAATGCTTTTCTAATTATTTCCTTGGCCTCGTTAGAGTCAAATGGGGGCACCTTATCTTGTAAACGAGTGAGCTCAGTTACCATCTCGTCGGGTAATAAATCGCGGCGTGTTGACAACATTTGTCCAAACTTGACGAATACCGGACCCAATTCTTGTAAGGCTAGCCGTAGACGCTTGCCTTGGGACTCGCCTTTGTGTCGATTTGGCCACCAAAAAAGCCCTTTACGCGCAATTTTGAAATACCATGGGCGAAAACGCTTAGGAACCAGATCGTCTAAACCATGGGTGAGCAACACACCGCCAATTTGCAGGAAACGGCCGTATCTCATGTTGACTTACCTTGCTTAACATTCATTTTTATTTTCAATTTCACTTCCATTAATGCAAGCCTTGCTTCAAAGCGATCAAAGTCTGCGCGAAGAGCATTCACTTCATCGTTGAAGTTCATTACTATTATGGGCCTTACCCCAATGGGCTTTTCATCGAGTGCTGCATCGGCCAAGGTGACAGAAAGTATAGAAAGCTGCTGCCCAATAGACGCTACCAATTTTTTACCCGATGAATTAAACTGATAAGCAGCAGCATCGCCGACATAAGCTGACATCACTTCCTCGACATCTATATCAAGTTTATCAAATAGGCGACTGACGCCCTGCAAGATCCCAAGATCGCCAGAAAAATCTAACTTGCCTGATTTGATTAGTTTGGTCATTTGATTATTTTGCTTAAGCTTGTCGAGGGCAAAAAATGAAATACTCACCCAGCATTCATTATCATATAAGGCACTAGGGCCGTTATCGTCTGGAAGGCTAGTATAAAGACTGTCGGTGTCGGATGACACACTTATGTAGCGGTCATTGAAGCTAAAAATTAACGCCGACTCTAGCTCTTGTATATAAATAATGCAGGTTTTATCAGCCAAAGGTTTAAGCAATCCCACGCTATTAGATGACCATTTTAATGCTTTGTTTACCCCAGCTTCTAAGGCGGCGCTTACCATTTGCGGCGCAGCCATCAGAACTTATATCCTCGGTGTAGCGCAACAATACCGCCGGTCAAATTATGATAGCTGGTTTGCTCGAAACCCACGTCTTTCATCATTTGTTCAAGGCTATCTTGGTCAGGATGCATGCGAATAGATTCCGCTAAATAGCGATAGCTTTCAGCGTCATTAGCCACTAACTTTCCTATTTTCGGTAATAAATAGAATGAGTAGGCATCGTACACTTTACTCAAGGCCTCAGTGCTTGGTTTTGAAAACTCAAGCACGAGCAAGCGCCCACCAGGTTTTAATACTCTGAACATAGAGGCTAAAGCTTTGGATTTATCAGTAACGTTACGCAAGCCAAATGCAATGGTAATTAAATCGAAATGGTGGTTTGGAAAAGGCAATTTCTCAGCGTTCGCCTGCACATAATGTACATTGCCTACAATGCCTTTATTGAGCAGTTTTTCTTTGCCTACGTTTAGCATTGAATGGTTTATGTCTGCAAGTACAACCTCTCCGCTTGGTCCGACCATCTTGCTAAACTTAGCCGCTAAATCACCTGTACCACCGGCTAAATCTAGCACTTTTTGGCCGCTGCGCACGCCTGAGCAGTCTATAGTATAGCGCTTCCAAAAACGATGAATACCTAATGACATTAAGTCGTTCATTACATCGTATTTAGCCGCTACAGAGTGAAAAACATCAGCCACCATATCGGCTTTTTTAGCCTTGTCTACTTTAGTAAAGCCAAAATCAGCAGTGGCGCTTTCATTATCAGACGTGTTTTTTTGCTTTTTGTTAGACATAAAGGCCTTACATAACTATTAATCTTGGCTACGATATTAGCGTAAAGCGGCGGTAACTGATAGTCGATTGCTGTTTTCGCGCATGTATTTATGGATGTTTTATGCTGTAGGTGTAGCGATTTCTTACCTTACTATACCTTAGTCGCTTGGAGCATGATTATCGCCAACACTCATAGACACAATTTGACTGATTTCTTGCAGTGAGCGTCCCGACTGCTGCTGCCACTCGTTGAACTGCTGCTGTATTGCAAGCAGGCTACGCTTTGATCGCGATGAACCGGTAATAATATCATGCGCAACAAAATAGCCTTCTATGTCGCGGCTGATTAAAAAGGTATCTTTACCTAAGAACCTCAGTGCGTAAGGACCTGTATTGCCGCCAAGACGGGCACCATTTTCCTTTAAAAACGCCCAAAGCCCAATAATATCGGTGCTGTCCCACTCAGCCACAAAACGCGCAAATGAACCGTGGCTTTGCTGCACGCTTTTGATCATCAGAGCATTGTCGCGGATAGTCCGTACTTTGTTTAAATTACGGATGATGTCGGGGTTTGTTGCCTTTTTTTCTAGCATTTCGTCAGGCATCAATAGCACTTTCTCAATATTAAAGGCAAAAAAATCCCGTTCAAAATTAGGCCATTTTTGCCTCACTACGCGCCACACAAAACCCGACTGAAACACTTTTTTGGTGAATTCAGATAAAAACCTGTCATCCCCAATACTAGCCACTTCTTGATTTAGTAAGGGCACAGCAACAAGTGATTCAAGCAGGTAATCGCCGCCCTTGCGTTTGGCGGCACGGATATAGATGCGACTAAATTTTTCTACTGACATCGCTATGCCTGCATTATGCCAGAGTGTCTTATCAGTGCGTCGGTATTAGGCTCACGTCCTCTAAATGCAGTAAATAGTTCCATAGGCTCTTTTGAACCACCCTGCTCTAGCACATTATTAAGGAAGTCTTGGCCAGTTTGCGGGTTGAATATACCTTCTTCTTCAAAGCGCGAAAACGCATCTGCTGATAATACTTCGGCCCATTTGTAGCTGTAATAGCCAGCGGCATAGCCTCCTGCGAAAATATGTCCGAAACTATTTTGAAAGCGGTTAAAAGCAGGCGGCACAGTCACCGACACTTTTACTCTAACCTCGTTTAAAAGAGACTGCACCGATTGATCTTGGCCTAGTCCTTGATGCAGCTTCATGTCAAACAAACTAAATTCTAACTGTCTTACCATTTGCATAGCAGACTGAAAGTTTCGGGCCGCTAACATTTTGTCGAGTAAGTCTTGCGGCAAAGGGTCGTAGCTTTCATAGTGACCTGAAATAAATGCCAAGGCATCAGGCTGCCAGCACCAGTTTTCTAAAAACTGACTGGGGAGTTCAACGGCGTCCCACGCTACGCCATGAATACCCGCTACGGCGCTAACATCGACCTGCGTTAGCATATGGTGTATACCATGGCCAAATTCATGGAACAAAGTAATGACTTCGTCGTGAGTGAACAGCGCGGGTTTACTACCCACGGGGCCAGAAAAGTTACACGTTAAATAGGCAACAGGAGTTTGCAATTCCCCGTTTAGTTTGTGTCTTCGTCCTGCACAAACGTCCATCCACGCGCCACCGCGTTTTTTTGCACGCGCGTACAGATCTAAATAAAACGAACCTCGCAGGCGTCCTATACTATCGTGAATTTCAAAAAACCGTACGTCTTTGTGCCATGTGTCTACGTTTGTAATTTCGCTGACTTCCACGCCAAATAAGCGCGACACCACTTGAAACAGTCCGCTAAGGACCTTTTGCTCTGGAAAGTAAGGACGCAATTCTTCATCAGAAACAGAATATTTTGCTTGCTTTAACTTTTCTCCATAATAGGCGAAGTCCCAAGCTTCAAGCTGACTAGCGCCAAATTCGGCCGTCGCAAATTCTGCTAGTTCTTTTTTCTCTTGTTTGGCCTGTGGTAAGGATTTAGCCGCAAGATCTTCTAAAAAGTGCTTAACTTGAGCAGTGTCTTGTGCCATTTTTGTGGCTAACGAATAATCAGCATAGCTGTTAAACCCAAGCAATTGCGCAAGACTGTGGCGCAGCGATAAGGTTTCATCAATGATCTGTGCATTGTCAAACTGCCCTGCTTCGCCGTCAATGCTCTTGCCGTCTTGGTCAGAAGCACGGGTGACAAAAGCACGATACATTTCTTGCCTAAGTTGAGCATTGTCGCAGTACATCATTACCGGTAAGTAATTAGGGATATCAAGGGTGAATAAGTATCCTGGCAAGTCTTTTTCATGGGCAGCCTGCGCCGCTGCGTCTAGCGCGCTTTGCGGTAATCCAGCAAGTTCTTGTTCATCACTCACATGTTTACTAAAAGCAAGGCTTGAATCCATCACGTTATTTGAGAACTGCGATGCAAGTTCCGACAGCCTAGCGCTAATAGTGGCATATTGTTTTTTCTTATCAACAGGCAGCGCAACACCCGATAGTTCAAAGTCACGCACCGCGTTTGTCACAACTTTTTGTCGCGCAACTGACAAGGTCTCGAATTCTTGCGACTCTGCTAAGGCTTTATACAGGTCACATAAACCTTGATGCTGGCCCACAAAAGTAGAGTATTCAGACAACAGGGGCAAGCAAGCATCGTGGGCTGCACGCAGGGCGTCACTGCTAAGCACTGAATTCATATGACTTATTGGGGAAAACAATTTACTCAGCGTGTCATCGGCTTCTTCTAGCTTTGAGACAACGTTAACAAAGGACACCTCGGCTTTAGCGACAGATTCTGCAATAATTTCCTTACAGTGCGAGATTGAATGCCTAACTTGCTCTGCAACTTCACTAGGGTCAATGGCAGAGAATACAGGGTTGTTTGATAAATCGCTAAGGGCTTGATCACTAGATATTTGCTTAATATTCATAAAGGGGCATGCTCTTTTGGTGTTAGATGAGATCAAGTGTTGGGGTATATAATGAAAATTCAACACTGGATTAAACCTGAGTTTACTCTACTATTGTGACTATTGTCTTGGTGGAAGTGGCCCCAAAGTATCAATTAGTATGCTTACCAATACGCTTTATGGCAAATAAAAGTACAAGCAAAACTTGAATTATATATCCTTGCCAACATAGTGTTTGTATGGCAGAAAAAAGTTATTTAGATTATCACTAATCATTTTTTGCAGACTTCTATCTACATTACGGATATTAAGCCTAGCACCACTATTTATTTTCACTACTAAATTGGGATTTTATGACAGATTCAAACACACATTTTGATTACATTTGTATTGGCGGCGGCAGCGGCGGTATTGCATCAGCCAACAGAGCGTCTCGCTACGGCAAAAAAGTCGCCATAATTGAAGCAAAACTGGTGGGCGGCACGTGTGTAAACGTCGGCTGTGTGCCCAAAAAAGCAATGTGGTATGGCGCCCAAGTTGCAGAAGCCATTCACAAATATTCTGCAGATTATGGCTTTGACATTACGGTTAATAAATTCAGTTGGGAAAAGTTGGTAGAAAGCCGTGAGGCCTACATTTCACGTATTCACAAATCGTATGAACGCGTGTTTATGAACAATGGCGTAACCGTCATTAAAGGTTTTGCAAAGTTCATCGACAACAATACCCTTGACGTTGATGGCGTAGTTTACACCGCCGATCATATTAATATTGCCACCGGCGGGCGCCCAATTAAGCCAGCAGTGCCTGGGGCCGATCTTGGCATAGATTCTGATGGCTTTTTTGCTTTAGCACATCAGCCAAAAAGAGTTGTAGTGGTGGGCGCAGGATATATTGCGGTTGAGCTTGCCGGCGTTTTACACTCTTTAGGCACACAGACACACTTAGTGGTGCGCAAAGAAAAACCCTTACGCAGTTTTGATGACATGTTATCAGATACAATCACCGAATTGATGCAAGAAGATGGCATTAAGTTGCACGCACACACACAAGTTGAAAAGGTAGAAAAGCGTGACGACAATACGCTTGAAGTGCATTTGGTCAACGGCACCATGTTAGAAGCCGATGTATTAATTTGGGCAATAGGCCGCGAACCCGCTAACAACACAATTGACATTGAAAACACCAGCGTAAAACTTGATGAGCGCGGCTACATAAAAGTAGATAAATTTCAAAATACTAGCGCCGACAACATTTATGCAGTGGGTGACAACATTGGTAAAATTGACTTAACCCCTGTAGCCGTAAAAGCTGGCCGCTTGCTATCTGAAAGGTTGTTTAATAATAAAACCGATGCCCACATGGACTATGATTTAATTCCCACCGTGGTATTTAGTCATCCTACCATCGGCACTATAGGCTTAACTGAGGCCCAAGCGCGTGAAAAGTATGGCGACGACTTAACCATATACAACTCTAGCTTTGGCGCAATGTATACCGCGCTTACCGCTCATCGTCAAGTCACTAAAATGAAACTAATATGCGCAGGTAGCGAAGAAAAAGTGGTAGGTTTGCACGGTATTGGCTACGCCATGGATGAGATTTTACAAGGCTTTGGCGTTGCGATGAAAATGGGCGCTACCAAAGCAGACTTTGACGCCTGCGTAGCTATTCACCCGACGTCAGCAGAGGAGCTTGTGACAATGTCTTAAGCGTTTTTGGGCACACCAAAGTCAGGCGCTTTGCACTTACGCGCCTGACTGCACTATAGGGTAAGATTTTAAATTATAGCTGCTGTTCTATAGTGTATTGTACTTTATCGATAAATTCGAAGCGTTTGGCGTTTAGTTCACTGTCACTCGCGTTTAACCAGTTTCCATTAAACGCTATCACTAATTCCCTTTTGGGATCGACAAAAATAGTTTGTCCAAAGATACCTCTTGCAGTGAAGCTGCCGTCATCAAAAGTCCACCACTGATAACCATATCCACTTCCTTCAATGCCAATACTAATTTGCGTGGAAGTGGCATCTGCTAACCATCCGTCGGGTAGCACAGACACACCATTAATCTTACCGCCTTGCGCTATAAATAATCCGTAACGAGCATAATCACGCAAACTAACTTGCATGCAGCAACCTGATATTTCGTTACCATCGGGGCCTAACAGCCAGCTTGCTTTGTCTGCCATACCAAAAGGCTGCCATATTTTTTCAGTCAGATAATCAGAAATATTACGCCCTGTGGCTTGCGCCACTAAAATACCTATTAAATTAGTCTCACCGGTAGAATAGTGCCACTGTTCCCCTGCAGGATGCGCTCTTTTTAAAGTGCGCATGTAGCTGACAATGGTAGGAAGGCCATCATTTGCTTGATGAAAATTAAATTTCGCTACGTCAGAATCAGGCTCAGTATAACTTTCGTTCCACGCTACGCCTGAGGTCATCGTTAACAGTTGCAAAATACTGACATCATCGTAAACGGAACCTTTTAGGCCGTCGATGTAGGTAGAGACGCTATCATCAAGACTGTCAATATCACCGTCTTTCAAGGCAATGCCAACCAGAGTAGAGGTAAACGATTTTGCCACTGAAAAACTGGTCCAGCGTTTTTCAGGTGAATGCCCAATACCATAGCGTTCATAGCGAATTTGACCTTTATGCAAGATTAGCGCACCTGACAGACGCTGCTCTTCAAAAAACGCATCCATATCAACCTTGAGGTTTAAAGGCATTCCCTTGGGAAGTTCTTTTACATTGCCACTTGGTATAATAGTGCGTGATTTAACCATGAACGACAGTTCGTCTAGCACTTTGAAACCAGCGTCTCGCTGTTGCTGATCCCAAAAAAGTATATTGGTGTCTTTAGGTGGGTTTAAGGCCAATACCCGCCAATCTGGGCCAATAGCCCATAAAAAGACAGCGGCTGCAAAAAAACATCCTGAAACAACCACCCCACCCCATATAACACCCGTTTTAATTCGCAATTGTCCCTCTCCTGTGCTAGCACAGCGTTATTTTTTATTATGTTACTTCACTAACCCGGGTTTATCCAAAAGTATCGCTTTGTAAGTGTGAAGCTATGTATGCTTATTATTATGCCTCAACCCCTTAGCCTATGCATCAAAGCCATCTAAATTATTGAGCCTGCTAATAATGGGAAAACACAAACAGACAGACGTAAAAAAACCGCCGGTTGAGGCGGTTTTTTATGTCTAATTGCTAAGTACGCAACAATAAACTAGCGCTTAAAACGTCAATCTTAGCCCTAATTCTACCGAGCGTCCTTGCATAGGCGCTAAGTCCTTTAGGAAGGAAGTATGCACCCTAGCTTCCTCGTCAAGCAGGTTACGTCCACGTAGAAATATTTCAGTATCCATATCGCGTATATTTGTAAAATATGAAGCATTCATGCTTACCAAGGTATACGCATCCGTTTCACTTTCTAACGCTGCCACTTTAGTTTGTGAGAACATGTGTGTCACTTGAGCGTTTAGGCTCAAATCATTAGTTTTATAATCAACGCTTAGAATTGTTTTAATCGGTGGAATGCGGGGCAAGTTACCTGTTTCACTTTGCTTTATTTTGGCGCGAATATAATCTGCTTGAGCCATAAAGCTTAGGTTGTTCGTCACGTTATAGCTTAGCTGAACTTCAGCACCGTATAAATCAGCGTCGGCGGTTAGGTATGCGTACACTGGTAGACCTTCATCCTCATGTGCACCGCCATGTTCGTCCTCATAGCCATGCTCCGCGACCTCTTCACCGCTATGCTCATTGTGTGAATCGCCTTCACCGTGCTCACCATCTGCATGTTCAAATTCAGCCATAAAGCCAGTATTTGCAGCGTAATAATAGTTGTCTATTTGATTGTAGAAAAGGTTAAATACCGCACCAAAATTACCCCCAAATTTACGCCAAGATAAGTCGATATTATTAGATTTTTCCATCCTTGGCGTACTACCTTCAAACTCAAACCCGTCTTCGTGAAGCGCATACAATGCGCCTATTTCATAGGTTTGAGTGCCTATATGTGGACCAAAAGAAAATAGTTCAGCGCTTGAAGGTGCTCGCTGTGCATGCACAAATGAAGCCGCTAGGTTATATCCTTTGGCGATGTCCCATACAACACCGGCTGACACTGATATAGGCGTAAAATCTAAACTGACAGGATCAATTTCGCCGCTGTGCGCAGCATTGTCCTGATCTGATGAATGTTCGTCATGATGCTCATCGTGACCTTCGTCGCTATATCCATCGCTATGTCCGTCGCTATGTCCTTCAGAGTACGACTCATCGTGTAATTCAAGTTCAGGCGCAAACACGCGAGGCACGTTTAGGGATACTTTTTCGATACGTCCGCCAAGCTGCACCAGAAAATCACCAAAGTGTTTTTCTTCAATAAGTCCTAAGCCGAAAGACTTGGTGTCTGAGGGCGGGCTAAATGCCTCAGCACCCACGGCAGCAAAATCAGACATTTTGGTGTGTAGACTTATCCCCCCACGCCAGCCAGCGAGAGGCTGGTGTAAAATTTCGATGCGTGTTTCAAACAACTCGTTAGAAAAGGACGTCCCAGGTACCCTATTTTCAATTTCAGTATGCTGATAATCGGTGTAAGCAAGACCAAAATTTACCGCGCTTATCATAGGCGTGCTTAATTGAAATTCACCGGCAATCTGATATCTATTTTGCTGCAGGTCTGCCTGCACAATTTCATCGCCTTCAACTTCCATATGCTCACTGTCATGACTGTCGTCACTTTCATCCTCATGCGCATGACCGGGTATGCCGTAAACACTCGACAAATGCTCGATTGAAAACCCAACGTGTCCGGTATCAAATAAATAACTGCTGCCAAGGGTAATGCCTTTTGTTCTTGCGGCGGTGTTCTTCACCACCCCAAAGTCACCCTCTTGGCTATGTGAATCAGCGTCATGTTCGCCTTCTTCATCGTGCGCGAGGTCATGACCCTTGTCTTTGTCATCATGAGCGTCTTCACTCTCAGCAAAACCCGGTATACGATAATCGCTACTGTCGCGATAAAAACCTAAGACCTGAAATGCAATATTGTCAAAACCGGTTTTGTATTCGCCGCTAAACGCTTGCTCAGCATTATTGCTGTTACGCGATACCGCAAACTTTCCTTCGCTTAAATTATTGTCGGGTATTCGCGTATCAACCATATTCACCACACCGCCAATGGCGCCGCTGCCATAAAACAAGGTTGCGGGACCTCTTAACACCTCTATTTGCTGCACGGTTGAGGACTCCGTTGACACTAAATGGTCAGGGCCAATTCTTGAAGCGTCAGCAGCGTCCATGCCGTTTTGAGTAATGAGTACTCTTGGGCCATCAAGACCACGGACAATAGGAGAGCTTGTTACGCCACCATAATAGGTAGAATGCACGCCCACGAGGTTTTTAAGTGTTTCGCCAAGCGTTGCAGCCTGCTGTTGCTTTAACTTCTCGCCCGCTAAAATGCTCACAGGTGCCGCCGACTCTATATTTGAGGCGTGAAATGCACTGGCCTTAACGTCAAATATTTCAATACTGGCGTTATCAACGACAATGTTAACCGTGGAGGTCTGATTAGCCACTACCGCGACTTTTTCACTCGAATGAATATGGTTTATGGATGCAACGTGCAGTTCAACTTTGCCGGGTTTAACGCCGGTAAACTCAAAACGACCTTGAGCATCAATCGGGGTGCGCTTATTAGTGCCCATAATTTGCACAAAGCCCTGAGTGAGGACAAGACCATCTTCGTCCTTAATTTGACCCGATATTGTATTGGCGAAAGCATTAAAAGAGCTTGCGACCGAAAAAGCGATTAGAGATAATGCGGCTGTTTTTTTCATTTATGTCCCACTGTTTACGAATGTTATAATATATCATATTATGAATGTTATAATATAACAAAATTTGTAAAGATCAAGTGCAAACTTAACTTTTTTCAGGACTCAACAGGTTCACACTATGTGAGACAAAATATATATTTTGCAATAAAGATGAGTATAGAGTCTTGTGCTTGGTAGTTCACTGTTCAACTCAAGGCAGTTTAGCCATTGACAAAGTATCCACATAAAAAGCTGACATTACCCCCGCATAAGGTTTACAATTGTAGCCATTAACTTTGCAAACAAATCGGTAGCAATGAGCGAAATTCAGTCATTCCATATAGGTCAGCGCTTCATCAGTAACAGTGAAGCGGTGTTAGGTTTAGGGGTGGTAATGTCTACTGACATCCGCGCCGTTAGAATATTTTTCCCCGCGGTAGGTGAAGAGCGTACTTATGCTAAATCCAACGCTCATGTGACGCGTCTAGTATTAGGTGTGGGTGAAAAGGTGAAGCATATAGATGGTTTTGAAATTACCATCAACGAAGTCATTGAACAAGACCACTTGCTCACCTACATTGGCCTGCGCGGCGATACTAGCGAGATTGCGCACGTGGTTGAAGTTGCCTTAGATCCTCAAGTGAAACTCAACCAACCCGAAAAACGTTTGTTTCATGGACAGTTTGACGATCCAAATTGGTTTGAAACGCGCTACCGATGCTGGCTGCAGCAAAATGAATTCGCAAATTCAGGCGTTGTAGGCCTTGTGGGTGCGCGCGTTGAACTAATTGCCCATCAAATCCATATTGCAAACCAAGTGGGCAATCGTTACGCCCCCAGAGTATTACTGGCCGATGAAGTGGGCTTAGGTAAAACCATTGAAGCTGCGTTAATCATTCATATGCAAATAATCACCGGCCGAGCTCAACGCGTACTCATTGTGGTGCCTGACTCATTGGTCCATCAATGGCTGGTAGAAATGCTGCGCAAGGTCAATTTAGCTTTTTCGGTATTTGACGATGAGCGCATTGAAGCGGTGAAAGAAAGCGGTGAAAATCCCTTTGACCAAGAGCAGTTAGTGCTATGTAGTCAAAATTTTATATGTCAAACGAAAGTGCTTGAGCAAGCGTGTGCGACATCTTGGGATATTCTAGTGGTAGATGAAGCCCATCATTTGCACTGGGCAGAAAATCAAGTGTCTACGCAATATTCGGCCATAGAACAGCTCAGTAAAATTGCCACCTCTGTTTTGTTGCTTACCGCAACACCCGACCAGCTTGGCCATCAAAGCCACTTTGCGCGCTTGCGTTTACTTGACCCTGCGCGTTTTTACGACTACGAAGAATTTTTAAAACAGGAGCAAAGCTACAGCGAGTTAGCACAAGCCGTTACGCCCTTAATAGAAGATCGAGCGCCAACCAACACTGAAATATCAGTCTTGAAAGTGGTCGTGCCGAATGTCGATTTACACGAATTTGACTTAAACAGCAGTCACGATCGCGCTCAATTAGTTAGCAGAATGGTGGATCAACATGGTACGGGACGTTTGCTATTTAGAAACCGCCGTGCGGCCATTAAAGGATTCCCGCAAAGAATTACCCATGCGGTAAAACTAAGGCTGCCAAAAGAATATGCATTAAGCCTGCTAGAACAAGACGACATTCCCCACGCCCTGCACCCAGAGCGCACCCTTATGCTAGACGACGCTTGGCCTAGCTACGATCCACGCGTGACCTTTTTGATTGAGTGGCTAGAAGCTAACAATGAAGAAAAGGTCTTAGTTATATGCGCCCATGCCAGCACTGCTTTACAAATAGCCGAGTACATGCGCGCAAAAACAAGCATTCGCCATACGGTATTTCACGAAAGAATGAGCATTATTGAACGCGACAAAGCTGCTCACTTTTTCTCTGAAAATGAAAAAGGCGCACAGGTTATGCTGTGCAGCGAAATTGGCAGCGAAGGCCGTAACTTTCAGTTTTCACGGCATTTAGTGTTGTTTGATTTACCCCTAAACCCTGACTTATTAGAGCAGCGGATTGGTCGTCTTGACCGCATTGGGCAGAAAAACGATATCAATTTGCACATTCCTTATTTTGAAAATACCGCGCAAGAAGTGCTGTTTAAATGGTATCAAGAAGGCTTAGGCGCATTTGATGCAACTTGCCCTGTTGGCAGCGACGTATACAAACGCTTAGAAAGCGATTTGCATCACGCACTTGCTACCCCAAGTGATATAGAAAACTGGCAAGATGTGGTTGCCCAAGGCCACCAGCTTACCCAAATGCTAAAACGCCAAGTGGAAGAAGGCCGCGACCGCCTGCTAGAAATAAACGCCAAGGGCAACAGCGCCAGTGAAGAAGTGCTTGAAAATATCGTGTCTGCAGAAAACCCCGTATCGATGCTGAAGTTTATGACGCGACTCTTTGACAGCTTAGGCATTGTGCAAGAAGAAAAAGACGCCCACAGTTTTATTTTGCGCCAAAATGAAAATACACTATTTCCCATTAGCGGCATTTCTGATGAAGGTTTAGAAGTTACCTACAAGCGTGAAACGGCCACCCAACGCGAGCATCTTACCTTTATTACGCCTGACAGTGCGCTGGTAAGCCAGTGCATCGATTCAGTATTGAGCGACGTCATGGGCAAAAGCAGTTTGTGCTTTGTCAATAAACCTGACACCTCCGTAGGCGCCTATTGGATAGAAATAATTGCCGTGTTAAATCCGTCAGCCCCACCGGCGCTGCAGCTTTATAGATACTTACCGGCCACGCCCACTAGAGTATGCTTAGACGCCAAATTGACAGTGTGCAATGACGAATTCACCAACATATTTAAAGTTAAGCCGAAAATGGCAAATCAGTTAATCACGGCTTTGGCCACACCGATTGCGCAAACTATTACAGCGGCTTTAAAAGTGGCTAGCGCAGAGTTGGCCAACGTCAAAAAAGCGGCCTTAATCAACATGGAATATGAGCTAGGCGAGGAAATTAACAGACTAAGCGAGCTCAAAATAAACAACCCTTCTATTCGCCAAGAAGAAATTGATTTCTTGGTGAAGCAAAAGCAACAACTGCTTAAAACAATCCAAGACGCTGAGCCCATTTTAGACAGTGTGCGAGTGGTCGTTAATAACCCTAAATAAGCAGCCCTAACCGCATGAGAAGACCGTTAATGGCATACGACCCACCCCAAACTCCGGTGTTTGAGGTGGTTTATAAAGACGAACACCTTATTGTGTTTAACAAACCAAGCGAGCTGCTAACAGTGCCGGGCAAACATGCCGTGCACAAAGATTCGCTGCAGCTAAGGGTGCAGCGAGTGTGGCCAAGTGCCACCATTGTGCACAGATTAGATATGGCCACGTCTGGCCTGCTTATAATGGCGCTTGATAAACCATCGCACCGACATATTTCTAAACAGTTCGAAACACGTCAAGTAGGTAAAACTTACTACGCCAGAGTATTAGGATTGCCTCCACAAACATCGGGCACTATTGAGCTGCCGCTCGTATGCGATTGGCCCAACAGACCTATGCAAATGGTCGATTGGGAGAATGGAAAACCCGCGTGTACACACTGGGAGCTCGTTAGTAGTGACGAGGTATCTAGCCTGCTTAAACTGACGCCTATTACTGGGCGCTCGCATCAACTGCGTGTACACATGTTATCTATGGGACATGCTATTTTAGGCGACAGGCTGTATGCAAGCGATGAAGGCAAAGCACTGTCTTCCCGCTTATGTTTACATGCCTTTAATATTAGCTTTATGCATCCTGTAACGGGCAACGCTTTATACTTTGAGACGCCCTACCTCTTTTAAGCTTATTATTTTAGTTTTTAGGCCGATAATTGTTTTAATCTGATTCATCATTTTTTATTCGTTGCTCTGTCAGCAAATTTTCACAAACTTTGCATTGCTCTAAAATTACCGAAAAAGCATGTTTTATTTGTTGATCGCTCGCTTTATCACCGACTAAGATCTTGCCTAGCTCCGCGTGCAGCGAAATGCTGTTTAATGGATTTCTAACATCGTGAATAAACTTGTTTAGCGGCTGTGGGTCATCATCTTTCATAATTCTGTCCACCTATAAATCTTGTTCAATTGCATCATTAACGCCTGCATGATACACGCAGTTCTTACCCATAAACTTAGCCTTACACAGATTGTAGTCGGACTTTTTTACAAAATCTTCAAGGCTAGTTTCGTGGCGAACATTGGGCTGAGTCTTTATAGTGGCTAGGCCAATACTAAAGGTCACTATTTTATGCTCTTTGTTGCCAGCGTGGTCTATATTTAGTTTACGTATGTTACACAGCAGCTTGTTTGCTATAATCAGGGCGCCTGCACTGTCGGTGTTGGGTAAAATCATGGCAAACTCCTCGCCGCTATATCTACCAACAATATCGGCTCCTGTGTGTTGCACCAGCATGATGGTGCGAGCAACCTGCTTTAAACACTGAGCACTCTTAGCATGTCCGTAAATATCGTGAAAAGATTTAAAATCATCAATGTCTATCATAAGTAACGACAATGCATGACCATGCCTAGTGGCAGACGCATAGTGCTGATGTAGCATAATGTCGAGTTGTCTGCGGTTTGATGTTCCGGTCAGCCCGTCAATGCGTGACAAAAGCTCTAACTTTTTACGATAACAAGCCAATTTCATATGGTTTTTAACTCGCGCACGCAAAATAGGTAAATTCACTGGCTTAGAAACGTAGTCTACTGCCCCAAGTGATAAGCCTTTTGCCTCTTCTGCTTGGCTACCCGCGGCAGTAACAAAAATAGTGGGTATATGCGCTGTTATCGGATTGTTTTTTAACGCAGCGCAAGTGTCGTAGCCGTTTACAATTGGCATGTCAATATCGAGCAAAATAAGCGCTATATCTTCACGCGTAGCACAGTTAATCGCATCTTTTGCATTGTCGTGCAAAATCACTCGGTACTGTGATGAAAATAATGCGTTCATTGCATCTAGATTACTGCGATAGTCGTCTACCACTAGCAATGTTTGCTTAGTTACCTCGCTATTTTCATAGAGTGGATCATTATTCCACTGCAAATGAGCGCCAGACAAATCGATATCCGCCAATGTAAATCCTCCGAAATAATCAGCGACTCACTAGTAGTCGCTATTATGACCCTTTACAGCCACCGTCATAAGTGGAAGTTAGCAGAAAAAGTGCCAACTCAACATTATTTCGCTAAAACCTTGATTAAGGTCGTTATTACTAAGCGAGCTTTGACTTAAGGCTTTAAGCTAAACGCCAGTGTATGTAAATTGGCAACGCTTTGTGTAGTCTTTACAATTTTAATTTTACCCAAAACATACACGATTGTGCTAGCCACAGCGAAATATATAAACAATTTAGTGGCCCAGTTACTCATAGCGAGTTGTGATGAAGTCGACTTGGATCAATTAAAGATTCTCGTTGCTGATGACAATGAAGATGCAGCCGATGGGCTATCCCTCATCTTGAAGATGAAAGAATGCCATCATACCTCATTGTTTTATGGAACATTCTAAAGGCTTAATTGATCCAGAATGGCAATGTGCAGCAGTGCCTTTAGCATGCACAATGCGCTCAGGAATACGATCATGGTTGAAATGGTTTGTTTTATCTCAACATGCAATATTATAAAAGCGTTGGAATAGTGCATATTAAGCAAGTTTTTTGTACCCGTATTACTACCGTTTCAGCTTAACAGGTGAATTTTGGAATATCGCTCCACTTGGTTGTATATTCAGGCGACAGATACTTCCTATTCATTTGCCATCTTTTGTCGCTTATTCCTTGGCTGGCCACTTTTAAAGAATGGTTTCCAAACTTAGCATTTATGGCGTCAAGGCATGACATGAGCGCTGAGTCTTTGTCGTTACTTGAAAATAAATCACACTGCATAATAGCCTCGGGTTCAATTTCTATCGCGCCTATGCTGCATTTTAAAAACGACACACCTTCGCAGTAAATCTCTGCCATAGCCGAAATAGCCGCGCCAACGAGCTTTCTGTCGTCGTTAGTAGGTGTAACAAACTGGCGCACTACGTTACGTTTGTAATGATTGGGCTGCATCGGCGAGGACTGCGCTGACACACTTATTTTCCGTGTTACCGAGCCTTGTTGCCTGAGCTTACGACCCACGCGTTGCGCGTGAAAAGAAATCGCTTCGTTTAAAATTTCTAGCTTGTCTACTCGCTCGCCAAACGAGCGAGAAGCAAACACCTGCTGTTTATCGGCTTTTACGTCGTTCCAACTAAAACACACCGTGCCGTTCAATTCTCTAACCGTACGCTCTAATTCTACCGAGAACGCTTTTCGAATTTGCGCTGGCGGATATTGCGCTAATTCCAGCGCGCTATAAATCCCCATCTTATGTAAGCGCGCCGCTATTCGTTTGCCTACGCCCCATACATCGGAACACTGCATATTGCTTAGCACATAGTGCACTTGCTCAGGACTGTCTAATACCGCAATGCCATTGAACTTATCAAAACGTTTGCCAGCGAAACTGGCCGCTTTTGCCAGCGTTGGCGTGTTCGCCATACCTACACCCACCGGAATGCGCGTTTCTAGCCATACGGTGTGCTTTATGTCTTGAGCGATATCAAACCACGCGGTTGAGCTTGAATGCTGGTTACTGAATTTTAAAAAGGCTTCATCCACAGAATACACATGCTGCTGTGCGTATCGGCCAGTGACTTCAAAAACACGCCTTGAGAGATCAGCATACAAGGCGTAGTTAGACGATCTTATTATTGCTCCCGCCTCGTGCAGCAGGTCCTTTACTTGAAAATACGGACTAAAACTTTTGATGCCTAAGCGCTTAGCAGAGGCTGACATGGCGCAAATGCAGCCGTCGTTATTTGTCAGCACAACCACCGGCTTGCCCCTAATGGTGGGATCGAACACCTCTTCGGCCGACGCGTAAAACGAATTGGCATCTACAAGAGCATACATTAGCGGCCTCGCGATAGTTTTCTGTGCAAGCGAACCGACGATATAACAATGCCTTCTTCTTGATAATCATCATCAGGCATCAGTAAATATATCTTTCTTTCGGGACACGCCGAAATCAACATGCGATTTTCTCGGTCAATGCTTTTGCAAATAAATTCACCGTTTAAGGTTGCTACCACAATATCAAAATTAGATCTTGGCGCTGCTCTATCTACGATTAATAGGTCGCCGTTAAATATGCCAAATCCAGTCATAGAGTGACCGCGGGCTTGGCCAATAAAGGTGGCGCTGTTACGCTGAATGAGCAACTCATCTAGGCTCAAGGCAACATCGATGTACTCATTAGCAGGACTCTCGAAACCCGTTATGCCCGCTTGTATTGTTTGTCGTGAAATTTTCATAGCTCTTGATACTGTTTATACGTACAGTAGTATCCCATGGTTTTTTATTCAGATCCAGCGTTCAAATACAATGCTGCAAGTGTTGACCTGTAAATACAAATTGGCTTGAATTTTGAATACAACAGTACAGTACGGCATAAAAACTAACTGAATCGAGATTAAAGAAGAAGGATTAACATGTCCAATAAAACCACTGTTGACGCTGTTGACGCTGTTGCAAAGATCTCCAGCGCGAAACCACATTGATCTCACACAAACTATGCGTGGAAAAATACTGTTACAAGATTACACATCCATTGAAAAATTTACGGGCCTACCGTGAACACATTATTGATTTCACAGTTCGTGCCAGAAGTCGATGTTTACAACGAAAATTAATGATTATCGGCAACATTCCGTTTTTAAAAACCCACCATCTTAGTAGGAGACTATAATGAATAAAGAATCTTGGTTATTAGTAGCAAACGGTTCACAAGCCACTATTTATAAGTACATAGCCGACGGCGCTTCTTTACAAGAAATTGTTGGGGTGGCCAACGGCGCGCGCCGCTTAAAAGATGAAGACCTAGTGACTGACCGGCCCGGCACGGTCGCGCCCGGCGGCGGTATGCATGGGCAAAGCTCACTTACTCAAGAGGTAAGTCCTACCGACAAAGCGAAGCAAGATTTTGCCAAAGACGTGGTAGAACATTTGGAAGATGCACGCAGACAAGACAAACTTCATGCGGTAGATATTATTGCCGCGCCCGAAATGTTGGGGCTAATGCGTGATAGTATGAACAGTAACTTACTGAAGCTTATTGACAAAACGGTTAGTAAAGACGGTAGCGAAAAATCGATTGATGAACTTTTGAAATTAATTAATAAATAGGGCAACTGTGATGTTCTGGCATTATCTAATACGCTTCAACTGCTGGTCATTAGGCATCAACTTTATAGGCCATTGTTCACATGCAAGACGACCAAGGAGAATAAAGTGACTTCAGCTAACAAACATATATCCACGCTAACGGTGCAAGGAAAAGAGTATCAGTACTATGACCTTTCATCACTTCAGGTAAACACTAAACGACTGCCGCTAACGGCTAAAATTTTACTTGAAAACCTGCTGCGTCATAGCGCTGAGCAGTATGTGCAAAGTGAAGATATTGACGCCCTTGCAAAATGGGATACAAGCGCAAAATCTGACACCGAGATTGCCTTCGTTCCTGCTCGAGTTGTTCTTCAAGACTTTACTGGCGTGCCTGCGGTTGTGGACTTAGCGGCGATGCGAAATGCGATGCTTGAGTTAGGCGGCGATCCAAATAAAATCAACCCGCTTAAGCCCGTGGATTTAGTGATTGATCATTCAATTATGGTAGATGAATTCGGCCAGCCCGACTCATTCAAACACAACACCAAGATTGAAGTTGAACGCAATAAAGAACGCTATCAGTTTTTAAAATGGGGCCAAAGCGCGTTTGACAACTTCAAAGTAGTACCACCGGGAAAAGGCATCGTTCACCAAATCAATTTAGAATACTTAGCGCGTGTGACCTTTGTTGATGAGCAACACGATACTCCTATGCTGTATCCCGATACGCTAGTGGGCACCGACTCACATACCACAATGATTAATGGCTTAGGCGTACTTGGTTGGGGCGTAGGCGGCATTGAGGCAGAGGCCGCCATGCTGGGTCAACCTGTCACTATGCTTATTCCCGAGGTGGTTGGCATGCAATTAACCGGTAAGCTACCCGCGGGCGCAACCGCCACAGATTTAGTGCTGGCGGTAACCGAGCAACTGCGCGCATTTGGCGTAGTGGGTAAGTTTGTTGAGTTTTATGGTGATGGTATACCGCATTTAACAGTAGCTGATCGTTCAACATTGGCCAACATGTCGCCGGAATATGGCGCAACATGCGGCCTGTTTCCAATTGATGAACAAACCACTAAGTATTTGATCTTAACCGGTCGCAGCGAGCAGCAAATCGCTGTTATTGAAGCCTATTCTAAAGCACAAGGCATGTGGGGCCGTGAATCACAAGAGAATGCCCAGTATCATGACACACTTTCTTTGGACCTCAATAAAGTCGTGCCTGCTATTGCCGGCCCTAAACGTCCGCAAGACAGAATAGATTTAGACCAAGCCGCAGGCGCGTTTACAAAATGGATTAGTGATCAAAACGATCTCGCGATTGCGCCACTTGATGCGCAAAAAGAACGCTTTGATGCAGAGGGCGGGGCTGAGAATATTGGTGCCAAAACCAGTGCTCCCTGTCAACTCAATGATCAAGATTTTGACCTTGATGAAGGCGCGGTCGTTATTGCCGCCATTACTAGCTGCACGAATACTTCAAATCCGTCGGTGCTGGTAGCCGCGGCTTTGCTTGCACAAAAAGCAAATGCATTAGGCTTAACCGTCAAGCCATGGGTAAAAACAAGTTTTGCGCCCGGCTCGCAGGTGGTAACTGAATACTTAAACAAAGCAGGATTGTCTAAAGAATTAGATGCATTAGGTTTCAACCTAGTGGGCTATGGCTGTACTACTTGTATCGGTAACTCAGGCCCGCTTCCCGAGGCCGTGTCAAAAGCCATTAAAGACAGTGATTTAACCGTTACATCGGTACTGTCGGGTAACCGTAACTTCGAAGGTAGGATTCATTCTGAGGTGAAAGCAAATTACTTAGCCTCACCGCCGCTGGTAGTGGCTTATGCGCTAGCGGGTAATATGAAAATTGATATTACGACTGAGTCACTTGGCACTAGCAAGGATGGCAAACCCGTCTATCTAAAAGACTTATGGCCAAGTCAGCAAGAAATTGAAGATATTGTGAGCCGCGTAGTCAACAAGTCTATGTTTACTGAAAAATACGGCAGCATTTACGACGGCGGTGATATTTGGGAAAACCTTGAGACGGTTGACGCCAATATTTACGATTGGCCCGACAGCACGTATGTTAAAAAACCCACGTTTTTTGACAATATGCCCGCAGAGCCTGAGGCAATCAAAGACATAAAGAACGCCCGTTGCTTGCTGAAACTAGCCGACAGCGTGACCACTGACCACATTTCACCTGCCGGTTCAATTGGCGCAGATACTCCAGCAGCCGAATATTTGCGCGACAATAACGTTGAGCAAAAAGACTTCAACTCTTATGGCTCTAGGCGCGGTAACCATGAAGTCATGATGCGCGGGACCTTTGCCAACGTGCGCCTTAAAAACGAACTAGCACCTGGCACTGAAGGCGGCTTTACGCGCAAGCAGCCAGAAAATGAAGAAATGACGGTATTTAAAGCATCGCAGCAATACATTGAAGCCAACATTCCAACCATCGTCATTGCTGGAAAGGAATACGGCACCGGCAGCTCTCGTGACTGGGCAGCTAAAGGCCCTTTATTGCTAGGCATAAAAGCGGTTATCGCTGAAACCTATGAGCGAATTCACCGTTCAAACTTAATTGGCATGGGCATTTTGCCGCTCCAGTTTACGCACGGTGAAAGCGCACAAACCTATAAACTTGACGGCACTGAAGAGTTTTCAATAAAAGCGATTGAAGCAGGCCAAAAGCGGGTACAAGTAGAGCTTAAACGAAGCAATGGCGGCACCGTTAGTTTTGACACTGACATTCGCATCGATACGCCTAATGAGTTTGAATATTTCCGCCACGGCGGGATCTTGCAGTACGTCATTCGCTCAATGCTTTAGAACCAGATTAGGACAGCGCTACTATGCTGTAGCGTTTTTATTAGTTTATTTTTATACACAAGAGAGGAACATATATGTCTAAAACAGCAGCTTATGCCGCAAAATCTAACGATGGAAAAATGGCACCCTATTCTATTGAACGACGCGATGTACAATCAAATGATGTTCAAATAGAAATTACCCACTGCGGCGTTTGCCACAGTGATTTGCACGCTATCAAAAACGACTGGGGTAATTCTAAATATCCACTTGTACCGGGCCATGAAATAATTGGTACCGTTAAAAAAGTAGGTTCAGGCGTTACAAAATATAAAGAAGGCGACACAGTAGGGGTGGGTTGCTTAGTAGACGCCTGTCTAAGCTGCGAGGCCTGCGATGAAGATTTAGAACAGCATTGCCTAGGACAGCCTACGATGACCTACAATAGTCAAACCGATGATCCCGGCGGTCTTACTTACGGCGGCTATTCACAGAGCATTGTTGTACGTGAAGAATTTGTGCTAAAAATCCCCGAAAATCTTGACAAAGCAGGTACCGCACCTCTTCTATGCGCAGGTATTACCACCTATTCTCCCTTGCATCAATATGGTGTCAAAAAAGGCATGACGGTAGGTGTTATTGGCTTAGGCGGCCTTGGGCACATGGGCATTAAATTGTCTGCTGCTATGGGCGCACATACCGTGATGATCACCACGTCAAAAACCAAAGCCGATGATGCCAAAGAGTTAGGCGCCGATGAAGTGCTAGTATCAACCGACAAAGACGCCATGCAAAAATGGGCAGGTAAATTCGACTTTTTGCTCAACACGATCCCAGTAGGACATGACGTTAATCCCTATTTAAACTTACTTAAATATAACAAAACCATGTGTTTAGTTGGCGCTATCGAACCTTTAGCAAACGTCAATGGCGCGATGCTGGTGACGGGCCGCAAGGCAGTGGCCGGCTCACTAATAGGCGGCTTAAAGGAGACTCAGGAAATGCTTGACTTTTGCGGTGAACATAACGTAGTAGCGACTATAGAAGAAATTAAAATGAGCGAGATTAATGACGCATTTGAACGTATGCAAGATAACGATGTGCGCTATCGTTTCGTCATTGATATGGCGACCTTAGATTAAGCCAAAACTGTTGACGATGTCTGTATTTGACCATCTAGATATATACAAGCATCGTTAATGTTATCGCTACCTACAAGCCAAAAAAAGGAGAACTAGATGCCTATAACTTCTCGCCAGTTAACACTTTTCTCGCGCACTTAGGGCGCGCCCACCGACAATAACTTCAATTTAAAAGAAGTCAACTTACCCAGTTTGAAGAAAGCAGAAGTGCTACTTCGAACTGTCTACCTGTCGCTTGACCTTTACATGCAAGGCCGCATGAGTGATGCAGAATCTTACGCGGAGCCCGTTAAAACAAGCTGATACATTAAAATATCCTGAAAACTCCTATTCGGTGCGTTTAGGATCTACTACTATTTTACTTCGGGGACATGTATGAAAAAGCGCTCAATCTGCAATGAGCGCCTTTTTCTAGCTTCGCGAAAAACCCAGGTTATTGCGTATTTGTTATCATAACGGCTTTAATATTAACAAACTCTTTAATGCCAAACCCCCCGTGTTCGCGACCATAGCCACTATTTTTGACGCCGCCAAAGGGTAAATTTGGATGCGCTAAACCATAACCGTTTATGTTAATCATGCCTGTGTTGAAATGCTTAAGCGCAAGTTCAACCGCTTTATCTTCATCCCTAGAGAAAATGCCACCGCCTAGACCGTAGCGCGAATCGTTTGCGATCCTCATGGCGTCTTCATCATCTTGGGCTTTTATTAACGAAGCGACGGGGCCAAATAACTCATCGTCATAAGCAGGTGTGTGCGGCATAACATTTTCTAAAATAGACGCTGGGTAAAAGTAGCCCTTTCCTTCTGGTATTTCACAACCGCACACTATGGTAGCACCGCCGGTAATTGATTGGCTAACTTGGTCGTGGAGTTCGTCGCGCAAGTCTTTTCTTGCCATGGGTCCAAGGTCTGTATCGTCAGCTTTTGGGTCACCAAACTTGATATTTTCCATTGCTTTTTTAAAGCCTTCTTTAAACTCATCGTAATTCTTTTTGGTGACTATAAAACGCTTTGCTGAAACACATGTCTCACCGTTGTTTATGACACGGCCTATTACGCAAGTTTCTATTGCGAGGGGTATATCGGCATCATCCAACACAAGGTAGGCATCATTACTGCCAAGTTCTAATACTGTCTTTTTGGCGTATTTAGCCGCTTCTTGTGCAACAGACTTACCGGTTTCATCGCTGCCGGTAAAGGTCACACCCATTATTTTGCCATGCTTAATGAGCTTACTGGCCGTTTTACCATCCACAATTAAAGACTGGTAGGCATATTCTGGAAATCCAGCATTTTCGTAAAGCGTCTGTATTTTTTGCGCCATCCCGAAGACGTTAGACGCATGCTTCATCACTGTTGTATTGCCTGCCACCAAATTTGAAATACTATATCTGATGACTTGATACAGAGGAAAATTCCAAGGTTGGATTCCTAATATGACGCCGATAGGCTGATAACTAACAATTGCTCGACCAGGTTCGTATTCGCGTTCTTCGTTTGCCAATTGCTGTAATGCGTTCTGCGCGGTGAACTTACAAATAGCAATACATAGCGCCAACTCTTGCTTACCTTGGGCCTTAATTTTACCCATTTCATCCATCATAAGTTGAAGTATCTCGTCGTGGTTTTTTTCAATCTCGCCGGCTAATGCTAATGCGAGTTTAGCGCGCTTTTCAACGGGCACTAATTTCCACTCTTCAAAGCAATTGTGTGCATTTTCAATAGCGTTCTCACACTCCTGTTGAGACATGAGGGTATATTCTTCTAGAATTTCTTCTGTGTAGGGATTGATCGTTTTTCTTGTATTGCTCATTAGTTTATTTCACCTTAATTTGTCTTAGACAATGTCTATTTGCAATTTTAGCGCCACTTTTTACGCAGTATAAAATTTCCTAGGTCATTGAATTTAATAGTAATAACTCAAACTGAATATTGATACTCAATTAAGCTGACGCAAATGGTGAAAAATTTTCAAACACCTATGTGATTTTTACGCGTTTATTTTTATTTCTGGTCAAACACGTCAGCCAGCTCTTCACTACCGTTGAAAAGTTCAATAATTATGTTTTTCTTAGCTTCATTTTTTACACAGTAAAGCAAGGCATTAGCAACGTCGGCGCGCGTTATTTTAGCATCACCGTCGTTACATGGTCGCTGATGAGTGAATTTGCCTATGGCATCATCATCGGTCAATGCACCAGGACGAATAACGCTGTAGTGCAATTTGCTGCGTATCAAGTGCTCATCTGCCATATGCTTAGCCACCAAGTAAGGTTGCATTTCTTCAGGGCCTTCAATAGGCGTATCAGCGCCTATTGAACTGACCATTACAAAATGATTGACATCACTTGCTTTGGCATAATCTACTGCTCGACACGCAGACCCTAAATCGATAAGCAATGTTTTTTCAGCGCCGGTGCTTCCACCCGAGCCAGCAACGAAAACAACATCGCTACAGTGCTTAAAAGCATGACTGAAATCGTTGGTTAAATCGGTTTCTATAATATGTAAGTTTTTATTATTAATATCCGACAGCTTACTTTTATCTCTCACCAGTGCAGACACTTTTTGCCCATCGTTGAGCATAAGTTTGGTGAACTGCTTGCCAATTTGACCGCTTGCGCCAATAATTAATGTGTTTTTCATCACGTTGATTTCCTTTTAATTGTGTAAGATGATAATTGGGCGTGTTCATTGCTCAATATTAAACTAAGTCAAACCCCAGAAGCACCAGCATAATGACATTAGCGATAACGCCAATTAGGAAAAAATAGCTTCTTGGGCTGGGGTTTTTCTCTGTTGCTATTGCGTAATATAGTGCCATGTGGATAAGCCTAGCGACCAAATACACCCATACACAAAGTGTAAAAGCGGTGCTTTGAGAACTTACCATAGCGGCTAAAAAAACGCTGCCCATAAAAAGAGGACTGTTTTCAAGGGTGTTATGAAAGGTGCGATGGGCTCTAAACACAAAACTGCCGTGAGATAAATCATCGTCTAATTTTCCTGGAGTAACATTTGGCTGTTTAGCTTTGCTAAACGTGGCCACCGCCCACTGAATAAGTATCATGAGTAAATACAGGTAAAATGCTAGATATGTAAGGTAGGGCATTATTGTTTCTCTTTCATCACAGCTTGTGTGAAAAACAGAAGCAATATACACGCCTAAGTTAACCTACTAATATGTATGCTTAATTCTAAAGTCAGTACCGCAGGCTCTGTAATAAGTACACATTACAATATAAACTTTACCGCGTATTTAGGTCGCTATGAGATCCACCCATTTTTAGCGCCATCTTACTGATTCAACATTAGTTTGATACAAGCAATGGACAAAAAGGCAATAGGTATGCAATTAGTCGCTACATCCAGCCGCAAAAAAGTAACCATAAAATGATACTGAAAAAATTTATTAGCCTCTTTTAAGCAAGTACCATGGGTGTCACAAACGGCGATTCGAGTATATTGAGCGCTAACACACCGCCTACACAGAATAAAACGTTGCAATCGTCGCTCCACTGAGCATAACTATCAGTGGCAATCAAACCGCGAAGGGATATGAAATGGGCGCGTGGCATGCATAACCTTCAAGTGCAAAGTCACTAGTGCTTACCCATGTTTCAATATCTTTTAAAGACTTTATATCTGGGTTTATATGCAGGCGTGGCATTGCATATGGCGCTCGTTGAAGCTGCACGTTCTGCATCATTTCAAGCTGGTTTTCATAGATGTGAGCGTTTACTATTTTATGATAGACCTTGCCTGCTTTATGCCCAGAAATTTGGGCCATTAGGGCTAACAATACAAAGCACTGCGGCATATTGAAGGTTAAACCAAGGGGCACATCGCAGCTGCGCATGTAGCTGGTTAAATGCAAAGTATCACCTAATAAAGAGAAGGTGTGGGTGTGCATGCAGGGGCGCAAACAGCCCAAATGAAACTCACCTGGGTTATAGAACGTCAGAATTTCACCGCGGTCATCAATACCCCGACTTAAGTTACTAACAATCTTTTGCAACTGGTCAAGATGCGTACCGTCGGGCCTATGCCATTGCCTTCCCTGCACACCATATACTCTTCCCATATCATCTGTGCCTTTGCGCGCAGAATTGGCTAGCCACGCGGTATTTTCATTAGCATTAGCGTCCCACGTTTTGCAGCCTATTGCCCTGAAACTGGCGGCGTTATCGTAGCCTCGTAAGTATCCAAGTAGTTCGGCAATTGCCGCTTTGTAGTAGCACTTGCGGGTGGTAACAAGCGGAAAAGCGTGGTTGCCTACATCGTATTCTAAGTCAGCATTTATGAGCGTTAAGCAACGAATGTTGGTGCGTTTATTCTCAACCCACTGGCCTTCGTTCAGAAGCCTTTGGCATAAGTCTTCGTATTGGCTAATATTAGCCGAGTTGGGCAATTGTTGCGTGCTCATAATACTAATCCCTTACTTTTTAATGGTTACTTTCCAGGCTTTTTATCTGCGCTTTTAGTCTTGCCTTTTTTGCCAGGCACTAACGCAGGTAATGGTCCTATCATGCCACTTTTGTTGGCGTAAATGATTAAGGCTATGCCGGCTAATATCATGGGAATACATAATAATTGACCTTGGGTTAGGCCTATATCATACACGCCTAAGTGCGCGTCGGGCTCACGGTAGAATTCAACAATAAATCTAAATGCACCATAGCCTAACAAGAACAAACCACCCACCGAACCAACAGGGCGTGGCCTGACTGAGTACAACCATAAAATAACGAACAGCAGTGCGCCTTCTAAAGCAAACTCGTACAACTGAGAAGGGTGACGGGGGTTTTCTGCACCTGGGAATACAAATGCCCACCACACCGTGGTTTCACGCCCGTAAAGCTCGCCGTTTATGAAATTACCAATTCTGCCGGCCCCTAATCCAATGGGCACTAAAGGTGCGATAAAGTCACCTACCGCTAGAAAAGACCACTGCTTCATTTTTGCAAATATAAATGCCGCAGCGATAACGCCCAAACAACCGCCGTGAAAAGACATACCGCCTTCCCATATTTTGAACAAATATAGCGGATTTTCTAAAAACGAAGAAAAACTGTAAAACATGACATAGCCAAAACGACCACCTATTATTACGCCCAAAAAACAGTAAAAAAGCAGGTCGCTTAGCTCGTCTTTGTTCCAAGGAGTACGGGATAGTCTTCTAGAGGCAAGCCAGTACGCAGCGGCAAAGCCTATTAAATACATGAGCCCGTACCAGCGAAGCGCCACCGGGCCAATCTCAAAAATAATAGGATCTATACTGGGGAAAGTAAGATAGGGTTGTTCGCTCATATTTTTATTCTAGTCCTATGATCATACGAATACTCACCAGTACCAGAAATACTGCGAAAATTCTCTTGAGTTTTTTAGTGTCTAATTTAGCAGTAAGTTTAGCACCAATTCGCGCTGTGATCATAGACGTGATAGCAATACCGAAGGTGGCAGGTAGATATACATAGCCAAGTGAATAATCAGGCAAGTACTCCTTATTGAAACCCGAGTAAATGAAGCTTACGCTGCCAAAGCTGGCTACTACCACGCCGCATAAAGCAGCGCAGCCAATGGCTTTTTTAATGTTAATTTGAAACCACACTAAAATAGGCACCAGAAGTGCGCCGCCGCCTATACCCATGAGCGCACTAATAAAACCGGTGCCAAGACCAATTAGCCCAAGCGACGGTTTACCTAAGGTAGAACTTGACACCTTATTACGCCCAAATATCATTTGCAAAGCAATCACAATAACCAAGCCAGCGAATATTCGCTGTAGCAGCACACCAGAGATCTTAGTTGCAAAAAAAGCGCCTAAAATGGCACCTACTGCAATACCCAAAGCGCAGTAAGTCACGATGTACGTGTCTATATTACCCAGTTTCAGATGGGTTCTGGCCGATGACAAACCCGTAAAGATGACGGTGGAAAGCGAGGTCGCAATCGCCATGGGCATAGCATGCTCTATATCAATATTGAGTAAATGCTGTGCCATAAACAAAAACGCAGGCACTATTATTAAGCCGCCACCAATTCCTAAAAGCCCGGCAAATATGCCGACTATCGACCCTAATACCAAACAAAGTAGAAAGAATATAATAGCAACATCCATTTAACTGCCCGCTCTAATTAAACCTGCTAACTGCTTGGTTTCTAAATAATCGTTTATTAAGCTAATGACGTCTTGCTGTGTGTCTTGACGCAGTAAAACATTGAGAAACCCCTGCATATGAGAAATATCGGTGTTGCGCAACACCCAGTTTATTTTGCGTAAACTATGTGCGTTCATGCTTAGCTTTCGATACCCCATGGCAAGCAAAATAACCGCGCCTGCCGGCTCACCGGCTAGCTCACCGCATACTGTCACCGGAATATTTGCTTTATTGCTCTTTGTGACAATTTGCTGCAGGGCATTTAGCACCGACGGATGATAACTAGAATAGAGTGACGATACGCGTGGATTATTTCTGTCGACGGCTAACAAATATTGGGTTAAATCGTTCGTACCCACAGAGAAAAAGTCCACATGTTGCGCTAACTGCTCTATTTGAAATATAACTGCGGGTACCTCTAACATCACGCCAACTGCCGGTTTAGACAGTAATTTACCCTGATCGCAAGCGTCTTCTTTAACTTCTAAAAACGCTTGCTTAATTAAGCGTTTGGCTTCTACCACTTCACTGATGCATGAAATCATGGGTAACAAAATATGCAGATTAGACAGTCCTATACTGGCGCGCAGCATCGCTCTTACCTGCACTAAGAAAATATCGGGGTGATCTAGCGTAAGTCGAATACCGCGCCAGCCTAAAAACGGATTATCTTCAACAATAGGAAAGTAGGAAAGCGGTTTGTCGCCGCCTACATCTAGCGTACGCATGGTAATTTCTTTACTAGGATGCGCACTTAATAAACGATGATATAACGCATATTGCTCTTGTTCAGATGGAAAGCGTTCTCGCATCATAAATGGAATTTCAGTTCGATATAAACCGACCCCGTCGCCTTGTAAGAACTGCTCCATTTCAACATTCGCAGACAAGCCTGCGTTCACAAGCAGTGAAATACGCTTGCCGTCTAGGGTAATGCTAGGCTTATCGGCCTGTGCTGTAACTTTACTTTGCAGCACTTCTTCTTGTGCTATGAGTGCTTGAAAATCAGCGCGGTTATTTTCATTCAGGTTCAGTACAACCTCGCCCGAATACCCGTCTAAAAATAGCTCTTGGTCATTTAGAATATTGAGCGATATTTTATGCAAACCCATAACCGCAGGCACGCCCATAGCGCGCGCTAATATAGCAGCATGGCTGTTGTTTGAGCCTTTAATTGAGATGATACCAGCGAGTAAATGTCTTGGAAATTCCGCTAGCATAGGCGCACTTATTTCGCGCGCAACTAAAATATACTTTTCATGATCTGGTTTGTCTTTATTGAGTAAAAACTGCTGGTTGCTGTCACCTACAATATTCCTCAAAATACGGTTAGATAAATCTATAATATCAATCGCGCGCTCACGCATATACGAGTCGCTCATGCGCTCAAACTTAGCGGCGTAGCTTTCAACCACTAGTTTTAACGACGATGCGGCATCCCAGCCCTCGTGTATTTTAGCCTCTACTTCACGCCCTAAACTGTTGGCGTCTAACAGTTGATGATAAAGTTGAAAAATAGCGCTTACATCTTCTGGAATATTGTCTTTTATTTGGTCTGATAGCCGGTCTACCTCTGCGCGCGTTATCTCAACCGCACTTCTGTAGAGGGAAACTTGCGTTTTAGCGTCGCCCGACTTTTTCGCCACCCATTGTGTGAGATCGTGCTTTGCATTGTAGGCAACACCGCGCCCAATGACTAAACCAGGCGAACCAGGAATACCGTTAACTACACGCGACTCGTTTATAAGTACCTTATTATCAAGGTTTAAATTACCCAGTGTTTCAGCGGTCACAATCTCTAATGCAATTTGAGCGGCTAGGGTGATTAAAAAGGCCTCTTCGTCTTCGCTAAAACGACGAATACTTTCTTGCTGCATCGCAATAACACCCAGTACTTTTCGCTGATAAATAATAGGTGTGCCAATGAAGGCATGAAATTTTTCTTCTTTTACCTCTGGGAAATGCTTAAACTTTGGATGCTGTGGCGCATTTTCGATGTTAATCGGTTCTTCGCGGTCGCCTACAAGTCCTATCAGGCCTTCATAAAAACCAATTTTTACTTTACCCACAGCTTCAGGATCAAGCCCAACAGTGGCCACTAAACTGAGCTCTTGCTTAGCGTAGTCGGTTAAATAAATAGAACATGAGTCTACGCTCATTGTTTCTTTTACCATTTCGACTAAGCGCATCAATGCAGGCTGTAGGTCGGGTATTTGACCTACCTCTTGAATGATTTGCTTAAGGGCAGTAAGCATTGTGTTCCTTACGATAAAATAAATAACGACGAGACGTGTGCAAACATGCTGACTCTGCAAGCCTTACACCAACTATTGCAGCGTGTGCTAATCGCTAGGTTTTGGTGTGTCTATGCTTATTTCTATTTCGCCTTGGCGGCAAAGGGGTGCACTTAGTGATTGGCATAACAAAAGGCATAAACTCCTTCATCATTCGTCTATATACGTCGCGTTTAAATGACACGACATTACGTATAGGATACCAGTAACTTACCCAACGCCAATCATCGAATTCAGGATGTCCGGTCGCCGCTAGGTCTACATCAGACTCTTTGCATGTGAGTGAAAGTAAAAACCACTTTTGCTTTTGACCAATACATACCGGATCGGTACCCTTGCGCACAAGCCGTTTAGGCAGTTTATAACGCAACCAACTACGTGACACTGCCTCAATTTTTACGTCTTTTTGTGTCAAGCCAACTTCTTCGTTGAGCTCTCTATACATTGCCTCTTCGGCAGTCTCGCCCTTGTCAATTCCACCTTGCGGAAATTGCCATGAATGTTGGCCATATCGTCTGGCCCAGAAAACTTGTCCTGATTTATTACAGATTATGATGCCAACATTCGCGCGGAACCCTTCGGTATCAATCACTTAGATTACCTGACGCGGTTATTTTTTGATATACTTTCATTCTTTCATATTCTTAGCCTTAATCAAAGTAATTGTTGCCGTTTTATGAAAATACAAGCACCCCCAACATCACAAGAAGACCTATTAATGCGCGCGCATCGGCTGGCGGGGCTATGTCTTGCGGATGTGGCTAGTGAATTAAAGGTAAACGTGCCGCACAACTTTAAGCGCCACAAAGGTTGGAGTGGACAGCTTATAGAATGTTATTTAGGCGCCACCGCAGGCAGCAAGCCCGAACAAGACTTTGTTGAATTAGGCATAGAGCTGAAAACCTTACCGCTTAGTTATGCGCTTCGCCCTTTAGAGACAACCTACGTGTGCTATGCGCCGCTGCGACATATGATGGGGGTAACTTGGGAAACCTCAAACGTACGTAATAAACTGCAAAAAGTACTGTGGATACCCATTCAAGGCGAACGTGATATCCCCCCTGGTGAGCGCATTATCGGCTCACCTATTTTGTGGCAGCCCAGTGCAAAGCAGTCTTTGCTGATGCAGCAAGACTGGGAGGAGCTTATGGATATGATATCCTTGGGCCAAGTGGAATCTATTACCGCGCGCATTGGCCAAGTACTGCAGCTGAGACCTAAAGCAGCAGACGGAAGCGCCCTCACCGAAGCAATCGGCAACAACGGTAGTACTATTTTAACGCGGCCTCGTGGCTTTTATTTGCGCAAAGAATTTACGCAATCGGTGCTCGATGGCGCTTTTTAATCACCGCCTCCAACCGTCATTTAGCTTTGCGTATTAACTGCATTTTCCGTATTTTCCAAAGAAGGTTCGTTATCACCGCTTTCACTAACGGGTGAATAAGCAGTCCCATCGTCGCGCGATGCCTCTTCTTTTTCAAAGGCTTCACAGGTCATCGTCACGCTATAGGTAAATACTGCGCCAAGCAGCACCACTATCCACAATAAATACACCCATACAAATAAAATAGGAATGGTCGCTAAAGCCCCATATATAACTTCGTAAGACGGAAAATTAGAAATATAAAAGGCAAAGCCCTGCTTGGTTACTTCAAATAGTGCAGTGGCCAACAAAGCACCAAATAATGCGTATTTTGCACGTACATGCCGGTTAGGAACTATCATGTATAAGAGCATGAAACAGCCTATAGCGGCTAGCCAAGGCACCAGCGCAAGTGCTGCAGTGCCAAAACCAGGCGTATAGTCGTCGGCAAACGTGGCTAAACTGCCTAAATAAGAGCTAACCGCAATACTCACACCTATCAACAAGGGTCCTAGGGTGATCACCATCCAATAAATGGCAAAGGTAAAAATGATAGGGCGCTCGTTTTTGGTTTTCCATAAATGGTTAAACGCTTTGTCTATGTTAGATATAAGCATAATTGCAACCACCAAGAGAACAATAATACTGGTTGCGCCCATACCTGAAGCATTGCCTACAAAATCAGTCATATAATTTTGCACAACGTCACCTGCGGTGGGTACGAAACTGCTGAAAATAAGTTCTTCAAATTCCTCGCGGATCTCTTCAAAGGCAGGAAAGGCAGACATCACCATAAAAAACACCATGACTACTGGTACCAGTGACAGCAAGCTTACGTAAGCTAAGTGCCCTGCCGTTATCGTGATTCTTTCGCCCATTAAGTCTTTAGCAAAATTAATCGCAATTGACCTCAACATTGGCATTTTTCTTTTCCCGTAGCCTTTAAATTTATGTAACATTTCCACGTCGCTCCAAAAGACTCTATAGCCTTAAGACCAATAATTTGCATTAATAATGCACTGAGCATCACAAATGTCCTAATTTCTATAATCTATATCTTAGCAAACTAAGGCCCAAAATACATGATACAGCAAGGCTTACAGCATTATTTACAAAATTCCACAGTGAAAATTGCGCGATAGACGTCAAGCAATTTAGACGTCTATATTGACCTTTTCGCTAGACCAGTTAGACTTTTACAATGATTGAACCCACATAACGATAAAAAAATGGCGCAATGGAACGGTAAATATATTCACCCTTATGCAGAGCATGGCAAAAAAAGCGAGCAGGTAAAAAAGGTTACCGTGTCAATTCCTATAAAGGTACTGCAGGTGCTGACTGACGAACGCACGCGCAGGCAAATGAATAATTTGCGTCATGCCACTAACTCAGAACTATTATGCGAAGCTTTTTTACATGCGTTTACCGGTCAGCCATTGCCCGATGATATCGATTTGAAAAAAGATAATAAACATAGAATCCCCACTCAGGCGAGAAATATTATGCTACAGATGGGCATTGATGTGGCTGAAATAGAATCTCAAGATTAATTATTGCACTAAACTACGCTAGGGCACGATCAAACTCCTGCTGCGCTTCTTTTTGTGGCTCTTGCGTATATTGTACTCTATCAACAAGAATCACTCGCTTTTCCACAGATCAAAATATTTATCTATAATTGCAGATACGCAAGCTATTAACAAAACAGCTGCCGCGGCGGGTAATAAACGTTTGTGAAACATAGCTTTCTTCATACACAATGATTCAGTAAAGGAAAATAGTCACTTTTTTATTTTTAAACGTAATATATAAGTTACGATAATAGATATCCGGTTAAAGAAACAAGGAATTAACAATGTTGGACGGTATAAAATCTCTTAAAACATTTAAATTCGCAACCAGTGACGGGCACACTTTACACGTTGAAGAGTCGGGCAGTCTGTCGGGTATTCCTACACTTTTCATACATGGCGGCCCGGGCTCGGGTATTGGCCAGAATTATTTTTGGCCATTTTTGAACGGCGAGCACAGGCTTATCGCTTTTGACCAGCGCGGATGCGGTAAAAGTCAGCCCTTTGGGTCTCTTGAGAACAATACTACCGCGAAATTAATCGAAGACATTGAGGCATTAAGGGAGTTTTTTAATGTTGATAAATGGCTTATCTTTGGTGGGTCATGGGGCTCAACCTTAGGCCTAGCGTATGCAATTGCCCATCCAAAACGCGTTTCGGGCTTAGTGCTGCGCGGTATATTTCTGGGCAGGCAGCAAGACGCCAACTGGTTTACTAGTGCCACCCAAGGCGCAAGTCAAGTATTTCCTGAAGCTTACAGTGAATTTGTAGCTGACTTTACAAAAACTAATCCACAGCCCCAGCAAGACGAGCAGTCTTTATGCCGCTGGTATTTAGAACAGCTTACCCACAACGATGAAAGCGTAAGACACCGAGCCGCTTCGGCTTGGTTCAATTGGGAAGGTAGTATCTCGACGCTTAAGCAAATGAAAATGCCCATTATAGACTGTGCCTCAAACCAGCAAGTATACTCCTTGGCACTACTTGAGTGTTACTATGTGGTAAACGGGTGTTTTATGCCCGCTAATCATATCCTTGAGCAGGCACATAAAATACAAGAAATACCGGTGTATATAGTACATGGTCGCTACGACATGGTATGTAAATGTGCATCAGCAGTAGAGTTGCACCAGGCCTTACCGCATTCACACTTAACCATCGTAGAAGACGCAGGTCACAGCGGAACCGAAAAAGGCACCAGCAAAGCCTTAGTGAGCGCTCTTAAACAAATAAGAGCATTACTGAAAAAAAATTGAGCCATTGGCTAATCAGGAACAGTATGATAGGACTAATTCAGCGCGTGAGAAGCGCGAGCATAAGTGTCAATCAACAGAGCATAAGCAGGATAAATATCGGGATATTGTTACTGCTTGGCGTAGAAAAAAACGACACCAATATTGAGCTTGAAAAATTAGCCAAAAAAGTCGCTAATTTACGAATATTCAGCGATGCAGAAGGAAAAATGAATCTTGACTTGTTGACGGTAAACGGCGAACTGCTGGTGGTATCTCAGTTTACTTTAGTGGCTGATACTGCAAAAGGAAACCGCCCCGGGTTTTCCAATAGCGCACCACCAGCATTAGGAGAAAGCTTATACAACGACTTTATTACCCATTTTAGCAGTACATATAGCCCCTGCAAAAGCGGTCAGTTTGGTGCTAATATGCAAGTTGAATTAATAAATGATGGCCCCGCCACATTCTACTTAAAGGTGTAGGAACTTGGCGAATGAACAGCCATTCATACACTATCAATAAGCTATTGATAAAATATGGTTTACCCTTTTTAAAGTTGTCTTGCTTATCTACAATCTTAAAACGTCAATAAGGAATGCACAGTGTTTACTATTAGCGCGCCTATTAGCGAAGAAGAACTTCAACGTTATTTCCATTTTCGGTGGACATGGCTACACGAACCTTTGGGGCACCCGCCTGGCTCTGAAAAAGATGAATATGACACCGTTAGCGAACACAGAGTCGTAAAAACGGGCGCCGGTGTCATTGTGGCCTGCGGCCGTGTGCACCTTAACAACAGTGACGAAGCACAAATTAGGCACATTGCAGTAGTTGAAGCGTACAGACGAAAGGGCGTTGGCCAAATCATTTTAGACGCGCTAGAACAAGTATCAAGAGACTTAGGCGCCAAGCGCGCTGTGACTAATTCAAGGGCGTCCTCAATTGCGTTTTTCAGTGCCCGCGGCTTTGCTATTGCAGAAAATGCACCCGTTGATTCAGGTAAACTTAAACGTAAACAAATGCTCAAAAATTTGGTCGAGAACAATGTTCTTATGTTACATCCTAAGTGGTGTCGAGAGCTACAAAATACATGGCACGACCAAATTCCTATCACCGAACACATGGGCATTAAGCTGCATCAATATACCATGCGCACAATAGAGACTAGGGCTTCGCTAATTAAAAACATTAATCTTCACGGCACCATGTTTGCAGGCAGTGTCTATTCATTAGCGACGTTAACAGGCTGGGGGATGCTGTTTTTGCAACTCAAACAAAAAGGGCTTGAGGGCGAAATTGTGCTTGGTGATGCCAGTATTCGCTATCATAAGCCGCTTAGCAGTAAACCGCGCGGCATTTGTAATATTGGATCGGTCGCAGCCAAGTTTGAACTCCTTAAAATTGGCAAGAAGTGTCCCGCTTCACTGCGCGTCGATATTTTTGACGAGCAAGAAGCGGTGGCTGAGTTTTCTGGGCAGTACTGGATTTTACCCAGCGCTGAGTAATGACTATCACTTAAATTGGCTAAACACTTAGTAAGCGTATTCAGTTAGTAAGTCTTGATACCCTGAACTTTCTTTGGTGCTTTGCAACTCTTCATTAAATGATTCAAGCTGCTGCTGTGAAAAGCCTTCACGACTGAACATGACATAAACATTGCCCGTTTGAATAATAATGCCCTGTGCCACGATTAACTCAGACAAGGCCTTGCGTCGTAGTAATGAGGCGCCTACAAAACTGTCTTCTAGAAAACCTGCAATATCTTCGTCTAGCAGCCTTGCTACATTTATCTCGCCCATTATGGCATTTTCAAATAGGCCAGACGTGTCAGGATCATCGAGCAAGTTAGACACTTCTGCGCCATATAGGTAATCGGCAACGATGCCTATAGTGCCGCCGTTGGCAACAAACTCGCCCAAAGATTCGTGCTCAGCTTGCGCCTTATCATTTTTTCGAATGTATAGAGAGAATTCTTCCACTCGGTAAGGGTCACTAAAAAATGCGAACTGCTGCCTTGCTTCAGTTTTCGACGCACCCAGCAAGATATCAACATCGCCTTTTTCAAGATCGGCTAGTAGGTCGACCCATGCGCCTTGTTTATACCTTAATTCACAGCCTATATTTTTAACAACGCCTGAAATCAATTCAATGTCTAAACCCGCTACTCGGCCGCCTACATCGACGTACTGATAAGGTTCCCATGCGTCAAAACCCAATACCAGGTTGCATTGCTGTGCCGCGCTGGTTTTGGTGTCCGCTGAGCTCATTTGGTCGATTGGTGGATTTACTGGCTGCTTTAAGACTTCAGCAGCTTCATTTTGCTCACTCGCAGGTGAGCAAGCCATTAACAGGAAAAAAAAGGTAATAGTCGTGCTTTCATAAACAATGCTCCTTTAACATAAACTAAAGTATATAATAAAAGCGAGTTTCTTATTTCTTTTAACATATATTTTACAAATTTGATAGTTATTTATGCTTAACAAGTACGTCTATCTAACATGCGGACGCTTGATCACACTCAAAATTAGACAAATCCGGCAATAAGGAATTGAGACTAAGGCGGGGCACTAACATTACCAGTACCAAGTAATTCCCAACTGAATCTATTGTGTGCGGTAGTGGTTATATTTGACCTTAACATCAAACTGTTGAGTTTGGAAAAAGACGTTTCCAGTGCTTTTTTCAACAAACCACACTCCCGTATTTTCGACACCATCAGTGTAGACTCGCTCTTACCAAAGTGGGCTTATGCCCTTCACTGGGCTGCGGGGGTGGACACAAATTTACTGTGGTCATAAGCCACGTTTAAAACCGCGATTAGTTCTTGTGACTTTAGTGTCTTGGCGCGCGTGAAGAAGTGTGAAGAAGCGTGAAAAATTTAACGTTTCAATAAAAACTATTATCTTTTTTTTAACATATCTTTATATTAGCTTTACAATAATCGCAGGCCTGCTTTTGTTAGAGCAACGTTGCAGCCATGAACCTAGATGTGAGGATAAAAGTATTCAAAATGTAATTTACACTCTATTAGGCATATATCTTTTAGGATTCGCGCTGCTGTATGTGTTTCAGCGAAACCTACTGTATATGCCAACGCCAGTTTATAGTCACAATTATGAAGAACTTAGTCTACTAAATGAGGACGTGACTGTTCAGATTATTGTACTTAATCAAGGTAACGATGAAGCTCTTATTTACTTTGGCGGCAATGCAGAGCCGGTTATCGCAAACGCACAGGATTTCTCGTCTGCGTTTGGCAACAAAACAATATACTTGGTTAATTATCGCGGCTATGGCGGCAGCTCCAGCAAGCCGACACAAGCAGGTCTATTCTCAGATGCGCTAGCGGTGTTTGATAAAGTAAAAACGCAGCATTCGCAAGTCGCCATTATGGGCAGAAGTTTGGGCACAGGCGTGGCTATGTACGTAGCTGCCAATAGAGTAGTAGACCAGTTGGTATTGATAAGCCCATACGACAGTATTTTAGCCGTTGCGCAAAACAGCTTTCCTATTTACCCTGTATCACTTTTATTAAAAGACAAATATGACTCTGTGGCTTTAGCAAAACACGTTAACAGCCAAGTATTAATTATTGTCGGCGCACAAGACAAGCTCATTCCCAACAAACATAGCCAGACGCTAGCCAGTGCTTTGGCGCTTGAACCAGCAAGACTAATTGTAATTCAAGCAGCGGGGCATAATAATATTTCACAGTTTCCAATTTTTTACCAAAGTATAAGTACTTTCTTTGACGAATATAAACGACAAACATCTCATTATTGACTACACTGTTTCGAAGTTTATTAATAATAAAAATGCGGCCATTAGCCAACATGGCTGCCATTATAAAATTGACGAAGTAAAATCTCATACATGACATCCAAATTTGACAAAATCAGGCCATATAACAACGATGACTTACCCTCAGTATTAAGCTCGTTGGTAAGCAATAAAGAATTTATTGACACCTTAGTCAGGTTTCAATTTGCAAATAGACCTGCCTTTATTAGCCCAATACTGGCATTTTTAATGAAACAGTTTGTCAGCAGAAAGCTAGACAAAGTGAATACCTTGGTCGATTTTCAGCGCTTAGTTGAGCCGTATATGAAAAAAATGATCAAGAATACAACCACTTCTTTAAGCGTTTCTGGCTTAGAAGGCTTAGACATATCCAAACCTTGCCTATTCATAAGCAATCACCGAGACATTGCATTAGACCCCGCATTTGTAAACTGGGTGCTGCACATTAACGGCCAAAACACGGTTCGAATTGCTGTGGGCGATAATTTATTTGATAAAAACTGGGTGGCTGAGTTACTTCGCTTAAACAAATGCTTTGTGGTTGAACGTTCAGTAGAAGGCAGGCGTGAGAAGCTAAACGCCGCTAAGCTACTAAGCGAATATATGCAACAATCGCTGCAGGTAGATAAACAGCATTTGTGGATCGCTCAGCGCGAAGGTCGCGCCAAAGACGGCATTGACAAAACCAATCCCGCTATTATTTCGATGCTTACTTTGCATAAATCAAAATCCACAGAATTTAGCGAATATGTGAATAATTTAAGAATAGTACCGGTATCAATTTCATACGAATTCGACCCCTGTGACGCCAATAAAGCAAAAGAGCTTCAGCAGTCAGAAAACGAAGGCGGCTACGAGAAGCCTGATAATGAGGACATGCGCAGTATTGTTAACGGCATTACCGGCAGAAAAGGCAAAGTGCATGTGCATTTTGGTAAGTTGGTGGGCAGTCAATTCTCTAGCGCCAAAGAAGTTGCCACTTTTATTGACTCAGAAATTCTCAATGGCTATCAAATTTTTGCTACATCAAAGGTTGCCTTAGATTTACTCAACGCTAAACAAAGCGAAACTAACGCTTTAGCTGATAGTAAAAGAACTGCATATAATGCTGAATACAAAGTAGCCTATAATTACCTCAATAATAAGTTAATGTCGCTGAACCCAAGTGAGCAACATAAGCTACTTCAAATGTATGCAAACCCGCTTTTGAGACAACAACAAAAAAGGGCCCGCTAAGGCCCTTTTTTGTATGAAGTATGCAAGAAATACTAAGCGTACATCGCCGCCTGTAGCTTCTTCATCGCGTTCTTTTCAATTTGACGAACTCGCTCTGCAGACACCTGATACTCATCGGCTAAATCTTGCAGCGTAAGTTTGTCATCAGATAACCAGCGAGTTTCAATGATGTGCTGACTACGTGTATCAAGCGTTCGAATGGCTGAATATAAGCGATTCGACGCGGCGCTGTCGATGTCAGAATTAATGACGGATGTTTCAACATCAGTACTTTGGTCTTCTAAATACTGAGCGGGGCTAAACGAAGCCGACTCGTCATCGTCGTTGCCTAAGTCAAAAGCGGTGTCTTGACTGGCCATGCGCGACTCCATTTGCAGTACTTCTTTTGTGCTGACGTTGAGTTCTTCGGCCACCTTCTGCACTTCTGCATGCGTAAACCAACCAAGACGCTTTTTCGCTTTACGCAAATTGAAAAACAATTTACGCTGAGCTTTAGTTGTCGCAATTTTAACGATGCGCCAGTTTTTCAACACGAATTCGTGAATTTCAGCTTTAATCCAATGCACCGCGAATGAAACCAGTCTCACGCCTACATTTGGGTCGAAACGCTTAACCGCCTTCATTAGGCCGATATTACCTTCTTGGATTAAATCGGCTTGGGGTAAACCGTATCCTGCATATGACTTTGCAATATGTACTACAAAGCGTAGGTGCGACATAACTAATTTACGCGCTGCCTCTAAATCTTCGTTTTCAAATAAACGAACTGCCAATGATTTTTCTTCTTCTGCCGATAACATTTTTATACTCGACACAGCCTGTACGTAGCTTTCGATACTGCCGCCATGAGAGACCGTTAAGGCTAAGGATGATTGAATGTCGTGGTTCATTGTTACCTCTTTGCTTTGTACTGCTTGAATTGCATTATAAATATTATGTTAGCTATACGACCTAATGATAAGCCTTAAGTTCGGCATAATAGTTTGAAACTTTATTTATCTAATAAGTGATTGGGATTAAGTATGTAAACTCAAACTCCAGTTAATTTTAATTATATACCTTTACAGCAAAAAGTAAGCAATTAATTAATTAAACTAAGTTAATAGTGCTAACGCCACGCAAGAACTTCATGGCGTCGATAAGCTAATTTGCTGGCACACATGCTGCGCATGAAGTTTAAAAACACCTTGTATGCACTCGTACGCTATGCATTAATAAAATAGAATATTCAATGATCAGTCACAAACTATGATGAATATATTTGCCAGAGAGCCAGTTTTTACGCTGCAAAAAGAAATCTTTGCCTAACAATTTATATACCCCATTTACTTACTTCGGCTCAATCTCGTCAACGTGCTTTTGTACAGATAAAAACGAGCCTAGCAATCCCAAAAATACTGACAGCAGCAGCATAAATACCAGTGCCTGAATATTTAAGCCCGTAATATCTAGCTGAATTTGATACTGCTGCATAAACGCATCTAGGCTCCAGCCAATCCAAATAAGAATGCAGGTAACCGTGACCCACGCCATAAGGCCGCCTAATAGACCAAACCAGAATCCGGTATACAGAAATGGCCGCTGAATAAACGCGTCGGTGGCGCCCACTAGCTTCATAACCAGTATTTCGTCGCGTTTGCTGAGTATATTTAGCCTAATAGTATTACCAATTATGAGCACTACAGCAAAAAATAGCAGTGTGGAAAGCAAGTAAACAAGCTCTTTAGCTATTGATAGCAATCCGTACAAGCGCTCTAACCATTCTATGTCAAGCTTGCCTATGTCGACCTCGCGCTCTTTACGCAGTTTGTCGAGTAAATCTGCGGCGGCTTTAGGGCTAGCGTGTTTAGAAGTGGGGATCACTAACACCACCGGCGGAAACGGATTTTCATCTAAGTAATCGAGCGCTTCGCCTAAACCCGACAAACGCTGAAACTCTTCTAAACCCTGCTGCGATGACACAAATTTAACGCTGTTAATTTCATTCCAACTGCTTAAACGGCCTATAAGCTGCTGAGCTTGGGTGTCGTTAACGTCGGATCGTAAAAACAGGGATATTTCAGAAGCCTGCTGCCACTGCTCAGTTACCTGCTCGGTATTTTCAACCATAATATACAGGGTACTTGGCAGCGTTATACTAAAACCCAGCACACCAATAGTCATGAGCGATGCAAAAGGCATACGATAAAGCTCGCCTAAGCTGTTAATACCTTGGCGAAAATGGTCGGCGAAAAACATAAAAAAGCGTTGCATCACGCTCACCTTGTGGCTGCTCGCTTGCTGGCGTCCTCTAAATAACAGGCTCATGACCAACCGCCCTGCTGCGATAGGCCGTCGGTGATCATGCGCCCACCTTTAAGGGTGAGGGTTCTGTATTTCATACGCGCTATTAGGCCTAAATCATGGGTAGCGATAAACACCGACACACCGGCGCTATTAAAATCTTCGAATAAACGAATAATTTCCATTGAGAGCTTCGGATCTAGGTTACCGGTAGGTTCGTCGGCTAATAACAAAGGCGGTCTGTTAACCACCGCGCGGGCAATACCAACGCGCTGCTGCTCACCGCCTGACAGGGTAATAGGCAAGCTTTTCGTCTTATCGCGCAGGCCTACCATTTCAAGCGCCGCGTCTACTCGCTTAAAAATCGTTTTGCGCGTGTGTCCTTCAATAATTAAAGGTAGCGCAACGTTGTCAAACACTGACTTTCCCATCAGCAGTTGGTGGCTTTGAAAAATCATGCCAATGTCTCGGCGAATATAGGCAACTTGCTTGCGCTTTACCTTACCTAAGTCATGCCCATTTATTAGTACGCGGCCCACGTTAGGGCGTTCCATTAAACTGATAAGTTTGAGTAGCGTGCTTTTTCCTGCGCCTGAATGGCCTGTTAAAAAGGCCATTTCACCTTGTTCAACATGGAAATCAACCTTGCTTAGGGCCTGCTGACCGCCAGGATAAGTTTTGCTCACTTCTTCAAACTTTATCATTGTGCACCTTGGTTAATAAAACGCTTGATGGCTAAAGAGCAACATCACGCAAACACATATGAGGCCCGCTAAGATGACTTACAGCAAGGGAATCACTCAGAAAACAATGCTTCTACGAAAGCTTTTGACTCAAACTCTCTTAAGTCGTCTATGCCTTCGCCAATGCCAATGTAACGAACGGGAATGGCGAATTGGTCAGCTAAAGCAAAAATAACGCCGCCTTTAGCAGTGCCGTCAAGTTTGGTTAAGTTAATCCCGGTTATACCCACCGCTTCATTGAATATTTTCGTTTGGCTAATAGCATTTTGGCCCGTACTTGCGTCTAAGGTCAGCATAATTTCGTGTGGTGCATGGGGATTGAGTTTTTTCATTACTCTGACCACTTTTTTGAGCTCTTCAATCAGATGGTCTTTGTTTTGTAAGCGGCCCGCAGTGTCTGCAATTAAAATATCAACCTTTTTTGCACTTGCCGATTCAATGGCGTCGAATATGACCGACGCACTGTCAGCGCCAGTATGCTGCGCTACTACGGGAATATTGTTACGCTCACCCCACACTTGGAGCTGCTCAACGGCTGCGGCCCTAAAGGTGTCGCCAGCCGCCAACATCACTGTTTTACCTTGCGCTTGAAATTGTTTGGCTAGCTTGCCGATAGTGGTTGTTTTACCCACACCGTTTACACCCACCATTAAAATAACGAAGGGGTGTTTCTTGCCCTCGTCATCCTTGGCTATACTAAAATCTATTGGCTTGTCTACTTTATCTAAAATAGTTTGCATCTGTGACTGCAGCAGCGCAGACAATGCCACGCCGTCTTTAAGCGATGAGCTTTTAGCATTTTTGGTTAATTGGCTAATAATTTTAGTGGTGGTGCTCATACCAACATCAGCCAAAAGCAACTGTGTTTCAAGTTCTTCAAAGAGCTCATCATCAATGGTTTTACCAAGTAATAGGCCGCTAAAACCACTGCCTATGGTATTTTTAGTTCTAGACAAGCTCACTTTTAAGCGTGCAAAAAAACTAACTTTGGCGCTTGCGTCTATTGTTTTTGCTTGCGGTTTCACGACAGTGCTAGCGTCTAATTTTTCTGATTCTGCATGGACATTTGATTCAGGAAGCGAAACTTCTTGTGCGCGCCCAGATACCCTTGCCTCAGCATCTGGTGATATGTCATCCACAGCGTCCTTTGTAGCCTTTTTTCCTGAAGCCTCTACGTCGCCTTTGTGCTCTTTTTTGTGACTACCATGATCTTCTAAAGCCCGCGCAGAATCGTCGCTATCCACCTGCTCTTTGTCACTAAGGAGCTGTTCAAGCGCTAGTTCTTCTGCTTCAGTCTTCGCTGATGAGTCGGCGCTGTCTTGCTTTGGCTTGTCTTTTTTAAACCAACTGAATAATTTTGACATCTTTGTGTACGCTTCGCTGTTTAATTGTTGATATACTGTGGCAATCCATCCCTTAATCATACCATTTTGTTAGCCTATGTCACCAACACACAAGTGCAGAAAACCGTCAAGCGGGGCCAATCGCGCTAAAAATGTCAAAATGAGCCGTGGTTTAGTCCGCATTATTGCCGGTGAACATCGAGGCCGGCGACTTCCCGTGCTTGTGCATGAAGGCTTACGCCCAACAGGCGACAGAGTGAAAGAAACACTGTTTAACTGGCTTATGTCGTCTATTAACCAAGCCACTTGTTTAGACATGTTTGCCGGCAGTGGCAGCCTTGGAATAGAGGCGCTTTCGCGCGGCGCCGCACATATCGTATTCATTGAAAACGACAGAGTTGTTGCTCAGCAAATTAGCGATAACCTAGCCACTCTGCGAGAAACAGATAAGGCAGATGTTGTAAATGCTAGTGCATTAAGCCATGAGTTTACCAGCGCGGCAATTAAACAGTTTGATATAGTATTTATCGACCCTCCTTTTGGAAAAGAGATGGTGGCCAACAGCATCGATAGGCTTGTAAGTGAAAATATGCTGGCACAAAATGCCTACGTGTACATAGAAACAAGCCACAACGACAGCTACGACTTACCGGCCCAGTTTTGTTTGCTCAAAGAGCTTAAAACCAGCCAAGTAAATGCCCGCTTATATCAGCTAGCTGCCAACTAATTTTAAAATAATTGCAATTCATTATCCAAGAGAATCAGAATACTAGGATGTTAAGCAACTGAGCGATTATTCAAAAGCAAAATCAATACGTGATACAAATAGAAACTATCTTTGTTGATCAACAATTATAGGATTGCCATCGGGGTCGGTCATCATAAAATTTGCCGGACCTTTGCTGTTTTCACCAATCAATTGACCACAGTCGATCCCCTCGTTACCAAGCATTTTTTGTAAATATCTAACGTCAATATAATCATCTGTGTTTTGCCCATTAGCACCCCAACCGGGGTTAAAGGTCAGCATGTTTTTCTTTAACATGCCTTCAAATAAACCGATCACTTGATCATCTTGGTCTTTCATTATTAACCACTTTTGATCTATATGCCCGTCCATTTGGCTAAACCCTAATTTCTCATAAAATGCTTTTGAAACCGCAATATCTGCGACTTTTAAACTCAAAGACAGTAAACCTAATTTCATAATTGCACTCTTTATTTTGTAAGTTAATACTCGTTACCATAACAGATTTAGGTGTCAAAAAAAGCATCCTACTTTTCGGCCATTTAAAGTCTTTTCGAACGTTAGCACTGCTTTGCTTACAGAATCAGCAATAGTAGATTTAGTCCCTGTACATTCCTTCAATCCTGAATGCCAACTCTAATAATAACACTCCGAGTCGCCAGCTATTTTGCTAATCGCTACTCTGTAAAGTTCACGCGTTTATCTGAACTATAAACATGGATTTCATCTTTACCATTTATTAAAAATAGCCTCCATTTTTACAGACATTAAATCTGACTTAGGGGATATTTATAACGTACCAGACTCGCCAATGTTGGCAAAATATTTTAAGACATAATCACTATTACTAAAGAATTTACTTATCAAATAAAAGCCACTCCACCTGAAGCGACTTTTCAATTCCCATATTGAACAACTACGTGTTTCTTCAGTAACTTAGGAAGACTTAATGTGTGACGCAGAAAAGTCTCAATTGAAAGTTAAAAACATCGTCATTTTAGAAGGTTTTGCAGCCTAGCTCAACATTTCGATACGAAGCTTTCAACTCATAGCTTACGCTATCTAGTGACGTCTACTATCTACCGTTAGGGTGTGCATAGCGTGTCATCCAGTCTTTCACTTCATTATACCAATACACCGAGTTATTTTGCTTTAACACCCAATGGTTTTCGTCGGGGAAATAGATCATGCGCGAGTCAACACCTTTGGTTTGTAAGGTTCTAAAAAGCTCAAACCCCTGTCCAACTGGCACCCGGTAGTCTAACTGTCCGTGGCTGATTAAGGTGGGCGTAGCAAATTTGTCTGCAAAATAATGCGGCGAAATTGATTTGTAAATATCAGGGTTCTCCCAATAGCCGCCAAAGCGTGTGGAGTGCACCGCAAAATCGGCTGCCATTTGCGAGTACATGTTATATACCGCAGCATGGATCAGCAGGGCTTTAAAAGGGTGTTCGGTGCCTAACAAAATAGAGCTAAGATAGCCGCCATAGCTGGCCCCGCCCGCGACCATACGCTCAGAGTCTATCCAGTCTTTTTGCATAAACCAGTTGATGGCGGCCTGTACATCTGCAAGCGGCTTAGTTTTCCAATCTGGGTTAATAGAGTCTGCAAAGTCTTGTCCAAAACCACTTGAGCCATGAAAATTAGGCCAAGCCGTTACATATCCCCACGAGGCAAATGTTTGTGCATTCCAGCGATAATGAAAACCATCGGTAATAGCATTATGAGGACCGCCGTGGATTAATAAGAATAAAGGGTACTTTTTGCGCTTGTCAAAGCCCGGCGGGTAATGTACCCACATTTGGATATCTTTTCCTTCAGCACCCTTATAAGTGACAGATTCGTAGGTGCCTAACTCAACTTGCGCGAGTACATCGTCGTTAAAGTTGTCTAAACGCGAAAACGCGCCGTTTCGTATAGCGATTTTAACCAGCCTAGCGGGATGCAAGAAGCTTTCATTGGTGGCCACTAAGTACTTACTCGACAGCTGCACCGGCAGACCAAAGTTTGTCGCCTTGGTAATCGCTTTTACCTCGCCATTACTTGCGTCGATATAATATAGACGGCGGGTAGCGGCGTCATCAATTTGGCTGTAAAAGCCTTTGCTGTTAGCTGCCCACTGAATGTTAGACACCGAGCGGTCCCAGCTTTCGTTTACATCCGACACGCTTTTATCAGCAATAGAATATAGTTTTATGCGCATGGTGTCGCCATAAAAACCATGAATTTTTTGACTCAAAAACGCCAAGGTTTTCCCATTTGGACTGAATTTAGGTGAAGAGTCGGGCGCATCATTGTCTTTGGTGATATTCACCGCTTCGCTGGCGCCAATGTTAGCCACAAAAATATCGTACTTAATATCGACCGTGTTATCCCAACCGTTCGCATTAAAAGCGATAAGTGTTTCGCTGGGGTCAATGTCAAAGCTTTCGCCGCCATAGAATTGGCGCGGCAGTTCTAAGCCAAAATTTTGGGTGATTTGTTCGATATCACCGCCTTTAGCCGGTATACGAAATACATGTGTCTGGCGCTCTTCATCAATCCATCTGTCGAACATTGCATAAGGCAGCGCGTTCCATTGCCAAGCCGACACTTTCTTATCTTTTTGTTCTTTTAGGGCCTGAGTCATTTCGTCCCAGCTTTTGTCTGCCCAAACAGAGCTTGTGAAATAAAGGTGCGAGCCTACCCATTTGAGGTTAGACGCGCCTGTGGGCACATTGCTTAGCTGAAACGCTTCGCCTGGGCCGGTCATGGGTAAGAGGTAAATTTGACCGGCGTCGTCTTTATCGCGTTTACTAATAAAGGCGAGGTGACTTGAGTCGGGTGAAAACACTGCTTGGCTGACACTGAGACCTTTGGCGGTGATGGCACGCGCACTGTCGGGCGAATCGTTAAATAACCAGAGTTGAGTTGACCCCTTATCTTCTTTTTCTTCAAAACTAGACACGGGTGCGACTATAAACTTGCCGTCAGCAGAGACCACTGGCTGCCCAATACGATCAAGCTGCCACAGGCGTTCAACACTAAGGGTAGTACCCTTTACTGCTTCATTTGCGCTACTATTTACGCTATCGTTAGCACCACCAGCTCCACTTATTGACACTACTAACGAGAGCGATAAGAGCGACGAACTAAAATACCCTAAAAATTTCTTCACATTATATTCCTTTGTAAACTTCATAAAATTGTATGCTTCAATCCTAAATTTTCACGGTTTTGTATGTCATTTGACGCGGCAAAACCCGACACGTATTTGTACTTGAAATCAGCTATAAAGTTAAGTGAAACCGCTACTTTTAATCACATAGCTTGGGAATACAGAACTTTTTTAATCAATAAACTGAGACTTAAAACTCACTTTCTCTAGGGTCAGCTTGGTGCCAGTTGCGCGAAGTAGAATAACGAAAATATGACCCTATTTTGTCGAGTATGATACGGTATTACCAGTGGGCAATTGATATTTTCATTCAAGTGTTTACAGACAATAGATAACAATAAGCAAAATAAAAGGTAGCAAGTTGAATAAATTTAGTCCTTAAAAACTCGTCAACAGCAAATGGACGGCGACATGTCCTGTCGATAAAGAAAAGCATTTTATGGTGGTTAAGGTTGTGCTTGATGAAGACCAAGCCGTTGTTGAGTGTGTGCTGCAGGCGCTTATGTCAAAACGTGAATTTACCATCCAATGGCGAGATTTAGAAGACGCTGAAAAGTGGTTGCAGGGTTGGAATTAAAAACGCGCGGTATGGGCATATACCCTAACTATGCGACTCAACACTCAAGCCTAAGTTACTGATCCCTTGAGCAATTATATCGGCGCGTAACTCCTTCACAAACTCTTTGCTTATTTTATTCGATTTACAATACTCCAGCAGGCTCAACTGCGTTTCAATTTCATATTCCATTAGCGGGTCCTGCTTTATTTGCTCATTGCTTAGCTCACCCTCAGCCGAGGCTAAAATAAACGCTTCTACAGAGCCTTGGCTTAGCTTCGCAATAGTTACCGCCACCGCCTCATGTTCTTTGCTAAAACTCAGCAACATTGAGCTCAAGGCCATGCAGAAGTCTAAAGCAGGATAAACACCAAAGCTTTCAAAGTTGTCAACGTCTGGAATAATCTCTTCTAGCCTTTCAAGCTGCACCGGCGCGTTAAACTTGTTTTTAGGCGACATGCACCATTCCCATATTAAGTTTAATGTTGCTTGCGCCGCGGCGCCATCGCCAAAGCCAGTGGATTGGCTAAACAGCTGATAGTTAGGCAGCATACGCTGCATAAGTGCACAGCCAAATACAACATCGTTTGGGTAGGGTAAGTCGCGAATTTGGGCAAAGGTACTAAGTTTAGTGTCGCGCATTTTCATGTCCGTAAATCCTTTTTTAGTAAGCGGCAAAATGCCTGATGTAAGCTGAAATGCCGTTAAGCAGCATTTGTATCGCAATCATCACTAGTATCATTCCCATGAGTCGTTCTATAGCGCGTAAACCCTTGTCGGTCAGCAAACGATGAAAAGGTCCCGACAGTAGTAAAATGACCGAGGTTAATGCCCATGCTAATAGAAGCGCTAGGCTCCAATGAAGCATTTTGTCGGGCTGCTGGTTGGCCAATAAAATAAGCGCAGCCATAGTAGAAGGCCCTGCTACCAATGGCACTGCCAAGGGCACAATTAAGGGCTCTTCGCCTTCAGGCAAATCCATCACGCCACCTGGCTTAGGGAAAATCATTCTAATAGCAATGATAAAAAGGATAATACCACCGGCAATGCTGACCGTTTCTTGCTTAACTTGCAAAAACGTGAGTAAGGCGCGTCCACTAAACAAAAATACAAAAAGAATGAAAAGAGCAATGCACAACTCACGAAATATCACCCACGTTCTTCGTTTTGGTTCAATAGACTTTAGCACCGACATATAAATAGGCAGGTTGCCCAGTGGATCCATAATCAAAAAAAGTAGGGTTGCTGCCGATAATACTTCAAACATTAATTGTGCTGCCTTGTCACCATAATAGTTCGCAATTTACGCTAAGACTTTTACGTATTCGGTCGTTACATTCTTACTATATGATTTGCTGATGTACCTGGAGAACCAAATATCATTAATGTCAGTTCAAGAGGTCGCCAACTTCTTATCCGCTCAAGAAACACGGGTGCTGCGTCTTGAACGTCAAAGTTTGCTTCTATCAAGCGAGAAAAACGCCGAAAATAAGCCTCTATTTAACAAAGGCTTTATAGCTAAATGCCAAGACTTAGCCCAAGGTCTTGGCGGTCTTTAAACCTTGAAACACACTTCACGCACATTATGCCTTAAGCAAGGTATGTGCAATAGTGCGTATACCAATAGCAGTGCCGCCGGCCGGCATAAACTCAGTGGCATCACGGCTATATGCCGCGGCAATATCTAAGTGTAACCAAGCGCAGTTTTGGTGATCAACAAACCGTGATAGAAACCCTGCCGCGTTAGAAGCGCCACCAGCCCCGCCACCTTTTTGGGGACGACTATTTGCAGTATCAGCAAAGGGGGATGGACATTGTTCTTGATGCCATAGTTCCAAAGGCAAACGCCAATGCGGCTCATTGACTTGCTTGGCGGTAGCTAAAAACGCATCACTGGCCTCATCAGACAAACTAAACATCGCATTGTATTCACGACCAACCGCAGCCACTGCGGCTCCGGTTAACGTGGCTGCGTCAATAATAAGACCTGCTTTTGTTTCACTGGCTGCCATTAGGCCATCGGCAAGCACTAAGCGTCCTTCAGCATCGGTATTCACTATTTCTACGCGCGTGCCATTTTTATAGGTGATGACATCCCCTACTTTGTAAGCGTGTCCACTGATGAGATTCTCGGCGCAGCACAAGTACAATTTTACGCGCTTGTTTAAGCCTTGCATAATCGCTAAACCTAAGGCACCCGCAACCGTGGCAGCGCCGCCCATGTCGCATTTCATATCCAACATGCCTTCGCTAGATTTAATACTATAACCGCCGCTGTCAAAGGTTATACCTTTACCTACTAAGGCCACCGCTACATCGTCTGCTGCGCCGCTTGGATGATAATCAATTTCTAATAACACCGGTGGACGTACGCTGCCACGACCGACTTCGTAAATACCCATCCAGCCAGCTTGCTTGAGCTCTTCGCCAGTTAAGCGCTTTATTTTAAGCGTCGTGCTAGACACCTCTTTCAGCCAGTGCTCAACCTGATCTGCCAACGCTTCAGGAGGCATATCTTCAGGCGTTTGATTAACCATTTTACGCGTGAACAACAAAGCATTAAGGTAGTTTTCTAAATCCACTTTGTGCTCTGGATCGGCCCAGTCAAAATGACCGCTAAAATCAGAGCCACAAAAACTTTGCACGAAGGTAAGCTGCTGCTCAAATGTCCAAGGCCCTTTAAATTTGATATCGCTAACGCCGAGCGCCGCTATTTTACGCGTTGCTTTTTGTAATGCTCTTACCGGAAACGGCTGACTAGCGGGCAAATGCACAAGCGCACCCTCTTCTTTGAATGATACAAGGCTTGAAGATGAATAAGGCGCAGGCGCGACTTGTTCGCTAAGTTCTACTATAAAATACGACATTAATGCTCCACAATAGTGAATAAAATGAATATAAGGGCATAGAATAACAAATGTTTCAGTTTAGTTCAGCTTTAACGCAGGCGGTTTTAGTAAAACGTTACAAACGCTTTTTAGCTGACGTGGTGTTACCTAGCGGCGAAGTGATTACCGTTCACTGCCCAAATACCGGTGCGATGACCGGCTGTTGTGATCCTCATTCACGCGTTTACTTGAGTGAATCAAACAATCCCAAACGAAAATACAGGTATACGTGGGAATATGCAACAGACGCAGCCAGCCATAAAATTTGCGTTAACACAAACAATGCAAACAAAGTCGTTAAAAGCGCGTTAGCAGAGCATCGCATTTCAGCGTTAGGCCATTACGGCACTATCGTTCCAGAACAGAGATATCTTAACAGCCGCTTTGACTTTCTGTTGCAACAAGACGGCTATCCAGACTGCTATTTAGAAGTTAAATCTGCCACATTAGCCACCGGCACAACCGGTATGTTCCCTGATACTGTGACTAAGCGCGGTCAAAAGCACTGCAAGGAGTTAGCCCAATTGAGCCAGCAAGGGTATCAGGCAAAACTCTTGTTTTGTGTGATGCGCGAAAACATTCGCGATTTTATGATTGCTGAGAAACTAGACCCAGACTATGCCAAGGCAGTAGCGCATGCAAAAGCCAATGGAGTAGAAATATTGTGTTATGTCTGCGATTTAAGCACCACAAATATACACTTATCGCATCAAATACCCATAATTACGTAAATAAAGATTGCTTTTTTTTAAAATATGCCCATTCTACCGTCCTTGATTTTAATGCTTCGAATTTTATGCTAGTGGTCTGATTAAAAAGCTGCAACGTACAACTAGCCTTGCAAAGTAACTTACCGGAGCAGCTATTATCGCGTTAAAGTAGGTAGTAAAACTTGCGTTCATAACGGTTAATTTTTGGAGAATGGCCAAATGCCAACAGAAAATGCTAAATCAATTGGGTTACTAGCCCTTGCTGGATTATCTTCTTACCAGGAGAAAACTGGCGAGGAATATATGAATGATGGTCAAATTGATCACTTCAGAAGAATTTTGGCCGCATGGCGTGACCAGCTTCGTAAAGAAGTCGATAGAACGGTTCATCACATGCAAGACGAGGCGGCGAATTTCCCTGATCCGGTAGATCGCGCTGCGCAAGAAGAAGAATTCTCGCTAGAATTGCGTACCCGTGACCGTGAACGAAAGCTAATCAAAAAGATTGAGAAAACGCTTAAGCGCATTGAAGAAGACGATTTCGGATTTTGTGACTCATGCGGCATCGAGGTCGGCATTAAACGCTTAGAAGCAAGACCTACCGCCGATATGTGTATTGACTGCAAAACCATAGCCGAAATTAAAGAAAAGCAGCTGCAAGGCTAAGGTCTGTTCCACACCGAGAGCAAGCCCATGCTTGCTCCTTTTACCCGCGCTTGTAAAACATCAATCATAGCATAGAAAAAACAGGCTAATGAATGACAAACGCAATACGCTCACATCATACCCAAGATCTAGACGCTAACGCTGATGAGGTACGCCCTTATCGCGGCCGTTTTGCGCCTTCTCCAACCGGTCCGCTGCATTTTGGCTCGCTGCTATGCGCACTTGCTAGCTATTTACATGCCAAACAGCGCAACGGTGAGTGGCTGGTACGTATTGAAGACATCGACACCCCGCGCGTCGAAAAAGATAGCCCAGAGAAAATTCTAAGCGCATTGCAAGCCCACGGATTACGTTGGGACCTTGACATAGTATTTCAAAGTCAGCGCCAGCATATTTACAACACCTATTTGAGTAAGCTTGAAAAGGCTAATTCTTTATACGCATGTGCCTGTACCCGCAGTCAGATAAAGCTGCGATCGCCGTCCTACGATGGCTACTGTCGAAGCGCTGGTCTGCCTTTCATGGGAAATTCGGTGCGCTTTATACACACCACTAATAATAGCGAGTTTAGTGACCTATTTTGGGGCCAACAGCACATAAACACCAGTGTAGCGCGCGAAGATCCTGTATTGCGCCGGGCCGACGACATTTTTTGCTACCATATGGCGGTAGTGGTAGACGATATTGAACAGGGAATAACGCATATTGTCAGGGGCGGTGATTTAAGCGAAGCAACGCCGGTGCAACTATCCCTTTATCAAGCCTTAAAAGAGCCTACGCCTCGCTATATGCATATTCCAATGGTGGTTAAACGCGCTAACGTAAAGCTGTCGAAACAGCGTGGTGCACCGGCTATTGACAGCACAAAAGCGGTGGACAACCTTAAGCTTGCACTTGCATATTTAGGAATGGACAGGGGCGCTATTGCTCATTTAACGACTACTGCAAAAATATTACACTGGGCAATTGAACATTGGCAGCCCAAATTGATGCCAAAACAATCAGAACTTCTTATTTCGATTGAAAATGACGTATACTCAGCTCCACAAAGTATGTAGGCAATGTTTGTGAGGCTTAGGTATTGACAAAAATAGACAAGAAAATAAACAATAGGCTACTAAAGAAAACAAGCCCAAACAAATCAAGAGGCCAATGTGCAAAAGCTGTATCCTGAGGTGATCGAACGCGATGCTCACAGCATGCGAAATTCAGACTTAACACCCAATACATTAAAAGTGCTTCAAACATTAATCAGACATGGCTACAAAGCTTATGCAGTGGGCGGCTGTGTTCGCGATAAATTAATGGGCAAAGACCCGAAAGATTTTGACGTAGTGACCAATGCAACCCCCGACCAAATAAAAGCGTGCTTTAGAAACTGCCGCTTAATAGGCCGCCGATTTAGACTTGCTCATATTACTTATGGTCGCGAGATTATAGAGGTGGCGACCTTCAGAGGCCATCATGACAGCGCTGATATAATTGAGTCTGTGAGCGCTAATGACATACGCAGCGACGCTAAAAAACCACCGTCGAAGGTATCTAAACTAGACGTTTCAAGCAAAGCAATGCGCAAGGCTGGCGAGCTTTTATCAAGTAAAAGTGATACTGGGCAATTAACCCGAGATAATATTTTTGGCAGCATTGAAGAAGACGCAGCAAGACGTGACTTTACCTTTAACGCGCTGTATTTCGACGTAGAAGACGAAAGTATTTTAGACTTTGCTGACGGAATGGAATCAATCGGGACACGAAAAATTGTCATGATAGGCGATCCACAGCTTCGCTTTCGAGAAGACCCAGTAAGAATGATACGCGCTATTCGCTTTGCCTGTAAACTGCATATGCAGCTGCCGCTTGCACTGTCTAACAGCATAAAACAAAACGCCCATCTGATGACTAATATTCCACCGGCGAGGCTATTTGAGGAAGTCAGTAAGCTTTTGCTCAGCGGCTACGGTGCAGTCACATTTGAATGCTTATTAATGCATAACCTGCTCACACCGCTATTCCCCTTACTTACGCCATTGCTAACCGACGTAAACAGCAAAGAATATCAATTTGTGCTGCTTATGCTCAAAAATACCGACAATCGCATTCATAATGAACAAAGAATAACCCCTGCCTTTTTATATGCAGCATTTTTATGGTATCCCATGGAAGAGCGCGCACAAGAACGCATGTTTGATGCTGCAATGCCCTTACACGACGCTATAAACTTAGCCAGTGCAGATGTACTCTTTCAGCAAAGTCGGCGGATCATGATCCCCAAGCGTTTCAGTATACCCGTGCGGGAAATTTGGGGTTTACAACTGCGTTTACAAAAACGACAGGGGCGCCGATGCCTGCAGCTGCTAGATCACCCAAGATTTAGAGCTGCTTATGATTTTTTATTACTAAGAGGCAATGTGGAAGGCGGAGATTTATACGAGGCCGCGCAGTGGTGGACAAGTTTTCAAGAAGTCAGCGAAAAAGCGCGCATTAGCATGATAAATGAGCTGCCCAATAGCAGCCCTCGCAAACGCCGTAAAAGGAAAGCCGCGCCATGATGTCAGATGTCGCCTACATTGGCTTAGGCAGTAATATTGAAAATCCACAAACGCAAATTAATACCGCGCTTGTGAATATGCAGTCACATGAACAAATAAGTATTCAACTTTGTTCGCATTTGTATGCCAGTGCGCCTATGGGCCCTCAAAATCAGCCTGACTATGTTAATGCGGTGGTTAAAATTACTACCGGTTTAACGCCCATAGAATTGTTAGACGTACTGCAAGAAATAGAACAGCAGCACGGCCGTAAACGCGTTGGTGAAAGATGGGGACCACGCTCGTTAGATCTCGACATTATTTTATTCAATAACCTTAACATGGACAACGACCGACTCACCTTGCCTCACTATGGCATGGCGCAGCGAGAGTTCGTCATGGTGCCCTTGTTTGAAATAGAGCCTGATATGATCATGCAAAATGGTAAAACAATCGCCTCGTGGGTGGCAGACTGCTCGTTTGCACACTTAAGGCGTCTGCCCGGCAAAATAGACCTGACGTCTTTAATTATATCCACACAAAAATTATAAACTTAGGGAAAGCAGTATGAAGAAGCACAACGTTACTAGCTTACTAAAAATGAAGCAAGCACATGAAAAGATTGTCGCCTTGACCGCCTATGATGCCAGTTTCGCCCAGTTATTTGACCAGCAAAATGTTGAAGTCATTCTTATTGGCGATTCCTTAGGAATGGTATTAAAGGGTCAAGAAGATACCTTGTCCGTCAGCGTTAAAGACATTGCTTATCATACTAGATGTGTTCGCGCCGGTGCTAAAAAAGCCTTCGTAATTGCAGACATGCCTTTTATGAGCTATCCCGATGCTAATTCAGCCTATAAAAATGCCGCCACATTAATACGAAGCGGTGCCAGCATGGTTAAACTTGAAGGCGGCGAATGGCTGCTTAACACCGTTGCAGGCCTTGTTGAGCGCTCTGTTCCGGTGTGCGGACATTTGGGCTTAACGCCGCAATCGGTGCATGTGCTAGGCGGTTTTAAGGTGCAAGGACGCGAGCAAAACCAAGCTGAAAAACTGATTAACGAAGCACTAGCTTTAGAAGCAGCCGGCATACAACTGCTGGTACTTGAATGTGTGCCTTCAAGCTTGGCCAAATTGATTAGCGAAAAACTCACCATCCCCGTAATTGGCATAGGTGCAGGGCCACACACCGACGGGCAAATACTGGTAATGCATGATATGCTGGGGGTAAGCGCCAACTATATGCCCAAGTTTTCAAAGAACTATTTAAACGCCACGGGCAGTATATCAGGCAGTGTAAAGCAGTATATTAGCGAAGTTAAATCCCAGACTTTTCCGGGCCCAGAGCACAGCTTTGATTAGCATAAAGCGCTTATTTTTCAGTTATTGAAAGCGTACTCACCGCTACACAGTGTTTAAGAGAACAAACGTTTATGAGAGTGATTCAGGATATAGATGCTTTACGCGAAACGCGCAGAGCATGGCGCGCCAGTGAAGAAGAGATTGCCTTTGTACCCACCATGGGCAATTTACACAAAGGTCATTTACGATTAGTTGAAGAAGCGAAAAAGGTCTCATCAAAGGTTGTGGTGTCTATATTTGTCAACCCACTGCAGTTTGGTCCTGATGAAGATTTAGACGCCTACCCCAAAACCTTAGAAAATGACACCGCCGCCTTAGCAGCGCTAGACGTAGACGTGCTGTTCATGCCCAAAATCGACGATATTTACAGCCGCGGCATAGAGCAACAGACCTTTGTAGAAGTCCCCGGCTTATCGTATATGATATGTGGTGCAAGTCGTCCCGGTCACTTTAGAGGCGTTGCCACAATAGTCTGTAAACTGTTTAACATGGTGCAGCCTAATCACGCATTCTTTGGTGAAAAAGACTTTCAGCAGCTGCAGGTTATCAAGGCCATGGTCACCGACTTGTCCATGAATTTAATCATTCACGGCATACCCACACAGCGCCACGAAGACGGCTTAGCAATGAGCTCTCGCAATGGATATTTAGACCATGAACAACGCGCAATATCCCCCTTGCTGTACCTTGAGCTGTGCGCGCTGCGCGATCGCATTAAAGCTGGGGCTAGAAATTTCAGCGAGCTTATTGTAGCGGCCAAACAGCGCTTATCTGACGCTGGCTTTAACCCTGATTATATTGAACTTCGTAGTGCACAAACACTCATGCAAGTAGGCCACGAAGACAAAGATTTGGTTATTTTAGCCGCTGCCTTTTGCGGTAAAACAAGGTTGATCGATAACTTACGTTTTGCTATTTAAACGAAAAGACTGCCCAGTGCTACTTGTTCGCCAATAGTGTCGCGGCAGCTTTTGCAAAATAAGTCAAAATGCCGTCAGCGCCTGCGCGCTTGAAGGCTAACAAAGACTCCATTATAACCGCATCTTTATCAAGCCAGCCATTTTGAAACGCCGCTTGGTGCATCGCATACTCGCCACTTACCTGGTACGCAAACGTAGGCACCTTGCATTCACTTTTGCAACGCCTAACTAAATCTAAATAAGGCATGCCTGGTTTTATCATGACCATGTCGGCACCTTCATTAATATCTAGGGTGATTTCTAGTATTGCCTCATCGCTATTAGCCGGGTCCATTTGGTAGCTTTTTTTATCGCCACCTTTAATATTGCCAGCGGAGCCTACCGCGTCTCTGAAAGGTCCATAGTAGCTAGAGGCATACTTAGCAGAGTAGGCCATAATACAGGTATTTACAAAGCCTTCAGCTTCTAAAGCTTCTCTAATAGCACCAATTCTGCCATCCATCATATCAGATGGCGCCACTATATCGGCGCCTGCACGAGCGTGTGACAGTGCTTGCTCCACCAGTACGTGAATGGTCTCATCGTTTAACACGTAGCCACTATCGTCTATTATGCCGTCTTGCCCGTGAGTGGTATAAGGGTCTAGTGCTACATCGGTGATCACGCAAATGGTATCACCATACTTTTCCTTTAAGGCGCTTACAGCAAATTGCGCAAGACCGCTAGGGTTAAACGCTTCGTCGCCCTGCAGGGATTTTTTATCTTCACCTACCACGGGGAATAAGGCAAAATGCTGAATGCCTAAAGCCAGGCATTCACCCACCTCATCAATGAGTAAATCGACACTGAACCTCGATATATCTGGCATTGAGCCTATTGCTTGCCTTGTTTTTTGCCCTGGAATAACAAACATGGGGTAAATTAAATCATTGACCGATAGTGCGTGTTCAGCTACTAAGTTTCGTAGCGCTGATGTACGTCTTAGCCGGCGGGGACGCGTGAGTAACATGCCTGACATGCAATATTTCCTTAATACAATGAATCCAACCATAGTATACCTAAGATACCACTGTATTTCGTCCTTTGTGTTTGGCTAAATACAGATTTTTATCCGCTTTTATTACCAAGGTTTTAGATTCACTCGCGTTTGCTAAGCACTTACTTGCTAAACCGGCACTGACGAAAAAAAAGTCCTTGTTTTGGTCATTGTCCCAAACTTATTCATTATCATTGTAAATGGATTATGCGGATGTTAACTAAAAAACAAAGCCTGTGCATTTTCAAATGCGTGTTTCTCTATCAGCGATATATCTTGGTTAATGATTAGCGATAAAGCTTGCGCAATATGAGGCAAATAACAAGGTTCGTTTTTCGACTTTCGTGGTTTAAGCGTTTTGGGAAACAAATAAGGGGCATCTGTTTCTAGCAATAAACGTGAAAGCGGCAACTCTAAGACTGCTTCTCGCAGTGCCATACCTCGTTTGGCATCACACAACCAGCCGGTAATTCCCACATAGCAGCCCAAAGACAGATAATCTTTTAGCTGCTGCGCAGTTCCTGTAAAACAGTGGACAACCATAAATTTAAGCGAAGGAGCATACTGCTCAAGCAGTGTCATTTGTTCATCAAAGGCGTCTCTTTCGTGCAAGTACACGCCCATGTTGTTGTTAACCGCAATGTTTAACTGCTGTTCAAATGCATATAGCTGCTTAGATTTACTTGAAAAATTACGATTGAAATCTAAACCGCACTCGCCTATTGCTGATATATGTTTATCGGTAATTAGGGCATTTAGTTTAGTCCAAGATTGCATTGTTGCCTGATCGGCGTAATGCGGGTGAATACCTGCGGTACAGGCGAGTTTTATGTTATTTATTAATTGTTTATCAAGCGCACTTTCAAAAATATTTGCGCTACTAACACCCAATTTATGCTGTTTACATAATGCTAACGCTTGCTCAGATTCTTCAATGGAAGATGAGATAACTAGCAAGTGATTAACGTCTGCTTTCGCACTACGAAGCAACACCTCTGCTAGCGCAAATCTTGCATCGGTCAAGTTTACGCCAGCGTCAATCCAACTCATTTTATTGCGTTCGCCTCACACGTATTCGGCGATTACTATCTACCTCAGACAGGTAGAATGCGCCCAAAACACCTTTCTCAATAGTAACAATATCGCCTTGCCTTATTGTAAGACGGCTCTGATCGGTATGGCGCCATACTTGGCCGTTACTCAGAATAAGGCTTGCAACCCCTAGTGCATTTTCGTTTATGGCGCTTACGGTGCTTTGAATTTCGTTTACCGCGTCTTGTGTATTAGTCTTTAGGGCTTGTGAACCAAAGCTGTCATGGGCAGTGTTGGCAATGACTTGTCTATTCGTAGTCGCGGGCACCCTTGATGTTTCTTTTGAGAACCGCACGTCAGCTTTACCTGATGGGTTCATTAATGCCTGTGCGCGTTTGTCGATATCGTCGGTTTCTCTCTTTGCATTTTCGATAACACTTTGTGCTCGGGGCGTTGGATCTCCTTGTATATTTTCAGGCGTTTGTTCATTGTTTTGTTCTGCAAACAGCCGATCAAAGCAGCCTAAGCGCTGCATATTGTCTTGGATCAAGTGACAGGCGCTGTCTTGGTCCGATTGAGCACTTAGCGCAGGGCCCGAAAACCCGAGGCTAAGCAGCATGGCACTAGCCCAAAAATACATCAATCTAGGGGTGGTGTTTACTGTCATATTTACATCCTATTACGAGTTCTGGTCATTCTTTTTTTGTGTATCATTAGGTACATCGTCAGATGAACCTTCATCTGTATTTCTATTTTCATCTGTGTCAGGGGCGTCGCTTTTCTCGTCAGGGTCGCCTCGTTTACCCGAATATAAACCGCCTATAACGACCCCAATTTCAAACAGAATCCACATGGGAACAGCCAGAAGCGTTTGCGAAATAATATCAGGGGGTGTTAGTAACATGCCAACGAAAAATGCGCCCACAATCACGTAAGGCCGCTTTTTTGCAAGTTGCTCAGCCGTGGTCACACCCGTCCAACACATTAAAATAACCGCAATGGGAATTTCAAAAGCCAAGCCAAAGGCGAAAAACAGTTTTAATACAAAGTTAAGATAACTCGAAATATCAGTGCTTACTAAAACCCCTTCAGGCGCCACACTGTTAAAAAACATGAAGGCCAACGGGAATACTACGAAGTAGGCAAATGCCATCCCCAAGTAGAATAGTATGGTACTACTGGCGAGTAAAGGTGCCACTAGCTTTTTTTCACGCTTGTATAGACCAGGCGCTATGAAGGCCCATATTTGATAAAGAACAAATGGAATTGCGACAAAAAACGAGAGCACTAAGGTGAGTTTGAATGGGGCTAAAAATGGCGATGCTACATCGGTAGCAATCATGCTTGCGCCCTCTGGCAGACTCGCCACTAGAGGCATTGCTACATAGCGATATAAGTCTTGTGCAAAATAAACCAAACACAAAAAAACGACGAAAACCGCCATGAGCGCTTTAAGTACCCGTGATCTTAGTTCTATTAGGTGACCAATTAAGCCGCTAGATTCACTCATCGGTTTTGCCGAGTGGCTTGGTGACTAAATTTTCTGATGCCTTAGATGCTTTACTAGGGGCATTAGGGGTAATACTACTATCATTTGTATCGATTAGGCTGGCATCGTTCGTATTGTTAGATTTACTATCTACAACACTAGGTTCTACGGATGAATTTTGATTGGCAGTAACATGCTGTGCATCAGTGTCTTGATGAGCATCTGCGTCTTGTTGACTACCAGTATCTTGTTCTTTATTGCCCCTTTGGGACTGAGTTAACTGCTGGCTTGACTGCATCGTCTTATTTTTATAAGGCTTACGCACCGATGCAGCCGCTTGTTTAAGTTCATTAACGGACTTTTGCAGATCTTTACCCAAGCTTTCCATGCCCAAGCTTTCCGCTTTTTTCAAATTGGTATGCAGTTCGTGGGCGTCAAGATGGCTAGCAACTTCTTGTTTAAAGCCATTGGCAAGCTCTTTTACACTGCGAATACCGGATATTAATGAGCGGATTGCCCCAGGCAGCCGCTCAGGCCCTAAGACTACTAAGGCCATTACGCCAATAACCAGCATTTCCCAGAAGCCAATGTCAAACATAATTTATTCTTTATCGACTGGCTTCTGCGACTTTGGCTGCGAGGTTTTACCTGTGGCAGACTCGTCGGTTTTTACGGCGGGTTTAGCTAAGGATTCAAAGTCTGCATCTTCTTTCGTGCTTTCGCTTGCGTCATCTTTGTCATCGTCTTTTACCGCTTTTTTGAAGCCTTTTAAGGCTGAACCCAAATCAGAGCCTACATTTTTAAGCCTAGAGGTTCCAAACAGTAAAATTACGACGGCTAGCACAATTAAGGCTTGCCAAATACTAATGCCCATGTCGATCCTTAAAAAATAGATGAAGAAATATGATGGCTATATAAGATAGCGATAAAGGTAAATTATTCGTCAATATTTGCAAGTACACTTTTCTAAACTTGCACATTTATTTGGCTGCTAAATTGCTTAACTGATTGCATAACTACCTTTCGTATGGTGGTATTATACCTAGAACTAAATGAATATCACTGGCTTTGCTACTTGTGTGGCAAAATAATTTACGTCAACAAACAAGATGTACCAGAAATAGCGCGGTCATGCATACATATTTATCTAAGTTGACAATTTTTTTATTACTAAGTTTCTTGCTAAGCGCTAACGCATTAGCAAACGAAATCCAAAGCAAGGCTGAAAAGCTTAGTGACGAAACGCGTAAAGATGCAGCCGGAGCAGAAATGCAGGCAAATAATGAGCAAATAGTTGAGCAATATAACAACACACAAAGCAATCAAAACGATAATGAAGGCCAGCGTTACGAGTTTTGCGGCGAGCTAGGCTGGCTGAATAACAATTATTGCTACTTAAACTACGGCGTTGACGCCACCGCCATTACCATAAACAACTGGTTTAAACATGAAGGCGGTGACAATTTAACCCCAGCGGCCACCAAGGGTCGACTGCGCTTTGGATGGGAACCACGTTCGGGCGATTTCAGCGAACTAGACTTTCGTTTTAGAATTAGGGTTAAGTTGCCTGCCTTAGAAGACCGCGTAGAATTGTTGTTGTCAGACGATGAAGATGATGTCAGGCAGCAGGCTGTTAAAGCGGCGCGCAGCTCCCAACTAAGAGGACGTGATCAAACTGTATTAGCGGTGCAGTTTAAAAACAGCGCAACCGACAAATTATCGTACCGCGTTGGTTTTGGCAGGGGCAGTCAGCTATACACCCGCGCCCGTTTTTCTGACCAGCATCGCTTTACTGGGGCCTCATCACTTCGATATTTTGCAGAAACAAACTATTATTCAGGCGACAAACTTGGATTTGAAGCAAACGCTGAATATGGCTTCGTGTTTGACAGTTCATCAACGTTTGAACTTGGCAACAGCTTTCGTTTCAGAAATAAATCGAGCGATTGGATATGGCGGCACGAATTTAGATACTTACGGTTAGGAGATGATGATACAAGTTATTTGTTTACTGCCTCGGTAAATGGTGCCTCTAAGCCTTCTTATCGAAAGCAGCAAATGTTTGTGAGTTTGCGATATAAGCGAAAGATCTTGCGTGAGTGGCTGTTTTTAGAAATAGAGCCTTTCGTGCTGTGGCTGCGCGAAGAAAACTTTAGAGCGTCACCAGGGATTGCCATACGCACTGAAATTCATTTTTCGACCTAGCATGCTATTTGGCGTGATAAAAACACCTCTGCTTACTTGAAAATATACTTTTATTCCTACAACCTCAGATCAGTTTGATGGCAAATCGCTAATTGCTTCCATTGTGTATAAAGATTTTCCAGGGTAGCAAAATCAGACACTTGGTAAAGTTGACAGAACATAACCGAATCAATCAACACAAACTAGTGCTCAAGTTCTTGCAGTATCAGGCGTAACCGACGCGAATTGGGAGACATAGTCGCACCAAACAACTGCATTTTTTTCATTGCCATAGCCTACATATAAAATGCAAATTAAACACTAAAACTCGAACCGCAGCCGCAGGTTGTGCTCGCATTTGGATTGTTCACGAAAAAGCGTGAACCTTCAAGTCCTTCGGTATAATCAACGATACCGCCTACTAAGTACTGCAGGCTCATTGGATCAATCACCAAAGTAACGGTTTGATTTTCGATGGTCATGTCACCATCATTTACTTTCTCATCGAAGGTAAAGCCATACTGAAATCCAGAACAGCCTCCTCCGGTCACATACACTCTAAGTTTAAGCGCTGGGTTTTCTTCTTCTGCAATGAGGGTTTTAACTTTACCTGCCGCTGCATCAGAAAACTCGATTGGCATTGCCACTTCTACTGACATTGTTAACTCCGTATCTTTCGTTATTGCTCACTTTCTAGCAAAAGGCCATGCTCATTATCTACATGGGGGCGAACCGAAAGAAGTAAATGAAATAATTAATATTGATTATCTAGTACTTGAGTGTGTTAATCAAGTATTGACTGGGCTTCGCTAAAGGCTTCCTGCCATTTTATAGTGGTGGTGTAACTGCCTCGCTTCTTCCTATATTTGTACACGTCGGTGTTTATATCCAAACGCTCAGGCATAAAGCCTTCAGGCAGTGTTATGCTAGTGTCAATGACTTGAAAATATTTAAACGCAAATGCCAGTGGGATTTTAGGTTCATCTTGCAGCGCGTCGATACTAAAGCTTACTGGCTTGCCGTGAGCACTACCATGGCTCTGCATTGCCAGCTCGCCTTTTATAACGGCTTTAATATTCTCGTGCTGAAGTAATACCATTTTAATGGCATAGTTACGTTCACTCAAGGTTGGGAGAATTTCCATGCGCTGCACCAAAAAACCATCCTGCGTCATTTCAGGCGCCATTACCCGCTGATAAAATAAAATCTGCTCTTTTAAAGTTTGTTCACGTTCAACGCTATCTTGTATACTTTGCTTAGCGTGCTCTTGGGTTAACTGCGCAATGTCTAACTCTACTTTAAGAACATTATATTGGGACTGTAATCTTTCGTTCTCATTGCTTACATTCCCTAAACTCTTATTCAATACTCGGTTTTGGGCCTGCAAATTTGCTTGATTCATATTTGCAAACGCGAAACCAGCATAAAAAATAAAGCCTATTATTATCAGCAACAAGCTGTAGAAGCGCACAAAGCCCAATTTTTCACGGTATTTTCGTAATTTCAAGCTCTCTCCTAAGCATTTTTTTTGTGATATAGTTTGTAAAATATACCGCCTAACAAGCTGCTTATTGTGCGTTTACAATCGTTACGGCTAACGCTGTCTATTCCTTCAACTTCTGCAGCTATGCATGGCTGGCCTAGCAGCGGGGCTGGCAGCAGCCGCTGCGGTAACAATACTCTTTAGACTGTGCTTAGAGGCCTTGCAAGGCGCTTTACTAGGCTCAGTTGGTAATTATAGCGCATTGCCAAGTCGGCAACTATGTTATTCTTACAGCTGCTGTACTTCACGCGCCACTTGCAGCGCTTTCAGCGCTAGTGGCGTTGCGCTTTACTCAGCAAATAATATTGCCCGCAATAAAATAGACAGTTTATCTGATCAAAATACCTTAGCCGAAGTGTACGAACTATTGTATAAAAAGCGTCATGGAGGCGTAGCTATTATATCGTCTGATGAAAAAACATTGGAAGTGGAACAGATGAGCGCAATGAAAACCATGCGCAAGGTACATTATGCGGTATTATTACTTGGAAAATGTTGCATACCTATTTACTGCGACAACAACATTAACACACACTTTTTAGGGCGCGTGTTCGAATATTGTCGTTCGCACAATATAAGCGCTCAGTGTAAAAGGCAAAGAGGAAAGGCACTATGCTTTTGTGGTACAAAGCACTACACGTATTTTTCATGATTGCTTGGATGGCAGGTATTTTTTATTTGCCACGCTTGTTCGTCTACAACGCTCAATCACAAAGCAGTGAAGTAAAAGCGCAGCTTAATATTATGCAGCGCAGGCTCTGGTTTTTCGTTACGCCGTTTGCCCTGCTTACGCTCGTGTTTGGCGTATTACTAATTTATTCCTACGGCTATCAGTGGTTTGCGTTAAGTCTTTGGCTACATGTTAAACTCGCCATTGTTGTGCTGTTTTATATATATCACATGTATTTGTATGTGCTGATGAAACGCTTTTCGAATAATGCGAATACCCATGGCCCTAAGTTTTATCGTTTTTTAAATGAGGCACCGGTGCTAGCGCTTCTAGCCATTGTTATACTGACAATTGTGAAGCCTTTTTAAGATTTTAAATTATTTTCTTTTTGAAAAGTTGCAAACTGCTTAGGTAAATACGTCGATAACTCGTCCGAAATGGACACGTATTTAAGCAAAGTGTCTTTTAGGCTTTTAGCAATTATCGGCAGATTTTGAGCCAATAACTTACCACTACCATCTTTTGTATTTGCCTCCTCAATGGCTCTTGCAGGGTCGGCGAATACCTATCAACAAACTTCTAAACTGATGCTAGCGTGCAAGCCACTCATTTGGATCTAGGGCCTTCCCTTTGTGCCTAATTTCAAAGTAGAGCCCAGCGTTTTCTTGACCACCACTGGTGCCTACTAAACTGATTGCCTCGCCGCTTTGCACTATTTCACCCGCGTTTTTTAGCAATGCCTGATTTCGTCCATACACGCTCATGTAGCCTTTACCGTGATCGATAATAGTGACCAGCCCAAATCCTTTTAACCAATCGGCGTAAAGCACCACGCCGTCAGACACTGTGTTTACTGCCGCTCCCGATTCACCGTTAATAATAATGCCTTTCCAACGCACGGGTCCCTGCCGGCGTTGACCAAATAAATTTTGTATTTGGCCGCCTGTAGGCGCAATTAACAGCCTTTTTTTTCCACTTAATCCAACTAAGTCAATATCGTCTCTTTCAAGCGTTTGCTGGGCGGCAATTTCAGCCTGCTCAATCGCTGTCTGCAGGTCATTTTCCTGTTCTTGCAGTTGCGCCACTCTTGCTTGGTCGCTTCTAATTTGTTTCTCTAGTGCTTCGAAGCTTTCAACGCGTTTTTGCTGTTGACTGCGCAGCACAGAAGATTGACTAGTCTGCTTGTTCAGCAAACTCGCAAGCTGAAGCTCTTGTGAATCAAGCTCTTTTTGTACACGCTCAAGCGCCTCAATCAAGCCTCTAAATACCGCTATCTGCGACTGCCGGGCCTTGTTTAAATAATAGTAATAGGTGAGAACACGCTCAAATTTACCTGCCTCTTCTTGATTAAAAATCATTTTGGCAAAGTCATTGTCACCTGCCATATAGGCGCTTCTTAACTGACTGGCTAAAGCACTTTGTTGATTACGCATTCTGGTGCGAATAGATGTTTGTTCAGCGCTTAAATTGCTTAGTTCAGTGCGCGTTGTGCGCAGCTTCTTATCGGTTTGATTGAGTAAGGTCGTTGTTTGCGCTATGTTCAGTTTAGCTAGTTTTAATTCTTGCTGTAAACGCTCAAAGTCTGCCAGTTTTTTATTCAACTGGCGCTGCGTTTGCTCAATCAAATTTTTGATTGTCTCAAGCTCTGCGCTGTCGGAGACGTTTTGCGCTTCCCACTGCGCCCATGCAAAATGGCTACCCGATAGGGATAGCGTCGCAGCGAGCATAAACGCTCTGAAGTGGCTACTTTTATTACGCACGAAAAGCAGACTACTTTAGTGTCACAATAGGTGTGCCTGTCATTTGTGTTGGCTGCTCCATTCCCATTAAATGCAACATCGTAGGGGCGACATCACTTAGCGTGCCATCGTTTCGTGTAGTTGCCGCACGACCAAAGTAGATGAACGGAACCGGTTCACTAGTATGCGCGGTGTGAGCTACGCCGGTATTGGGGTCTTGCATCTGTTCAGCGTTGCCATGATCAGCTGTAATTATACACTCGCCATGGTTGCGGCTTAAGGCCTCAACCAAACGGCCTATGCAGCCGTCAACTGCTTCACAAGCCTTAACAGCCGCTTCAAAATTCCCAGTGTGCCCAACCATATCACCGTTGGGGAAGTTACAAATAATCACATCGAAACTGCCTGCGTCTATCGCTTCAATGAGTGCATCAGTCAGTTTCTCTGAATTCATTTCTGGCTGAAGATCGTAGGTTGCCACGTCGGGCGATGGAATAAGGATGCGTTTTTCACCTTCGTACTCATCTTCTTTACCGCCACTATAAAAAAACGTGACGTGAGCAAACTTTTCTGTTTCTGATATTCTTAACTGGGTTTTATGGTGGCTAGACAGCCATTCTCCCATTGAATTAACGATATCTTGTGAAGGATAAGCCACCGGCGCTTTTAAGGTAGACTCGTATTCAGTTAGCATTACAAAGTTAATATTGGCTTTTGAGTCTCGGGTGAAGCCCTTGAAATCTTGAGTAATTAAAGCGTGCGAAAGTTCGCGCGCACGATCCGCTCTAAAATTCATAAACAACACGGTATCGCCACTTTGCATACCACTGTAGTCACCAACCACGGTGGGTTTCACAAATTCATCAGATTGCCCACGCGCGTATGACTCAGCGACGCCCTGCTGGGCAGAATGTGTATGAAATTCAGCGTCACCGTTTACCAGCATGTTATAAGCTAGTTCAACCCTATCCCAGCGATTGTCTCGGTCCATGGCGTAGTAGCGGCCAATCAGAGTGGCTATTTGTGCGCCTTTAATACTGCTTAAGACTTGTTGCGCCTGTCCTACAAATTTTTCAGCGCTTTGTGGAGGCGTATCGCGGCCGTCTAAAAAACCATGTAAGTAAATTTTACTAACGCCGCGCGCGCTTGCTAATTCCGCCACTGCCATTAGATGATCCTGGTGTGAATGCACACCGCCATCGGACAGCAGGCCCATAATATGCAACGCTTTGCTATTTTTCGCTGCACTGTCAATCGCCGTAGTAAGTACCTCATTGTTAACAAAGCTACCGTCTTCTATCGCTTTGGTTATTTTCGTAAAGTCTTGATAGACCACACGCCCGGCGCCAAGATTTACATGCCCTACCTCAGAATTACCCATTTGCCCCGGCGGTAAACCCACGTCAATCCCTGAGCCTGAAATTAAGGTGCTGGCATATTCGCGCGTTAGTCTATCTAGATTAGGGGTATTAGCACAGGCCACGGCATTGTTGGTTTTGTCTTCTTTGTAACCCCAGCCGTCTAAAATAAATAGTGCGAGTGTTTTTTTCTTCAGCGTCATAAAATTCCTTAATCTCAAAGCAAAATACGTTGTTAAGCCCCGTGCAAGAAGTGGTGCAAAATAGAATTAACATACATCAATATATATATACCCTGCTAATTTAGCAGTTATTTGCCCTACCTTAAATAAAAAGTAAATTGAATACACACTAATCCACCTTAATTGGGTGTTATTTGTATGAGGTTTATATATAATTCCGCTTTTAGTCGTATTAAAACATTACAGTGAGATAACGTTTCATGGATTCAACACTTCTCGAATTTGCAAAAGACCAAATACTATTAACTGGATTATGGATCGCTTTGGTGGCTATGCTAGTGTATTCATTCGTAGCGCCTATTTTGTCAAAAACTAAACGCGTCAATAATCATGAAGCCACATTACTCATTAATAAAGAAGACGCTATAGTGCTTGATATTCGCGTGGCAAAAGACTTTAAAGCAGGTCACATCATCGATTCGAAGCAGTTAAAGCCTGAAGAAGTCCGAGAAGGCAACTACATCAAGCTTGAAAAATATAAAAACCAACCCATTATTGTAGTCTGCGCAATGGGCAACCTTGCAGCAGGTACGGCCACTAAAATGGCCAAAGCTGGGTTTAACAAGGTGTATGTACTGACCGGCGGCATGAACGCATGGCAAGGTGCAAGTTTACCTGTAAGCAAATAATTTAATGAACACAAAAGCGCTTGAATGTGGGCTTGAGCCAAGGCTAAGCGAATAGTCAATGCGCGAATATTGGAAATAGAATGCAAAAAGTTGAAATATATACCAAGGGCTACTGCCCATTCTGCACACGCGCCACAAGCTTACTAAAAGCAAAAGACGCAGATTTCACCAATTTTGAAATAGACAAGCAGCCTGAACTGCGTGGCCCAATGATTGAGCGTGCTAACGGTCAGTCAACAGTACCGCAAATTTTTATTGGCGACACTCATGTTGGCGGCTGTGACGATTTATTCGCACTTGACGCAGCAGGCAAACTTGACGCTATGCTTAAAGGCTAAGGCATTTAAATTGATAAACGGGTGAGCGAGGCTGATATGTTCTCGCCCGTTAACGACATTAACATCAGGTACACTAAAAAGTGTACGTATATAGAACTACATAATGGGAAATAAATATGGCTGACGAACCACAACCGCAAGACGAACCGCAAGATGCACAACAGCAGCAAGAAGTTCAATTTAACGTGCAGCGCATTTACACCAAAGACATTTCATTTGAAACGCCTAACTCTCCTAGCGCTTTTCAAAAAGAATGGAAGCCTGAAATTAAACTCGATATTGACACGCGCACGCAAGAGCTAAGCGCTAATTTATTTGAGGTCACGTTGTCAGTTACGGTAACTGCTACCAACGACGGCGACACCGCGTTTTTATGTGAAGTGCAGCAAGCAGGGATTTTCGCCATTGGTGAAATGCCCGCTAATAACAAAGCACATATGCTGGGTTCTTACTGTCCGAACCTGTTATTTCCGTATGCACGTGAAACGGTGTCTAACCTTGTTAACCGGGGTACTTTCCCAGTGCTTAACTTAGCGCCAGTAAATTTTGATGCTATTTTTACGCAGTATGTGCAAAAACGTCAAGAAGAAGCCGCCAAGCAGGCGCTAGAAAGCGATGATAATGCACCACCGAAATTAGACTCTTAAGCTCTACAGGGCGACAGCAAACAACGCTGTCGCTATTAAGCAAATAGCCAAGGAAACCTCTTAGTGACGACACTTTCGCACAACATTACGGTTTTTGGAGCCGGCTCATACGGCACAGCCTTGGCTTTTTGTTTATCACGTAACAAACATAAAACCTATCTGTGGGGCCGAGATCCAAGAGCAATTGCCCACATGCAAACGAGTCGCTGCAACGCCAAATATCTGGAAAAATTTACATTCCCAGACGCGCTCTTTCCTACTTCACATTTAGAAGAAGTCATTAACGACAGCATGTATTTGCTAGTCGTGGTGCCAAGTCATGCTTTCGCCGACATGCTAGGCTTAATAGCGCCGTTTATTGGCCCTCAACATAAAGTCATTTGGGCCAGTAAAGGATTAGAGCCCGGCACCGGGCGTTTATTGCAGCAAGTGGCACAAGACATATTGCCTGAAAGCACCGCACTAGCGGTGCTTTCAGGCCCAACCTTTGCTGCTGAAATGGCGGCTGGCTTACCTACCGCCATTACCTTGTCAAGCACATGCGATAATTTAGGCGCTGAGTTTGCGGCTTTGTTACACGACCCTAAACGCTTTAGAGTTTATTTGAACAGCGATTTAATCGGAGTACAGTTAGGCGGCGCCGTTAAAAACGTAATCGCCATAGGCGCTGGACTTGCCGATGGTTTAGGCTTTGGTGCAAATGCTAGAACCGCTTTAATCACTCGGGGCTTAGCCGAAATGAAGCGCTTGGGGCTGGCCTTAGGCGCACAAAGCGAGACCTTTATGGGCATGGCATGTTTGGGCGATTTAGTCTTAACCTGCACCGACAATCAATCGCGCAACCGCCGCTTCGGGCTCGCTTTAGGCCAAGGTTTAAGCGTTGAAGACGCAATAGACAGCATAGGCCAAGTAGTTGAAGGTTATCGAAATACCGACGAAGTAAACATACTGTCAAAGGCGCAAGGTATAGAAATGCCTATTTGCGAGCAAATTTACAAAGTATTATACGAAAAAAAATCTGCTAAGGAAGCCGCTATTGCATTACTAGGACGCGAGCAAACTACCGAGTAATATTGAACTAGCGACTTTGCTAGTAGTAACGCAGCCACACTAATGCGAGGCTCTGCCTTTATTTTTGGCGTCTACCAATGCGCTAGCACGCATTCTCAAATCCTAGCTGGCGCCAAGATTCATATACAAATACCGCCACCGCATTGGATAAATTCATGCTTCTGCTGTTAGCGCTCATAGGAATGCGCACCCGGCACTGCGGCGGCAATGACATAATGATATCACTTGGCAAGCCGCGCGTTTCAGGCCCAAATAATAAGGCGTCACCTTTTTCATAGCTTACTTCATGATGAAAAGCTTTGCCCTTTGTGGTGCACGCAATCACGCGCTTGGGCTTTTGAGCATTCAGATAGGTCTCTAAATTTGGATAACGCTTGGTGTCGGCAAACTCATGGTAGTCTAAACCCGCGCGGCGTACTTTCTTTTCATCCCAATCAAAGCCTAAAGGTTCAATTAAGTGAAGTTTGTAGCCTGTATTGGCGCATAAGCGGATTATGTTTCCTGTATTAGGGGGAATTTCTGGCTCAAATAGGACGACGTCTAACATGTGTGCTCACTTATTTCTTAGCAGCGTTGTATACGCCTTTTATTGTATCAGTTTGCAACGTAGGAAAACGCAGAAAATTGGTATACACTATTATTATTACGTAAATAAACATGTAGATACAGCTAGTGTTGAGCATGCTTCATCATTTTATCAGTAAAGGTTAGCACTAATAATATGGATACTCTTGTAAGCTTCGGCCAGCTATTTCTAGGGGGCTTTCAAACCCCAACCTTGGGTTTTTTATTGGGCGGTATGTTCATGGCAGCCATGGGGAGTCGCTTAAGTATTCCCGACCAAGTATACAAGTTTATTGTGTTTGTACTGTTGATGAAAATAGGGCTGCGCGGCGGCATGGAAATTCGAAATGCGAATTTGGCTGAGCTCTTACTGCCCGCTTTTTTTGCCGTGCTAATTGGCATTATTATTGTGTACGGTGGCAAAGTGGCACTATCAAAACTTCCCGGTATTCGCCCTGTCGACGCTATTGCAACCGCAGGACTTTTTGGCGCCGTTTCTGCGTCAACTTTTGCCGCAGCAATGCTACATTTAGACGACATTGGCATGGAATATGAGGCTTGGGTATCGGCGCTATACCCCTTCATGGATATTACCGCCTTGGTGCTCGCCATTGTATTAGCAAGGCTAGTCACTCAAAAAGAGGACAAAGCGAATGACAAGGAGGCACCAAAACACAAGCGCAAAGACATTAACATTCAAGCAATAGTGGTAGACAGTTTACGTGGATCTGCGCTGTCAGCGCTTATTCTAGGCTTACTATTAGGCCTACTAACCAAGCCAGAGCCTGTATATGAGAGTTTCTATAACCCTGTATTTCGTGGATTTTTGTCGATTCTCATGGTGATTATGGGTATAGAAGCTTGGCAGCGATTGAGTGAACTTCGCCGAGTTGCTCATTGGTATGCGGTGTATGCGGTTATTGCACCTCTTATGCACGGCGCCATTGCCTTTGGTTTTGGCGCTATAGCGCATCATTTAACCGGCTTTAGCCCCGGCGGTGTAGTGTTGCTGGCGATACTTGCGGCTTCAAGCTCAGATATTTCAGGGCCACCGACGCTGCGCGCGGGTATTCCTACCGCAAACCCTTCCGCCTTTATTGGCTCGTCTACCAGTATCGGCACACCCATTTGTATTGCCATAGGTATCCCCCTGTTCACCGAATTAGCCAAGGTTGTTTTTTAACGACACCCGCATAAAGGAAAATCATGAAACATAAAGCCACGCTACTATCTATAATGACCGAAAAGGTCTTTGAAGAGAATATTCTAGAAGTGCTTGAGCAAGAGGGCGCAAAGGGCTACACCATTTTTGAAGGCGGAGGCAACGGCTCGTTTCACCTGCATCCAGCACAGCATGCATCCATGGTAGACGAATTTAGGATCGTGAAAATAGAGGTCATCGTATTGAGTACTGATACCGCTAATAAAATTGCTAAACGCTTAATGGAAGAATGCTTTAACGAGCAGCCGGGTATTGTCAGCTTAAGCGACGTACAAATATTCAGAGCGCAAAAGTTTTAACGCATTATACTTAGAAAATGATGAAGCAGGCCGAGAAGTGCTAAGCGCATTGCATAAAGCATCACTGGCGAATAAAGCGCTTGAGCAAAGCTAGACGTATAAAGTTTGATTCAATTCTTAAACGGTTTATCTTGTTTAAGAAGGCTAGCGCGCAATAGACGAAGATCACGGTGACCATGTTTACTCAAATTAAAGCATTTATTAATCCTCGTAAAAATACGAATATCACGCAGGTGCAAGACTTTCAGCAAAAACATTTGCCCACTTTGTGGCTGCTGGGCAAAACTGGTGCGGGCAAGTCGTCGCTTATTCAATCCGTCACAGGCCTGTCGTGTGTGGAAATAGGCAATGGTTTTGAACCCTGTACGGTAAGCGCTCACGCCTACGATTTTCCGCAAGACAAACCAATAATGCGATTTTTAGACACGCGCGGCCTAGGCGAAGCTAACTACGACCCCAAAGAAGATTTAGCCGAAATGGCTAAGCAAGGCAATGCGGTTGTAGTGTTAATGAGAGCTGAAGAGCCAGAACAAAGCGCAGTCTTAGCGGCTTTAAAACAGATTAGAAAAGATAAAAACATACGCCACTTACTCCTTGTTCATAGCGCAGTTTTGCTCAGTAGCGACAGCGATAGGGCACGTCAAGTCGCTTTTAATGAGGAGCAGGTGCGAGGTGTTTGGGATAAAGACTTTAGTACGGTGAGTGTAGATTTTGAAGTCCCCAGCGGGGGTATCTATAACGAGGACTTGTTGCTGTCTGAAATAAGCAATATATTACCGCTTGTTGGTTTATTGATTAACGATAAAGCCCACTGCACCATGGAAAGCAATAACTTTGCACAGGTTCAAAAAGAAGTTCTTTGGTACTGTGGTAGTGCCGCAGCGAGTGATTTAATTCCTGCTATTGGCTTGGTGTCGGTCCCCGCTATTCAAGCCAAAATGTTGCATAGCTTAGCCAAACAGTACGACCTAGTATTCAACACGCAAACTTTTGGTGAGTTAATTGGGTCTTTGGGCAGTAGCTTTGCTCTTAGCTATTCGACCAAACTTGGGGCAAGGCAGTTAATCAAGTTTATTCCCGTTTATGGGCAAACGGTGGGAGCAATTGCCGCTGCGTCTATGAGCTTTGCGACCACCTATGGCTTAGGGCGCGTTGCCTGCTATTACTTCTATCGTAAACAAAAAGGGGAAGACGTATCGCCAGAAAAAATGCAGGACTTGTACAAAAAGGCCTTCAAAAAAGGCAAAGCAGCAGCCAATTATGATGAAAACAGTCGGCCATGAATAAAATCAAACAGCTTTTTGTAGTCCTCACGAAAATGTCAGGTGGCCGCTGGGGTATCGCTGTGGTGTCTGCTGTATTGCCTGTTTTGGTATTGATTGTGTTTGCGCTGTTTCTTGCCATTAAGTACGACTATATATTGTTACTTTCGCTCATTATCGCGTTTAGCACCTTGCTTATCAGCGTGCCTTTGTTTGTTATTGCTTGCAACAATAAGAAGAAAAAAGATGACGTTACCTTAAACACAGCGCAGGTAAGCGACGCCTTGGTAGCAAGATCACAGCAGTGGTCGCAGAACGAAGTGATTATTTGGGAAAAAACCAAACTTAAATCGCAACAGCTATTGCTAGAAAAGAATGAGTGGAGTGAGCTTGACCAAGTGGGTTTGGATATTCTGGCGTTTGTGGCAAGCGAATTTGGTAAAAAGGCGTTAGATTTTTCGATTCCAGAGGGATTACAGCTCGTTGGAGAAATAAGTCGCCGCTATAAGAACGTTATAGAAGCGCATATTCCTGGCGTTGAAATGTTAAAAGTGTCGCACTTAAAAGAAGGCTATGCGGTTTACGAGCAATATGGAGAGCTAGGCGGCAAAGCGTTAAAAATAGCTATTTGGGCAAACTATGCCAAAAACTTATACTTGAATCCCGCAAAATTTGCTGCTGACCTTATCAAAGATCAGTCCACATCGTCTATGACAAAAGGGTTGGTTGACAACATGCAAAGCCAGGCCAAGCAAGCGCTTTTAGATGAGATTGCAAGCGTGGCTATTGACCTTTATAGCGGCCGCTTTAGTTTTGAAGAAGAGGACGTGACTGCCTCAAGCATCGTAGCCAAGGATGAAACACGCTTTGCGTTAGCGCTAGAGCCAATACGTATAGTGTTTGTTGGTCAAACAAGCGCAGGGAAGTCGTCCATTATCAACCTCATTAAAGAGCAGCTAGTAGCTGAGGTTGACGTATTACCGTCAACCGATACAGCCACTGTCTACGAGGCTGTATTAAACGACATCCCAATACGTGTGATTGATCTGCAAGGTTTAGACGGTGACACTAGCACCCAACAGGCAATGCTTGATGAAATGACGCAAGCTGACTTGATCATGTGGGTGTTAAAAGCAAATCAGCCTGCGCGGGCGCTAGACAAAACCTTGAAAACTGCGTTTGATGCCTACTATGCAAGTAACAAAAACATCTCTCGCAAAAAAGCCGCGCTCATTGGCGTAGTTAATCAGGTCGATAAACTTAAACCTGTTGACCAATGGCAGCCGCCATACAATATTGCAGAGCCCAACTGCGCCAAGGCGAAGATAATTAAGCAGGCGCTTGAGTTTAATCAAAAAAAATTGCACTTTGATGCTGTTGTAGCCTTGTCTATTGCACCTGACAAAGAAAGCTTTGGCGCACAAGAGCTTAAGTTCGCCATGGGTGAAGCTATCGAAAATGCGAGTAATGTGCAGCGAAACCGTCAGCGAATAGAAGCGATGGGAAAAGGCATTGCGCTTAGACAGCAAGTTAAGCGAGCGTTTCACTCGGGTAAAAAACTGTATCCTAATATTTTAAGAAGTGCAGCACCTGACATTAGCGATTTTGTGATTAAGAAGCTTAGAAAATAAAAGGCCTTTGCCGCGTTTATTTAGTCAGCTCAAGCAAGGCATATAGAAGAAGTAGTATCTTATACATTTAGTTTTTTGCCCCACTTAGCATCTTTACTGTGCTGTGATGCCTAGTGATTATGGTCGCTTTCTATAAAGTCATATATATTGCTAAGCACCATTGTTCTTGCCTCGTCTTGTTCAAGCAGTAACTCATGTTGTGCATTAGCCACCTTAACCAACGTGGCGTTTGCTAATTGTGCGACAAACTGAGTCATTTTCTTATTATCTACGATACGTTCTTGCTCAGCTTGAAACACCAACGTAGGCAACATAATGCTTGATGCTTTAAGACGCAAGTCGCGCATTGCAGTAATAGCCTGCTGCATCCATGTAAAGCTAATTCCCCCCAGCTGATTCTGTGAATAAAGTGTCATCATGTCTCGAAAAACACCGTAGCGTAACTCACTGTTTGTCAGCTTATTTTCATTAAAAGAACCAGCCTCATAGTTAGTTTGACCCCATAAATAACCTAGGGGCAAGCCAAAAAACGCTCTTATGCCTAGCACCGTTTTCACCATTAAATACGTTAAGGATTCACTTACCGGGATCAGTATGCCAAGCATTGGGGCAGTCATCACTAATTTCGTAAATACCGTTGGATGAGCCAACACATACATGCTGCCAATTGCTCCCCCCATTGAATGGCAAAAAAGGATTTTCTGTAAGTTGCCTTGATTATTGTCAGTTAAAAGAGGATTGAGCACATTTTCGATTACTTCATGCAAATCTTCAACATAGTCATTGAAACTTTTTACATAGCCTATGTGGGGATTTGGGAGCAAACGAGTAGATTGGCCCTGTCCTTGATGATCAAGCATAAATACCGTGTACCCGTTTTGGTACAGCTCGTAGATAAACTCCGCATATTTTACTAGAGATTCTGAACGGCCTTGTGAGATAACAATACACTTGCTGGCCGATGCATTAATCACATAACCATAGAAAGTATCTACTGCACTGCGTTGTTGCCAAATGCCGGTGCGTACTTTCTTATTAAAAAACGCCATAAAGTCTGTCTGAGGATAGGTGCTTACCTTATTTTCAAGGCTGATATAGTAAGTCAATTGGCGTGCCTTAAAATGATGTTGAAAATAAAGGGATCGATAGTAAAGGGGTCAGGTCCAATGACTAATTCAACCTGCCCCCTTTATTTTACTACTAGTTCAGCTTATATTCACCCCCCAATAAATTAGCAATAATATGGCTTACCCAAATGACGAAAATTACACTGCTTGATGGCGGCATGGGACAGGAATTACTGCGCAGAAGCTCACGTTTGGCGACGCGCTTATGGTCTGCCGATATTATGCATAATGAGCCCTCATTAGTGCGCGACCTTCACCGTGATTTTATCCTTGCCGGCGCGCGCGTTATTACACTCAACAACTATACCGCAACCCCAGAGCGCTTAACGCGAGAAAATGTTCCCGAGCAGCTCGAGAGCCTGCATAGCGCGGCGATACGTGCAGCCACGCAAGCGGTAGAAATTGCACAGTGCGACGGAGTCAAAATAGCAGGCTGCTTGCCCCCCTTAGTAGCAAGTTATCAGCCAGAAGTAATTTTGACTTACCCTGAAGCGCTAGCCAGCTACCGCCGCCTTGTGCAACTGCAGTATAATGCGTGCGACGTGTTTTTATGCGAAACCATGGCATCTATTGCCGAGGCCAGCGCGGCATGCACCGCGGGTGTTGAAAGTGGAAAACCTGTATGGGTTGCACTAACCGTCAGTGATAGCCACTTTGGACTGTTGCGCAGCGGCGAGTCGTTAACCAAAGCGGTGGCTGTTCTGTCGTCTTTGGGCGCTCACGCAATCTTGTTAAATTGCAGCCAGCCTGAAGCAATAAGCGCGTGTTGGCCTGACTTGTCGTGGGCAGCTAAAACAACAGTAAACGCAAGTGGGCAAAAAGCCAGCCTACCAAGCCATACTTTGGAAATTGGTGCCTACGCCAACGGTTTTGTATCTATAGACTCTTTGCATCCTGGTGTTACGGTTGACGTACTTGAAGCACGCATGGACTTAAATCCCCAAGAATACGCCGAAGTTGCCATGCAATGGGTAACAAATGGCGCCTCAATTATTGGTGGATGCTGTGAAATTGGGCCGGCGCACATACAAGTTTTGCATGATAGCTTGTGTGAAAAAGGCTATCTTGTTTGAAAAAACGAAAGGGGTGAGGTCTACTTAGTTTCCCTACTGCCTCCCCCTCACGGCAGATGCCACACATGCTACAATTACGAAGATGAGTGACATTAATAAAGCCAGTGAAATGGTAGTCATAAGCGCAGGGTTTGTTTCAGGGCCGAAGGTAGCGTCACCTATATAAAAGTGCATCATCAAATTGACTAAGCTCATGCCCACCAGATTTCCAATAGTGCGCGATAAATTCATAGATGCAGAGGCCACGCCTATTTCTTGTTGTTTCACCGCGCCCATTATCGCGCTGTTATTTGGGGTTGAAAATAGTCCAAAGCCGAGCCCTATAACACCTAAGGACACGCCAATGTACAAGGCGCTTGTATGCGTATCTAATTGATTTAATAGTACAAAGCCTAGCGCAACGATACTGCAGCCTAAGGTTGCAATTACTCTAGGTTGAAAACGATCAGAAAGCTTTCCAGCAAACGGCGCAACGATAGCCATTAGCAGTGCCTGAATAAGTAAAATTTGCCCAGCATAAGCAGGACCAAAGCCTTTGATATACTGCAGATATAAGCTGAGTAAAAAGATAATGGCGAAGTTGCTGCCATACATCAAAAACGAAGTAAACAATGACAAACTGAACACGCGGCTTTCACGAAACATTTGCACGCGGATCAAAGGCTGCTTGCTGCGGCTTTGATGCACAATAAAACTCGTTATACTTACCAACGAAATCAGCAACAAGAATATCCCTAAGGCACTTGGTAACTTACTCAGCCCATACACTAAACTAAAGGCAAACGTTGCGAATATGAGAGAGCCTATCCAATCAAAGCTCGAGTGAAGATCGTTTTTCCATTCACCATGAAGCTTACACTTAATGAATATAAGCAAAGCAATTATAAAGGGAATTTGAAAATAGAACACCGAGCGCCAGCCTAGCAATTCTGTTAACCAGCCGCCTATTGCGGGCGCCATTGTCAGACCAATATAGACGAAAGCTGCTAGCAACCCCAAGGCAGCCCCTCTTTTATTAGCGGGAGTGACCGAGGTAATAATGGCAACGCCGGTGCTAAATATCATTGCACCTGCTATGCCCTGTACGAAGCGCCAAAACAAAATCCAGTCAATATTAGTCGCTATTGCACACATAAAGGCGCTGAGTGCATTTAGCAATAGGCCTAATGCATAAATGCGTTTGCGGCCGTAATTATCAGCCAATTTGCCAAAAGGCAGCATAAAAGCAACACTAGCTAAAATATACAAAGTGGGCAACCAAGCAACTTTGGTGGCGTTGGCTTGTAAATCTTCAGCCAAAGCAGGAATAGCTACATTTACTGCAGCCATGCCCATGGGCGCTATAAGATAACCGGTACAAACCGCAATTAATGCAGTTGTCGTAAGAGAGAGTCGTGACAAATGTAAGTCCAGAAAATAAGAGGCTTAATGCCTATAGAAGAACTCGAAGCTTAAAAAAGATGTTGCTTTTATTAGCGCAAGCTTACAAGAAACGCCCACATTGTACCTTGCTTGAGCGGATAAGGCACATAAATGGCAATTTGCTAAGCGAAAACAAGTTTACAGAGTAACCAACAATATCAAACTAAGTCTTGGTTCTAGCAAAGCTTATACCTTTAAATATGTTGCAACATAATCTAAGAAACCGTTTAATCACGGCCACGATCGTGAGCAAGATCCAACTTGTCGCCGGCACGGCTAATTAGTTCTTTCAGGCATTTTACTGCCCATCAACTAATTTTTGCATAAGATAGGTATGCTGCAAAGCTAGGCGCTTGGCCGTTTCTTTCAGGTTGGCCGCTGCGCTGTGGCCGCCATCAATATTCTCGTAATATAGAAAATCGTGGCCTTGGTCTTCCATTCGCTTGGCCGTTTTGCGGGCGTGAGCGGGATGTACGCGGTCGTCTTTGGTTGACGTCACAAAAAAAACTTCGGGATAATCTGCCGCCGGGTCAATGTTATGATAAGGCGATATGTTACGCAAAAAGGCACCTTCAACCGGATCTTCAGGATCGCCGAACTCACCTACCCATGACGCACCCGCGAGCATGGTGTGGTAACGCATCATATCTAGCAAAGGCACGGCAATAATTACAGCGTTAAATAAGTCAGGACGCTGCGTGAACATAACGCCAGTAAGTAATCCGCCATTTGAGCCGCCTTCAATGCCTAAATGTTTTGCGCTTGTGATGCCTTTGTCAATGAGGCTTTGAGCCACCGCGATAAAGTCATCATATATGCGCTGACGCTGGGTTTTAAGACCTGCTTGATGCCATTTAGGGCCGTATTCACCGCCGCCACGGATGTTGGCCAACACGTACACGCCGCCGTTTTCTAACCACAGCTTGCCGCGCGTGGCAGAATAGCTTGGGTTTAACGATATTTCAAAGCCGCCATAGCCGTACAGCAATGTTGGGTTGCTGCCATCCATTTTAATATTTTTATTATGCACCACGAAATAAGGTACTTGGGTGCCATCAGGGCTGGTCGCAAAAAACTGCTGCGACACCATTTCGCTAGCATCAAACCAAGCCGGTAAATTTTTAGCTTTTGCTTTGTTCCCCGTGGCGGTGTTGTAAGTCCACAGCGTATCTGGTGTAAGAAAGTTTTCAGAACTGATAAACGCTATGTCTTCCTTGTCATTAGTGGCACCAATAGTCACGCTTGAGTTAGACGGAAAGTCGAGCTTACTTGAATGCCATTTACCGTTTTTGAAATCAAAGGCGTAAGCGGCGCTTACCACGTCACGCGAAATAGAAATTAAGAGCTTGCTTTTAGTCGCGCCTACATTATTTAGCGATGATTTTTCATCTGGGCTATACACAAGTGCAATTGTTTCAATGTTCCCGTCTTTCATAAAGTCGTGAATATCAAAACTAACAAGATCACCTGTTGTAAAACCGCGCCAGTCTTCATTAAGTTGCATTAGCACCTGATCTTTAAATGCACCATAAATATTCACTTTTTCAGGGATCGGCAATGCAATCGGCGCCTGTAGTTTGCCATCTAGCATAGGCACCCATTCATAACGCGATGTGAAAAAGGTCATAGAGCGGACATTCAGAATTTCGCGTGAACCGTCTTGAAGCTCGAAAGTACTGGCCCAATAGCCCACATCTACCAGTTCACCGCGGCCTATTTCAACAGCCTCAGATAAGGGCGTGCCCCGCTTCCAAAGTTTAGCCAGCATAGGATAGCCTGACGTGGTCATAGAGGCGTCTCCAAAATCAACGCCTATTACTACGTGATTTTCATCTAGCCACGACATTGTGCCTTTTGACTCTTGTGTCACAAAGCCCTCTTTCACCCATGTTTTTGTTTTTGTGTTGAATTCGCGGCGCACAACCGCATCTTTGCCGCCATCAGACAAATTAACAATACAGCGCTCGTAGGTGGGTCCTAGACAAGAATTGCCCTTGTATACCCAGTTTTTGCCTTCATCGTTTGCTAGCTTATCAAAATCTAATACGGTCTCCCATTTGGTTTGGGGTGAAAGATAGCTCTCAAGGGTACTTTTGCGCCAAACGCCGCGAACGTGATTTTCGTCTTGCCAAAAGTTATGTACTTCGCCGCCGCGATAAGACACATAGGGAATTTTGTCTTTCGAATTGAGGATCTCTAACGCGTCGAAACGCATTTTTTCGAAGCGTGAATCGGCCATTAATCGCTCGAGTGTGCGACTATTCCATCCTTGCACTTCAGCGAGTGCTCGCTCGCCCAACACTTCTTCTAAATAAAGGTGGTCGTCATCGGTTTTACCCGCTGTATTAAATACTAAATTTTTATAAGTCACTGTACTCACTTTTTCTTCAGAGGTGGTCGTTATGCTAGTATCGTTTATGGTCATTTGTGGTGATTTGTCTGAGCATGCCCAAAGGGCTAGGGTGCTCAACATGACGATACTTAGCGCAAAGGTTTTTTTAGTAAAAGGATATGTCATACGTTTTTTTTCGTTTAATTATCGCTAGTGGTGGGTAAAGCTTAAGAAAGAAAATATTTAGCCAAACCGCAAATGCACTCTGCCTACGGATGAATTTTTTTGACTCTTCCTACTTCGCCACTGTTTAATCTAACCTTTATACCATGGTGGTGATTCGGCGAGTTAGTCAGAATTTTTTCAATCACGCCGTCTGTTAAAGCGCCGTTTCTTTGATCTTGCTTAAGTACTATTGAAACAGTAGCGCCAATCGCTATATCTGCTCTTTTTGTAGCGTCCATTTAAAGTTCCTTATTCGCACCTAGGCAATTTGTAGGTCCAAAATCATAAGTATTTTGTATCCGTGTTTGAGTTTGAGTTTTCAGATTAATGAATTAAACGCAATGATAATGCCTATTGGCTTTGTGATTGTAGATCTTTGCGAAGCTGCTGATAGTAGTGTGCGGTATAACAGTTCTCATCCTTTTTAAGCTCTCTATCGCACTTACCGTAAAACTGACCAGAAGACCTTATGGACGCATTTTTTCCTGCTTAGCTACTTGCCTTAAGCGCCACGAGGTCAGCAGTAATATTGCGTTATCAACTCTTGATATTACGCCTATCCAGTGACGGAGTAAACAGTGAAAATATAGTAATACAAGCAACAGTAAGAGGCTCAAGGTGAATTAGAAAATAGTAAAGGCGCCCTTTATGCCTTATCCTTGCGAGTATAACTTCACCAAAAGCAAATCCATGGCTCTTAAACCCACCATTTATAAGTTAAACATTGCACTTGCCGACCTCAACAATCAGCATTACCCTACTTTGCACTTAACAATGGCTCAGCACCCATCAGAAACTAGCGAGAGGATGTTAGTGCGAATGCTGGCATTTTGTCGACACTCGCATGCTGACACACACGAGCTAATGCGTTTTACAAAAGGCTTAAGTGCAACAGATGAGCCCGACATATGGCACAAAGGTCTTGATGATGCTCTTAATTATTGGATAGATATTGGTGAGCCCAGCTTCGATAGAATGAAGAAGGCCTGTCGACTCTCAAAAGAAACATATTTATATAGCTTCAATAGCAAGTCGGCGGTGTGGTGGAAACAGAATCAAGAACAATTTACTAAACTGCCTATCAAGGTATTTAGCTTTGACTGGACTGACATTCAATCACTGGCAAAGCATGTTGGGCGCACAATGAATTGGTCAATTACGATCAGCGACGAGTCGTTTTTTATCAGCACTAACGAGACCCAGATTGAGGTGCCCTGGGTCAGCTTATTATGAATATTTATACAATTTAATTGCATATCTATTTTATTCCATTATCATGTACCTTCCGATTAAATAGTTGGCAAATAAGCCAATCTAAAAACTAGATAAGGTCAGGTGTGTTTACAATTTTAGATATCTTTAGTTTGGTTTCTCCCTCATTGCGCTGTAACTTTAGAAGTCGACGATATTAAATCGCTTCTCATCTTCAATCAGCGATTGGTGCGCTAGTGCGTTCGATGTCATTTCGTGTTGTAATACCCGAACATCAGCGCTCTGCCACCTTTTTTTATCAAACCAACAGTCTAAAAAAGTTATAACATTATGTTTACAGCCTGTATTGTAGGCGCCAGTGGTTATACTGGCGCTGAATTAATAAAAATTATTAGTCAACATCCGCAGCTAACACTGACGCACTGTTTCGTATCTGAAAATAGCCAATACCAAAGTATGCTTGTTAGTGACGTACACCCACAGTTAAGCGGTATTTGTGACTTACCACTACACGCTTTAGCAAGTACTCATATAGCGAGTATCCGCAACGACTTTGATGCAATTTTCTTAGCCACACCGCACGAATTTAGCCATGACCACTTGCCTGCGATGCTGAATGGCAAAGCCGTGGTATTTGATTTGTCAGGGGCATACCGCCTGCCCAACACCCAAGTGTTTGAAACTTTTTATGGTTTTGCACACCAGCACCCGCACACACTTAAAAAAGCCGTCTATGGCCTAGCAGAATGGTATAGCGACAATATTAAAATGGCCCAGTATGTCGCGGTAGCTGGCTGTTACCCTACTGCCTCACTATTAGCGCTTAAACCGCTTATTGAAAATGACTTACTTGATCTCAGTAAATTGCCTGTTATAAATGCCACCAGCGGCGTCAGCGGGGCTGGCAAAAAAGCTTCAGCCACAACCAGCTTTTATGAGGTCAGCTTACAAGCATATGGCGTGCTAAATCATAGGCATACACCAGAAATAGAAAACTATGCAAACACACCGGTTATATTCACGCCTCATTTAGGTGGGTTCAAGCGGGGAATTTTAGCCACACTGACTGCGTTCACAAAATCAGGTGTGAGCTTGCGCGATATTCAAAACGCTTTTGACAGTGCTTATGCTCATCAACCCTTAGTCAGGGTAAAAGACAGCATGCCGAAACTTGATCACGTTATCCACACCCCTTTTTGCGACATTGGCTTTGCCTTTGACCCAACAAAACAGTGTGTGGTAGTAACGAGCGCCATAGACAATCTTTTAAAAGGCGCATCATCGCAAGCCGTTCAGTGCTGTAACATTCGACTTGGCTTACCACAAACCATGGGCTTAATTTAACATGGCAAATCCAAACAATGCACCATTACCGGTGGTCATAAAAATAGGCGGCAGTTTTTTCGCTTCCCTTACTAAAACCGCAGACAATGAATTGCTGTCAACAATCCGCATACTGCAAGCTAAAGGTCGAAGTGTTGTATTAGTCCATGGCGGCGGTGAGCAAGTACTAGAAAGATTAAACGACCTAAACATTGTCAGTACCCGTAAAAATGGTTTGCGCGTTACACCCGATGAACATATGCCCATTGTTACGGGTGTGTTAGCGGGTGAACTTAATAAGCAACTGGTAGGCGAATGTGCGAAATATTCTATAAACGCGGTGGGCATCAGTTTAGCCGACGGCAATATGGCGAATTGCACGCAGCATCCTGCTAACATTGGCGCGGTAGGCGTTCCTACAGCGAATAGTTCAGCCTTGCTTAATGTGCTAATGCAGGCGAATATGGTGCCTATAGTAGCCTCGATTGGCAAAGATGAAGCCGGCCGACTTTACAACGTTAACGCCGATCATGCTGCTATTTGCATTGCGCAACTTCTGCACACTAAGCTCTATTTTTTCGCGGACATTAGCGGCGTACTAGACAGTAAAAAAGCTTTATTAGCGACGCTGAGCGCAAAGCAGATTGATGAATTGATACAGCAAGGCGTCATTACAGACGGTATGGCGGTAAAAGTAAACGCCGCGCAGTTTGCGGCCAAAGAAATTGGTCAAAGTGTTACTATTGGCAGTTGGAATGATGCGTTTAAAATACTCATTGATAATGCTGTTTGCGGAACCGAGATACTATATTAACTACAACCGAAAATAGTGAATACAATTGAAATTCAAAAAGGAAAACCGTGTGAATTTATTAAGTTTCAGCGACTGGACAGCAAAAGACGCCAATTCACTGCTCAATTTTGCCATTACGCTCAAACAAACTCCCGAACGTTTTGGTCAACCCCTTGCGGGTAAGTCGGTCGTAGCGCTATTTGAAAAACCATCTTTGCGCACCCGCATAAGCTTTGACATAGGCATCAATAAACTGGGCGGCCATATGGTATATGTGGACACCCAAGGCCAACCCATCGCAAAGCGCGAAGATCCCAAGGACGTAAGCGCCAATATCGCCCAGTGGGCCGACGCCATCGTTGCCCGAGTGCACAAACACAGTACTTTAGAAGAGTTAGCCTCGCTGGGTAACATACCGGTTATAAATGCACTTTGCGACATTTACCACCCGTGCCAAGCACTTGCCGACTACATTACTATGAAAGAAGCATTTGGTGAAATCAAAGGCAAAACCCTTGCCTACGTGGGAGATGGCAACAATGTAACCCATTCTTTGCTGATACTAGGGGTTTTATTGGGCTGTCATCAAGTGGTCATTACCCCAAAAGGCCATGAAATAAACGCAGGCATCGCCCAAAAAGTCGCGAAAATGGCCAGTGAATCAGGTGTAAACTTCAGCGTTAGTAACCATATAGAAACGCTGACAGAGGCAGACGTAATTTACACCGACACCTGGGTGTCGATGGGAGATGACACGCCCTTAAGCGAAATCAAACACAAATTCATGCCCTATCAGGTAAACAAGGCACTTATGGAGCAAGCCGGCGCAAGCTACGTGATGCACTGCCAACCCGCGCATAGAGACCTTGAAATTAGCGGTGAGCTTATGGATTCACAGCAGTCCTTACTTATGCAAGAAAGCAAAAATCGCCTGCATGCGCAAAACGCGATCCTTTGTTATTTATTAACCGAATGTGATATTAGTCAGTTTTAGAGGTCATTGTGAGAAATACAGCAAACAAACCCAAGTTAGATGTGAAAAAAGTCGTACTAGCCTATTCAGGCGGATTAGACACCAGCGCCATTGTGCCATGGTTAAAAGATAATTATGGCTGTGAAGTCATTGCTTTTGCCGCCGATGTAGGTCAAGGCGCAGATGAGTTAGAAGGTTTGGAAGAAAAAGCCATCGCCTCAGGCGCCAGCGAATGCCATATTGTTGATTTAAAAGAACAGTTTGTAAAAGACTTTATTTACCCCACTATTACCACCGGCGCGGTATACGAAGACGATTACTTACTAGGCACCTCTATGGCTCGCCCAATCATCGCTCAAGCACAAGTTGATATAGCACGTAAGGTGGGCGCCGACGCATTAAGCCATGGCTGCACTGGCAAGGGTAATGATCAAGTCAGGTTTGAAGGCGCATTTGCCGCCCTCGCCCCCGACCTGCCGGTAATTGCCCCATGGCGCGAATGGGATATGGTTTCGCGCGAAGACTTACTTGACTACCTTGCCAGCAGAAACGTGAAAACAAGCTCCTCAGCAACCAAAATTTATAGCCGCGACGCCAACGCATGGCATATTTCTCACGAAGGTGGCGAGTTAGAAAATCCGTGGAATGCGCCTTCTAAAGAAGTGTGGACCATGACAGTCGATCCTGAAGATGCGCCAAATACACCAGAACTGGTCAGTGTCGTGTTTGATAAAGGCGGCTTAACCCACGTAAACGGCAAAGCTTTATCACCCTACAATGTGCTAGTTGCACTTAACCGCATTGGCGCTGCCCACGGCGTTGGCCGTATCGATATTGTTGAAAACCGCTTAGTTGGCATGAAGTCTCGCGGCTGCTATGAAACACCCGGCGGCACTATTATGATGAAAGCGTATAAGGCACTTGAGTGTTTAGTGCTCGACAAATCTGCGTTTAAATTTCGTGAGCAAATCGGTTTAGAATACGCCCATGTAATGTACGACGGTCGTTACTTCACCGCCATAAACGATTCATTGTTAGCAGCGGCTAACAGTTTTGCTCAGCTTGTCAGCGGTGAAGTTGTAATTAAACTTTATAAAGGCAATGCCACGGTGGTGCAGCGCCAGTCGCCCAACAGCTTATACAGTGAAGACTTCGCCACCTTTGGCGCCGACGACGTATATGACCAGTCTCACGCAGAAGGCTTTATTAGACTGTTTAGTTTATCTAGCCGCATTAGTCACATGAACAAACAAAAATAAAGGAATACCGCTATGGCTTTATGGGGTGGACGCTTTCAGGCAGGCAGCAGCGACATGTTCAAACAGGTAAACGATTCATTACCCTTTGACCATGTTATGGCCGTTGAAGACATATTTGGATCAATTGTGTGGTCGCGTGCACTCAAGCAAGCGGGCGTATTAAGCGCAGATGAACAATCTCAAATTGAGACTGTTTTAAGCGATTTACAAGTGCTAGCACAGGATGGGAAAATTGATTTTGCGGCTTCAAACGAAGAAGACATTCACAGCTTTGTTGAAGCTTATCTAACCGATAAGCTTCAGGATTTAGGCCGTAAATTACACACCGGGCGCAGCCGAAACGATCAGGTAGCTACCGACTTCAGACTGTGGGTAAAAAATCACTTAGCATCGCTTAAACAAGACTGCGTCAACTTACTTGGCGCATTACTACAGTGCGCCAATAGACATCAAACAACGGTTATACCCGGGTATACTCATCTGCAGCGCGCCCAGCCCATATATTTTGCGCACTGGTGCTTAGCCTACGTTGAAATGCTAAAGCGCGACATAAGCAGAATTGATGATTTAAGCCAAAGAATGAATCAGTGCCCACTTGGCAGCGGCGCATTAGCGGGCACCACTTTTGCGGTAGACCGCTATCAGATAGCCGAAAGTTTAGGCTTTTCAAGCCCATGTTTGAATAGCTTAGACGCTGTTTCAGATCGTGATTTTGTGCTTGAGCTTTTATTTGTGGCCAGCACCAGTATGATGCACCTGTCGAGAATGGCCGAAGATTTAATCTTCTATAACTCAGGCGAAGCTGGGTTCTTGCAGCTGTCTGATAATGTCACCTCTGGTTCCTCGCTTATGCCGCAAAAGAAGAACCCTGATGCACTTGAGCTTATGCGTGGAAAATGCGGGCGGGTATTTGGCCACCTCCAAGCGCTATTAGTCACCATGAAAGGCCTGCCCTTGGCCTACAACAAAGACATGCAAGAAGATAAAGAAGGCGCCATAGACACCGTTAATCAGTGGCATATTTGCCTATGTATTGGCGTAGAGGTGTTAAACGGTATGGCGCTAAATGAAGAGGCTGGCCGCAAAGCGGCCCAGCAGGGCTATGCAAACGCCACCGAACTGGCTGATTATTTAGTCGCTAAAAACATTCCTTTTAGAACCGCCCATGACATTGCGGGCAAAGCCGTAGTAGCCGCAATTGCAAAAGGCGTAGCGCTTGAAGAAATGAGCATCGATGATTTACAGGTAATGCATAAAGATATAAAAGAAGACGTATACCCGTGGCTTGCACTAGATGCGGTTTTAGATAAACGTGACCAGCTAGGCGGCACTAGCAAAAAAACGGTGATGCGGGCACTTTATGTTGAATTAGAAAATTGGGTCATGTTAAAAGCGCAGTGCAAACATGATGGTTAACGTAAAATTTTTGGCACTTTGTTTATTTTACGGCTCATTAACAATAGCAATAAAGGTAGCGACTAAATGAGTCTATCTCACCAAGACAGCGTGCGTCTGTTTAGAAACTCGGCACCTTACATGAACGCACATCGCGGCAAAGTATTTGTGATCATGTTTGGCGGCGAGGCCGTGCTAAGCGAAAATTTTGATCGCCTTATTCAAGACATCGCGCTATTACACAGCTTGGGCATACGCATTATTATTGTACACGGCGCACGGCCGCAAATTGACGAGCGCCTAGCCTTTCGCTCTATACAGTCACAGTTTGTAGATGGCCTGAGAATAACCAACAAAGCCACGCTTGAGTGCGTCAAAGACGCAGCAGGGTCTTTACGCAGCCAAATAGAAGCTCTGCTAACCCTTGGGCTGCCAAATTCACCCATGCATGGCGCACGCATTAGGGTGTGTTCTGGCAATTTAGTGATTGCTAAACCTTTAGGGGTAGTAAACGGTATTGATTTTGAAAACACCGGCTCTGTACGCCGGATTGACGTTAGCGGCATTCAAGATCAGCTCAATATTGGCTCTATTGTTTTACTCTCGCCAATGGGCTATTCACCCACAGGGGAGGTGTTTAACCTTTCGCATGAAGATGTTGCCACCCAGGCCGCGATTTCTTTAAAAGCCGACAAGCTCATTACCCTATCAGAATTTGACGGTATTTTTCAGCTTCAGAAACTTATTAGAACCATCGAGTTAGACAGCTTAAAACCCTTAATTGAAAACAAGGAAATTCAGGCGGAAAGTACTTGTTTAAGCGCTATGATAGACACCGTCGCAGCGGGGATTGACCGCGCACACTGCGTCAGTTATCACAATGACGGCGCATTATTAAAAGAACTATTTACCCGCGATGGCCACGGCTCGTTAGTGATGCAAACTCACTATGAGCAACTGCGCACCGCTATTGTAGACGACGTGGGCGGTATTTTAAACCTAATCAAGCCTTTAGAAGAAAGCGGGGTGCTATTAACACGCTCTCGCGAAAAGCTCGAAAACGAGATTGAAAGATTCACTGTGATTGAGCGCGATGGCATGACAATCGCCTGCGCGGCCCTCTATATATTTCAAGAAGAGCGCATGGCAGAAGTGGCCTGCGTGGCAATCCACAGAGACTACAGAGGAAAGCATAGAGGCGAAAGGCTTATGCAGGCGCTTAAAGATAAAGCGCTTGATTTGAACTTAACGCAACTTTTTGTGCTTACTACCGTAACAAGCCACTGGTTTTTAGAGCAAGGCTTTGTCGAGCAGAGCATTGAAGATTTGCCCCGCTCCAAAAAAGATATTTATAATTTCACGCGCAAATCTAAAGTCTTTGTATTGCCCCTGTAAAAATGAGCTCACGCCTAATATCCATATTGTACGTATGTTTCTTACGCTTTACTTTTTAATTTCAATAAGCGCTACGCTATAAGCCTTCAAGCGCTGCGCTATAAGCCTACAAGCTCACACGCTTGTAGGGTCTATATTGGGCTTTCCATACATTACTTCTTATACGCTGCTCTAAGGCTTCATCATCAAGTGCTGATGCATATCCTTGCTCCATCGCCACTTTGGCCACTGCATAGGCTATCTTTCTTGATAGACCACTTATTTTGGTTAGGCGCGGTAGTAAATCAGCTGACTCACCTTTAGCTAAGGGCGACTCTAATGCTAGGGCGTTACTGGCCGCCATGATCATTTCATCACTTATACGACTTGCTTTTGACGCAATTACGCCAAGTCCAATGCCCGGGAAAATATAGCTGTTGTTACACTGCGCGATAGGAAACACCTTGTCTTCATACACCACTGGATCAAAGGGCGAGCCAGTCGCAATAACCACCTTACCTTTAGTCCATTGTATCACTTGCTCTGGACGCGCTTCAACTTGCCTAGAAGGGTTGCTTAATGGGAAAATGATGGGGGTATCGCAGTGCTCTGCCATGGTGGTAATAACTTGCTCAGTAAACAAACCAGGCTGGCCTGACACACCAATCAAAATATCGGGCTTAGCGCAGTTTACAACGTCTAATAATGATGCGTATTCACCACTGTAAGTCCACTGCGCTAGGTTACTAAGAGGCTGCGCCAACTTTAGCTGAAAATCACGTAAGTCTTCCATTCCTTCGGTTAATAGACCAAAACGGTCAATCATAAACACGCGAGCACGCGCTTGGGCTTCATCTAAACCTTCAAATATCATTTGCTGAACCAGCATCTCGGCAATACCACAGCCGGCTGAACCCGCCCCCACAAAAGCCACTTTCATACGAGATAGTAAATCGCCGCGTGCGCGACATGCCGCTAATATGGTGCCTAAGGTGACTGCCGCAGTGCCTTGAATATCATCATTAAAACAACACACCTTGTCGCGATACTTTTGCAGTAAGGGCATGGCATTTGGCTGCGCAAAATCTTCAAACTGGATCATCGCTTCAGGCCATCTGGCGCTGACTTCTTTAATGAACATGTCTAAAAATTCGTTATATTGACCTTGCTCAATACGCGGATGCCTAGCGCCCATATACATGGGATCATCTAATAATTTTTGATTATTTGTGCCAACGTCTAGCATAACCGGCAAGGTATACGCAGGACTTATGCCGCCACAGGCTGTATACAGTGAAAGCTTTCCAATAGGAATGCCCATACCACCGATACCTTGGTCACCTAAGCCCAAAATACGTTCGCCGTCGGTTACTACAATAACCTTCACTTTGCGCTTAGTGGCATTACGTAAAATGTCGCCCATTAAATGGCGTTCGTCATAGCTAATGAATAAGCCACGTGAAGAACGGTAAATGTCAGAAAAACGTTCACACGCTTCTCCTACCGTAGGGGTATAAATAATAGGCATCATCTCTTCTATGTGTTTTTGTAATAATTTATAAAAGAGTGTTTCGTTGTTATCTTGAATAGCACGCAAGTATATATGCTTGTGTAGAGGGCTTACAAAACTTCTATACTGCATGTAAGCGCGTTCAACCTGCTCGTCAATAGACTCGTAGCGCGGCGGCACTAAGCCCAAAATATTAAATGACTTACGCTCGCGTTCCGTAAACGCGCTGCCCTTGTTCAATAAGGGCGTTTCCAGCAATGCTGAACCCGCATAATGCGTATATAAATAGCGTTGTATATCGTTTGCAGACATGTTGGCCTTAGCGATTAATGGTTAATTTAAAATAAGTCATCAAATACTGGTTCTTGCTTTTTGCCTGCTTCAATAGGCAAGTCGAACGAGTCTTGATTTACAAAAGTAGTTGGCTGCGTGCCTTTTTTAAAATATTCAAAAGTAGATGATGAATCAGTTTTACGTGTTAATAAACCACTTTTTCTGTCTATTCTCACTCTTACAATATCCACAGGTATCGGATTGATCACCTCGGGCGTAGCGCTAAGCGCATTCTCCATAAACATTATCCACGCCGGCTGAGCTGTTTTCGCTCCGCTTTCGCCGCCAATAACGGCATTTCCGATATAGTTAAAGCGTTCTGGATTTTTATTGATTAAATTTTGATTACGCGACGTTCTGCCCAACTGGCGCACGTTATCATCAAAGCCGACCCAAGAAGTCGCCACCAAGTCACCCGCAAAACCTGCAAACCAAGTGTCGCGTGAATCGTTGGTGGTGCCGGTTTTACCGCCAATATCATCGCGCCGTAATATATTGGTCGCTCGCCACCCGGTGCCTAGCCAGTAAGTGTCATTGCGGCCATTACCGCGCACTGCTGTGCGCATCATTTGGGCGACCAAAAACGCCGTTTGAGGGGGGATTACCTGAGGCGCTGACTGCATTATGCGCCTTTCCTTTTTGGTAATAACGGTAGAATTAGGGCTACCACTGTTATTAAACTGCGCCGCCAGGCGAGCCTCTATATAAGCGTCTCTTTGCCTTTGCAGCGCAGATTGCTCTTTTGCCAACTGCGCTGGCGGTTTTAGACTACCGTCAAGGTTGTAAGCATCGCAGGGGTCGCACGCATACACAGGTTCAGCCTGCCACATAATATCACCAGCACCATTTTCTATACGATCAATAAAGTAGGGGCGAATAGCAAAGCCGCCGTTAGCAATTATGGCTATACCGGTGGCAAGTTCAAGCGGGGTATGCGCGCCAGAACCAAGCGACATGGTTTCATCCAGCGGAATTTCTGAACGTTCAAAACCAAACTTCGTCAGATAATCTCGAGTAGCGCTTAGTCCTACCCCCCTTAGTAGTCTTACCGACACAACGTTTTTAGACTTGCCTAAAGCAACGCGCATACGAATGGGCCCATCGTATAAGGGAGGTGAGTTTTGTGGCCGCCAAGCAACACCTGAAGACGCATCCCACTGGTTGATAGGTGCATCGTTCATGACACTGGCAACGGTATAGCCATTGTCGAGTGCCGCGGCGTAAATAAATGGTTTAACGGTTGAGCCTATTTGACGCTTTGCTTGAGTAGCACGATTAAACTGACTTTGAAAAAAACTGAAGCCTCCTACCAGCGCATCAACTCCGCCATTAAAAGGGTTCACGGCCACAAACGCACCCTCTACCAAGGGCAATTGAGACAGTTGCCAAACATTGTCATGAGGTCGCTGGCGCACGTATATAAGCATGCCTTGATTAACAATGTCACTGCCTAATTTGGGATCTGGCCCTTGCTTTTCATCATTAATGTAGGCTCTCGCCCAATCGAGTCCATCCCAAGTAATAGTAAATTCGCCATAATCTAGGGTGAGTACTTCAATACTTTGCGCTTGCGTCTTAAGCACAAGCGCAGGGATCAAAGCGCCTATTACTGGTGTATCATGCAGTATTGCTTCAAGCGTAGACTGCTGTGGCCTTTCAAAGGGTCCATACTTAAGGGTTATTTTCTCAGCGTCTATTTTCGATAAAGGCAATGACAAGCCTTCTTGTGCTAATACATTTGCACTGAGCGGCTTCCAGATTTGCGCTATAGGTCCTCGATAACCATGGCGTTCATCGTAGTCGTGCAAATTTCTAATAACGGCTTTTTCAGCCGCTGCTTGATGAACGGAGGTAGCCGTGGTAAATACTCGAAAGCCACTTGTTTCAGCAATTTCTTTACCGTAAATAGCAATCATTTCATTGTAGACTACGTCGGCTAAATAAGGCGCGCTCATGTCTAGCTCGGCACCGTGTCTTTTCCCGGTAACAGGTGCAGATGCAGCCTCGTCAAACTGTGCTCTTGTAATATACTTTTCATCGAGCATGCGCAGCAGTACTATGCGGCGGCGTTGCTTTGACAACGCAGGATTACTGATAGGGTTTGAGGCAGACGGACGCTGGGGTAAACCTGCGATAGTCGCAATTTGCGCTAAATTGAGTTCGCTAAGCGGTTTACCATAGTAAACCTGCGCAGCCGCGCCAACGCCAAACGCTCGATGCCCAAGCTCAACCTTATTTAAGTAAAGCCCGAGTATTTCATCTTTACTGAGTTCTTGCTCCATCTTCAGCGCAATAAACACTTCTTTTACCTTTCGAGAGTATTCTTTTTTACGGGTTAGGCCGAAAAACCCTCTCGCTAACTGCATGGTTAACGTAGATGCGCCTTGGCCTTTTTCTCCCGTTACCACTAAATTTAAAACAGCCCGCATAACCCCAATTGGGTCAACGCCAATGTGTTCGTAAAAACGGCTGTCTTCGGTCGCAATAATGGCCTGTACCAAGGTCTCGGGGACTTCATCTAAAGAAACCGGTATTCTTCTTTTCACACCATACTGCGAGATTAACTTCCCATCTTTGGTATAAATTCGCATAGGTGTTTGCAGTTCAACGTCACGCATCAGCTCAACGCTTGGAAGCTCATCTTTATAATAGACATAAAGGCCGGCAACAGTTCCTATGCCGAGTAAGACTGCTGACAGACAAATGATGAAAAAGATTTTTAAATACTTCACAAGTGATATTTATCTCAAATAATTGGTGAAAAACACGAAAAAATTATACGTATGTGTCGTTAACTGATGCATATCATAGATTAATTCTCAGTATTATTTGTACATATGATACTGCAATCCACATTAGGCTACCATGATATGAAGTCGCTTTTTTCCAAAAAAGCTAAAACAATTATCGGTTTAGATATAGGAACCAAATATATAAAGGCGCTTAGCCTAGATGTTTCCTCATCTTCAACCAAAGTGTTGTCTTATGCTTGTGAACCCATTATGGGCAAGGCCTTTGCTGAGCGCGAAATAAAAGATTTTGACGCGATAAGCAAAGCACTCAAAAAGGTGAAACTTGTTTTGGCTGAGCGCGACAAACATTGTGCCCTTGCCGTTGCGGGTTCGTCTGTGCTCAGCAAACTTGTTTTCATGGAAGCTAATCAAAGCGATTTTGAATTAGAAAGTCAAATAGAGTTAGAAGCTGACAGCCTCATTCCTTATCCGCTTTCAGAAGTTTATGTAGACTTTGAAGAATTACGCGCAAGTGAATCCCAAGATGGCAAAATAGAGGTTTTACTCAGCGTTGCACACCGCGATTTAGTCGACACGCGCATGACCGTGGTGAGAGAAAACCTGTTCGAACCTAAAATTATAGACCTTGAGTCAAACGCCTTAGGCGAGGCTTTCATGCAGTACATTCAAGATCCCATTGCACCAGATGAAGTAGTCTGTTGTGTAAATGTGGGAGCGTCGCTTCTGCAGTTAAGCGTTGTGCAAAATAAGCACGTTATATACACCAAAGAGCACGCTTATGGCTTAAACAAACTAAACCAAGACCTTTCGCTCATTTACGACCTTGAAATGCAAGAAGTTGAGCTACGAATTCACAATAGCACCGCTCCTGAAGATTGGCTTGCTGAAACACTGCCAAGCTTCTATGCAAGCTTGCAGCAGCAAATACAGCGAGCCATACAAATGTATACGTCAGCAACACACAAACCGCCCCCTACTAAAATTTACCTGTGTGGCGGCGTTACCAACCTGCCTAATGTATGTGAAGAGCTTGACAAAGAACTATCAATTCAAGTGCTACCTTTTAATCCCTTTTCAGGCATGGAAATAAGTAGCAACATAAACGCTGAGAAGCTGCTTAGTATTGCCCCTCAAATGACCATCGCGCTTGGTCTTGCCACAAGGAAACTTGAATCATGGCAAAGATAAATTTACTGCCTTGGCGGGAAGCGCTTCGTCAAACCCACAAGAAACACTATATAGGCTCACTTGTGGGTGTATCGGTGGCAGTCTTTGCGCTGTTTTGGGTAATTGGTCAAATTATTGACCAGCAGGTGCGTAACCAGAATTCAAGAAACAACTATTTAAGCCAGCAAATTGAGGTACTCGACAGGCAGATAAGCCGAATCAGAGAAATTAGCAATGCAAAAGAAGAAATTGGTCTTCGCATGGCGCTAATAGAGCAGCTACAAATAAGCAAGAATTTAACGCCCATTATATTTGATGAGCTTGCCAAGATAATGCCCGCTGGAGTGGCCTTTGACACTATGTCACGCTCTGACAAGCAAATTAAGATAACTGGCATGAGTGACTCAAATAACAGGCTTTCAAGCTTTATGCGTGCCTTAGATTTGTCTGAAGTATTTGTAGACGCCGAAATATCTTCAATCGTAGCAGATAAAACGGGCCTTAACGCGGTGAGTGATTTTGACCTTACATTTTCTATATCGCCTAAATATGGTCCTGTTGAAATTGAACAGCTCGATGCACAAGAGGAATAACGTTTATGCAATTTGATGTTAATAAATTAAAAGAAATAAACGACCTCGACTTTGAGCAAGTTGCTATATGGCCTAAAGAAATCAAATTAGTGGTGGGAGTGATCTGTGCGCTTATTGTCAGCGCAATATGCCACTTCGCTATTATTTCAAATAAATTGCCTGAGTTTGACACCGCTAAAAGCGCAGAAAACGAACTGCGCCTAAGCTTTGAGGCGAAGTTTCGAATAGCGGTTAATTTGTCAGCGTATGAAGAACTGCTTACACGCATAGAAGATGATTTCTCTTGTATGTTGAAGTCTTTGCCTACAAGCAACGAAACACCGGGCTTATTAGACGATGTTACCTTTGTAGGAACCGACGCCGGTCTGTCGTTTAAATTAATAAATTGGCAGCAAGAAATACCAAAAGAATTTTATACCGAACTGCCCATTCAAATTGAAGTGTCGGGTGGCTACCATCAATTCGGTCAGTTTGCTTCAAACGTCGCAAATCTACCCAGAATTGTTACCCTGCACGATTTTGAAATTTTGAACAAACAAGACGGCTTAAGCCTGTCTATGCAGGCGAAAACCTATCGCGCTGAAACAACGGGGCAAGAATAATATGAAAAGATTATTGATTAGCCTTAGCGCAAGCGCCCTGCTCAGCGGCTGTGGCGCTAATATTGACGACTTAATTGCGTATACCGAAAGTGTGCGGGCAAATACAAAAGTGAGTATAGAGCCGTATCCGGAGTTTGCACCACTGCCAAATGTAAGCTACACAGCAAGCGATCACAGAAGTCCGTTTTTACGCTCAAGAACCGAGCAAGTTGTTCAAAGTGTCGAAGATAGGCCAAATTGCCAACAGCCTAATAACGACAGACGCAAACAAGCACTCGAAAGCTATGGAATAGACAGCTTAGAAATGGCTGGCGTGTTCACCAATAATGGTCGTCAATATGCCCTCATTAAAGCCTTCGACGGCAGTCTGCATAAAGTAACTCGGGGCAACTATATTGGTTTATTTAATGGCCGTGTATCAAGCATTCACGACATCGAGATTTTAATTCAAGAAATGCTGCCAGATGGTGCTGGATGCTGGAAAAGCAAACAAACCACGTTGACAAAACCGTCAATGGTAGGGGGAAACAATAATGTCTGAGAAGTATACCTCTGGCCATAAATTAAACACACACAAAGCACTTTGCTGTGTCGCGGGTACTCTTTTGAGCTGTTTAACCAGTTTTACTGTACTGTCGCAAGACAGGAATTTAGACCAAATTGCGGGTGTGGGCGCATCAATGCCACAAGATAAATCGGGTATGCAAATAAACAGTATCGATTTAATCAATCCTCAGGCAAGCGCGCTAGCACTTAAAATGCATCAGTTAAAAAACATAGACTTCACGCGCAGCGGCGACAACGCAAATATTGTGGTTGATTTTAACGGAGCGACACCAACCGTGTCATATATCGAAGCGCAAGGAAAAGTTAGTGTAAGCTTTGAAAATACACAGCTTAACGACGACCAGTTTGTGAAAATAGATGTGGCTCAATTTGGTACCGCGGTTACCTTCATTGAAACCTTTCAAGATAAAAAGCACTCAAGGTTAGAAATAAATTACACCGGCAGCGTTAAAGTGAGTAAAAATACGAGCGCTACGCAAGTCCAATTTTCACTAGTGCCACTGTCACAAGAAGATGTTGCACAAGCCCAGGGCGTAATTTATTCGGGTAAGCCTATAAGCTTAGACTTTCAAGACGTGCCTGTGCGCCAATTATTACAAATAATTGCGCAAGTGAACGGCTTCAACCTAGTCGCTACCGACACTGTAAGCGGCAACGTTACCATCAGCTTGTCGAAAGTGCCATGGGATCAGGCACTAGATATGATCCTTAAGATCCGCGGTTTAGGCAAGCGTTTAGAAGGCAATATTCTTTTGGTTGCGCCTACTGCCGAACTAGCCGCACAAGAAGCCCAAGCGCTTAAATCTAAACAACAGGTTCAAAATCTGGCTGAACTAAGCGCGGCTAATATTGCCATTAACTACGCCCGAGCAGGTGAGTTGGCGACTATTTTAAAGTCGCCCGACGGCGGTATTTTATCTGACAGAGGCACTGTTAGCGTGGATGAAAGAACCAATACGCTGCTGCTTCGCGATACCCAGGCCTCTATTGATGAAGCGCGTAAAACCGTTGAAGCACTGGATATTCCGGTCAAACAAGTATTGATTGAATCGCGCATGGTAACGGTACGAGACAACGCTGGCGGGGAGTTAGGCGTGCGCTGGGGCTTTACCAGCAACACCAGCGAAGGCGCTACGTCTGGCTCATTACTTGGTTCAGACATAGCCAATAGTGATGCGGTTCCTGAAAATATAACAGACCGCTTAAATGTAAACTTGCCCGTTGCCAATGCTGCAGGTAGAATCGGCGTTCAAATTGCAAGCCTACTTGACGGCAATATACTTGACTTAGAACTCAGCGCCTTAGAATCTGAGAACAAAGGTGAAATTATTGCCAGCCCCCGTATTACCGTGGCGAATCAGCAAGAGGCGTACATTGAACAGGGTACTGAAATTCCCTTTGTGCAGTCCACGTCAAGTGGGGCAACGTCGGTAGAATTCAAAAAGGCAGTGTTAAGCTTACGGGTAACACCGCATATTACGCCCGACAACCGTATTATTTTAAATCTTGTCGTGACCCAAGATACACGCGGCGATACTGTGTCAACCTCTACAGGACCCGCGGTTGCCATTGATACTCAAGAGATCAGTACACAAGTGTTGGTTGAAAATGGTGAGACCATTGTGCTGGGCGGAATTTTCCAACAAATTAGTACGCGTGACGTGTCTAAAGTTCCCCTATTAGGTGACTTACCTTTTATAGGAAGACTTTTTAAAACAACTGGACAGCGAGAAGAAAAGCGCGAACTATTAATATTCGTGACGCCCAAAATAATTACCACCGATATGTAATATAAGTACTGTATATTGTTTTTTGGTAGGGTAAGTGAACACTAAGAATGACGCAAATAGCGTCATTCTTAGTGTATAAAAAATGTATTTGCAGACAAGGCTTGCAAATACACCATGATAATTGAGATAATCGCGTGTCTCGATCTTAACGCGAGGATTAACGCGCTCATAACAGACACTGCCTGTTATGGTAATTGTTGGCTAAAACACTACTTCCAGCCAACACCACTTTTTAAAAGATATGATTTAAACAGATATGGCAGAGAAACGTAACGTATTCCTTGTGGGCCCAATGGGCGCTGGGAAAAGCACTATTGGCCGACATCTAGCCGATGAACTTCATTTAGAATTTTTCGATTCAGACCAAGAAATAGAGCGCAGAACCGGCGCTGACATTGCTTGGATCTTTGATTTAGAGGGTGAAGACGGTTTTCGCAAACGCGAAGAGACTATTATTCACGACCTAACCGACAAACAAGGTATAGTGTTGGCGACGGGCGGCGGCTCAATTGTTTCAAAAGCCGTGCGTAATCGCTTATCAGCACGTGGCATAGTGGTGTATTTACAAACAACTATTGATAAACAGGTTGCTCGCACACAGCGCGATAAGCGCAGACCACTGCTACAAAACGACGACCCAGAAGCAGTACTAATAGCCTTAGGTGAAGAACGTAACCCTTTATATGAAGAAGTAGCCGACTACGTGATTGAAACTGACGAACAAAGCGCACGCGCGGTTGCTAACCAAATTATTAGTAAAATAGGCCTATAAAACACCCAAAGGATCCTTACATGCCAAGCATACTAGTTGACCTTGGTGAGCGCAGTTACCCCATTGCAATACAAGCCGGCAGTCTGCAAAACGCCGGCTTTCTACTGGATGCAATAAGCGGTAAACAAGTTGTTATCATCACCAATGACGTGGTTGCGCCACTTTACCTTAAAACCTTGATGAACACCTTAAGCGGCGCCAACAAAAACATAACACACATTATTTTAGCCGACGGCGAAGCCACTAAAACGCTTGCTAGTTTTGAACTAATAATGACGCACTTATTGCAGGACAGAATCTCTAGAGATGCCTGTATTATAGCCTTAGGCGGCGGTGTCATTGGTGATTTAAGTGGATTTGTTGCAGCCTGCTATCAGCGCGGTATCGATTTTATCCAAATACCCACCACCCTACTTTCGCAGGTAGATTCATCTGTGGGCGGCAAAACAGCGGTTAATCACCCGCTGGGTAAAAATATGATTGGCGCATTTTATCAGCCAAAAGCCGTTGTTATCGATCCTACTACACTGCAATCACTGCCACAAAAAGAGTTTGCGGCGGGAATGGCAGAGGTCATTAAATACGGCATAATTTATGACAGTACTTTTTTCAAGTGGTTAAACACCCATAAGGCCGATATAAAGCAACAAGAGCCAAAGGCATTAAGCACCATGATTGCGCGCTGCTGCCAAATAAAAGCCGACATTGTTAATCAAGACGAAAAAGAACATGGCATACGCGCCTTATTGAATTTAGGACACACCTTTGGTCACGCTATTGAAGCTCAAATGGGCTATGGTAACTGGCTTCATGGAGAAGCAGTAGCTGCTGGCACTATCCTTGCCTGTAAATTATCTGCAATGCGTAATCAAATGCTAAGGTCAGAATTACGACAGGTGTCTAACATTTTGGGATATTTCGACTTACCTCTTACAGGGCCTGCTAATATGAGCGCCCAAGATTATATTACGCACATGCAGCGAGATAAAAAGGTGTTAAGTGGCACTATGCGATTTATCCTTCCTATTGGGATTGGCAATGCGCAAGTGGTCAGTGATGTAACGCAAGCACAGCTTAGTGAGCTACTTAACTAAACAGAACTGAATTACAACAGACCTTAAAGATTAGCATGTCACTAGGCGACAAACGCAAACAGTTTCTAGTTCTGCTATTGACTATAAGTTTGATGAAACTACACTACTGTCTTTGCCTAACTATTCTGTCTTGCTGCAACTCCTTGGTATTCAAAGTCCAGCGGTGCTAGAGAATTATCTTAATAATAACAATCTGAAGGCTTCAACCTGGGTGTACAAAACCCAGCGCTATGGTGGTTCATGGTTTGTGGTGTTGTACAAAGAGGCGTTTGGCTCTATTGAAACGCCACTTAAGCAATTGCATAGCATGCCGGCAGATGTAAAGGAAGCGCAGCCTTTTGCCAAAAGTATTAACCAAATCCAGCAAGAAATTTACTAGCGCTAGTAAAGCCCCCTTAAATTTAGTTAAGTCTCCTTTAAAGTGGGCAGGTGGAAAACGTAAGCTGGTCGTTGACATAGCCAAGCTGCTCCCAAAGAATGATCGTGGTAGGCTTATCGAGCCTTTCGTGGGCGGTGGCTCCGTGTTTTTGAACCTCCCTTTCAATGAATACCTCTTAGCGGATAGCAATCCAGATCTTATTAATTTCTTCACGCATATTCGCGAAACGCCAGAAGCGTTTGTAAACGCTAGCCAAGCTTTGTTTGTTCCAAGCAATAACATCAGCAAGCAATACTACGCACTTAGAGAAGAGTTTAACAAAACGAGCAAGTCCCTTCGCAGAAGTGCTCTTTTTTTATACCTAAACCGCTATGGTTTTAACGGCTTATGTAGATATAATTCGAAAGGTGGCTACAACGTCCCTTTTGGTCAGTATAAAAAACCTTACTTTCCCCACGCAGAAATAGACGATTTTTCAGCTAAGGCTCAAGCTGCGCAATTTTTTTCAGGCGACTTTTCATTGGCCTTCGAACAGGCTTGTAAAGGCGATATTGTGTATTGCGATCCTCCTTATACACCCATTAATGAAACCGCGAGCTTTACCGCGTATTCCGGTAAAGGTTTTTCTTGGGATGATCAGCAAAGGCTGGTTGACTGCGCGCTACAGGCTCAAAAAATGGGGATAACCACTATAATTTCAAATAATAACCTACCACAAACCCGAGCAATATACGCCACCGCTAATAAAATCGTTAAATTAAGCGTTGCGCGCAGTATTAGCTGCAAAGGCAATACCAGAAAACCTTGCGCCGAATTGATTGCACTTTATAAAGGCCAAGCGTAAAGCGTGACAGCCAAGGCTATGTCTTGAGCATGGTTCATCTGTGCCCATCGTTGCGAAAGGCGCAAAAACTGAGGCGCAAGTCGCGCAGTTAAGGGCACTGGGCTGCGACTTTACTCAGGGCTTTTTGATGTCCAGAGCGGTACGTTATGAAGAATTAAAGATTTTTCTAGCAGGTCATAGCAGGTCATAGCAGCTAACTATAGCCACCTAGGTATTTGGTAGCAGTAAACTAACGCCAAACCAGATAGACAAGATAAGCACAATAACCATTATTACGCCCACCACAACGAAGGGCACGAAGGAAGTTGCGTTAGCGTCTTCAACATATTTACGCTGCGATTGTACCCCAAGCAACCCCGCCATTACACTTTGTACAACCGCCAGCCAATCTTTGGTAGTACTCATTTGCGAGACATTAACTCCAATAAATCTAAATAGTGAAAATGCACTGGATCAAAGCGCCTATCACTTTTACTTTAAATACTGTGCATTTACTAACAGTATTTAAGTTTACCGTAAAAACAAAAATATACTAGTTCAGCACAAACCACGTCCGCTGATCAACGTTCAAAATATGCAAAGAGAACCATCAATAAGCGGCTAAATTGCGCCGCAGGATTGCAACGTTGGCCCAAATTAACCTTGCTGCAGTGGTGAACGTTGCCTATAGAATAAGCTAGATTAAAAACTTGTTGACCAGCTAGCAACAAATTTTATATCTTCATCTGCAAACGCACTCTCTTGTGCTTTAACAATCGAAAACGCAAAATCGCCTTTGGATATATCAGCCTGAACGTGGGAATAATTGTAATCGTTCTCACTACCGTCTGAATCAAATGTATAAAGGCCAGCACTTAGCGCGAGTTCAAACTCATTGCCCAACGCGATACCACCGTAGCTAATGCTATAATAAATGTCACCGCCTTCAAAACCGGCGCCTTCGTCTACCTCGCTATTCACTGTATACGCTGCGCCTACCCCGAAGTTTCCAAAACCAGCGTTGACGTAAATTTCACCAAAGTTACTGTCATCTAACTCAGTGTATAGATAATAAATATAACCGATGTCGTAAGTAAAACCCGCAACTTCACCGCCAAAGCCTAAATAAAAGTCGGTCTCTGTGCCATTAAACCCAGAATCGCTATCGCCTAAAGAACCGACCCATGTACCGGCATAAAATCCGCTATCGGCAGCATAGTCAATGCCGCCTGAAACGGAGGCCGCATCTGAGCTTTGACTAACACCACGCCAAATATAGTTGGTGGTAGCCCCTATGTTAGCGCTTACCTCGGCAAGTGCTGATTGGCTGACAAATAATGTCGGAGACAAGGCCGCTGCTATCAACGATATCTTAGTTAACTGTTTCATGTGTGTTCCCCATGCTTTGCTGAATAGTGATTAAAAGACTTTACGTCGTTGATTTTAATAGTGTATGCACTAATAGTGTGATGAAGCGTCTTTACTTAATAATGTAGGCGCGCTAAGGGTACATACGCCTTGTATTTAGCAATAGCAGTGCCAAACATAAGGCGAACTTGATACCCGCTTCAAAAACCATAAAAATATCTAATAGTTACAAAGGGATAGTGACAAATAAGACCCTACCTGCGCGTATTCATAGTAGCCACAAAAAGCAGTAAAACAGCCATAGACGCCTGGTTTATGCACTATTTTGCAACAGCCTCACCATTTTAGAGCAGGCGCAAAGTAAACAGGCTGTTATACCGCACAAGAAAAATAAAAGCTTTTTGTATTAGAAGTGAATTTTGCGCTAAAAATACGGTAAACTATGGTTTTTTAGACGATACGTGACCGACTCATGCATAAACCATTAATAGCCCCCTCCATTTTGTCTGCCGATTTCGCAAAGTTAGGAGAAGAAGTCGACAGTGTGTTAAGCGCTGGCGCTGACATCGTTCATTTCGACGTAATGGACAATCATTATGTGCCCAATTTAACCTTCGGCCCCACCATATGTTCGGCGCTTCGCAACTATGGCATAACAGCCGATATAGACGTGCATTTAATGGTATCGCCGGTTGACTCAATGATTGAAGCCTTTGCCAAAGCCGGGGCTAGTATGATTAGCTTTCATCCAGAAGCGGCTTTACACGTAGACAGAAGTATTGAGCTCATTAAACAGCACGGTTGTAAAGCAGGCTTAGTGCTTAATCCGGCAACATCATTAAGCGTACTCGATTACGTTTTAGAAAAGCTTGACTACGTTTTACTAATGTCGGTTAACCCAGGTTTTGGTGGCCAAAAATTCATTCCCGGCACCGTTGAAAAAACAGCGCATTTAAAATCAATCATAGATGAAATGGGATTAAGCACCCGTATTCAGGTAGACGGCGGCATTAACAAAGACACCATAAAAGACGTATATTTAGCTGGCGCCGACATGTTTGTAGCCGGCAGCGCTATCTTCGGTCAACGCGACTATAAAAAAGCCATAGCTGATTTAACGCAACAATTTAAATAGGAATATTCAGTGAGCAGTTCAACGAAACCGATCGTACTTAGCGGATGTCAGCCTTCAGGGCAACTTACATTAGGTAATTATTTAGGCGCACTACGCCAATGGGTCGCCATGCAGGCCACACATGATTGTTTGTATATGATTGTAGACCTGCACGCCATTACCTTAAGACAGAACCCGGCAGAATTAAACCAAGCATGCCTAGACGGACTTGCGCTTTATTTGGCCTGCGGTATTGACCCAAACAAAAGTACTATATTTATGCAGTCGCATGTGCCAGAGCACGCACAGCTAAGCTGGGTGCTTAACTGCTATACGCAAATGGGTGAGCTTAATCGCATGACCCAGTTTAAGGATAAGTCACAAAAAAATCAGTCAAACGTCAATGTAGGCTTATATGCTTACCCTGTGTTACAAGCGGCCGATATTTTAGTTTATCAGGCTAACGAAGTGCCGGTAGGTGAAGATCAAAAACAGCATCTTGAGCTAACGCGCGACGTCGCAACCCGCTTCAACAATATTTACGGTGATGTGTTTACTCTTCCTGAACCTTGTATTCCCAAAGATGGCGCCAGAGTCATGAGCTTACAAGAACCAAACAAAAAGATGTCAAAGTCAGATCCAAACACTAACAATGTAATTGGCCTGTTAGAAGACCCCAAAATACTGACTAAAAAAATTAAGCGCGCCGTTACTGACAGCGACGAGCAAGCTAATATTTATTATGATGTGGCCGAAAAACCGGGTGTTTCTAACCTGCTCTCACTGCTTAGCGCGACGAGCGGCAACAGCATTGACAGCCTCGTTGGGCAATATACAGACAAGATGTATGGTCACTTAAAAGGTGACGTAGCGGAGTCGGTTGTGAACCTGGTAAAGCCCATTCAAAGCGAATATGCAAGAATTCGTCAAGATTTGCCTTATTTACATGAGGTTATGCATCAAGGAAGTGCTAAAGCTCGCGAAAAAGCGTCCGAGACACTCGCTAAGGTGTACAAAGCTGTAGGGTTTATACCGCGGGCTTAACATGGTACTTATCATCGATAATTATGATTCTTTCACCTATAACCTAGCACGGTATTTTGAAGAGCTAGGCCACCTTGTGAAAGTTGTCAAAAATGATAGCCACACAATTGACGATCTTGCGCTTATGGACTTTTCGCATCTGGTTCTATCACCGGGGCCTTGCACACCAAACGAGTCGGGTATTTGTTTGGCGGCAATAAAGCATTTTGCAGGGAAAGTGCCAATATTAGGTGTGTGTTTAGGCCATCAAGCAATTGCACAAGTTTATGGCGCTAATATTGTTCAAGCGGTGCATATTAAACATGGCAAAACGTCACGTTTACGTGTTTTAGACAAGGCTTCAGTGTTGTTTGAGCAGTGTCCATCACGCTTTATGGTGACACGCTATCACTCACTCTTAATTGATAAAAACACGCTTAGTAGCAATTTCAATATTACCGCTACATGCAATACTAAAGGCATTGAAGAAATAATGGCGATAGAGGATACACAGTTAAAGCTTTACGGACTTCAGTTTCACCCTGAATCGTTGCTAACTGAGCATGGGCATTTGGTATTACATAATTTTATTAAGAAAGGGTAATAAGGTTGGATTTACACTCGCAACATAGTTTTTTTGCAATTAGCTGACAAATATAACATCGCTGGCACAATTGATAAAACCGGCAAGTCCTTATACAAAACTTTACACTCTTTACTGCATATTTATTGAATACTTATGTAATAGTAATGTTGTTCTTTTATTTCATCTTTTTTGACAGCACTGGGTTATTCATTAGGCGCTCTCCAATTAACATATGGCTTATATTATTAAGCCCGCTGATTACTTCGACGATACCCAGTTAAAAACTGCTTTTATAGTTATGCAGTAATTCCGAAAAACTGGCCAAGATCCCTTAAAGTAAAGGTTTTCAGAGCAGAAACCATAGCGACTTTCGCTTCAATTTCTGGCATACTCCAGCATGGCTTTTTACGCTATGTTCGCTTTTTACACCAGTACATCCACGATTTTATAGGCGTGGACAGCTTCGGTTTACAAAGTAATAATTAACACCAGTGAGGTATCAACATGCAAGTAACTCGTGACACATTCAATGACGTAATGGTTCCCAATTATAACCCTGCAGACATGGTGCCTGTAAGAGGTGAAGGTTCACGTGTTTGGGACCAGCACGACAACGAGTTTATTGATTTTGCCGGTGGTATTGCTGTGAACGTATTAGGGCACTGTCACCCCGCCCTTACGCAAGCACTTATTAGCCAAGGCAATAAATTGTGGCACTTAAGCAATGTGTTCACGAATGAACCCGCATTGCGTTTAGCCAAAAAACTAACCGACGCCACGTTTGCCGATAAAGTATATTTTGCCAATTCAGGTGCCGAAGCAAATGAGGCTGCACTGAAGCTAGCCAGACGCTTTGCCCTCGAAATGCACGGCACACAGCGCAGTGAAATTATAGCGTTTAAACAAGGCTTTCACGGGCGCACATTCTTTACGGTAACAGTAGGCGGGCAGCCTGCTTACTCTGACGGCTTTGGTCCAAAACCAGGCGATATTTTGCACTGCGAATTTGGCAACTTAGACATGCTAGCCAGCATGATGTCTGACAAAACATGTGCCATTATGATGGAGCCATTACAAGGTGAAGGCGGCATTATTGTGCCCGACCCTGCCTTTGTTAAAGGCGTTCGTGAACTTTGCGATAAGCACCACGCCCTGTTAATTTTTGATGAAGTACAGTCGGGTATGGGGCGCACGGGTAAGCTATTTGAATATATGAATTTGGGTGTAAGGCCTGATATTCTTACCACCGCAAAATCACTTGGCGGCGGTTTTCCAATTGGCGCAATGCTGACCACAGCAGCTATTGCTGAACATCTAAAACCGGGCACACATGGCAGTACATATGGCGGAAACCCGCTTGCATGCGCGGTAGCAGAAGCCGTATTTGATGTGGTAAACACACCACAAGTGCTTGACGGCGTTGCGCACAAAGAAGCGCTATTTAGAGAGCACCTAAATAGAATAAACGCAAAGTATCATGTGTTTGAAGAAATTCGTGGAAAAGGCATGCTCTTAGGGTGTGCGCTAAATGAACAATACAAAGGCCGCGCAAAAGACTTTATGGTAGCGGCCACTAACGAAGGCCTAATGTGCTTAGTAGCGGGCATGAACGTGGTGCGCTTTGCGCCCTCTTTAGTAATTCCTGATAAGGATATTATTGAGGGCTTAGAGAAGTTTGAGCGCGGTATCGCTGGACTTGTTGCCCAACCAGTTGCGCTTACAAAATAGAGACGACTATATGCTGGTCATTCGCCCCATCAGGGAAAGCGATTATTCTGCGCTATACAGGATTTCCCAAGAATCCGGCATAGGCTTTACGTCTTTGCCGGTGAACGAAACGCTGCTCAAAAAGAAAATTGCCGCAGCGCAAAGTGCCTTTGTGTCAAATCCAAAGTCTCCCGGGCAGCAGAGCTATTTATTTGTAATGGAAGACACACAAACCGGTAAAGTCGTCGGCACTTCTGGTATTGAGGCTACCGTTGGCACACAAGATGCCTTCTACCACTATCATGTAGGTAAGGTGGTGCATGCATCACGCGAGCTTGGTGTTCATAATTCAGTCGAAATACTGACGTTTTGTAACGACTACACCGGCGTGAGCGAAATATGCACCCTGTTTTTACAAGAAGACGCGCGAGAAGGCCTCGCAGGTAGGCTGCTGTCAAAATTTCGCTTCTTATTTATGGCCCAGCATCAGCATAGATTTGCAGACATTGTTATCGCAGAAATGCGCGGCATATCAGATGAAGCGGGTAGGTCTCCGTTTTGGGAATGGCTAGAAACCCACTTTTTCTCAGTCGATTTTCCTACCGCAGACTATCTAACAGGCATTGGCAACAAAGTATTTATTGCTGAGCTAATGCCGAAGTACCCTATTTACGTCAATTTATTATCAAAAGAGGCCCAAGCCAGCATCGGCAAGGTACATGAAAAAACGCGTCCCGCGCTTAGGCTGCTTGAGCAAGAGGGCTTTAGGTTTCGTGGATATGTTGATATTTTTGACGCCGGACCCACAATGGAAGCTGACATAGCGAATATTGATACCGTGCGCATAAGCAAAGAAGCAACGGTGCAGATATCGCCCACATTGGATATTACTTTGCTAGAAAATTACTTCATTATAAACACTAAAATTGCAGGATTTCGCGGCTGTGTCGGTCAACTTAAATCACTCGATATTTCACAAGACACGCATACCGTTTTGATAAGCCAGGCACTTGCTGATACTTTACAAATATGTCACGGCGATACCATTCGCTATGCAAGCACACATTTCACATCCCGCACATAAGTAGGAGCGCTACATGTCTCAAAATACACATTATATTAATGGTCAATGGCTAGATGGTAAAGGCCAGCAAATGAGCTCTGTGGATCCCGCAAAAAATGCGGTGGTATGGTCGGGTAATGCGGCCTCGGCTGAACAAGTAGATGCTGCCATTTCAGCTGCCCGAAATGCATTTATCCAGTGGTCGCAGTTGTCATTTGAAGATCGCCTCAAAATTGTTAAGCGCTTTGCCGAGTTACTTGCTGAGTACAAAACAGAATTTGCGCATATTATTGCCAAAGAAACGGGTAAACCCCAGTGGGAAACGGCCACAGAAATAGGCGCAATGATCGGTAAAATCGCTATTTCTGAAAAAGCCTATCATGAACGAACGGGCACCGTGGAAAATCCAATGCCCGCAGGTAAAGCCATATTGCGTCATCGCCCGCACGGTGTGGTAGCGGTATTTGGCCCTTATAATTTTCCAGGCCACCTGCCTAACGGGCATATAGTGCCTGCCTTGCTTGCTGGCAATACTGTGGTATTTAAGCCAAGTGATTTAACCCCGCTGGTGGCTGAGTTTATGCTGACCTTGTGGCATAAATCAGGCTTACCCAAGGGAGTATTAAACCTGGTGCAAGGTCAAGTGGACACAGGCAAAGCACTTGCCGCTAGTGATCAAATAGACGGTTTGTTTTTTACCGGTAGCGCTACCACGGGCAAGCTCTTACATGCACAATATGCAGGCAAGCCCGGCAAAATTTTGGCCCTAGAAATGGGCGGCAATAATGCATTAATCGTGACCAAAGTGGCGCATATCTTAGGCGCAGTTCACGACATTATTCAATCGGCTTTTATTACCAGCGGTCAGCGCTGCACTTGTGCACGCAAGCTATTAGTGCCAAAAGGTGAATACGGCGATGCACTCATTAACAAGCTTGTTATCGCCACTAAAAAATTGATCCCAGGGCATTACGACGCCGCAGAGCAACCTTTCATGGGCGCGATGATATCAGCATCAGCGGCGGCGGCTATGGTAGCGGCGCAGGACAAATTAATTGCACAAGGCGCTACGGCCTTAGTAACGATGGAGCACATTGACAACAACACAGGCTTTGTATCGCCAGGCATTGTTGATGTAACCAGTATTGCACTAACAATGGCCGATGAAGAGCATTTTGGACCGCTTTTGAAAGTCATTCGATACAGCGACCTAGACGAAGCCATTGCTTTGGCTAACGCTACTCGCTTTGGTCTTTCGGCCGGTTTACTAAGTGACGACAAAGCCGATTACGACTACTTTTTACCGCGCATTCGTGCAGGCATTGTCAACTGGAATAGGCCTATTACTGGTGCTAGCAGTGCAGCGCCTTTTGGCGGCATAGGCGACAGCGGCAACCATAGGGCAAGCGCTTATTATGCGGCTGATTACTGCGCCTACCCCGTTGCATCGGTAGAGCTTGATAAAGTAACACTGCCTGCTACATTAAGCCCTGGCTTAATATTAGAATAGTCGTGAAATAGCGCTGCATTGACGCAGTATCAACAAAAATTACTGCGTTAGCCCACATAGAACAAAAGGTAAGGAAATATCATGCATACAACAGTCTCAGACTTATTTGCGGGTTTATGGCAAGATTATATTAGCATAACGCCATCGGCGCATAAAATACATGCTTTACTAGCTGAAAAAACGGCTACCCGCAATATCGTTAACGACCATATCGCGCTGCGCACCTTTGACATAGAAAAGGTCAACCTGCACAAACTAGCTGCACACTTCCTAGCGCTTGGCTATGAGCAAAAGGGCGATTACGATTTTGTCGCTAAAAAGCTCACCGCGGTGCATTTAGAGCACCCCGACACAACCGTACCAAAAGTGTTTATAAGCGAATTACGCGTGTCACAGCTAAGCGAGCAGGCGCAGTCGATTATTCATAGAATAGTGGAACAAATTAAGCCAAGTGCCGTAAACGCAGATAATTTCTTATATTCAGGCACACACTGGCAGGCAAGCAGTGATGAGTATAAAGCTTTGCTGGCAGAATCTGAGTATGCTGCATGGATGTTGGCGTGGGGCTATCGTGCAAATCACTTCACGGTAAGTATTAACCACTTAAGCGACATCCACGAGCTAGAAGATGTAAATACTATGCTCAAACACGCTGGATTTAAGCTAAACGCGTCGGGCGGTGAAATAAAAGGCGGCGCAGACGTGTGTTTAGCGCAGTCAAGTACTATGGCTGATCATGCTCAAGTTGCGTTTACAGATACTACTATGACCCTACCCAGCTGTTTTTACGAATTTGCACAGCGTTATGCAATGCAAAGTGGCGAGCTGTATCAAGGCTTTGTAGCGGCGTCTGCCGACAAAATATTTGAAAGTACTAACGCATCGTAAAGACGGCTTAACAACTCACCTCAGTAAAAAGGGTGTATATATCAATAGTACCTTTGCCTTTTTACTTATTTTAAGGAAATAAGATGTCACCAAGCTTTAACGAAGTATTGCAAATGTCGGCAGATAAGCGCTATACCTACTTGCTATCGCAAGCGCAGCAGCATCAGCAACTGTGGATCCTAAACGATGATGACGGTTGTGTCATTCTCACCACTGAAGATGAAGACTGCGTGCCGGTTTGGCCAGCACAAGCATTCGCCCAACACTGGGCTACCGGCGATTGGGAACATTGTGTCCCTATGGCTATTTCGGTAAGTGACTGGCTAGCTCGCTGGACCCTGGGACTGCAGGGCGACGATGTCAATATTGCGGTGTTCCCAAACCCTGAAGAAGAGGGTTTAATTATATTTCCTGATGACTTTGACGCTGACTTGCGCAAAAAGTAAGGCTTATTGTACTAGTTACAATATCAGTAGCTAGAGTGAATGTTGCCCTGCGCAAAAGCACACAAGGGCAGCATTCATTACTTGGCTAAATATCGCTTCTCAAGCGCCTTGTATAATACGTCAGCATAATCTTGTGTCGTACTGTTAGTCTGTGCCATTATCTCTACTAAATGCTCGTTGTCTTCTCGCCCTTGCCATACCTTATTATAGCTACCTTCTTTATAGCCGTGATCTTGCCGAAAGAAATTCAAAATATTCTTGCCTACGTATTGCTCAAACAACATAGTAGGTGTCATTTGTGCTTGTTCAACTATGGTCACAAATAACGGCATATCAAACCGTTTTACCACACATAGACCCGCCATTAACTCTAAATTTTCCACCAAGGTATTTGTGGAGACATCAAATGTTACACCGTCAAACACGATTATAGGGTTTAGGTGCTGTAGTTCAACTTCAATTTCTTTAGCTGCTTTTGGAATGTCACCGTCATGCGCAATAATAATATGCGATAGCGCGAAGTGCCAAATATCAACCAGTTCCATTTGTACCTGGGCTAAGTCGCAATTTTGAGCTTTCCACCACTTCCAACCATGATGATCAATAGCTTCTACCGATTCAATTAACGCTGCGCGTAAATAGCTGTAGCCTGCGCTAAGCCACTGGGGGTTAACTTTTGTGTTCATGGCGTCTTGTAGTGCCAGCATTGTGGCGAGTTGAGTACTGCTTAACATGCGTTTTCCTTTGCACAAATGTAATAAAATTATGAGTCAATATTGTAGCGTTTTTACAGCCTGACAACAGTTCTTATTTTTTAGGCAAGCGTGCCTTAAGCACTGCCGTTTTTTGCTCATTGATTTTTGACCAATACTTGTGGCTAAATGCTAAATGCTAAATACATTATGTGTTACCAACTGGCAGGATCAACGCCATAGTATCGAAACAATTGCGCATACAACGCAGGATGCTCATACTTAAGCGCTTCAGACTTCTCAAAAAACACTTCGCTAGCAACCGCAAAAAACTCAGCGGGATTCGTCGCGCCGTAATAGTCAAATAATGAGGGTTGACCAAGAGCAGCCTGGCGTTTCAGCTTTTCAAATTCAAGTGACAATACGTTTGACCAGGTGTCATAACGTTGTCCTTTAGATAGTATTGGCGCACCGTTGGCAGCGCCGTTTTCTTGATCCAACTGATGCGCAAACTCGTGAATCACGACATTGTGCCCGTCATTAGGATCGTAAGCGCCATCTAGAGTGTCTTGCCATGACAGCACAACTTTACCAAAGCCCCAAGACTCTCCGGCAAGCGTGACGTTTTCACTAAAGTGCACGCCATCAGAGCTTGCTGAGCTATGCTGTTTCACGAACGCTCGCGGGTAGACCAAAATAGTGCTCAATTTAGGGTAATAATCGGTGTTTCGATTTAGCAGTAACAAGCAGGCTTGGGCGGCAATTGTCACCCTAATTTCGTCTGTAATAAGAATACCGTGGTAACCAATGAAACGCTTTTCGGACAAGAATACTTGAACATGCTGCTTCAATTGTAGCTGCAGATGCGCCGGCATTTTTTTGAAATATGGCATGCGCTGCTGAATTATTTTACGCCACTGCTTAGTAAAGGGTAAACGCTTTGCCTCAGCTCTTTTGTATTCTCGCCAATAGGGCTTGCCAACAAAAAAAGCAATAAACAGCGAGCCAAGCAAAAGAGGTAATAAATAGGAAAGCATTGTTCAATTCTAGCCTTGTGTATAAGCTAAATGTTGGGGCAAATTTGCCGTTTTTCAAGCATTATTAATACGGCGCTTGCGTTTTCTAGAACCGTGGTAGCTGAAGGAGTATAGACGCATGTTTCCTCACGCGTACGCCTAAGGTAAGCAATATCTGCTTGTTTGTTGAATATAGTAAGCTTATTGTTTATTGTCATTACCTCTTTTAAAAGCAATTTACACTAAAGACAAAAAAGTGCTAAACGTCTGTTACATTATATTTAGCATCAGGCTTTTGACTTTTTGGTACTAGGTGACAGAGGTAATATAGTGAACCATAATTCTGCTCAATCAATACGCGTATCAAACGCCCTTAAAACTCAGTTTATTGCTGACGCCTTAGCAATGCCTGTGCACTGGTATTACCAACCAATGGAAATTGAGTTCGCTTTTCCCGGGGGTATTCAGCGTTTCGAAGCCGCCCCTAAACATCATCCCTCTTCTATTATGTCTTTGCATTCAAAACGCAAAGGAGGACGCCAATCAAGTGATACATCTTCTGCCGCAGACGTCGAGGTGGTGGGTGATGTTATTTTAAAAGACAAAGCCTCTTTTTGGAATACACCCAATGTGCATTATCATCAAGGCATGGGCGCCGGTGAAAACACCTTAAACGCCCATTGCGCACGTGTAGTAATGCGTACATTGGCAACTGATAACGGTCATTACGATCGCCGTTCATTTGTTAACGCCTATATCGATTTTATGACCGCACAGCCGCCTGCTCACCCCGACACTTACGCTGAATCGTATCATCGTGGTTTTTTTGCAAATTATGCACAGGGGCGCAAGCCAGAAAAATGCGCCATGCTAACACACGATACTGCCTCGGTTGGCGCGTTAATTACCATAGCGCCTCTGGTCTTTTCACAGTACCTAAAAGGCAGCGCTGCTTCAAACATTCAGGTTGCCTGTAGAGAGCATTTGGCGCTAACGCATCCGGATGAATCACTAATGCAGGTTTGCGACCGTTATGTGAATTTACTTTGCGGGCTTTTGGAGGGCGTTGATGAGAGCGGTTTTAAAGCCCTGCTAATAGAGGCAAGTAAGGGCGTGCCTAATTTAGATTTACCCGGTTTAATCAAACGTGACCTGCCCGATCATCAGGTTGTCGGCCATTTATTTTCGCGCGCCTGCTATATTTCTGACTCATGGCCGATAGTATTGTATTTAGCCTACAAATATTACAGTGACCCTTACAAAGCGCTTTTAGTGAATACTAATTTGGGCGGTGACAACGTTCACCGTGGATCTGTGTTAGGTACATTGCTTGGCTTACAAAGCGATGCTGTGGCTAATAATTGGTTTTCGCAATTAGTAGACCACAGCGCCATTGAGCAAGAAATAACCGCCCTAGTTAGCGCGGCAAGCGCTCCCAAATAGTCAGTTCAGACAAGGTATGTTGAAACTTGTGCTGGGTTTCACGAATAACGAAGGGCACCTTTTGAGGCTCACTCACTAGCCTAAAGTGGTTTGAAAGCTGGTCTTTCAAGCCATCTAAGGTGGTGTAATTTTCGCCGTCTTTCTTATAGCCGCCTATCCACTCTTCTTTTGGCGTATGCTCTTCTAGCCAGGTGTAAGGAGAGGCAAGAATGAGCAAACCCCCGCTGTTAATGCGCTTAGCAATGTCTTTTAAAAACACGCTTGGCTGGTATAAACGGTCAATCAAATTTGCGGCCAATACTAAGTCATAGCCTGCAAACTGGGGCTTTAAATTACACGCGTCGCCTTGGTGAAATGACACACGCTGCGCAAAATCTTTTAACCCTAATTCTTGCAGTGTACGGGTATGATAGCTAACTAGTTCGCCCTCTTCGGTGAGTGCGTAGCGCACCGCGCCCTGCTCTGCCATTACCGCACCTAAGCGCGTAAAGTTAGCAGAAAAGTCAATGCCATCGACCTTGTCAAATTCACGTGCTAGTTCAAAACTTGCGCGGCCACAGGCACAGCCTAAATCTAAGGCTTTACCCGCAGGCTTTCCCTTGTTCGCCGCAAGCGCAATATCCGCCAGTGCTTTAGGGAAGTTCTCAACGCCGTACCATGTATCGCCAAAATGAAACTCTGCATACTCAGAAAGTAAGCGATCACTTTCATAGTAGGGATTAGGATCGTTGACCTTTTCATCGGACGCAATGTAACGAAACCCTGCATGTTGAGAAAAATGTCGTCTAAAAGCATAGCGCGCTGAAAGGCGTGCTTCGTTGCCGGCTGAAATCCACGAACCACCTTTCATTAAATTGTGCTGGCCGTCAAAAGTAGGCGTGGTGAAATCATCATATAAAGGGTGTACTTTGAAGTTATCAAGCGGATAAATTGGTGTTTGCGTCCACTGCCACACATTGCCCACCACATCATAGAAATCACCCTGTTTAAAGCGGTTAACCGGGGTTGACGACGCGTAATGATCTAGATGCAAATTGGCATTAGCAACATCGACGCCTACTTCCTTTACGTTTGCGTGTGCACATAGCCTATGCCACTCATCTTCGCTGGGCAAGCGAATTTGTTGACCCATTTGCGCTGATTTCCATTCGCAAAACGCGCTCGCTTCATGGTAGTTCACCTCGGCTGGCCAATCCCAAGGCATTGGCATTTCTTGGGTCATAAGACGTAAATGCCACGCTTTATGCCAGCGCCAGAATGCCGGGTGTTTAGCCTTCGTGAACTGCTTCCACGACGTACCTTCCTCAGACCAGAAGCTGTCCTGTTCATAGCCACCAGCGTCAACAAATTCTAGAAACTCGTTGTTGCTAACCAAGTACTCGCTGGCTTTAAATTCAGCCACTTCTGTGCGGCGCTCGCCGTATTCGTTATCCCAGCCATAATAAGCATCGTCAAATGCTTTGCCAATGTTCACTTCTCCAGCCGGCACCGTAATTAAGGTGTTTTTTGGTGCGTCTGAAGTGTCTGGACATGCAGGCCATTGCGGCTGTATCTGCACTCTGGCAAGATCATGTTGGCGAATTAAAACAGATGAGGTTTCAAGATGAATACGCTCATGCTCAATACCCATCACAATTGGCCACCATGGGCTTTCCCAGTCAATAGGCAGGCTAAGTGCTTGCGTGTTGATTACGTTGAGCACTTTAGCGCGCACCTTTGCACGATACTGTCTTACCTCAGGCACGCTGGGCCAGTCATAGTTTTTGTCGTCTAAATCGTCCCAACTCATTTCATCAACCCCTATTGCGAAGATTGATTCCATGTGTGCGTCTATTCGTTCAGGAATTAGCTTTGCAAGTAACAGTTTATTGATGAAAAAAGTGGCGGTGTGGCCAAAATAGAAAATGAGCGGATGGCGCAGCGCAATAGACTTTTGGTAAAAAGCGTTGTCATCTACTAAGCAGTCAAAAAGACTTGTGTAAGTGTCAAAGGTATTGGTGAAGTAAGACGCTATTTCTGTGCGCTTATCGGCTTGGGTGCCGCCCTTGAGTTCTGGTGTTCTTTGCAAGGCTTTCACGCCATCCATCATGGTGCCTTTCATTCGATGAGGTTCGGTAGAGGGCATTTCTTTTATTTCGGCGTTTTTTAAAGGTGCTGTCATGTTTAGAGATGTTCCGTTATTTTTTCTTAAGCTGTATTACGTGGCGTCAGCTGATGATGATTTACGCAAATTACGCAATATGATTAATGCTATAAATTATTTTGGTCGAATAGTATAGATGAATACAAATGTAATACTAACTCATCGACGCACAAATCTGCATTAAGCTTTATTCATGTGTAATGTAAATTGCCCACTTACACCTTCAAGCATACCCAACTGCTGTAATATTTTATAATTGAAGGCGATAATCTGTAATAGAACACAGCGTTCAAAAAGAATCTTCAGGGATCCTTACCCAGCCTTCCATTAACACTCTTGCGCTTCTGCTCATGCTGACGTTTTTGACTGTCCACTTATCGTTGGTGCATATAGCGTGTGCGCCTACTTTTAAGCTACCCGATGGATGACCAAAGGTAACTGAGTTTCGTTCACCACCGCCAGACGCTATGTTTACCAATGTGCCAGAAATCGCCGCTGCGGCGCCAATAGCAACTGCGGCGGTTCCCATCATGGCATGATGAAGCTTACCCATCGATAGTGCCCTTACGTGTAAATCAATTTCATTGGCGGCAATAACTTTGCCACTTGAAGATACATAAGGCTGGGGCGGCGCAACAAAAGCAACTTTCGGCGTGTGCTGGCGAGACACCGCTTCTGAAATATGACTAATAAGGCCCATTTTTATCGCACCATAGGCACGAATTGTTTCAAAGCGCGCTAGTGCTTTTTCATCACCGTTTATGGCATCTTGCAGTTCTGTGCCTGTATAGCCTATTTCATCTGCATTTAAAAATATCGTGGGAATACCAGCGCTTATCATGGTTGCTTTAAATGTGCCAACATCTGGCACCACAAGATCATCCACTACATTACCGGTAGGGAACATTGCTTCACTTGGGTCAACCGGCGCAACAAAGTCTACCTGTACTTCAGCGGCCGCAAAGGTCACGCCATCAAGTTCAAAATCACCGGTTTCTTGCACTTGGCTTTGTGTAATTGGCACATGAACAATAATTGTTTTGCTGATATTTTGCTGCCAAATCCGCACTTCGCAAATGCCATTTTCGGGGATCCTGTCGGCATTAATTAATCCTGCACTTATAGCGAATGCACCTACCGCCGCGGTCAGATTTCCGCAGTTTCCGCTCCAATCTACGAACGCTTTGTCGATGGCTACCTGACCAAACAAATAGTCAACGTCGTGATCTGCTTGCGCTGATTTAGCTAAAATGACGGTTTTGCTGGTGCTTGAGCTTGCCCCGCCCATGCCGTCGGTGTGCTTACCGTACGGGTCGGGGCTACCAATGACGCGCAGTAACATCTTGTCGCGAGCTTCACCTGGCACCTGACAGCGTTTGGGTAAGTCTGTCAGATTGAAGAACACACCTTTTGATGTGCCGCCGCGCATATACGTAGCGGGTATTTTGACCTGAGGTACATGAGACATCACACTTCCTTTTCTAATTGCTAGGCGACGGTTAATGGCTAGGCGACGGTTAATGGCTAGGCGACGATTAATGGCTAGGCGACAGTCGCTTCAAGAAAATCATTCGCAAACTTTTGCAGAACACCGCCAGCTGCATATACTGAAACTTCCTCAGCTGTATCTAAACGACATTTCACAGGTATTTCTGCCACTTCACCGTTCTTACGCGTCATCACCACGGTCATTGCACCACCGGCGGCCGTTGTTCCCTTAACATCGTACGTTTCAGTGCCATCAATGTGGTAAGTATGACGAGTTTCACCCTTCGTAAATTCAAGTGGCAACACGCCCATTCCGACCAAATTGGTGCGGTGAATACGCTCAAAACCTTCTGACACGATCACTTCAACGCCGGCTAAGCGCACGCCTTTTGCCGCCCAGTCTCGTGAAGAGCCTTGACCATAGTCGGCGCCGGCAATAATGATTAAGGGTTGTTTACGCGCCATATATGTTTCAATAGCTTCCCACATGCGCGATTCAAGACCTTCGGGTTCTATACGGGCTAAAGAGCCTTGTTTTACTTCGCCGTTAGCGTCTTTGCACATTTCGTTAAATAATTTGGGGTTAGCAAAGGTTGCGCGCTGGGCAGTTAAATGATCGCCACGGTGGGTTGCGTAAGAGTTAAAATCCGCTTCTGGCAAGCCCATTTTATGCAAGTACTCACCTGCGGCGCTGTCTAACTGAATCGCATTTGAGGGCGATAAGTGATCCGTTGTTATGTTGTCGCCAAGTACTGCTAACGGACGCATGCCTTGCATAGTGCGTTCACCCGCTAGCGCACCGTCCCAATAAGGAGGACGACGAATATAGGTGCTGGTTTCATCCCATGCATATAGTGGACTTTCGGCCGGCTCAAACGAGCCTAAATCGAACATGGGCGTGTAAATTTTCTTGAACTGCTCAGGCTTCACGCACGACGCTACAATTGCATCAATTTCTTCATCGCTTGGCCAAATGTCTTTTAGGGTAATGTCATTACCGTGTTGGTCTTGTCCTAGTATATCTTTTTCAATATCGAAGCGAATGGTGCCGGCTATTGCATAAGCAACAACTAAAGGCGGTGATGCCAAAAAGGCTTGTTTTGCATAAGGGTGAATACGCCCATCAAAGTTACGGTTGCCTGACAAAACAGCGGTTGCGTATAAATCGCGATCAATGACTTCTTTTTGGATGACTGGGTCAAGGGCGCCACTCATGCCGTTGCAGGTTGTGCAGGCGTAACCGACAATACCAAAGCCCAATTTTTCCATTTCAGATAAAAGACCGGCTTCTTCTAAATAAAGCTTAGCCACCTTTGAACCCGGTGCAAATGACGTTTTAACCCACGGTTTACGCACTAAGCCTAAGTCGTTAGCGCGTTTGGCGATAAGACCCGCTGCCACCACGTTACGTGGGTTAGACGTATTCGTGCACGAGGTGATAGCCGCAATAATAACGGCGCCATCGGGCATTTCACCCTTGGCTTCTTGGGCTTTACAATCGCTTAGGTTTCTTGCAATGTTGCTGGACGCTAAATCGGCTGTGGCCAAACGACGATGCGGGTTTGAAGGGCCAGCTAAGTTACGCCCTACGCTTGATAAATCAAACTCGAGCACGCGTGCATATTGCGCGTCAAGCAAATCGTCAGCCCACAGGCCAGTATGCTTGGCATAATTTTCTACTAGGGCGATTTGCTCTGGCTCACGGCCGGTAATTTTTAAGTAATCAATGGTTTGCGCGTCAATATAGAACATACCCGCAGAGGCGCCGTATTCAGGCGTCATGTTTGAAATAGTGGCTCTGTCGCCAATGGTTAAGCTTCTCGCGCCTTCACCAAAGAATTCTAAATAGGCAGAGACCACTTTTTGATTACGCAAAAACTCCGTAATGGCCAGCACTATGTCGGTGGCGGTAATACCAGGCTGGCGTTTACCACTCAAATGCACCCCAATAATGTCAGGCAAGCGCATCATAGTGGGGCGACCCAGCATAACCGTTTCAGCTTCTAAGCCGCCAACGCCAATGGCAATAACGCCCAGCGCGTCGATATGCGGCGTGTGGCTGTCGGTGCCTACGCAGGTATCGGGGAAGGCGACGCCGTCGCGCACTTGAATAACGGGTGACATTTTTTCTAAGTTAATTTGGTGCATAATGCCGTTGCCGGCAGGAATAACGTCCACGTTTTTAAACGCTGTTTTGGTCCATTCAATAAAGTGAAAACGCTGTGCGTTACGATGATCTTCAATAGCGCGGTTTTTATCAAAGGCTTGCGGATCAAATCCCGGCGCTTCTACTGCTAAGGAGTGATCCACAATAAGCTGAGTAGGTACCACGGGGTTAACTTTAGATGGGTCGCCGCCTTGATCAGCAATCGCGTCGCGAAGGCCGGCTAAGTCAACTAAGGCTGTTTGGCCTAAAATATCATGGCACACAACACGCGCGGGATACCAAGGAAAATCAAGCTCTTGCTTGTTTTCAATAATTTGCTTTAACGAGTCGCTTAAGGTGTCAGGGCTGCATCGCCTTACTAATTGCTCAGCAAGTACACGTGATGTATAGGGTAATTTTGCATAAGCGCCTGGGCTGAGGTCTTCTATGGCGGCTCTGGTATCGAAAAAATCAATATTGGCGCCAGGAAGTGGCTTGCGATAATCGTAATTCATAATGTAATCCCTTGTTGAGCTTAGTGATTGCTAGCTTAGCGCTGCGCGATGGGTATCACTTTTCTTGGATCTGCGCCAACATAATCGGCACTTGGGCGAATTATACGATTATTTGAGCGCTGCTCCATCACGTGCGCAGCCCAGCCCGTTAAGCGTGAGCACACAAATATAGGCGTGAACAGCTTGGTAGGAATACCCATATAATTATAGGTAGACGCATGGAAAAAATCAGCGTTACAAAACAACTTTTTGCTGTCCCACATAAATTCTTCACAGGCAACAGAAATATCATATAGTGAAGTATCACCGTTTTGCTTCGCTAGCTTTTCAGACCACGCTTTAATAATGACGTTGCGCGGGTCGGACGTGCGGTAAATAGCATGACCAAAGCCCATAATCTTTTCTTTACGTTCAAGCATTGCGGCCATTTGCACTTTTGCGTCACTTGGTGATTTGAACTTCTGGATCATATCCATGGCCGCTTCGTTAGCACCACCGTGAAGTGGGCCACGCAAAGTGCCGATTGCACCGGTAATACAAGAGTACATATCAGACAAAGTAGAGGCGCAAACACGTGCGGTAAAAGTAGAGGCGTTAAATTCGTGCTCAGCATATAAAATTAACGATACGTCCATTACACGCTCATGCTGCGCAGACGGCGTTTTGCCATTTAACAAGCGTAAAAAGTGGCCACCTAGTGATGCTTCGTCACTGCTACAGTCAATTTCAAGGCCTTCATGTGAATATCTATACCAGTAGCACATAATTGCTGGGAAGGCGGCGAGTAAACGGTTTGCGGCTTGGCGCTGCTGTGAAAAATCAGCTTCTGGCTCAACGTTACCTAAAAATGAACAGCCCGTGCGCATAACGTCCATAGGATGAGTGTCTTTGGGGATTAGTTTTAACACGTCTTTTAGTGACTGCCCAATATCGCGTAATCCCAGTAGCTCGGCTTTATATTGCGTTAACTCAGCTGTAGTGGGTAATTCACCGTTAAATAATAAATAAGCGACTTCTTCAAAGGTAGCATTGTCGGCTAGGTCAGATACGTCATAACCGCAGTAAGTTAATCCGCTGCCCGATTGGCCCACGGTACAAAGCGCCGTTTCGCCTGCACTTTGACCGCGTAGACCCGCACTATTAATCTTTTTCTCTGTCATGGTAGTTTCCTCTTATTAATATTTTTGTACTTTTTACAGTGTAATTACTTATTTTTGCCATTAGCAAATAGCGAATCTAGCTTCTGCTCATAATCGTGATAACCAAGATAGTCATATAAATCCATACGCGTTTGCATGTTGCCAATTTCTGCTTTTTGATCGCCATCTTTAAGCAATGTTTTATACACAGACTCAGCCGCTTTATTCATGGCACGAAACGCGGAGAGTGGATAAAGCACCATAGCGCAGCCCCACTCACCTAACTCCTTTTTGTTCCACAGTTCGGTTTGACCAAACTCAGTGATATTAGCAAGAATTGGCACATCTAAGGCTTCGGTAAACGCGCGGTAGTGTTCTTCGGTTTTTATCGCCTCTGCAAAAATACCGTCGGCGCCGGCTGCCACATAGGCTTTAGCGCGCGCTATTGCAGCGTCTAGTCCTTCTTGCGCGAAGGCGTCGGTGCGCGCCATAATAAAGAAATCAGGATCGATGCGTGCATCCACGGCGGCGCGAATACGGTCTGCCATCTCATCAGTAGCCACAATTTCTTTGTTAGGGCGATGACCACAGCGCTTTTGCGCAACTTGGTCTTCAAGATGAACTGCCGCCGCGCCTGCTTTTTCCATATCACGGATTGTTTTCGCTATATTAAATGCGCCGCCCCAACCGGTATCAATATCAACCAGTAAGGGTAAGCTGGACGCTGCCGTAATGCGCTGCACATCGGCAATAACATCGTTTAATGAAGTCATACCAAGGTCGGGCAAGCCATAAGAGGCGTTCGCTACACCGCCGCCCGACAAGTAAATGGCTTGATGGCCTATTTGCTGGGCCATCATTGCGCTGTATGCATTGATGGTGCCCACAACCTGTAAGGGCTTGTTATTGGCTAAGGCTTGACGAAATTTCGCGCCAGCAGATAATGGACTTGTCATAATGTATTTCCTCTTAAGACTTAATGAGTACAATGTTTGCTTGCTCTTTATGAGCAATTTCTTGGGCTATTTTGTTTTCAATATTTTTACGCGATGCAGCAATATGACGACGCATGAGCATTTCTGCTAGCTCCCCATCTCTATCTGCAATGGCTTGGATAATGTTGGCGTGTTCATCAAAAGCGCGACTGGCTCTAGGGCTATGCATGCCAAATTGACAGCGATACATGCGCACCAAGTGATATAGCTGGCCACAAATCAGTTCGATTAACTGCTTGTTGTGACTCCCTAAAATCACTTTGTAGTGGAAATCGAGATTGCCTTCTTCTTGATAATAGGCAACACCGTCTTTGAGATCTTGCGTTTGGGCGTGAATTTTTAGCATATCTTGCATATGCAAAATTTCTTCGTCGCTCATATTTTTGGCAGCTTGGCGACACGCCATGCCTTCAAGTGCTTCTCGAGTAATGTATAGCTCTAGCAAACCTTCAATAGTGCAGGTAACTACGCGCGAACCCACGTTGGCTTTTCGTTCAATAAGGTGACACTTTTCTAAACGGTTTAAGGCCTCACGCAGGGTTGAGCGGCTAATTTGATAGCGTTTAGCTAACTCAGGCTCACTAATTTTACTCCCGGCAGCAATTTCACCTTCAACAATGGCATGCTGCATTTGTTGAAATACTTTGTCGGCAGTGGTCACCGCTGCTTGTTGAGTCGGGTTAGTTATTTTCATATGAGTGAATAAACCAAGTGTTAATTACTACCAAAATGCCACAATATTGTCGACATGTAAATTTTATAACGGGCTATAATAAAGAAAATATTTAATTAATCAAGTTAATAAAACAGATATTGTCGACAATATAGGCGCTAAGTGTTTTAAAATATTATGGGAAATAGTAGATTACGTACTGGAGCAACAGAAATGTAAATACGCATAAAAAAAGCTTTAAAAAAGTAGTTTGTTACCCTTATAGATATAAAAACACAATAATCGGTTAAAAGTTACTGTTAAAATGCCGTTATTGTAGTTTATCGATAGCAAATTAGCTTATCCACAAAGATAGCGTTGTGAAGCTTGTAAACCAGACAGTCTAGCGCTTCAACCTGCCAGCAACTCGCATGCCATGGTAGATTTATCCACGCAGCTTATAAATCACCAAACTAGAGACTCTTGGCGATATCTTTGTGCACAGCCTCCTGTTTGTTCTAATTGCGCTGTGTTAGTGGTAATATGAATGAAAATGTTTTGCATACTAATCAAATAATTAACGGTGATATTTATTATGAGTAAAGTACTTAAATGGCTTGCAGTGCTAAGCGCTTTGGGCTTTCCCCTTGCATTAATCGGCTTTCGCATAGGTCTTTACGGATTTGGCACCGGTTTTCAGATCCTCAATTACACCTTTTATTTAGCCCTTATCGTACTCATAGCGGGCCTTGTTGTTTTTGTTTTGCACAGACGTGCTAAACCCGCTAGCGGCCGAAACGCTGTTATTGCCGTGGCAATAAGCTTAATCCCCATCGTTGGCCTAGGCATTCAGGTATACGTTGCCAGAACCGTTCCTGCTATCCATAACATTTCAACCGATGTACTTAATCCTCCTGGGTTTGACGCCATAGTAGCCATTCGCGGTGACAGCGCTAATCCCTTAGCCTACAGTATTGAAAACGGAAATTTAGCCGAGCTGCAGCAAGCGGCATATCCAAACATCAAAACCATGAACGTGAGTGCAAGTGTGCAAGACAGCTTTGATAAAGCGCTGGGCGTAGCACAAAGCTTAGGCTGGGAAATTGTTAATATAAATGAAGATATGGGTATTATTGAAGCGACACAAACAACCACGCTGTGGCAGTTTAAAGATGACATCGTTATTAGAGTGCAAGCTGATTCTGAAACGCCCAACACTACCAACGTCGATTTACGCTCAGTATCTAGAGTCGGGCGCAGTGACTTGGGCGCTAATGCAAAAAGAATTCAAGGCTTTAAAGACCAATTCAATCGCTAAAATTTAATGATGAATAGCAACTGGTCAAAAATCAGTTGCTAACGTCCAAAACCACCTATTCGGATATTATCAAACATGCAAAAAAATGCGTCTTCATTGCGCTGCACATTAGGGGCCCTGTCGGTTTTGCTTCCGATTTTTTGCGCGACAGCCTTCGCACAGCAAGAAAACGATAAAGAAATTGAAGTAATTGAGGTTACCGGCAACGCCTCTAACGCCGCATTACTTTCCCCTAAGCAAAGCTTAATTGACGGGCCTTTTGGAGATGGCCTATCTATCCAAAATATTGCGCGCTCGGTAACCCCTATTTCGGCGCAGATGATGGAAGTGCTTAACATTACCACTTTGCAAGATATTTTGGCTGTGAGCCCAAGTACTTATGCGGCAAGTGGTTTTGGCGCGCCTAGCCTGCCTACAATTAGAGGTCAGCTAGGTGAGCTCTTGCAAGATGGTGTGAGGCGTCAAGCCGGTAATAACGGATTTGGTGTGCCGCTGTCATTTAACGCTATTGAACAAGTTGACGTGGTGAAAGGGCCGCCTCCTGTGCTGTTTGGCAGCAGTCAGCGCAACGGCGGCTTTGTTAACTTACAATCCAAACGTGCATCCGTAAGCAAGCAAGACAGCAAAATGTCACTCTCCGCGGGCCGATGGGACAGCTACCGCGCCCAAATAGATACCTCCAAGGTCTTGGTTGACAATAAAAGCGGGCTACGGCTAAGCTATGAACGCATAGACAACGGCGATTTTTATGATTTTAGCGGGTATAAAAGCGACAGCCTTTACAGCGCTTTTCGCTTAGTACCCAATAGTGACAGCACATGGGATATCAACGTTGAATATTATGACGTGGAATTTACCGACAACGCCGGCATAAACCGCCCCACCCAAAACCTCATTGACAAGGGCTTATATATTACTGGCCAAGGCGCTCAGGCTAATGGCAGCTTAATTCCCAGAGCAGGCTCGGTTATCTCGCCAACGGGGGAAGTGCGCATAAACCGAAGCCAAGTGTTGACCGATCCAGGCAATATCAATACCGCCACAACTTTCCTAGTCCACAGTATTTACAGGCGCCAACTAAGCGATAATGCTCGACTTAAAAACACCACATATTATCAGCATCTTGAGCGTGAAAGCATCGCCCAAAATAGCTTTGTAGAAATTATTGACGCGGCTAATACCGCGCAAAACCGCACCGAATTAGCTTACGACTGGCACCACAGTCAGCAAAGTATCATCGCGTTTGACGTGCGCTATAACAGCGTATTAGGCTACAGTCAGTTCACTACCGAAGCCGATGCACCAATTGATCTAACCGGACCTATTATGAATCGGCGTATCCCCCTTACTAGCGAGCAACAAGCGCGCTTGGTTGAATTACGCCCAGGGGTATTTGTATCACCCGGCGGGCAATACGATATTAACGGCGACGGCGCAGGGGACTTTTCGCTCTCAGACACCACCGACTCAAGCAGTTGGCAAACAGGTTTAGCCGTGCAGCACGACAGCCAATGGACAGATGAACTAAGCACCAGCCTAGGCTACAGGCTCGACTATTATGATGTAAAAGCCCAAGACCCCATTGCACCTCAGGGGCAAATGCCGGTATCTGACAGCATTAATGAAATATTGCAGTCTGCTCAAATTAGCGTTAGCTATGCTATTACTGCCTCGTTAACGTCGTATATTGCGGGCAGTTATAACGAAGCCACATCAAACAGTATGGCTGGCGGCAATGTCCTTGGCAGCGACAACACCATCAACGAATTAAATTTTGCGACTAACAATAGCTTGTTTGAAGCGGGTATAAAGTATGCGCCCAGTGATAGCCATTGGTATGTAGACGGCGCATGGTTTAATCAAAGACGAAGCTTACGCAATCGCGACGGCAGCAACACAGGCGTGCGCGCAACAGGCCTAGAGCTACAAGCTTTTTATACCGCCGAGCGCTTTTGGTTTAACGCCGGGTATACCTATATAGATGCACGTTATGACAACAGCGCCACCAGCCAAGGATCGCGCCAAGTAGCTGATGCTTTTGACAACACCCGTCCTGATATTATTCAAGGCACGGGCCTTGGTTCGCCCAACTTCACCCCTTTTGCTGCGTCAAACACCCAAGTACAAGGGATCCCGCAGCAAAGCCTAGGGCTAAACGGCGGCCTTAATATTAACGAAAAATGGTCAGCAGGCTTCTCCGGTATTTATACAAAAAGCTACCCCTTGGACTTTTTGGCTACAGTGCTGATACGCGACCAGTTTACCCTCGATCTTAATACTCGCTATCTGTTTAGCGAGCAGCTCGCCCTGCGCTTTACCCTAAACAATGTGACCAACGAAAAGAATTGGCGGCCCGTGTTTGAAGGCGGATTTTTTGGGTCAACACTGGTGTTTCCAGAGCTGCCCATTCACGGCGAAGTTAAGCTAAGCTACTCATTTTAAGGAAGAGTCTACGTGTATAAAAAATTAACCATTGCGGTGGTGGTAGCGGCGCTGATCGCAAGCTTCTTTTACTTCAATTTAAATACCTACCTCACCTTAGACGGCCTTAAAAACTCCATCGACGATTTCAGGCAGTGGCGCGATGCTTCGCCTGTTTTAGTCTTGGGTGGCTTCTTTTTAATATATGTGGTAGTGACAGCGCTTTCACTGCCCGGCGCCGCCATACTGACCATAACGGCAGGCGCGCTGTTTGGCTTGTTTGAAGGCTTGCTACTAGCCTCTTTTGCCTCAAGCATAGGGGCTCTTTTAGCATTTTTAGTGTCTCGTTATATATTAAGAGACACCATTAAGAAAAAGTTTCCTGAGCGCTTAACGGCAATAGACAAAGGCGTTGAAAGAGAAGGTGCGTTTTACTTATTTACACTGCGCCTAGTCCCTCTTTTTCCCTTCTTTTTAATTAACCTACTAATGGGCCTTACGGCGATAAAGTCATGGACCTTTTACTGGGTCAGCCAACTAGGTATGCTGGCAGGTACCTTTGTGTTTGTAAACGCCGGTACCCAGCTTGCCCAGCTTAACAGCCTGCAGGGTATTTTGTCGTTCGACCTTATTTTATCCTTTGTTCTACTGGGTGTTTTTCCGCTAATAGCCAAAGCGATTATTAACCTTATAAAAAAACGCCGCGTGTATAAAGGCTGGCATAAACCCAAAAGCTTTGACCGCAATATGATTGTGATCGGCGCGGGCGCGGGTGGTTTAGTCACCAGCTATATTGGCGCGGCGGTTAAGGCAAAAGTGACCTTAATTGAAGCAGGAGAAATGGGCGGTGATTGCTTGAATTACGGCTGTGTGCCCAGCAAAGCGCTGATTAAAAGTGCTAAAATCGTCAGCCAATTTCAAGAGGCCCAAAAATATGGACTTGATGAAACTAAGGTCAGCTTTTCATTTAAAAACGTGATGCAGCGCGTACACGATATCATTGCCGAAATAGCCCCGCATGACAGCGTTGAGCGCTACACCAATTTAGGCGTAGAAGTGCTTAAAGGCTACGCTACCTTTGTTGATCCGTGGACCGTAGACATTGCCCTAAACAACGGCAGCAAGCAACGCTTAAGCGCACGTAATATCGTTATTGCCACCGGCGCTCGTCCTTTTATACCACCCTTACCCGGCATCGAAGATTCTGGCTATGTAACCAGTGACACCATGTGGCTTGAGTTTGCAAAGCTAGAAAATACACCTAAAAAGCTGGTTGTACTAGGCGGCGGCCCTATAGGCTGCGAACTGTCGCAGGCATTTGCACGCCTTGGCAGCGAGGTGTCTCAAATTGAGTTAGCCACGCGTATTATGTCAAAAGAGGACACCGAGGTGTCTGCGTTTGCTAAACAAAGTTTGCGCGACAGCGGTGTAAATGTGCTAACCGAGCACGAAGCTTTGCGTTTTGAACGCCACGACGGTAAAAAATTCATTGTGGTGAAACATCAGCAACAAGAACTGTCAATAGAGTACGATGCGTTAATATGCGCCGTTGGCCGCGCCGCTCGCCTTGAAGGGTATGGTTTAGATGTACTGGGGATTGAAAGCGGTCGCACTATTAAAACTAACGCGTTTTTAGAAACCAAATACCCGAACATTTTAGCCGCCGGCGACATTGTGGGGCCCTATCAGTTTACCCACGTGGCCGCTCATCATGGCTGGTATGCGGCGGTGAATAGCTTGTTTGGCCCCTTCAAAAAATTCAAAGTAGATTACCGCGTGATCCCCTGGGTCACTTTCATCGATCCCGAAGTGGCTCGCGTAGGTATTAATGAACAAGACGCGATTGATCAAGAAATTGACTATGAGATAACGCGCTATGATTTTGAAGAGCTTGACCGCGCCATTTGTGAAAGTGCCAACAAAGGCTTCATCAAAGTCATCACACCCAAAGGCAAAGACAAAATTTTAGGCGTGACGGTTGTGTCACAGCACGCAGGCGATTTAATTGCCGAGTTCGTGCTGGCCATGAAGCACGGTTTGGGGCTACAAAAAATATTGGGCACTATTCATAGCTACCCCACGTGGGCTGAAAGCAGCAAGTTTGCGGCGGGCGAGTGGAAACGTGCGCATGCGCCTGAAAAAGTACTCAGTTTACTTGAAAAGTATCACGCGTTTAGAAGAGGATAATAGTATGCGAATATTCATGCCAGTGTGGGTAAAACGCTATGTAGCCGCCACTGTTGTGCTACTGGCTATGTTGGCATTTTCTGCGCAAACAAAAACACTTCACGACGACTGGTCTACGCTGCTGGCTGAGCACGTAAGCCCAACCGCGCAAAGCCACAATACAGTCGTCGACTATACCGGTTTTTTAGCCCAGCGAAGCGCGTTAAAAAACTATCTTAATGCCCTTGAACAAGTCACCCAAGCTGAATTTGCTGCATGGGATGATGCCAAACAGTTAGCATTTTTACTTAACGCCTATAATGCATGGACCGTAGAGCTTATTTTAACCGAATATCCTAATCTTGATTCTATTAAAGACTTAGGCAGCTTTTTTCGCTCACCTTGGAAAAAATCCTTTATACCTTTACTTGGCAAGGTGCTTAGCCTTGACGATATTGAGCATGACCTCATAAGAGGTGACAACAAATACCAAGAGCCGCGCATACATTTTGCGGTTAACTGCGCCAGTATAGGCTGCCCGGCCCTGCGTGAAGAAGCGTATGAAGCAAGTAAACTCGATATGCAGTTAGAACAGCAAACGCTGCGCTTTTTATCCGATAGGAGTCGCAATAACATGCAAGGGGAGGCGTTAAATTTATCGTCTATCTTTAAGTGGTACAAAAATGATTTTGAGTTAGGTTTTCGAAGTGCCAACAGCCTAGAATCGTTTGTACTGCTTTATGCAGACACTCTTGGCCTGAGCCCTGAACAGCGTGCATTATTGCAAAGTGAGCAAGTAAAAACAGATTACCTAGATTACGATTGGCAGTTAAACGATGTAAAACGATAGGCTGACAATACTGTGCGCGTGATGGAAAATAAGCCATCTTACCTAATCTTCATGTGGATACTGCTGTTGTTTTGTCCGCTCATTAGCGCTCAGGGCGCGCTTAAAACGCTTAAGACACTTAAAACGCTTGAGCCTCTCAAAGCCCCACTTTTAATCGACACCCAAGCAATCGACACTAAAGCAAGCGTTACCCAAACGCAGTTTACCCAGCTAGTGCAACAGGCGCGAGGCCAGAGCGTTTATTTCTATGCTTGGGGCGGCGATCCGCAGGTTAACCGCTACCTGCAGTGGGTAGCCCAGCGCGTTAACACCCTATACGCAATTAATATGCAGCACGTTAAACTCGCACAAACCAGCGACGCGGTCAGCCGAGTGCTTGCCGAGGCATCAGCGGGCAATACTACGGCAGGACAAGTTGACCTTTTATGGATAAACGGGCTTAACTTTGCCACCATGGCGCAAAACAATTTGCTTGAAGCGCAATGGCTTGGTCTTCTTCCCAATTTTGCACTCACCAACCCCGACCAAAACCCTGCGGTAACAATGGACTTTGGTATGCCCACAAACGGCATGGAAGCGCCTTGGGGAAAAGCCGCCCTCACCTTTTACTATGACAGCGCGCATACTTCATCACCACCTAAAACACTGCCAGCACTGTTAAGGTGGAGCAAGCTTAACCCGGGGCGTTTTACCTACGCTAAACCGCCCGATTTTTTGGGTTTAAGCTTTTTAAAATACGCTTTAATTATACTTAGCCAGCAGCAAGAACCCGCTATTCTTGCACAGCTATACGAGCCGCCTACGGCCCAAAGCCAAGCACTTGTGCTCGCGCCACTATGGCAATTTCTGGACCAACTTCACCCGTATCTATGGCGTAAAGGACAATACTTCCTTAGCAATGGCGCCAGCATACGACGCTTAGTAGACGACAGCGAACTGACGCTAGGCTTTACATTTTCTGGGGGCGACATACCCGGCGCAGTTGAACGCTTTGAGCTGCCCCTTAGCATTAAAAGTTACGCCATGAAAGACGGAAGCTTAAGCAATGTACATTTTGTGACAATCCCCTTTAACGCTCAGCACAAAGCAGCTGCCAAAGTAGTCGCTAATTTTTTAATGAGCCCAGAAGCACAGGCAAAAAAGCAGCAGCCAAGCAATTGGGGCGACCGCACAGTGCTAGATTTAAGCATGCTATCGCCTGAGCAGCAGTTAATGTTTCACCCTTCAAAGCGCCACCCAAGCGCTTTGCCTGCCAACAACAGCAGCCCTTCGCTGAGTGAGCCGCATCCTTCATGGAATGCGGTAATTACCACACAATGGGAAAAACGATATGGGGCTAAGCAATGATTATTCAGCCGTCGTTTTTCACGCGCTGGGTGAGCTTGAGCCCGCGAATACTAATAAGCCTGCTGCTAGTGCCTGTTGCTGCCGGCTTATTAGGTCTTATACTACCCGCTTTTGGTTGGCTGCCTGCGCTTGGTGAAAACACGATTAACCTACGCGGCTTTGCAGCATTTTTTCATACCCCAGGCTGGACTAATATGCTTGGCTTGAGTTTTTTTACGAGTTTTATAAGCACACTTTTTGCGGTCATCTTGAGTATCTTAATACTCGGCAATTATTTCAACTCTAGACTACTTGGCCACATACAGCGAATTTTAGGGCCTATACTCGTCATTCCACATGCGGCCGCCGCTATTGCCATTGGGTTTCTAATTGCCCCATCAGGTTTAATTATGCGACTGTTTTCGCCATGGCTAAGCGGCGCCGAATTACCGCCTGATGTGTTGTTGCCCAACGACCCTTATGGATTGAGCATCATTTTAGGGCTTACTTTAAAAGAGCTGCCATTCATTTTATTAATGGCGCTAGCCGCCATGCAGCAAAACGAAATAAAGCAGCTTATAAATAGACAATATAAGATGGCGCTTAGCCTTGGTTATTACCCTTTTACAGCCTTTTGCAAGGCCGTTTTACCGAGTCTTTATCCCTTCATGCGCCTGCCTATTTATGCCATTTTAGCCTATTCCAGTGCCAGTATAGAAATCCCGTTAATTTTAGGACCCAATTCGCCCCCGACCCTTGCGGTTGCCGTTATGCAGTGGTTTAACGATGTAGACCTAAGCCTGAGAATAAAGGCCTCGGCAGGCGCACTGATACAAATTGCGCTAACGTTAAGCGTATTATTAACGTGGCGGCTGCTAGAGCAATGTGTAAAACGATTTGGGTTTTCCACATTCACAAATGGGCGCCGACAGTATGGCGATTTATGCTGGAAAATACTGACGCATACTACAACCTTTCTAGTGCTTTTCTTCATCGTTTTAGCGCTGCTTGGGCTTGTGCTTTGGTCTTTTGCAGGCTTTTGGCCTTTTCCAAATGCCTACCCTGACCAATTAGTCAGCCTACACTGGAACAGCGCTTTGCAGCAGCTTCCCCAAACTATTACCAACACGGTTTTAGTGGGCATTACCGCCACGGCTATTGCGCTATTTTTTACACTGTTTGCATTAGAGGCTGAGCAACAGCACCAAACCCAATTAGGCTCTGCTGCCAGCCTGATGGTTTATTTGCCCTTGCTAGTGCCTAACGTTGCCTTCTTATTTGGCATTGTATGGGTAAAAGAGCTGCTGGGTGTTAAGGCAGTATTTAGCGCCGTGGTACTGGGGCATTTATTGTTCGTTATGCCCTATATGTTTTTGTCTTTAGCGATAAGCTATCGCAAGCTCGATTTGCGCTATGCCAAGGTGGCAGCCTCTTTAGGTTGTTCACCCTTTAAGGTTTTTTACGCCGTAAAGCTGCCACAGTTACTGCCGCCTATGCTGTTTTCATGCGCGCTTGGGCTGGCTGTGAGCTTCGGTCAATATTTGCCAACCTTGCTATTAGGCGGCGGACGCATCAATACACTAACCACAGAAGCAGTTGCTATTGCCAGTGGCGCCAGCAGACGCCTAAGCGCGGTTTATGTCATAATACAAATACTGCTGCCTGTCGTTGGTTTTATACTCGCATGGCTCATTCCTAAACTTATTTTTCGGCCAAGGCAATAAATAATGGATAACACAAGCAAGCTCTTACGCATTGAAAACTTGCAGATTTATAAAGGCGACACGCTTTTACTTAGCATAGAGGCAAGCGTGGCCGCAGGCGAAATACTGACCGTAATGGGGCCATCGGGTAGCGGTAAATCAACCTTGTTAAGCTGGCTATCGGGCATGTTAGATCCCGCTTTTCGTGCTAGTGGTAAACTACTAGTAGGCGCTCAAGATATAACGCAAACTCCCAGTCATTTAAGACGCACCGCGCTTCTTTTTCAAGATCCGCTGTTGTTTAACCATCTAAGCGTTTCAGGCAATATTGAATTTGGCATGCAGCAGGGTAAATCAAGTAGTAAAAAGCAGCGTGTGTTAGACGCGTTGGCCTGTGTTGGCTTATCAGGAATGGAGGCACGCGCGCCTAAAACTTTATCAGGCGGGCAGCAAGCTCGCGTTGCACTATTGCGAGTGCTGTTAAACGAACCAAGCGTGATTTTGCTAGATGAGCCTTTTAGTAAACTCGATAGCCAGCTTAGGCAGGCAACACGAGAATTAGTATTTGCGCAAATTCGCCAGCGTGGTTTGGCGGCTATATTAGTCACTCATGATCAAAGCGATGCCGATGCCGCAGGCGGTCGGGTGATTAATTTGTCAACAACAGGAGCCGATAAACAATGTTAGATGCTTCTATCACCCCAGTTGTAAAAGTATTATTAACGCCGCTTGTTAAACAAATAGCAAAGACCAAGGTGACCCCTAATCAATTAAGCGTGGTGGGCTTTGCAATTGGCATGTTAGCCCTGCCTTTACTGGCCTTTCAGCACTGGTATTTAGCCTTAACGGCCATTGTAATTAATCGCATTTTAGACGGATTAGACGGGGCTCTTGCGCGTCATCAAGGTTCTAGCAGCGCCGCCGGCGGCTTTTTAGACATTTGCTTAGACTTTCTTTTTTATGCCGCCGTGCCGGTAGGTTTTGCACTGGCCGATCCCGCCCAAAATGCCTTGCCCGCAGCCGTTTTATTAGCCGTGTTTATGGGCACTGGTTCAAGTTTTTTAGCCTTTGCAATTCCGGCTGAAAAGTATCAGCTAAGCAAGCCGCAGTTTGAATACAAGAGCTTTTATTATTTACATGGCTTAACCGAAGGCACGGAAACTATTTTAATCTTCGTCGCCTTTTGTATCTGGCCGCAGCATTTTTCATGGTTAGCGTATGGCTTTGCGCTTGCGGGCAGCATTACTATATTTACCCGTGTTTATGGCGGCTACTTTACGCTTCAAAAAAAGGCGGTAGAGCCTACAAACGAAGAATAACAGCGTTTATAGTTTAATCTATCGTGTGTCGCCCCATGAAGCCCTTATCTAAATAGTCCTTGTACATACCAAGTAATCGCCCACCGGCGCTGAACCGACCATAGTGCATAAGTGCGCCGCCATCAGCGGTAGCAAGCAAAGCCAGCGCGCGTGCTTGCGGCTTGTATTCGCGCAAGGTGTCGCTGTCTAATAATGCCGGTATAATTTGACTTAAAGCCGATCCTTGTCTGACCGCGTACACACCAGAATGTGCTGCGCCGGTTTGGTTGGCGCAATCACCACTGGCCAAGACCTCAGGATGACTTAGACTTTGTAAGCTATTGCTAACTTCCACGAAGCCTGAATTGTCGCATTTCAACCCAGAACTAGCCAGCCAAGGCTGCGCGGCAGCGCCCGTTGCTATTACAAGCGCTTCGGCCTGCAGTATTTGCCGTGTGCCGCTAATTAGCCAACCGTTGGCGATACTATCAATTCGCGTATTTTTATGTCGTTTAATACCGCGCTCGTCAAGAATTTTTATGGCTTTGTGTCGCAGGCCCCTCGAATAGCCGCTTAGCAAATCACCGCTACAAATTAACGATAGCTGTGCTTGTGGCAAGCTCTTTTGTAAGGCTAAAGCAAGCTCAAACGCTGCCGCACCACCGCCCAATACGACCAGCTGCATAGATTCGTTACGCTTACGCCATACTTGCCAATGCTCGTTAAAACCAGCGAAGGGCTTTGCCGGGGCTAGGCTAATACTGCCATCGTTATGCAATGGCTGAGGCGGCACCGAACCTACGTTTAATGACAAATATTCATATTCTAGAACTTGCTCGTTTGTCAGCTTCATTCGGCGCTTAGCAGCGTTAAGATCAGCAATTTCGCCAATGACAAGCTCCACTTCGCAGGCTTTACACAAAGGAGCCAAATCAATTGCACATTCGTCACTCGTAAAACGTCCTGCAATAAGCCCTGGCATCATCCCCGAATACCACGCTTTAGGGCTGGGGCTGAGTAATATAGTACCCTGTGGCGGATTATATCCATTTTCTATCCAGCGCCGCATTGCCACTAAATGAGCATGACCGGCGCCTGCGAGAATGAGCGAATACGGTGTTGGTTTCATAGGTTTCCATTGGTTGTATGACATGATATAAAACGCGTTTTCTCAGCGAAGCACTATAGTTTTGTCGCTATGGCAAATCTCCATTATCATTAAAGATACAATAAATCCTAAGCTAGGGACAGTCAAACTGACGGTTGACACTTAAAACAAAACCTGCTGTATTTGTTGATTACATAGATGCATTGCACTGTTGCTCAAACTCTTGAATTCCGATTACAAGGTGATTAAGATTGTAATTTTCCACTTCGGAGAAGGCTTTCGCAGCTTTTAGGAAAATTTAGATTGAAAGTTGAAAGTTGAAAGAGGTAAAATGCCTGGTTAAAGACTAAGGGAGGTTGGAGTCTATCGAAGGATTGCAGTCGATATCTCGCAGTAAATTCAATAGCAGAAACTAAAAATTCAATGATAAAAGACGCTAGCTTAACGGTTGAAAATGGCCACCATAAGTCAAACAAACCGCTTATATCTGTATATATGCCTACCCGAAATCGTGCTCGGTTAATAGACAAAGCTATTTATTCAGTTTTAAATCAAGCTTGGAAAAATCTCGAATTAATCATTGTTAACGACTGTTCTACCGACAATACACGTGAAACGTTAGAGAAATGGCAAAAGCAAGACCCGCGCATTAAGGTGCTTCATAACACCAAATTAATGGGGGCATGCGCTAGTCGTAATATCGCCATTAAAGCATCTCATGGCAAATTTATTACTGGCATTGACGACGACGACGAGTTCGTAGGCGAACGCCTTTGTGCTCTATTTGCAGCATACGACGAACGTTATTCATTTATATGTGCGGGTTACCTTTGGTTTGATGACAAAAAAGACCGAAAAGTGCTCTGCAAAGATGAAATTGTTAGTTTAGAGCAGCAGCTTTCATACAATAAGGTCTCCAATCAAATTTTTATTGAGCGGCATCGTATTCTTGCCATCGGTGGATTTGACGAGAATTTTGTTTCATTACAAGACTACGATTGTTTTACGCGACTGATTCACCGCTTTGGACCTGCTTATCGCCTTGGCATTCCGCTCATGCGTATTTATGCATTCAAAACTGAGGATAGAATTTCCAATAGCCAAAAATATTGGATGGGATTCCAACAGTTTATGGATAAACATGGAAAGCTCATGAGTCCAATGCAGTGTCGCAATATTAGTGTGATGATGGCTATCCAAAAGAACGAGAAAATAACCTTATTAGACATTTTATCAACCTACAAAGCAGGCAGAGTTCCGCGTAAAGTAAAGCATTACTTAACATGTATTTTAGGTGAGATGCAGTGGCTGAAGTCTTAGATAGGTATTCCTTTGAATAACATTAAAAAAAGCACTACAGCCAGCGAAAAAAAAGCCCCGTATTACGCGAGTCTAGATATTTTGGATGTCGTTAAAATACTGTGGACACAAAAATACATCTTCTTAATTACTATTTGTCTGTCTATAGTTGTATCTGTCTGGCTTGCTTTAACGCAAGTCGAACTCTACACGGTAGAACTCAAGGCGATTCCTTCAGAGTCTAGTCTTGCTGCTACTGATAATTCGATAGAAGCAAATATTGCTTTGCGTTTGGCCGGATTTGGCAAAGCAACGAGCGAGTACGAGCAACATCTAGTGGCAGTGCAGGTTTTGCGTTCACCAGGCTTTATAGCTAACTTTATTGATAAACATAATTTAGTGCCGCTACTCTATGGCGTAGATAGCTGGAATAGCAGCGATGGTTCTCTGGTTTGGAATGATGAAATATATGATCCGGTAACTGAGTCTTGGATAATAGAAGAACCCCCAACGCTTCAAGTGGCTTCGAAAATGCTAATGCTTAATCATTTATTCATAGAAGACAACAGGGCTGCAAGAGTTCTAACCCTTAAATTTATCCACCAGTCTCCGATAGTGGCAGCGCAAATTGTCAATTCCCTAGTCATCGATTTAAACCAAAAAATGAAAGATAGAGAACTCAATGCCTTAGAAAGAAAGTTACACTTTTATGAGACTGAGTTAGCGACTGTTCAGATTGAAAGTTTTCGCGTGGTGTTATCCGATCTTATAGAACAAACAATTTACGAAACACTTTTAATAAATGCCGACGGTAACTTTCTTTTTGAGGTTATTGACCCGCCCATGATACCCGAAAAACGCTCTTATCCCAGACGTGGCCTTCTGGTTATCATTGGCACTATTTTAGGCGGCTTGCTTGCTTTAATCATTGCTTTTGGAAAGTCGCTACTCTATCCACCGAAGATCTCCCAACAGTCACTTAGGCGCTAATGTGGCGGATATTATAACCCCAAATGAAGTCTTAGCCGACAACATCAGCAAACAGCCTTCATCAAATCAACAGCAATGGCAAAAAGCACTGCTCGATTGGACAATATTGATGCTGTGTCCTTTCTCGATAGCCGTTGACCTAGTCAATGGCTTCTTACTGTTAACTGGTGCCGCTGCGCCGCTATCTCTTGTCTTTAAAGCAGGTATCCTAACCCTTGTCATTATTCGCATAGCGATTACCGATTTGAGGATTGCAACGGGTTTATTGGCACTTACATTTTTGCTCTCGCTTCCTTCTTTAAGGATATTTCTAATACGGGGCGAATTTTCGCTATTCTTTATCGATATCAGTTTAGCTATTCGCGTTTTATTCTTTCTTAGCTTTATGCTTTACATTGTTTTAACGCAACCAACAGTCGATAAAATCAATTTTATTTTAAAAGTACTAACCGTATCTATCGCTGTAAATCTTGCATTTGGTGTTTTAGGCTTCGGGTTTGCAACCTACTCTGTCGACGAGGGCTTCGGGATAAAGGGCTTTATATTCTCTGGAAACGAGCTAGCTATTACCATCATTGCATTATCATATTTTGTAATGTTTAGCTGGGTGAAGCATAAATCATGGCCAATTCAGATGACAGCCTTAATTCTAGTGCTGCTGTGTGGCGCATTAGTGGCAACCAAATCGGCAATGCTTGGTACAATAATAATTGTAGGACTCTTTCTATTTCTAAACTCACGGAAAACATTTTTTGCGACACTACTTATCTGTATTTTTTCAATTATCTTATTCGCAGATGCCTTAGGTGAACTCATTAAAGTGTCAGGCATTATCGAGCGGTTCTTATTTGTGTATCACAAACGAGGCATAATATCGTTGATATTCTCTGCACGAGAGGCCTTCTTCTTAACCAACTTACAATTTACGCTCGACAACTTTGGACTGTTTGGATGGTTCTTTGGTTGGGGCCAAGGCGCCTATGTCGGCTTTGTCAAACCAAAGATTGAAATAGATATATTAGATATGTTCTTCTTATTTGGGCTAACAGGGCTTATATCATTTCTTCTCTACTTCTATCTGGTATATCGGCTAATTTGTATCAGAAATAACTTCATTCATCTTGCATCATTTACTATTTGGCTTCTTATATTAGTCATATCCTGTTTTGCTGGACACGTAGTTTATTCAGGGCTTGCGGCAATCCCTCTCACGCTAGCGATATATGCCACAAGTCATCGTCAGGGAAAATAGCTACATGCTTACTCCACTAAAGAAAACAAGCAAAGCTTTGAGATGCCTTAAATATAGTGAGGGTACAAGGGATATTTGGTATATTGCATCGCAATATAAGGGTGCTATGATTGTTTGATAAACTGGAAGAAAAATAATAAATGCATAATATATTTGAACTAGATTCTACTTTTAGTACAGCCCGTCAAGTAATAAAGCCTTGCATAAAAGAATTTTCTGATACGGTACGTCGGTCTAATAACCCTGATGATAAATTCGAAACCGTTTTGTTTTTGAAAAAAGTAAGCGGACGTATTGGTGAAGGTGGCTTACGCACAAAAGGTTATTTCAAAGTGGGTGGTGACACACGCTCTCAGTCAGATTCTTCGGCGCCTGTTAGCCCCCTCATAACGGTCATTACAGTCGTTTTCAACGGTGAACGGTTTTTAGAAAAAGCTATACTCAGTGTAATTAATCAAACCTACGATAACGTTGAATATATAATTATTGATGGCGGTTCAACAGACAATACTTTAAATATTATTCGTAAATATGATCATGCTATTGACTACTGGGTGTCTGAAAAGGACACTGGCATTTATGATGCAATGAATAAGGGTTTACAGTGCTCAACTGGTAGATATATCGGTTTTTTGAATTCTGATGACTATATGTATAACACCTCGCTTAAATCGTATGCGAATGAGCTATCAACCTTGCCGGCCGATCTATATTTTAGTTCTGTAGACCTTGTTAACGAGCAGGAGGAATACTACGCGCGCTTCACTCCAATTAAACATTTCTTTTTTGCTAATGTCTTAGTAAGGATGCCTTTTGCACATCAGTCCCTTTACCTTAATAAAAGCGTATTAAAATCAGAGGGTGGATTTGATTTAAATTATAAGTTGAGTGCGGATTTTGAACTCGTATACAGGCTGCTAAAAAAGAACTATACGACGAAAAACGTCAATATTGTTTTTGGTGCTTTTCGAGACGGTGGATTAAGTGGCGATATTTATGCTTCATTAAAAGATTCAAAATTGGTTATCAGAGACAAAACAAATCTTATTACATCGAATATTTGGTATGGATACAGGATTATAAGATCGATTATAGGGACTTATGTCTTCAAAAAGGTACTAAAAAAATTCAGGACCAGGTCATGAATTTCCACGAAAGTCTGCTACTAGCGCCTATAAACATATCTGCTGGTACAAGCCAACTAATCAACTGACATTGTTTTAGCTATTTAACACCGACTTAATTATTTCAATATAGTTACATGCATAATCTTTCGTTCTTGATTCAACATCTTCAGGTATCTCAACAGAATCGTAATTTTCGAACGATTGTATTGTTGCAGCTAACGAATCAGGGTTTGTTTTTTCGAAAAAACTGGCGTCAACAGACTGCTCCTTGTGAACCTCAATATTAGACAAGATTAATGACTTACCAACTGATTTACATTCTTCAACACTTGAGCTCCAACCTTCAAATAATGAAGGGTTAATAACCGCTTTAGCAAACTTAATTAATCGATATACATCGTGGTATGGAATAACACCCAGTAGCTTGATATTAGTGTCAAGTTTGTTTTTACCCACGTATTCCTTTATCAATTCAGTAAATTCTGGTGACCTATAGTCGTGTAAACTTCCCGAGCATACTAGACATATATCAATACCTTTGTCTTTGAGAAGCTTTACGCTCTTAAATGCAGTTAGGTGATTCTTGTGCTTCCAAAACTGATTCGGCAAAAAGAAATAACTGTTAGGCAGCTCATATTTGCTAAGGATTAAAACCTTATCGGGTTCACTCAAAACGAAATAATCTTCGAATGGCTGTGATACAAATTGTAGTACCCTACCTTTTGATGAAAAGCTTGGCACAAAATTATGATAGTCTTTTAAAGCATCATTTGAACTTACAATTACCGCATCTGCTTTTTTTGCAATATTTCTGAATGTCTTATTTCTGTTGCTTATTTCAGTGCTTGTGAACATATCGGGTAAGTGCAAATGTTGGAAATCAGGGATCCAACTAATAACTTTTAGGTGTCGCGTACCCACAAAATTTGAATGGGAAACCAAATCAATTTTATAAGCCTTAAGTAAATATTCTAAAACTAAATGAGATCCAAACAAAATATTTTCAACTTTTGATAGCAGTCTAAATAGATTATTTGTGTCTAAAAAATCAATAATATGTAATTCATCAACGTACTGTGAATAATGATTAATTACCTCTACATCATGGACTTTCGGCAAAAAAATAATAACTTGCAATTCGTTCTTGGCGTGTTTTTTAAGTGCAAAAAATAAATTCTTGTAATAATTCACTCCGCCCATCCATGCAAGCGATGCAGACGGGAAAAAAGCAACTCTGGGTTTATTGCTCATTACTTGCCCACGTCACATATTCAAGTAAACCTGGCTCTAATGGTTTAAAATTACAATCTATCAAGCTAGATATATGACCCATAGACGCACAGTAATACATTGGGTTTGAAGGGACAATCTCGTTATTGAAGACAATATTAACTTCTTTTTTCAAGTACTCTCTAATTTTTTCTACAGTTTGACGAATACTTGTCTTAATCCCGGTGCCTCCATTTACCAATACAAAGTCCAAATTTTGCTTGGCTAATTGTTCAAAAATATACATTACATCATCTATGTGAATGAAATCTCTAGTTTCCTGACCAGTGCCCCAAAAGTCAGCTTCAGAATTCTCTTTAGACAACTTACCTACCGCATCCCAAAGCAATTGCTTTCTCAAGCCAACGCCATAAACGGAAAATAACCGAACAATACTCACTTTCAATCCGTATTTTTCAGAGTAACTTCGACAAAGCTCTTCTGCAATTTTTTTATGGTATCCATAAGGCGAACAAGGTTTACCTACATAACTTTCTAGTATAGGTGAGTCACAGTGCTCTCCCTGAACCGCTGGACTTGATGGATAAATTAGCTTAGATTCAGGAGAGTATAGTCTTATAAATTCAAGAACTTCAAGCGTACCATCAACTGTTTTTTTGAAATCTCCATATGGATTTTCTACCGAAAAACCAACAGATCCACTACCACCACAGTGTATTATTATGTCGAAGCTAATGCCATAATCGCGCATTGCCTCTATTGTAACGTTGGCGTTTTTCCAATGATCTAAACCGAACTTAACTAACTCGACGTTGGCCAAATCACCATGCCCAATTCCAAATATCTCAAATCCAAGATTTCTGAAATGTTTAGCTGCATTTGATCCAATAAACCCTTTTGAACCGGTCACCAAAACGCTTTTTTTATTTTTATTCATTTTAATCTCTTTACAATAACCGCAGGATTACCAGCGACTACCGTCCATGGCTCTACATCTTCTCTCACAACGCTTCTAGCGCCTACAATGGCTCCTTCGCCAATTGTAACGCCACTTAGAATAACGCTGTCAAAACCGATCCAAGCGTTGTTATGTATAACAATTGGCCTAGACTTTACAAGATCCCAGTTTTTAGATGAAATAATACTTCTATTTTCTCTGTAGTCCTTTATTTGATCCCTTATATCTTTTTGCCTTTCAAGAAAGTTTAAAGCATGTGAGTTATGATCATAAATTATGCAACCCCATGCAATGGTCACATAATCACCAATCACAATTGATGAACGTGAGATTAGTTTGGTGCCACCATTTATAAAAGTATTGTTGCCTATAGATATCTGACCTCTGCTCGACTCAAACACAAATGAAGCGCCAATCATTGAGTTAGCACCAATAGAAATCTGATTATCCTTCGCCGCACTTTCAAATGAAAAACGACATTCTTTTAACAAAACGGTATCACTAGCAAGCGTTACGTTGGGTAAGCTTTTTGCCACCTTTGCTGGATTATAAAATAGATATTCAGTGAGTTTCTTGATGAAGTTCATTTCAATTCTCTCTAATAAGTTTGTAAGCATGTACGTTGCAATAAACCATTGCAATTGACGTTAGCATTGCAGATACGATAGGAACCGCCTCAATTTCATATCCCAGCCGAATAGTATAAATCGTTAATGGGAGCATCAGCACAGTAGTAACTAAAGACAGGACCAACTGAATATTTATTTTTTCAAATGCATTTAAAATAACCGCACCAGAGTAGGCAATAGCTTGAGTCGAAACTAACAGTGCAAAAAACATAGCCTGATGTCTTGTTACTTCGAGTTTTGACCCTGTCCAAACTTGAACTATGTATGGTGAAAAGTAAGCAATAATAAATGCAGCAATTGTAAATATTAATGACAAACCTATCATCTTGAAATAAAGGCTACGAATAGATCTAAAATCACTTGCAGCCCTGTGAGTTGTTATTTCTGGCCAAAATGCACCAATAACTATACTAAAAAAACTTAAGCCAAAAACAAATATTTTATTCACTATGTCAAATTGTGCTGCGTGCTCACTAGACAAATAAGAATAAACAATAATTGTGCCTAGTGAATAAAGAACCAGTGATGAAACTTGTAAGCCGAAAAACTTTAAGCCTAGTTTAATGCGGATGAAATCGAATTCAACCTTTAATATTTTATTAAAATCATAGATCCTGATATTTAGAATTTTCATCGCTTTTGACGCGACTAACAAAATTGATATTGAGTAACTAATAACGAACGAAACCGCAAGTAGGATAAGCCCTATCGAAACATCAAGTAAGTATACCCCTGTGATCATGGCAAAGAATATTAAAGTATTCAAAAACATCAAGCCAGAATCCATAGCGATTTGTCTAGCTCCTTGCAGCACAAAGCTAGCGACACGCAGTGGAAATAAAATAATTATGGGTAAAAAAAGTGACATTGACACAATCAAATTTTCTCTGAAAAAGTTGACCGAGAAAAGTGTAAACAAAAATATCAAAACAATAACAAACGAACTAAAAACGCTTAGTTTTATCACTTGGTAAAACTCATCATGGGCTAACTCAGGTTTGCCGATTGCCACCGCTTTTGAAACCGAGTTTTTCAGAGCATTACCCATTCCAAAATCAAATAAAGTTACCCACACTATTAGCGATGTAAGCGCAGCCCATAAGCCATAGTTGGTAACGCCTAATATTTCCAAAAGCAGTGGTACCATCATCAATGACAATGTCATTCTTAATATTTTAAATAAGACTGAGTAGGAAATATTTTTAACGAGCATAACTTTCATTCATAACAAGGATTTCATATTCCTGTAGAAACAATACTTTCTTAATATTCATTACTTACTGATAAGCGTCATGATTTTGCGCTCTTAATTACAACTTTTATTAAATTCAAAAGTGTTCTTAGCAGCTCGTTACTTGGATAGGGTAATAAACGCAACGCTCTCCAAACGTAAATACTTGCCAATTTCAGTTTTTTATTTACTATCTCAGCAGAAGCAGAGCGAATGTAACTTGCAGCTAAAGAAGTATTAATAAAACTTCTTTTTGCATACCCAAAATCGATAGTCTGGCGAACATGAAATCTTGTGTTCTTTTCAAACGTAAGAACACTGGTGGTCCTTGTAATTGATGAGTCAATGACTCTATATGCAGACAAAACATCGTTCAGATAAAAAACCTTGCCCTTGCCAAGGCTATGAAGTAAAAACGGTAAGTCTACAATTTTTGAGTCTTTTGGGACTATAACTGACCAGTCCTTAATATATGGGTTTCTTACTACGATTGAACAGCTTTGAATTCCAGATTGACAGGCTTTAAATATATCATTTATCGAACCGGCAACTCCCTTCTTTATTCTCCTTTGCTTTGTAACCACGCCATCTTCATTTACTTCACACACATTGTGGTGCACTAGATTTACCTCAGGATTCTTTTTTAAAATATCTAGCTGAGTAGATAGCTTTCCAGGTAGCATAAAGTCGTCACCATCAAGAAATACAATATACTCACCCGTCACTTCCTCCATTAGCTTACAAAAATTTTGTGCAACACCCAGATTTTGTGAATGATTAAATACCTTCATAGAAAAGTTATCAGGCGCTATTTCTATTTTCTCAAGAATATCTTTAGTGCAGTCTGTTGAGCAGTCGTTCCCAACTAAAATTTCCACTTCTGCATCAGTGTCTTGTTCCACAATACTATTAATACATTTGGCAATATATTTTTCATGGTTGTAGGTTAGGGTTACTACATTTACCTTATTCAAGTTCAACACAATTTAACGTTGTTATCAGCTGAGCCATTACTGAAATTCGATTAATAACGGTAGTCTGTCTCTCACTACTATATTCGCTTTTTGATAGAAAAAATGAAAACTGCTGAGCGAAATGATCGTTTGGTTTTATGAGTATTCGTTCCGCCGAACCATCTAAGTGATTAATTTCGATTTCAGTCTCTAAGTTAAAAGGTTTAGAAAAAGCCCTGTTTACAATAATTTCTGCATCACTATATTCTAATTTAATGTAGTTTTTGTAAATTGCACCTAATCCCCATGATGCTATGCCACATGCACCTTCGTTACTATAAAAAAGGGCTGCACCGGTCAAATCTACATCATATGACTTTTGACTGAAAACCTTTCCAGAACTGAATTTACAATTCTTCAGTAATAGTAGGCTAGCAGCAATGGGATAGAACCCAATATCAAACAGCGCACCACCGCCTTTATTTTTATCATATCGAATATTTTCTCTTTGCAAATGAGGCACCTGAAAGCAAGTAGTCAATCTTAATAGTTTTCCCAACTTTGACCTTGTCATTACCTTTTGCAAGGTTTTAAATTGCTTGTGAAAGGAAAACATCAGCATTTCGTCTAATAAAACATTGGACGCCTGAGCAATAGCAAATAACTCTTCTGTTTGGTGTAATAAAGCAGCTATTGGTTTTTCGCATAACACATTTTTTTTTGCCAATAGAGCTAATTTACAAAAGTGGTAGTGGGTTGATAATGGTGTTGCAATATAGACGTGCGTAACTTCAGTATCATTAAGAATATGGTCAATCGAGTTCGTAAAATTAATTGTCCCAAGCTTTGATGACAAATTCATGTCTCGGACAAGAATGTACCTAATGTTTATATTCGCTCTTACTAGCGCAGGCACAATTGTATTTTTAACGTGATTACCGTAACCAATAATTGCAATCATAAAGCTGATAAAATCCCGCGAATGTGAGGGGCGATAATAGAATCTTTAGTGCGATTTATTTCAATTAACTGATTCAACGTAACCCAATGATATCTGGCCGGAGTTTCAATATCGAAAGAATCCACTTCGACAACCATCGATAAGTTCCGCTTATTCAATAACCGGCCCCCGTCTTCAGACATCCAGCGCTTGAAAACGACTGTACCGCCATTATTTTCTGGTTCCATAAATAGGTCTGAAAAAGCGGTTTTATCTCCTTTGTGTGCTTGTTTAATGTTACTAAATGTTGCTTGCAACGATGTGCTAATCTGGGTTATTCCATAGTTTCCAGGCTCCGATTTAGCCTCAACTAAGTAATGAGGTACCGCGTCAATCCGCTTTCTAATTAAACCTAAAATACCACCATCGTAACCAACTTGAGTTAATATAGGCTGATCCCAACCGCCTTTAACTTCTCTCTGCTGTGTATTAAAGACTCGAATACCTTCAACCCTAAAAAATTCACCTGATGCGTGAGCCAAAGAACCGCTTTTATCAAATTCCCACCCGTTGCATTCTAGTAAAGGTATAACTTCATAGGACATAGTACTTTTATTTTGTTGCTCACTAAACCATGAAACTATTTCATCTATCGTATTGTGGCTACCGCCAGTATAAAGACGCTCAAAAGCCATTTCTTTCTGCTCAAGGGTCCTGTCTGGCATGCTTTGGCCATAACAATCTAAAAATTGTTGTAATTGTTTTTCATACATTTTTTTCATAAACCAACTTTTCAAAAGTACTGTAACAACGAACGACTCTATCTTCTGAATATACCCTGTCATTTAATACAAGCATTACCGCATCTGCTGTAAAATTTGTCATATCTCTCCAAACGAGGCTTCCAACGCATAATGCCTTTGAGTCATTTTTCATTCGGAATTTTTGCTTTAAAATGCCATCATTTAGCTCAATATCAAAGCTACCGGCAAGACATAACATAAATTGATTTAACTCAACGTGTGCATGCCCACCTCTTGACGTTTTTTCTGACATACCAGTTAAGTAATAAATTCTTTTTACATTGAAGTCAAAATCTTTATCGTATTCCGCAATATGTATGTTTCCTCGCTCATCAGGGAATGAACTAATTTCAACTATATTCCAACTGCTCATACTATGCATCTCGCATTTTTATCAAATTTAATAGATATTTTTTGTAATCGTGATTTTTTAGATTCTCTGCTATTTCTTTCAGCTCTTTTCGCGACAACCATCCATGAAAGTAAGAAATTTCCTCCAAGCACGCAATTTTCAATCCTTGTCTATGCTCTATGGTCTGAACAAAGTGGCTAGCCTCTAACAAGCTCTCGTGAGTGCCAGTGTCCAACCAAGCAAAACCTCTGCCTAATATTTCGACGTTCAATTCACCTTTTTCCAAATAAGCATTATTTATATCGGTTATTTCTAACTCACCACGATGAGATGGCTTTATCGATTTTGCAATTTCAATAACTTTGTTGTCGTAAAAATATAATCCAGTCACTGCATAATTAGATTTTGGCTTGGTTGGTTTTTCTTCGATGGAAAGTGCTCTGCCCTGAGCGTCAAATTCGACGACACCAAATCGTTCAGGATCTTTAACTTGGTATCCAAAAACTGTGGCGCCTTTTGTCCTTGAAACAGCACTAAGTAATTTGGGAGAAAACCCTTGCCCATAAAAAACGTTATCGCCCAATACTAAACAGACGTTATCATCACCAATGAATTTTTCCCCAATTATAAAAGCTTGCGCTAAACCATCAGGCGACGGCTGCGTTTCGTAAGAAATATTAATACCGTACTTTGAACCATCATCCAATAGTCTTTTATATCCGCCAATGTCATCGGGTGTCGATATAATAAGAATATCTCTGATCCCGGCGAGCATTAACACCGAGATAGGGTAAAAAATCATAGGCTTATCATAAATTGGCAATAGCTGTTTAGATACTGCCTGCGTTATAGGGTAGAGGCGGGTGCCCGAGCCGCCAGCTAGAACTATTCCTTTCATGTTGTCGTGCTCCCGTAAGCTTTAATCGATAAGAACCATATTGTATGTTTTGGCATCAAGATTCCTTTTCTAAACACTTTCGCTCGTAAGCTTATCAAGGTTAATAAGTGAACCGTTAACATTATATTTAATGTGACGAATAGCGCCTGAGCTTTCACAATTAGTACCTGATATTTTCATCTACTACCTTCTAAACTTATCCTGATTAGCTAAAAACCAGCTGTAGGTTCGTTCAAGACCTTTTTCAAGAGAAATAGAAGACTTCCAGCCCAGTGAATTAAGGCAACTGACATCCATTAACTTGCGTGGCGCTCCGTCGGGCTTAGTAGCATCAAATTTGATTTCGCCATTAAACCCCACTACTTTTGCAACTGTTTCGACTAATTCTTTAATAGTACAGTCGGTACCCGTGCCAACATTGATATGACTCAGCATCGAAGAGGTGTGGGTATCGTAAATTTCTTTGTCTAATCCCATGACATAAACAGAAGCGGCAGCCATATCATCAACATGCAGAAACTCACGCTTTGGTTTACCACTGCCCCATGCAACGACCTCTCGAGCATCATTTTGTTTCGCTTCATGGAAGCGGCGCAAAAGTGCAGGAATAACGTGGCTATTCTCAGGGTGAAAGTTATCGAAGGCCCCGTAAAGATTTGTCGGCATTATACTTCGATAATCACGACCATGTTGCCGATTATAACTTTCGCATAGCTTTATACCTGCTATTTTGGCAATTGCATATGGTTCATTAGTTGCCTCTAATCTACCAGTTAGCAGCGCTGACTCTGCCATTGGTTGCGCTGCTAACTTTGGATATATACACGAAGATCCTAGAAAAAGTAGTTGCTGTATATTAGTGATGTGGGCACTGTTGATAACATTGCACTGGATCATTAAATTTTCATAAATGAAGTCTGCTGGATATGTGTTATTAGCTAATATCCCACCCACTTTAGCGGCCGCTAAATAGACCAGATCTATTTTCTCACTTTTAAAAAAAGTCAGTACCGCTTGTTGATTTAACAAATCAAGCGCTTTTCGTGAACGAGTGATCACTTCAATATTGCTATCATTGCTCAGTTCACGAACAATAGATGAGCCCACCATACCATTGTGTCCAGATACAAATACTCTTTGCTTATTATTCATAAATACCTTTCGTAGAACTGGCTACCTTTCACTTGAATCTCTTGATTAACTCTCCAAGGCTATGGCTACTTTATATCCGTGCTTTTTTAAAATCGCGTACTGCTTGGCTTTGTTAAGGTCGTTCTCAACCATTTCAGCACACATTTCTTCAACCGTAATTTGAGGAATCCAACCTAGCTTCTCTTTCGCTTTAGATGGATCACCTAACAATGTTTCAACTTCTGCAGGGCGAAAGTACCGTGAGTCAACTTTAACAATTACGTCGCCCACTTTTAATGCAGGTGCATTTTCGCCAGTAATTGATTTTACGGTGGCTATTTCTGCAATTCCTTGTCCTGAGAACGCAAGTTCAATACCGACTTCTTTTGCTGACAATACTACGAAATCACGAACAGAAATTTGCTTACCTGTCGCGATTACAAAGTCGTCTGCCGTATCTTGTTGCAACATCATCCACTGCATTCGTACGTAATCTTTTGCATGACCCCAATCGCGCAACGCATCCATATTACCAAGATACAAGCACTTGTCTAAGCCTTGAGCAATATTTGCAATGGCACGCGTTATTTTACGTGTTACGAAGGTTTCACCACGACGAGGCGATTCATGGTTAAACAAAATGCCATTACATGCATACATTCCGTATGATTCACGATAGTTAACCACTATCCAGTACGCATACATTTTGGCTACTGCATAGGGCGAGCGAGGATGAAATGGTGTGGTTTCTTTTTGCGGGATTTCTTGTACTTCACCATATAGCTCTGACGTTGACGCTTGGTAAAATTTAGTTTTCTTTTCTAAGCCTAAAAATCGAATAGCTTCTAACAATCGCAATGTGCCCATGGCATCTACGTCAGCAGTATATTCAGGGCATTCAAATGAAACCGCGACATGAGATTGAGCGCCCAAGTTATACACTTCATCAGGCTGTACGTGATTAATAATTCGCGTTAAATTAGAAGAATCAGTTAAATCGCCATAGTGTAAAAAAAAATTCTTATTACTTTCATGAACATCTTGATAAATATGATCAATTCTATCGGTATTGAGAGAAGAGGCACGACGCTTTATGCCATGGACTTCATATCCTTTTTCTAACAACAATTCTGCTAAATATGAACCATCTTGACCAGTTACACCGGTAATTAATGCTACTTTTTTCATTATTCCCTCTCCACTCTTGCTGCAAAATAAATATTTTATTTACTTACTCTTTAGTCATTAAAATTCAAGCTCTAAACTTACTGTCGTGCTAAGTAATCTTTTATTAAAACCTCAAGAGGCTTACAAATTATCTTCATTTAACTGCGCAATTGAGACAATGCGATACTGCAAGGACTTCGCTGTTTTATTATCCAGTAGATATAATTTTGTGTATATGGATGAATCAAACTGTTGTGTTCACAATCATGCAGGTTAAACCATGATAAAGACTCATGTTGCTCATCAGCCATAAAGTGCGGCTCTTCATTAAGCTCTACAAAATGGGGTAGGTTCACATAATGTGTGGACTTTTTCTCGTTAAACACACTGTCTTCGTAGAAGTGATCCCACACTCCCATCAACTTGAATTGATTAGCTTTCAAATCTAATCCTAGTTCTACAGCAGTAATCCGCTCAATTGCATTTTGCCACGCTTCATTTTTGTAAATCCTTCCACCCGGCGTAAAATAGTAATTCCTTGCAGGCGCGTTAGCTCTCTTGCCTAGTAGAATTTTACCAGCGTAAACAATGCAGATATCGATTGAAACAAGTGGTGCATTCTCTATTAAAAAAGTAAAACCTTGCCGTGATAACTGCTTATTCATTTATAACTCTTTTATTTCGCCCAAGCGTTCACGTTGATAAGAACCGTCTTGCACGTTTTCACACCATTTTTGGTTATCTAAATACCATTGAACTGTTTTACGCAGCCCTGTTTCAAATGTTTCTATGGGTGACCAGTTCAGCTCGCTACTCATTTTTGTTGAATCAATAGCATAACGACGATCATGGCCGGGGCGGTCAGTAACATGCGTAATTTGCTCTGCGTACTTTGTGCTTTTAGGGACTAACTCATCTAATGTTTCGCAAATAGCTCGCACTACTTCAACATTCTTTTTTTCGTTATGCCCGCCTATGTTATAGGTTTCTCCTACCGCCCCCTGAGTGACTACTTTATACAACGCTCGTGCGTGATCTTCTACATACAACCAATCACGAATTTGGTCGCCCTTGCCATAAATTGGCAGCTTTTTACCTTCAAGTGCATTTAAAATAACTAAAGGAATTAATTTTTCAGGAAAATGAAAAGGCCCATAATTGTTTGAGCAATTAGTAATTATTGTTGGTAGTCCGTAAGTGCGTAACCAAGCACGAACTAGGTGGTCGCTCGATGCTTTACTAGCAGAATAAGGACTGCTTGGTGCGTAGGAAGTTTGTTCAGTAAACAATGGTAATACACCATTGTGTTCATCTGGGTGAGGCAGGTCACCGTATACTTCATCTGTTGAAATGTGATGAAACCTGAAGGCTTTTTTTGCTTTTTCGTCTAAATAATTCCAGTACTCGCGCGCTGCTTCTAATAAAGTGTAGGTACCCACGATGTTTGTTTGAATAAACTCAGCTGATCCAGTAATGGAGCGATCAACATGGCTTTCAGCGGCTAAATGCATGACAATATCGGGTTGATAAATTGCAAAAATTTTGTCAAGCGCTACTCGATTACAAATATCAACCTGTTCAAAAGCATAGCGCTGACTGCTCGAAATACTATCAAGCGACTCTAAATTGCCTGCATAGGTAAGCTTATCTACATTAATTACACTGTCTTTAGTATTTTCAATTATGTACCGCAATACTGCCGAGCCAATAAATCCAGCGCCACCGGTGACTAAAATTTTCATTTGTAACCTGTTCTTAATTGATAAGCCACATTATTTTCTCATATTCTTATTCATGTTTAATTTATAATTTTCAGCGGCGTCTATTTCAAGGGGCGAACACGATCTCCACTGCCCTTTCCCACAGCCGTGAGAAAAATATACTTGAAGTAATTCCTTATGCTCATCATTCGTATCATTTCGCCATCAACTTCAGCTAACTTATTCGGCGTAGACATATCGATTTGATTAATTTGTGCGAGGCCAGTAATACCTGGCCTAACCTTATAAACCAAGTGCTCATCACGCGCTTGCGTTAACTCTGTTTGATTAAATAAACCAGGCCGGGGACCAACTAAACTCATTTCACCTTTTATCACATTGTATAGTTGGGGGAGCTCATCGAGTTTGGTTTTACGCAAAAAGCGGCCAAATTTTGTAATTGCGTTTGCATCCGCTAAATGGCTCGCCATAGATGCCGTATTAACATTCATGGTTCGAAACTTATATAACGTGAATTCCTTTTTGTGTAAACCAACGCGCGCTTGTGAAAAGATAGGTGAACCCGTATCAAAAAGGCCAATTACATACAAAATAAGCATGACCGGAAGCAAAATTAATAAGCCCAAAAACGCGACCGCGATATCCAGTATACGTATCATTTTAATCCTTGAATAAGCGTTATTGTTTTATTTAGGGGCATCATACGCTACCGCCGCATTAATGGCATCCTCAAACGAAACTGGCGGTTGCCAAGCTAAAGTGTTTATTGAGTGTTTTACATCAAGCTGCAGATTTCCAAACAGCCTTTGTGCAATTGTTTTTTTACCTAGAATTTCGGCGCAGGTGCGCATTATCGACACAGGAGCGGGTAAAAGCCTTGGATTTTTGCCATAGGCGCGTGTCAGTGCCACTAGAAGCTCTTTCGTGGATACGTCAATGCCATCGCTTATCAGGAATGTTTCATTTAGTGTGTCTGGATATTCTACACACGTAGCTATGAAGTCGTTTAAATTATCTAAAGCTATAAAACTACGCTTATTCTTTACCGACCCAAGCGGAAGCGGCAAGTTACGCTGGGCAATATTCATTAGTGCTCGAAAGTTCGCTTTAACACCAGCGCCATAAACTAATGGAGGACGAATACAAACTAGCTCAGTATTGGAGCCTAAAAGCTCTTGCTGGATTGCGCGCTCTGCCGCTAGCTTTGACTCTCCATACAAATCTTCTGGGGCACAATCACTGAGGATGCTAAACGGCGCGTTAGGCTCGGTCCGCTCTCCCATTGCCTTTGCTGAGCTTAGAAATACAAAGCGCTTTACACCGCTATCTTTTGCTTTTCTAGCCAATTTTTTCGCCGCTTCCACGTTTACTTTCCAAAATTGAGCTTTGGCATGTTCATTAGTTACCGCATCTGAGAACGAAATTCCTGCACAGTGAATGACTGTATTAATGCTATCTAATGTGAAATTCCATTGACTGGATAACAGATCAATATTTAAAACATCGGGCTGGGGCACATTACTACGCGAAGACCCCACAACACCGTGCCCGCGCGCGCGCAAAACTTCACACAAGCTATTTCCAATCCAGCCTGAGCTGCCTGTCACAAGCACTTTCATCGTAATATATTCCTACCCGAAAAAATCTAGAATTTCTTTTGTTTTAAAAAATTTATCAGGACAATATTCATTTGGCTCAAACGCTAAGGCCTCATGAATAATTCCTTCTGTTGATGATTTAGCTACACTAGATAAGCTAAGCACATAAGCCAAGCCATTTTGTGTTAAATATTCAGCTAATTCTAACTGGTGCTTGTCGCTGCGCTCTAAGTTTGGCACAACGCATAATTTGATTTTACGCTCTAACAAGCTATATACATTTCCGGCTCCACAGTGCGTTATGACCAAATCGTAGTCGTTAACCTTGCTCTTAAAATCATCAATAAAATCGATTGCGGGCCAGTGTTTAGGCTGCATGCCATTTTTAGGACATTGAAAAAGCAGCTCGATGTTGTCTGATGCCACATCAAAAAAGCTTATTAAACCGTCAAAGCGTGTGGTGCCTAAAGAAACAAGCACTTTAATCATAGTCTACCCGCATACTTGCCGCCAAATTTGTCATAAAATGAAGCTAAACTCTTATTCTGATAAAAGCACTTAATGCCAAGCTTCGCTATAATCCGACCTGTTCTGGTGGGCGCAGTAAACCGAGACCACGTTTCTATATACACAACAGGTACTCGCATCAGTTTACCAGCCACTGCAATGGGAATGCAGACTAGCGGGCCAAAAAGCACAAGGCCGTCAGGACGAATGACAATAAACATACATACAAACCTTATTAGCTCTATGCAGAATAAAAAGTATGACCATATTCTCGACAGTTTATTTGTTTGCTTAGAGTATTTAGATACCGGAAGTAAGTACTTTGCAGGTATTCCTGAACTTAATTTTTGGTGAGAGGCGTCTGTGTAAATAACAAACCGACTAGCCTGAGAATGTTCAGCCGCAGATGCTACGAAACGTTGGGCCTGCTCTAAATGCCCTCCTTCGCCAGCACAAACGTATATACGCCCTGACAACCTTGCTAACATCGACTTTTATCTACAAAAACGTCAATTAAGTCGCGCTCTGCTATTAACGACGAATAGCTTTGCTGTACGGTGTTTCTAGCAGCCTGTTGCAATTCCTGCTGCCGCTCGAAAGGCCAGCTACAGAAATCTTCGACTTTACCAATAAACTCTTCTTTAGAGCTTATTAAAAACCCGTTTTTACCATCCTCAATAAATTCTTCAAATGCTGGAATTTTACTCAGAAACACAACACAGCCACTCGCCATCGCCTCTAAAGGCGCTAGGCCTAAGCTCTCTTCCTTTGATTGCAAAATAAACGCATCGTTGTCAGCAAATAAGCTGGGCACCCTATCACTTGGCACTGCATCGTAACATTTTACTTTTTCTGATGTCATCAGCGATTCTGCTATGCCACTGTTGAGCTCTTGTGTTAGCGAACCATAGCCATAGAACTTTGCACTTGAGAAATATTCTGGTTTTTGTCTGTACAATTCATCCAAATAATTCAGTGTCAATAATGGTTGTTTTAGTGGTTCAAATCTTGATAAATATACAAACTTAAGATTTTCTAATCCAATCCCACTTTTAGTGAATGAGACACTGCCGAATTTCGTTAGATCTACCCCAGCGCTGCAAATCACGCGAATGTCGGGGCTGTGTTTATCAGGTGCAAAACCACCAATTTGTTGTTTGCTCATTAATAGTTTTCTAACAATGTCTGCATAGCGGTGAGAAGGGCTTATAATTACGTCACTGCGATGCAAAATTTGCTTGGCAAGTAGCCTCTTCACAGCAAAGAATAGTTTGTTCTTGTTTGTCTGGAAGTGAACATCACCGCCATGTACGTGACTAACGATTATATGCGGAGACTTTCGAAGCAACTTACGCAATGCTATTACGAACAACACCGGAACGGCGGTGTGTGATACAAAATGAATATAAACATAAGACGCGGGTTGTAACAAAAGCTTACGAACGACCCTACTATAAAAAAGAGCATACTCAAGCATTTTAGTTTTGATGTCTTTTAAAGTTACCACCTTTACTTCAAAACCGGCGTTAACTAATTGAACAGCCGAGCGCTTCACAAAACTACCTTTTGCTGGAAATCGGTCAGTGGGGTACATATTTGTCAACAAGAGGATCTGCTTATTTGTTGCTTCTAACATTGATGAATTTCACTCTTGTTCAAGCTCTTAAATTCCAATTTTACGATATTAAAAGATTAAAATTTTACCACTTCGAAGAAGGCTTTCACAACCTTTATCAAGATTTAGATTAAAAGTTAAAAGAATTAAAATAAGGACTCACAAATAGAGACTACACCTGATTCAGAGCTTGCCGTTAATATTTAGCAGTAATAATAGCGAAAATTTCATCCCAAGCAGCCTTTACCCGTTGTTTATGTTTAGCCGCGTTAGATTGAATTACCTCTACCACTTGATTGTAAGTGCTGGCCTGTGTCAACAAAAGATTCGTTTTCGTTAACGCTCGCTCTGTCTCACTAGCAACATCAAACAACCATTCACCCATTTCGTAGTCATTAAGTAATTCTTTATATTTATGGCTCCAACCTGTCGCCACAACGGGAACTCCTTGAGAAAGTGCACTAACCAAGCCATGAAAACGTGCGCTGACAACCACGTTTGATTGCCCAATGATCCATTTTATCTTAAGCGCGTGTTGGGGATCCAACACTGGAATTCGCCGGCTCAAACGCTGTTGAATTGTTTCGGCTAAACGTCTGTCAGCGTCTGCTTCATGAATCAAAATAAAGGGTGAACTGTCTATTACGTTTTCAATTAGCGCTATTACAAACTCAATGTATGCTTCGCCGTCGGTGCGCATTTCAAGCATTTTGGAATTGGGAATAAAGCAAATTTTATGCATATTGGGATCAAAATTATCATCGGCTAATCCAGAAATTATATTCGTGAAATCACCGCACTGGGCTAATGTACCCTGCTTTGTACTAGCCTTAAGTAGCGTGCTAGCATAAGCAAATGAGTTGTCATCACGAGCAAATACCTTATCAGCGGTATTTAGAATATGGCCAAAGTATTTTTTTTGCGCAGTTGATTCAAATGGACCAAGTGCTTGTGGCATAACAATGACTTTGGTACCTCTATTCTTCATACCAGAAATAGTACTTGCTAAGCGATACTTGGCAACTAGCGGTGACCATTGCTCACCATAGGAGAAGCCTGAGGCATCAAGCACTACGTCTATTTCGTTTTCGTTGATAAACCCTAACATTTTGCGCATAAATGAAGGTAATAAAGAAAATGGAAACAAGCAATTTATTTTGCGTTTTATATATCGCGTCTTTTGCCATAGTCCAAAATTGCAGCGACGCTGATAATCGCCAATAGGTTCAACAACAAAGCGAGCATCTACTTGTCGTTTAGCAAATTCTTCCTGAATTGCATGCAGCATCAATTCAGCACCTTTGTTTTGGAAAGAAATACCCTTTACTTCTACGTTTAACATAAATTAGGCTTTAACTCTTCTTCAGATTTTTGTTATACATTACGAATTAGCAATGTATTGTTCTTCTTTTGCGAAAAAGGAACACCTCCATCTGGATCGGCATAACCAACGGCAATAAGCATGACAGGTCTTTGGTCAACACTGAGTGAAAGTTCTTTTGCAAGCTGACGCTCGCGCGCCTCGATATCTGGCCAGTTGATTGGACAAGTTGCTAATCCTAATGTCTCAATAGCCAGCATAAACTGCATTGCAGCAAGCGAACCGTCAATGTAGATACAGTGGCGATCTCGCTCGGCCGGATAGGCGTCTAAATTGCCAACCACCACAACAATACATGGCAAATTATCAGCAAAGCCAGTGGTTCCCATCGCGCACTTAGCGATTATAGGAGCTCTTTGCATATCATTAACAACATAAAACTCATATGGCTGACGGTTGCAGGCCGAAGGCGCTAAGCTTGCTAAATTAACCGCTTCAATAATTTTTTTTTGTGGAACCGGCTTGGGTAAATACCACCTTACCGAGCGACGACGCAAAAATAAAGCTTCTAGTTGTTCGGTAGCTATATCAAGCTCTGGATAACTAGAACGATCCCGCGGAATCGATTGCTGTGATACAGCACTGGCTTTTAAATCTTCGCTTTCGATGGCGGCCTCAAACAGCGCCTTTGCCTTTGCGATCACTTTGGTGTGGATCACAACGGAAAAATATTCCTTTAATACATCTGTGGCCCATTTTTTTTCTTCGATGCAAAGACCGGGAGTCATAATAGCTTTGTGATAACAAATTACAGTTTCAAGAATATAAGCTTCTGCAAATACAGGGTGTCTTGGCTGCATAATTAAGCCTTTCTCAAGTCGGTGTGTATTACGTCGCAGTAAGGCTGAGCTTTGCCCTATATCATTCAAGGAGCGATAATACTTCAGGCGCCCCTGCAAAGCCGCTTGATGCTCCCTACGAAACTGGGAGCTAAAAAGAAAATAGTAAACACTAGAAAAAAAACGACTGCTTGCAAACAAAGTGATAAATTTCCGATTACTCGATTCTCGAATTACCTTGTAAAACTGTATAAATTGGTTTGGTATGAGCTTACGAATTTGTCGTTTCATAATTTAAGTCGTTTTGTTGTTCCACAGAAAATATTTGATTAAGGCGGCTAATACACCAATAAAAATGCCTAAAAAGCCGAATAAAATAATAATTACGGGGCGATGTGGTGATGCTTTTGTTTCAGGGGCTAAAGCAGGATCTAGCGTTGTAAAGATATATTCAGCTCTGGCATTGGCCAACATCATTGTTTGCATTTGCTTTTCAATTAGTTGTGAAAATACTTGCTGCATACTTATCAAAGAGATTGTAAGCATTTGTTCTTCCAAGTATCGGATACTTTGTTCAGATTCCTTTAGGTCTCGTTCACGCATAATTTCATTCAGATCTTGAAGTATTGCACTTACCCACTGCTGCGCCAGGTCGGGAGAATAAAATTCGACGCTTAATCTAATAATTCCGGTTCGTTGGTCTTGCTCAACATATAAAATACGATCTCGAATAAGGCTTGTCATTTCCCAAGCTGTTGGTTGTGAAGACCGATTATTTTTTGGCTCTCTGAGCCATTCATTGGTAGATTTTAAGTATATGTCTTGGTCAATAATTAACTCGTTTGTTTCTGGATCCCAACCTTTAGCCGCCATTAAAGACACTGCTGCATCGTGGCGCTTTATAAAGTCATATAGAAACTGGCGAGACTGCAAAATTTCTAGGGCTTGAGCTGCTTTATCAACTTGCCCTTGGCCAACGTTAACCCCAGCCAAAGTAGCTAGCCCGCCTAGTTGCCCAGACAGTTGCCCTCCTCCCTGCGCTTCTTCGGTAGGCGCTGCTACAATTTCGGCGCGATAAATATCAGGAAGCGACATAGCATAAAAGGCACCAATTGCAACAGCACACACAACACTGACCACTATCCATAACTTTCCTTGCCAGCACGCCTGGAAGAATGGTGTTACATCAAAGCGCTGCGCTTCACTCTTAGCCTCTGGCATTGCAGGTTCCCTTTAGAAACTGTGTTAACAAAAATTGCGATGCATACTACCATAAGTCAATCAATTCAGGAATATTTAGTATCAGTATTATAAACGCCGAAGAAGCAAGAACACCTGTTTTTACCTCCCCTATTTGCTATAAGTCTAATTCATCAACCCAACTGTTTGGCATTGCGTAATTCGCTAGTTGACTGGCACTATTATGCCACGCGTTCAGCTTGCTGAACATAAAAGGGGGCTAGTACCTAAGTTGCTTTAATCGGCGATGTAACTTTGTTGCCTTTTTCCACTGATTTAGGTGCAGTCCTTGTAGGCGAGGCCTTTCCCAAGTCGCTAATCATTTCAATATACGGCTTATATTCGCTATTTTGAAGTAGTTAACAAAACCTCTAAGCACTGAATTGAGTCCTTAAAGTGTCGTCGCTACATTAACTTCGAAGTGACGTTTGCTGATTTTTGCTGATGACTTGATGACTTGATGACAGATTCTACTCACACGATACCCACAACTGGATGGATGGAAGTGGGAGTCAAAAATGGGTGGCATGATATTGAGTTGTGTACCGCTAACTTCCAATGACTTCCTTCACACCCCATCATTAGCCAGTAAGGCCCTTGTCATTCGGATTATTTTTCCCGTAGTTAGGGTAACTCAGGTTTCTTTTTTGTGGACAGGCTTGCTTGCTTCGCTGGACAGACATAAAAAAAGCGGTCATACGACCGCTTTCGAACGAATCAATAATTAAACATTAATCTTGTACTACAACGTTCATTAACTGACGACCTGTGCCTACAACTTGTGTAAAGCCAGAAAAGTCTATTGCTTCTGCGGGTGCATTTACAATAACGCCGACTGACAATTTAGTACCAGCAGGCACGTTTAACGATTCAATGATATCGTCTCCAGAAATCTTCATGTTGCTGGTTGGGGCTAGCTCATTTGCAAGCGTCACTGGGCCATATGTATTGCCAGCTTCGTCAAATGCTTCAAGAACTACTGCGCCTGAGCGAGTGCCAGAGTTGCTCAGGGTTAGCGTGTTTTGCAGGCCAGCATAGCCAACGGCTACGTAGTTATATAACGCTTGAGCACCGTTTAACGTCCATTCACCTGCTGCTGCATTAGTTTGCAGTGTGACAGTTGCTGGAGCAGCAGCAGCAGTAGTATAACGGAGCGTTGTATTAACAGTATATGTAGAAGTTGGTAAAACAGCTCTACCGACACCGGCACCCAAATTAGTGAAGGTCATAGTAGGAACGCCAACGACTCCGCCGGCTTCATCACTTATTACAACGGTAATTAAGTCACCCGTAGCATTTATAGTACGTACCATTGTATCGTTTGCACTAACATTTACGTTGAATGCAGCCGCTAATTCAGCTGCGCTTACGCCAGGAGTAGTATCAGTGTCCATCCATGAGAAATTACCAGCAATTGTAATCGTTGAGCCTGTATAAGCAGCGTTAAGAGGACCACCAGCAAGATCTACATTGGTTACTGGAGTAACTACTAGTATATCGGTATTTCTCAAAACATTAGTATTTCCTACAAACTGTTGACGAGCGAATTCTACATCAACCACTGCATCTAGCAGGCCTGTAGTTGTCGCGGTGAATTGGTTGGCAACAGTATGAGATACATCTGTTAGCGTGCCAGTATTGTCAATAGCTGTTCCTGTGTTAGTTTGCGCAGAATATGCAACTGAAATGTTACCAACCGCGTCAATAGTAGAGGCCGTTGTTAGCTCTAGGCCACCTAGCGTAAGCCTAGTGCCTGTTGTATTATTCGTCACGGCTGTGACCCGAAAGGTCACACTTGTAGCTGTTCTGCTTAAAACTCCAGCTGTAAGATCGCCACCTAAAGTCTGAGTAATTCCAGTAACGACGTCTCCAAGTTCTATAATACGACTAGGAAACCCAGCAGCAGCGGCGTCAACGTCAGCTTGAGTGGCACCGCCGGCGCCGGCAGTAGGAGTATCGGCGACGGCTGTTCGCGTTATGTTACTGTGGGTTAGTGTAGGCGTCGCAGTATTTAACGAGGCTCCTGTAACTGTAAATGTTAGTAAGTCTCCAACTGCATATCCCGCTTGAAGTGTTACTACAACGTTTGGCGAACCAATAGTAGCTGCACCGGCAGCGCCCTCAATGGATATTGGAGAAGGTGTGATTACTACAACAGCGGCCAATGAGCCAAAAGAAGCTAGGGTTATGGCAGTAGCTATAAGTGTTTTTTTCAACATTTTTTTATTTCCTTTAAGTTTCATGAAACTAGAATAATGATACATTCATTACTCTTAGTAAGTTTTATTATGCACCTAAGCCGTCACTTAAGCGACTTCGTGTGAAGTTTAAATATTCTTAGCGGTTATTGTCAAGTGTTTTTTTAACTCAATATTAAGGTGCAAATCTAAATTGTATTTGCATTTAATTAATGAGCCATGCGACAATAACGTACAGTTGACTGTTTATCAAGTTAATGTTTGATGCCAGCGGTAAATAAGTAGGTATCTTTAACTCCTTGTGTATTTCACAAACATCACGCTCATTTACTATATACATCCATACATATGTAAGCTTAAAACTGCTGTAACACTGCCTGCATTTATGTTGCTGATGTTTAAGGCATTTACTGTGCAATTTTTAGCTTGCTTAAGCCTTCAGCAGTGCACGCGCGCATTTCGGTCCATAAGTTCACACTATCAAAATTCTGGCGCTCTAATAGAACTTATGCTAACAGCACCTTCTTGTGATACAACGCCGGTGGGTAAATCTTGTCGTTACACGCCCTTTTCTGTTACCCGTTTTTATCGACCATTATTCGGCAATCTTTAGGTTTATTAAGCCTTCAGAGATGCGTGCACGTATCTCGGTCCATTGATCTGCTCTTTCAATTACCCGTGGGGTTATAAAAATAACCAACTCAGTTTTCACTTTAGACTCACTGCGGCTCTTAAATAAGTGTCCCACTAAGGGCAAGCTGGCAAGGCCGGGCACCCTCGCATTATTGTTGGTCGTATTTTCAGAAATCAAGCCGCCTAGTAAGACGGTTTGCCCACTTTGCGCTAATACCTCTGTTCTAATTGAGCGCTCAAAAATAGAAGGGGAACCGGCAATATTCGATCCACCCTCTGATTCATTCGATATTTGCTGCTCAATTTTCAATATCACTAAGCCCCTGGCATTAATAGTGGGGGTTACCGTTAAGTCAACGCCCGTTTTACGATAATTAACTACGGTGGTTTGCCTGTCGCCTTGAATAGGATCGGATACCGTAGCACCAACGGTTGGAATATCATTGCCCACACTAATATTTGCTGACACCCCATCGCGCACCACTAAAGTAGGGTTTGACAGCACATTAACTAAATTCGTACTGGCCGAAAGACTAGCTAAAATATCGCCTATGCCGTCAGACCAATTCAGGCCAACACCACCGCCTGGTAGGCCTAATCGGCCCAATGTTCCGCCCGTTAAGCGCCCGCTTCGAAAGGCAAATTCGAAGCCTAAGGCAAATTCATCGGTAAGCGTCACTTCTGCAATAGTCGCGTCTAGTAAAATTTGTTTTGGCATTATATCGAGTCGTTGAATTATAGGGAGTAATGATGCGTAGGTTTGGCCTGAAGTAAAAAATATTATGCTGTTTGAACGTTCGTCTACGGTCATGCGCAAATCCTCACTTACTACATTAACAACCTGAGGGCCCTGATTATTGCCCTGCCCACTGCGCGGTTGTGAGCCTGCTACCAACTGCTGGCCCCCTTGGGCTGATTGAGTATCGCGGCTTTGGTTTGCATTTGCGCCAGCATCTCCACTAAGTAGTGGCGCTATAGATGCCCCTAAGTCTGATGCACGGGCGTATTGCGGATGATAAATATAGTAGCGTTTTTCAGCACCTTGCGTTGGCCTATCAATTTGCTTTGCCCAATACTCAACGCGCTGCAGTATAAAATCTTCGCCCGCAAATAGCGCCACTGCGCCGACTTGGTCAATTGGCACCATTAGCAGTGCATTGCCTCCTGAAGCCGATGTAGAAGCCCGAATACCCTCGGCGGCGAGTAACTGGCTGGCTTTTTCGGTAAATTCCTTAGTTGTTATGTAAGTAAGCTGTAGCAAGCCCACAAATTTCCCTCGATGCGCGCGCACATCGAGTAGATTAACTAAATCGATTACGCGCAACACTTCATTGCGTGGCCCTTGCACAAATAGTGCGTTTTGATCAAAATCAGGGGTGATAACAGCACTGCTTAAACTACGCAAGGTACGCTCAATGCTAAGGGTTATGCCGTAGCGTAGTGGAATAATTTGTAATACCGGCAGCACAGTATCGGGCACGTCTGCGCGCTCACGGCCGCGACCGATAATGGCGCCGCCGCGGCTGTTGTTTTCTTTTTGGGTAACATAAAATACGTTATCACGGCGCGTGAGGCTAAGCCCTCGCTCATCTAACAATTCTGACGCCAGTACAAATAAACGGCGTGACGATACTGGTTCAGCAACATTTAGGGTAACGCTGCCGCCTACTCGCCGCGCTTCATCGGTAATAATATAATTGACTGCTAGCACATCGCCCAAGATTGTTTGCACAAAGTCGCTAACTGCGAGTTCATCGGCTGAAACCTGCTGCTGATCGTTATCAGAAAAAAATTGCGCGGCATTTTCGTGCTGCTGTAGTTCTCGCTCTTCAAGCATTAGCGGGGTTAAACGTTTAATGCCCGCCTCTGCGCGCTCTAAGGGGGCAATGGTACCCACATCTGACTGTTGACTATCAACGCGTTCGTCGCTTGCCATACGTGACGGATCTACAATGTATTGGCGTGATGTTTGCGCGCATCCCGCAAGAACGGCTAACACGCTAATGAACGCCGCTGCTTTTATTACTCGCTGTAATTTAATTATTGGTAACACCACTTTCATTCTCCAGAGCCAGATTTTTTATTATGTGTAAGCCCATTGTTTGTTGGCTCGTCAGTTTTTTGCGCGCTAGCTATTGGTTCAAAAACGTATAGCGCAATTTGCGGCGGACCTGCAGCATCTTCTGCCGCATTGTTTTTAGTTAGCAGCACTTGGTTAACTTCAATTAGGCTGACTTTCCAAGCCGAAATAGTATCGGCAGTGCGCAATAGTACCCTGCTTACTTCGCCTGTTTCAGTATTTTGCACTTCGGCGACAGCGACCGCTTTAGATTTTGTATTATTTGTGGTGTTATTGCCGGCTTTATTACCGGCTTTACTGCCAGCTTTATTACCGTCTTTATTACCACTTATAAAAATAGCGCGAATTCGCACATTTTCATTATTAAGCGCTGTGCTACCCGGCATAGCCACTACTTCTGCGGCTAATTCACTGTCGTTATTGGTAACAACGTCAGCTTGGTCTTGCTCTTGCTCATTGCCTTGCAGCCACTGCGCTAAGTAGGCAGGCTGTTTAAAGGCGGTTTCTACTTGCGTAGCATTTTCAGAAAACTGGGAAATATTCACTTCTTGCGGGTTTAGCGGGCGCCAAACACGCTGCATAAAGTCAACTAAAAAAACCAATAACAAAACCCCAACAACAATGATAAAAGGCAGGCGGGTGTATTGGGCTACATGTAAACGCATTATCTTCGCACCCCTGTCATTTCGATTAACATTGTTAAGGTAGCTGAGCCTTCGCGCCTAGCCCTTGCACGTTGTTCGCGCAAGACAAACTCTAATACCTTTAAACCGCGCACCTGCTGTTGAATAGCAAGCTGCGCTTGCGCGACGTTTTGCGAAGTACCCTGCAGCACAATACGCGCTTGATGTACTTGTAAATATCCTTGCTGGCGCGGTTCACTGCTTAACCAGTCAAATAACTCAAGCTGCGTGGAATAAACGGCGGCGGCTTGCTGTATAGCAGTTTGCGCCTGCAAACGAAATGTATTTGCTTCTAGGTGTTGAAGAAACTCGCTCTCGTTGGCTTGCAAACTCTCGCTAACTTGCCTAACACGCTCTTCGCTGATATCGTTTTCTAACAAACGAGTAGCGCGCTCGAGCTGCTGTGAAGTAAGATTTAGCTGCGTAATTTGCTCGGTTTGCTTAGCTATAAACGGCACACCAAAAAAACGCATTACAGCCAGCACTGCTAATAATGAAATAAGCAGTTTTTTTTGGTTACTGCTAACCGCTGTCTTTGCCATATTAATTTGCTACCAATTGAATACGTAAACGAAAGGTTTCTCCGGCGCGCCCTCTTCTTACCGGTGAAATAAATTCGATTCGCGCTACGCCGGCTAAACTATTAAGTTGGGTTACTAAGTCAGTGGCGCTGTTAGTTTCACCACTAAACTCTAAATACTCGTTATTCGCACTTATTTGGTTTATATCAATGTCGTTTATATTTAAAAAAGCAATGATATTCCATGCGTGTAGCTGCTGAGCTTCAATTTCACCAGCCTTTTTTAAGGCGCTTAATTTGCTAAGGTTACCATCAAAGCTTTCACGCTCCCCTAGTCGCTGGGTAACATCATTGCTCATATTCACCAACTGCTTTGCGCGCCATTCATTTGCAAAGTGCAGATAGCTAGAAGAAGCAAGCCCATAGACAATCGAAATTACGATGCCAGCACCGAATAATTTAGGCCAAGGTAAAGGCTCTTTATGTTCTTGCACATTACGTGCGGCCAGCCACCAGCCCAATGGTAAACGCCACCAATTTTCACTGATAACATTAAGATACTGCGAAAAATGCCACTGCTGAGTGGGCGCGGCGCTGCTAACCCCAAGCATTACGCGCGCTGCGTCTTCAGTTTGCACCAAGCCACCTTGCAACACCGACAAGCCCTGCTTTGGTCCTTTGTAGTACCACAAATGCTGTGCCGAAATAACCGTTTGTGTTGCATACAAGCTTATACTGGTGAAACCTAATGGTGCAAACTCACTCAGCAAAACCGTTTCTGGCACCAGCAGGCGCGCAGCACTTGCTTGAACGGCGTAGTTGGGGTCAATAAAAATCTTGTACACTAGCCGCTGATTATTAATGTAAGGGCCAATGAAATAACGGGTAAGAGCGTCTTTAGGGCGCTGCAACTCGAGTAATTGCTTTAACTCACTGGCTGATTTAATGGGGAACGACTCAATCTCTTCTTGATAACAAGACTTAGCCAGAATAAGTAGCCAGGGCTTGGCCACATTGCAAGGGCTAGCATCTAAGCGGACTTGTTCTTGGCCACTAAAGTAAACCGCAGCGCTAAGCGCTAAGCGCTTAGCCCCATCCGCTACTTTTTTATCCATTCGCTTGCCAATCATTCGTGTTCCTGTGGTCACTTATTGTTATTTGTTGGTTTGTTGGTTTGCTAAAGCGCTAGCTAGTAAATCCTTTTTGGCGCTTTACAACGGCGCTCACTTAACTTATTAATAGCCCCAACCTTGATAACGAAATTCAACAGCAGTGGGTTGATAAGGCAATAATCGTGCTTCAAGCACTCTTACAAAATCGGGAGAGCTGTTGTGCCAAACCTCAATGCGAAAATCGGGGCCAACAAAAAAACTGCGCAGCTCATCTGCCAACAATTCAGTCACGGCTTCAAATTGTATACTATTAAAGCTACCTTCAGCACGCATTAGCCGGATTATATCAGCCTGAGATTTAGTTACCATCATTTCCAGCATGGTATTGGGCATATAGGCTTCGTTCAAAAGTCGTGAGCTGTAGGTAGTAACATAAGGGGTGACGCGCTGCATTAATTCTTTATCCCAGCCCGGGAGCAGTGATAATTCATGGATATGCTGCAGCGGCAAAAAATCTTCTTGCTGCGATTGCTCCGAAGGCAGTTGCATAGGCCCAAAGCTACTGGTTGTGGCAAATGGTGTCGGTACCTGATTTGCCAAACTTACTGCCTCAGCCTCAGCGTAACCTAAATGTTTTAGCAATAAAACCATGGGCCTGCCTGCGGTTTGTATGCTAACTAAGCTATTCAAATTTGTGATCCGCGCTGAGTAATCGTTAAGCGCAAACGAAGATGCATAAAAATTCCAATGCTCGTGCCAAGCATTTACGCCGCCGCTCTTATTGGCAGCGCTTTGCACTATAGTAGAACCGCTCGCGCTAGCTTGTGCAGATCTATTCCAACTATGCGTAAGCAAGCTATACACCATATCATTGCCTGTAGAATACAAACGAAAATGCTGGTCAAGCTGCGCTTGTAAGGCAATAACCTGCTTTTGCTGTTGCTGGGTATTCGCTGTCATAAGCAGTAACAGTATTGATAGCATGGCCACGAGTAAGAGCACTTGTACTAAGGCTAGGCCCTTATGTTTTTTAGTCTGCTGAGTCATTTATTCTTCGCCAACAAAGCGTCTGTTGAGAAGTTCAGATGACAAATCAAGCACTGGTATTGGCCACAGAAAATCTTCAATCCTGACTTGGACCACAAGGGGGTGTTGAACTCTTTCCATACCATCGTATTGTTTGAACCACTCGGGCGTAAACAGCTGCGTACCTACTTCAGGATTGGCATTCATTCTTATGGTTGCTGACGCCCAGCCGTAATATTCAAAGTTTAGGCTGTTTAGCTCAGTTGCCACCGTTAGGCGAAAAGAAAATGGAAGATTTTGCTGAGCGCGTAAAAGAAGCACGTCATTTAACATTGCCTCTTCATAAATTAAACTGAACTGGCCGTTTTCACTCTGCTCGCGAAATAAGCGATAAACGGCGGGGTAAGCCGGATCTTGGGCGGCTGAGTGAGTGTAAGCGGTAAATCCATTATCACGCCCTAAAAAATAAAAACCTGTGCGTGAGCTTGCGCCTTGCAAACTTGCAGTGCCTTCCCCTTTTACTATTTTGGGCTGAGTATGAGCCACTGCGCGATATACCAAAGTGGCGCTTTTATACTGCGCTAACTCACTTTCATACAGCTGCTGGTTGCGTTTCCAATTTTGGGTAATGTAGTTATAGGCATAAGTTGCTGTAAGCATGAGCATGCTCAAAATAGCCATGGTAAGCAATACTTCAACTAGGGTAAAGCCATGCGCTTTGTTTTTTGGGGCCAATGCCCTAGAACCGTCGATTATTGTGTTCACGACTGGGCTACTTTTAATTGTTTAAACCACGCTAACTCAGTATACGTAAAACTTTGCGCGCGCTTATTTAAAGTTAAGCGTAACGTTACTTGAAACTTGAAAAAGCGAGGTTCGAAATCTGCTTCAGCGCCAATATTTTCGTCATACCGGCGCGGCGGCGAACCGCGCTCAAAAAGCACCGCTTGCCAATTAATGGCAACCTCCATTAAGTTAGTTTGACCGGCAAGTTCATTAATTTGTCGCCCTGTTTGCTCGGCGTCTTGCACTTCATCGTTAATGGCTTTGTGAATGTGCGCTTGCACAAACTCAGTTACCTGCAGCATTTTTAAATGCTGGGCGGCGCGATAGCTGCCATTCATGGCCACCTCATATGCTCGTAGCCCTGCCCCTAACGTGAGAAAAAGGATCAGGCCAGCCACTAACACTTCCACAAGCGTGAAGCCTTGGTTTTTTTTGAATGCGCGTATATTTTGACTAGTCAGTTGCATTAACACTAGCCCCAAACCCAGCTGTAGCATTTGCCTTACTGCCGGTAATAAGGCCAGTGTTCACAATGTTAAGGGTAAATTCTCGCTCGCCCTGTAAAAGCTGTAGTTGATCATAATTTGCATAACCATGGGCGTTCACAATTATCGACTGTGACGGAAACTGACTAAAAGCGAACTCATAGCTTGCTATTTGGCTTTCAAGCTCTACCTGAGGTCGATTAATAGCGCTACCGCGACTCACTAATAACTGGCTACCCGAAAACCCTAGCTGAATCGTGCGGCGCTGATTAAACGCCCTAAACTGCCATTCATTGAGCAGCAGCCTTATTTCTTCACGCTCTTGTGCGCGCTTTACCTTGTCGAGTTGATTAATAGTAAAAGGCCCTACTAAGCTTAGCGCTATGCCTAATATTGCCAATACAACCAGTAATTCAACTAAGGTAAATCCTGCCACACGCCTGACATTTAAATGCCTTGGCTTTGATCCTAATGTAAGCACGCTAGCCACGACTTAAAAGTCCACGTTGGTGATAGCAGAAATGCTCAGCATCATGATAACTACCACAGTGCCCACTATTGTGCCCATCACTAAAATTAAAATGGGCTCTAATAAGGTGGTGAACCGAGTAACCCAGTTATAGAAATCGGTGCGTGAACGGTCGGCTATTTCGGTGAATACGCGCTCTAATTTGCCGCTTTCTTCGCCAATGCTCAATAACGACGCGTAATAGGGGGGGTATATTCGGGTTTCACTCATACTTTGCGCTAAGCCTTCGCCGCGCTGAACACTTTCGCAGGCAACACCCACTTCATGACGCAAAGATTTACTGCGCAACGTTCCTTGCGCAAGCTTTAGCGCGCGATCTATGGCCACGCCTGACGAAAGCATGGTGGCAAGGGCGGCGTTAAAGCGAATACGCTCAACTAACAAATTTGCGCTTGACACCACCGGCAGGCGATCGCGCATAGTGTCAACTAAGCGCTCAACCCAAGCGCTATTGCGCTGCTGGTACAGTAAAAAACCGGCGCCAAGAAACAAAACAAGCAAGTAAAGTTGAAAATCTTGCATAAACTGGCTCACGTTGAGTAAGGCAACTGTATATAAAGGCAAATCATCTTGCGCACTGAATAATGAGGTAAGATTTGGTACAACGAAATTAAAAATAAAGACCAAAGCCAGTACACACACGGCAAGAATAACGCTCGGATAAATTAAAGCCTGCTTCACTTTATTGGCTAACTCAAGCTGATATTTTAGTTCGGAAGCAAGGCGCTCAAAGGTTGTTGCTAGCTCTCCGGTTTCTTCTGCAATGCGCAGCAGGCCGATATAAAGTGCATCAAATATAGAAAATTTTGCCAGGGAGGAGGATAAGGTAAGGCCTTGTTTTACGTCTTGATAAACTGAATCAAGTAAATTCTGCAGCGCTGGCTTTTCCACGTTATTACGCAAAATGGTTAGGCCTCTGTCGACTTTAAGACCGCTGTGGAGCAAAAGCGCCATTTCAGCGGTGAAAAATTCGACATCTTTTGTATTGAGCGTACTGCCGCCAGGCATACTTATACTGAAGCTGTCGTTGTTGCGAATAGCAAGAGAAACCAACAAAAGACCATCAGATTCAAGTCGCTTTCGGGCCTCAGCAATATTCATCGCATTAATCAACGATTCTTGCCTAACGCCCGATTTATTGTACGCTACGTAACGAAATTGATTCACTATCCGGCCACTCTAACCACTTCGTCTATAGTAGTTATGCCTTTCATCGCTTTTAAAACGCCATCTTCTAACAGCGTTCTTCTGCCTTTACTCTTATTCAGCTGGCGCGCTTCTATCAGAAAATTCTTATTACCAAGCAAAGCCCGCAGATCGTCATCACAGCGCATGTATTCAATGGCGGCTATACGGCCATTGTAACCGGTATTTGCACAATGTTCGCAGCCTACTGCTTTTTTATAAGTGGGTTGCTCTTGTAATAATGTTGAAAGCCAGCTCATTTGTAAATTTTTGACTATGTCTGCTGCAGTTTCATCAAGCTGGGCGCAGTGTGGGCACAATTGACGTACTAAGCGCTGTGCCACAATGGATTTTACGGCGGCGCTCAATAAAAACGGCTCTACGCCTAAATCGAGCAGTCGAGTATATGCACTTGGGGCATCGTTGGTATGCAGTGTTGAAAATACTAAGTGACCAGTAAGCGCCGACTGCAATGCAATGGAGGCGGTTTCAAAATCGCGTATTTCACCTACCATGATGACATCAGGATCTTGGCGAACAACGGCTCTTAAAGCGCCGGCAAAGGTATACCCAATATCGGATTGTACTTGCACCTGATTGATCCCTTCAAGTTGGTACTCTACCGGATCTTCAATAGTAATGATCTTGATGCCAGATTCGTTGCGGCGCGATAAAAAGGAATACAAAGTGGTCGTTTTGCCCGAGCCAGTAGGGCCGGTAAGTAATACCACACCGGAGGTGGAGGCAATGTCGAGCATTAAATCGGCTTCAATATCGGCCTCAATGCCCAGTTTGGCAACATCGTACTCTAACGATTCTTGTAATAAGAATCGCATTACAACGCTTTCACCGCCAGATACGGGCAATGCCGAAACGCGAATGTCTACATCTTTACCGTCTACTCTTAATTCAATTTTGCCATCTTGGGGGCGGCGTTTTTCTGCTATATCCATGCTTGCCAGTAATTTTAAACGGGTAACGATTGGCAATACCATGAGTATGGGGATTGAGTCGGTTTCATGCAAAACCCCATCAATACGGTAGCGCACTCGGCCTCTACCGCTGCTTGGTTCAATGTGCATGTCGGAAGCTCGTCGCCTTAGGCCACGCGAAATGAGGGTGTTTAGCAGGTTTACCGTGGGCGCTTCTGACGCCATTTCACGCAAGCGATCTTCTTCAAATACACTTAGCCCAGAGGTGTTTGAAACCGGCGCGTGCGCCTGCAGCTGTTTTTTAATGCGTTCAAATACAACTTCAGAGGCCAAACTGACCTGCAGCTCATTCACGGGTACATCGGCCTGTGACAAGAGCTTAGGTAAGCGAATTAAGAGCTCATTTAAAGCCGGCATGGTCGGGTCTTGCACCAACAGCGTTAGCTTTTTATCGGTATTGTGTAAAGGTAAGATATTATGGGCAAGCAATGATGACTGCAGCTCTTTGCTAAGTGATCCCCAAAGCTCTTCACTTGCTTGCGCGTCTTCGTAAAATGGCAGCGCAAAAACCTTGCTATAAATATGGGGGAGTTGCTCAGAAGATAACGCGCCCAAGCTCACTAATATTTTTTCTAAATTACCACCATTACGCTCCTGATAAAGAACGGCTTTGCGTAATTCATCTTCAGCGATTGCAAAATCATTGCGTAATAAACTTTCCATCTCACTCCTGTCAAGTGCGCTTGTCGTTAGTTTCGGATAACGTCTTCACTGGCTTCTTGCCCTTCAGGGCCTAATGACATGAGTGCAAACGGTCTTCCATCTTCGCCTGGCACTCGGTAAACATAAGCGTTGCCCCAAGGATCCATTGGCAGTTCTCGCGGCAGGTAGGGACCGTTCCACATTGAATGCTCGCTTGCGCGAAGCTCTGCAAGGTTTTCGGGAAATCTGCCGGTATCGATTCGAAATGTGTTTAAAGCGGTTTCAAGCATTCGCATTTGCGTTTCTGCGGTTTGCACTCTTGATGAATCAACTCTGCCAAACATTTGCGGCGCTATTAACGAGGCTAGCAAGCCTAGAATTAGCATAACGATGAGAAGCTCAACGAGGGTAAAGCCCCGCACAACTCTTATTTTATTCATATACACCTGTGTTATTTTCCATGCAAAAATGTAAGTGCCGCCACGGGGGTAAACCGGCGGCGCATTACTCAGCATTTTACTTGCCCTATAATACTTAGCAAGTCATTTATCGACATTACAAGTTCTTTATTTAGCCATGTTTAGCAGCAAACGAATTGGGGAAACCATCGCTTTGCTCATCATAAAAAACGCAGGTCGCGTTTTTTGATGCACACAAAGGCTAAAGTAAGACGCTACCGCGTACGAAATTATAGTCGCGTACGCCGCGCCTTCGCCACCAAAACGAGGAATAAGATATAAATTCAAGCCCACATTCACAAAAGCGCCTAAGCCTTGGGTTACCAGCGAAAATACAACGAGCTTTTCAATCAGTATCCACTTGCTAAAAGCCGCGCGCATAAATATGAATAAGCCTGCCCATATATGAATAATTAAGATATCTGCAGAGCCTGCATAATCACTTCCAAACAGACTACTAATGATTGGCCCAGCGAACAAGGTGACTAAAATTGCGATGGACACTGCAATTAGAAACAAAACGTCATACAGCTGCTGCATTGAGGGCGCATAGCGTGGGTCGTTCTGTTTTTGCATATTAATGAGCTTTGGAAAAAACGATGTCACAATTGCAACCGGCACAAAATACCAAGCTTCAGACAAGATCGCGGCAACGGCGTAAATACCCACTTCTTCGGTGCCAACGAGCCACTTCAACATTACCTGATCGGTTTTAAGGTAAATTATCGCAAAAATAGAGCCAAGAAATACCATCCAACCCTCAGAAAACAGCTGTTGGGCGCGTTTCCTAGATGCTTGCCAACTGAAAAGCGACAGCTTACTTTTATGTTGATACAAAACGATGAGTAACACAGATGCAAGCACAACTTGCAATGTATTGGCCAGCGCAAAATAAAGAATATGCGCACCCATATATACAAATAATACTTTTAATCCAGCAACAATGAGCATGGCGCTTACTTTAGCGTAAGTATTGAATTTAGACTTAAGCTGTGAGGTGAACCAAAAATCGATAACATCAAAGGGTTTAAGTAGCATTGTAAACGATAAAATAATGAGTATATAAAACCCGTCGCTACCAAGCTCTTCCGTACTAAACGTAAATATTAGCACTAACGCTATACCCACGAAATAGCCAATTGCCTTCATCACTAGGCTGGTGCCCAAAACTTCATGGATTTTATCGGGATTACGCACTAACTCGCGCATAACCAAACCGCTGAGACCCGCATGCCCGGCCACACCAAACAGGGCCGTTAACGACATAGCATACGCCAGTAGGCCGAACTGTGAAGGCCCCAAATAGCGAGCTACTAGCAGGGTAACTAAAAAGGTTATACCAAGGGAGAGGATCTTCTCGAGCATTATCCAGCCCGAGTTAAACAAATATCTTCGCATTTTGGCGACAAACGCAAGCACTTCTTTAAACATTTTACGCCTGTTTAATTACTGTTGACGCAATCATGAATACCCTTAGTGATTTTTGTAAAGTCTTCATTTTCAAACTTGACCGCTTGTTGCACTAAATAATTGCCGATGAGTATACTTGAGACCATATACAAGTAAAGCAAGGGTAAATAACAGATACAGTTAGCGCGGCAAATGAGACTATTATCTACCAACTTTATAAGGACTATTTTGAATATGGGGGTGTTGCCTATCTACAAAAGAAAACCTCAACTTTTCGAGCTTGAATGAGGTTTTGTATAATTGGGCGAGTAATCTAGATTAAGGGTGAGCCTGAACCGAATTTAGGACTCCTGATCATAATTATTAGCAAATTGATGATTTGCGTCTCTGTGGCCAGCTTCATCTTGTCTAACCACAATAATAACGTCGCGAAGTCTTGCGTCTTTCGGCAAATTCCAATAGTCGATAGCAATATCAGGAGCCGGCACGTTTTCCAATAGACCACTGTCTACTGCAGCTAAATATTCGGTATAGCTATATACCGCTTCTTCTTCGAAATACCCTACTAGCCTATGCGCGGTTCGGCCAGAAACTACGTATAAAATGAAAAAACTAGCAAAGAAAAACCCTTGTGCAAGTATAATCAACCACCGCTCAAATAAGCTGGGCTGGGCAATTTTTATAAAGGTCATCAAATGCATGCGCTCATTTTCAGCTTCTTCAAGCAATGTATGAATCGCTTCTCTGTCGTCTTTCATTCGACGCAATGAGCGCATATGGCGCACCATGCCAGCAACCATGCCAGGCACAGCTGCTACGGTTTCAAGTACAACGGCACGATGCCCGTAGCGTTTCGCAAAAAAATGGTCGGCAAAAAAACGTAATAACTTAGTTAAGCGAAAGGCGAATCGATCAGAGGTGCCAGCCGGCATATGATGTTTACTAAGCGGATCTGCGACTTCTTTTTTGAATGAATATTCAAGTATTTGGCTCATGGTAATTACCCCTTTAATAACAAATTTAATAGGCGTTTTAAAACGTTTCTATCAGTCATAACAACTACTATATTGTAACTTAATTACGCGTAGGATATGCATTGTGACCCTTATGTTACGCGAGTTTCGCGCTGCTCCGTAAATAAATATTTACGTTAATTATTCATTAACAAAATAGTCCATAATAGGCGACATGCGCATAACAAAATGCACACTTTTTCATCAGTAAATAAGACGACATCTTTGATATTGAAAAGCATTGAGAGTTCGGGTAGATCAGACTTGTCTGACTGCAAGACAAAAGGCTATGTGAATGGTCGTAATGACCTTGTTGTGGGCGAAGATGAAAACATGCGTAAGTTCTCAGGTTCTGCTTATAAACTTAGTAATAGCGGTTTTTTTAAACCATAGAATAAGCGCGAGCCGCGTGATTTACGCAGACTACTGCTTTGAAAAGGATTTATTTTTTGCCAAGCCCAGTGCGGATCCAACAATCGGTTCGCGTTGATTATTTTCCTACTGTCGTGAGAGGCGCTCTTTCATCCAGCTAATTAATCCGCCACGAAGCAAGAACTGTACTTGTCGCGGTGACATGTCATGACGCACCTGAAACGTGTGCTGCTGAGTGACGTTTTCGACCACCAGTTCACCCCCCTCAGATAGCACGCGCCGAAGGTCAGTCAGGCGCAGCACGTCGCCGGCCTGAATCGCATCGTAATCAGCAAACTCGGTGAAGATCAGCGGTAACACGCCGAAGTTGATTAGGTTTTGCGCGTGTATTCGTGCAAAGCCCTTAGTCAAGACAGCGCGCAGCCCAAGATACTGCGGGCCTAGTGCGGCATGCTCACGGCTCGAACCTTGTCCGTAATTACTTCCTCCCACCACAACGTGACCCGGCATCTGCTTGGCTCGCTCGGCGTAGGTAGGATCAATTCTGTCGAAGGAGAACTCAGCAATCATGGGAATGTTGCTCCGAAACGGCAGCACGCGCAACCCTGGCGGCATTATCTCATCGGTAGACACGTCGTTCGCTGTCTTAAGTATCACCGGCACTTCAATCTCATCAGGCAGTGGCTCAAAGTTCGGCAGCGAAGCAATGTTAGGGCCCTTCACAAGGGCTACTTGCTGCGCCTCCTCAAGCGGCAACGGCGGCATAAACATCGCGCGGTTGATAATAGGATCATCTGGGTCTGCAATTCGAGGATAAGGGATGCCAAGTGTGCGTGGATCGGTGATCACGCCGGTGAGCGCAGACGCCGTGGCGGTCTCTGGGCTGACCAGACAAACCTTGTCCTCGCGCGTACCGGAACGACCGGGAAAGTTGCGCGGCACTGTACGCAAAGAAAGTTCATTGCTAGCCGGCGCCTGACCCATGCCAATGCAGCCATTGCAGCCAGCCTGATGAAGCCGTGCACCAGCGTGCAATAGATGAGCTACGTGTCCATCACGCACCAAGGTTTCAAGCTGCGCGCGAGAGGTGGGGTTAATATCGAACGAAACTCGGTCATTCACCTGCCGACCCTTTACCATCATAGCGGAAACAGCTAAGTCACGATAGCCGGGATTAGCTGACGAACCAATGTATGTTTGATAGATCTGCTCCCCCGCTACTTCGCTAACCGGACGCACGTTGCCCGGGCTGGACGGCATAGCGATCAGCGGCACCAAGCTGGCCAGATCGATCTCTTCATATACATCGTAGGTCGCGCCCTTATCGGCAACTAATTCGATCCAATCTTCTTCGCGCTGCCAGGCGCGTAAGAAACGGCGCACCTCCTGATCGGATGGGAAAACCGTACTGGTCGCGCCAAGCTCGGCACCCATGTTGGCGATCACGTGCCGATCCATCGCACTTAATGTGTCTAGCCCTGGTCCATAATATTCGATGATCCGGCCATGACCTCCTTCCACGCCGTGGCGGCGTAACATCTCTAGGATCACGTCCTTGGCGCTCACCCAGTCCGCCAAGATGCCGGTAAGCTTCACTCCCCAGACCAAAGGCATACGTGTAAAGAACGGTTCACCCGCCATTGCTAGCGCCACTTCTAGCCCGCCAGCGCCAATAGAAAGCATGCCAATAGCGCCGGCCGCCGGGGTGTGACTGTCAGAGCCAAGCAGCGTCTTGCCTGGCTTACCGAAATTTTCTTGGTGGCAGGGATGACTCACCCCGTTTCCAGGCCGCGAGTACCAGACGCCAAATCGCTGACATGCGCTGCGCAGAAAAAGGTGGTCGTCGGGGTTTTTGAAGTCCTCTTGAATGATGTTGTGATCAACATACTGGACGCTCACCTCAGTTTTCACTCGGTCCAGGCCCATTGCCTCCAGCTCAAGCATAACTAGCGTGCCGGTAGCGTCCTGCGTCAGAGTCTGGTCAATGCGGATACCAATCTCCTCGTTCGGTTTCATATCACCGTGCATCAGATGCGATTGGATCAGTTTCTGTGTGACGTTCATGTTCATGTTCATCCTCCCAAGTGCGAAAAGGTAGCGACCCCCACTCCATGTCGTGCCGTATAATATCTAAAACAGCTAAACCAGTATCGATCCAAAGCTATATTCTTGTCAAATGCCAATTGCAATAGCCAATCACTAGACTGCCTTGAACAATCTTTCAAGGTCTCGTTAGATGAATTTGCTTTTGTCCTGCGCTTTTGTCCTGCGCTTTTGTCCTGCGCTTTTGTCCTGGGTAAGTTTTTAGCAATATTGTACTTGCATATATTATTTATGAATAAAAAGGTACTTGTTTTGTCGTCAGTGTGGCATTAGAGTTAATACCATTCTATTTTTAAATATAATAATTGGATAACAAGTTATGAAAGTGCAGTCAGTTTTAGAGACTATTGGTAATACCCCGCATATTAAAGTTCAACGTTTGTTTGGAGATAAGCAAAACGTGTGGATTAAAAGTGAGCGATCAAACCCAGGTGGTTCAATCAAAGATCGTATTGCTTTGTCAATGATTGAAGCTGCAGAAAAAAGCGGCTTATTAAAGCCCGGTTCAACTATTATCGAGGCAACCTCGGGTAACACCGGTGTGGGTCTGGCGATGGTAGCGGCAGTAAAAGGCTATAAATTAATATTAGTAATGCCAGAAAGCATGTCGGTAGAGCGCCGTCGCTTAATGTTAGCCTACGGCGCAACATTTGCATTAACACCAAAGGAAAAGGGCATGAACGGTGCAATTGCTAAAGCAGAAATGTTAGTGGCTGAGACTCCAAACTCGTGGATGCCGCGACAGTTTGAAAACCCAGCCAACATAGATGTGCATGTTGATCATACCGCACAAGAAATTCTTGCCGATTTCCCCGATGGTTTAGATGCAATTGTGACAGGCGTAGGCACAGGCGGGCACATTACGGGTTGCGCGCGAGCGCTTAAAAAAGTATGGCCACAACTAAAAATATTTGCGGTAGAGCCATCAGCATCACCTGTAATTTCAGGTGGCGATCCTAGCCCACATCCTATTCAAGGTATTGGTGCAGGTTTTATTCCTAAAAATTTAGACATTACACTTTTAGACGGCACTATTAAAGTCGATGCTGACGATGCAAAAGACATGGCAAGACGCTCCGCAGCAGAAGAAGGCGTGTTAGTCGGTATTTCATCGGGTGCAACGCTAGCGGCTATTAGCCAAGTGCTACCTACGCTAGCGCAAGGGGCACAGGTGCTAGGGTTTAATTATGATACCGGTGAGCGTTATTTATCTATAGATGGATTTTTGCCGCAAGAATAATTATGAGCTTCGAAACAACAAATTAGCACTTATTGTCAACTTACACATTTTACTAGAAGAAAAAAAGGCATCGTGGAAGATGCCGCAAAACGCACTAGGGAAAACTAACAACTGCTAATGAAGCAATAACTATATTGAAATAGATCTAATCGGTTAAAAACTTGTGCCAGGCGGACCGTTTGGCACAAGGTGATATCGAGTATATGTGCCGGTAAATGGCTCTCATATACCGTGATAGTCATTTGTAGCGTGATAGCATTTAGCGTATTTACAGGCCTTTATGACTTCTATTAGATATGTAAGGTACACGTAAACAAAATTTACACTTGACGTCGAATCTAATACCCCCTAACCTTAATGCTAACGATTATCATTAAGGTTAGGAAATGAGCATGTATTTATACCAACTTGCCTGCTACGAGCGAGCAATACGAGCACAAAACCACCACCAAACACTCGATATTATAAACTGTTATTTCAATTCAGGCTTGCAGGCTGCGCAACAGTGTCAAACACCTGCAGCAAGGGAAAAAGTATATTTCAGGCTTCTACGTACCCTAGAAGAAACCATGTGTGACCTTCTTATGTCTGAACATTGGCGTATACACTGCTTCAGAGTTATTAAAATACTCACGCCGATTATTTTTGAGTTAGTAGACACCAAGCAGTATGAAGCTATTATGGCTAAATTAAATGCGCTAGCCACATACTTTTTGCCTACTCAACAGTTTCAGGCAGCAACTAGTGCTGCATCAACAAAAACGCCCCGTTGAACTACGCGTTATCCTGCTGCAATAAGAAAGCCCTTCAGCAACACTAAAAGCTGCCGAAAGCTGAATTTCGGTATATCATGTGTGCGAAACTCAATAGGACACATGATATTATGCGCGCATTTGTTACCACTATAGTGCTAGTCAGTTTCACTCTTAGTATTACTGCTTGTAACACTGCACCGCCGCTAAACGAAAGTATTGACGGATCACAGGTTCGCTTTCTAACCATACTGCACACTAACGATAACCATGGTCGCTTTTGGCACAATGAAAAAGGCGAATATGGAATGGCAGCGCGTAAAACGCTAATTGATGAACTTCGTAATCAAGCGCAGGCACAAGGGCATGCGGTCTTATTGTTATCGGGCGGTGATATTAATACTGGCGTGCCGGAGTCTGATTTACAATACGCCGAGCCAGATTTTAAAGGCATGTCATTGATTGGTTATGACGCAATGGCCCTTGGCAATCACGCATTTGACAATCCCCTTAGCGTGTTAGATTTACAACAAACATGGGCAAATTTTCCGTTTTTGTCGGCCAACATATTCTTTAAAGATAGTGGGCAAAATGCGTTTAAAGAATATGCAATCTTTCAGCAACAAGATTTAACCATCGCCGTTATTGGCCTTACCACCACCGACACCGCTAAAATAGGTAACCCACAATATATCAATAACTTAGAGTTTAGGGAGCCGATTCAAATCACGGCCGCACTCACACAAAGACTTGAGCAACAATATCAGCCCGATATTACCATTGCCGTTACGCATATGGGCCACTATGTAGATGCATCTTACGGCAGCAATGCCCCAGGAGATGTGACGCTCGCACGTTCTTTACCCAACAATACTTTGGATGTGATCATTGGTGGGCGTTCTCAAAAACAGGTATGTATGGCCTCCGGCAACATCAACGACGATAATTTTAAGCCTGGAATGAGTTGTAAGCCAGACCAACAAAACGGTACGTGGATCATGCAAGCCCATGAGTGGGGTAAATATGTGGGTAAAGCTGAATTTAAGTTTGCAGATGATCAGTTAACGTTGCTTGATTATAAGTTGTTACCGGTCAATTTATACCTTGATAAACCACAATCCGATGGCTCCATCAAATTAGAATTGGCCACGAGTTATATCCCCGCTGACACTGAGCTAAAAGCTTTTCTAATGCCCTTTCAAGCTAAAGGTGCTGCGCAAATTGAAGGTACGATTGGCTATGTAGATGCAAAGCTTGAGGGTGACCGGGATAAAGTGCGTGTGCAACAAACTAACTTAGCACGAGTGATCATCCAAGCACAAATGAATGTTGTCGGCGCTGATTTTGGTGTCATCAGCGGTGGTGGCATGCGCAACAGTATAGCGCTAGGAGAGGTTAGCTACAAAGATGTATTACAAGTGCATCCATTCAAAAACACAATTAGCTATATGGATTGGCATGGCCAAGCGCTATGGGACTACCTTGAAGTACTCACTGCTTTTGAGCCAGGCTCAGGCGCGTATTTGCAATACCACAAACTGAGCTTTGAACGCGAAAATGGCGTGCTTACTACTGTTTATATAGACGGTAAGCCATTTGATAAAAACCAAACATATCGAATGAGCATTAATAGTTACAATGCCGCAGGCAGCGACGGCTACGCAATCTTAGATCAACTTGCCGGATTTGTGAAAACCGAAGAAACTGATGCCCAAGCACTTAGACGCTTTTTTGTTGAAAATAGCCCCGTAAATGCTGCTGAATTCAGCCCTATTTAAGGTTGGTTAAGCGGTATTGGGGTGAAATTATTCACAGCAACCCTTTTTTCATGAGTACTCTATGCTTAATGTCTTGGGCGGTTGATTGACTCAAACCGCTGTCAAACCCTTCTTTTAGTAGAGCCCGCAAGGTGTTTACACTGGAGTTTGCTTTTTCTTCTCGGAGCAGGCGTAACGCTTCTCGATGTAAGAACTACTCTTATAAAAACTACATTTAGCAGTACATCAAAGCAAGTTTTGTCTAGGTAATTTGAGTGATAAAACGGTTTATCCATTCTTTCAAGCGGCTGTGCAATCACGAGCGATGCTGGTGCAACAAAAACGGGGAAACCTGTTCAATTTGAAATAATGCCAAAAACTAAAGCGACGATTATCTTTTTGGTAGTAGAGTCAAGAACCATGAGCATATTTCAACGCGCCAATATTCCAAAATAGTAAAACGTTGGGTGTCTAGCATTGGCGTCGATACTACTGCTTATGGAACGCACACGATGGGAAGAACTAAAGCACCGCTTATTTATAAGAAAACAAAGAACCTTCGGGCAGTCCAGACATTGTTAGGTCATCGCAAGCTAGAAAGCACGGTAAGTAGCGCGGCAGATACGATTTCTGTTGTAGCAGCAAGTGCAAATTCTGTGCCGGTAGCAAATGCCGGTAATGACCAAAATGTACCCGCGATTACTACTGTGTATTTGGACGGGAGTGGGAGTACCGACGCGGATGGCAATCGCCAGCAGGCTGTCGCGCGGGGCAAAGTCAAAAGAGGAAAAACAACATGAAAATGCCAAATAGCTAACTATCAAAATGTTCAAGATAACTTCAACATGTTCAAGCTTTTTCCCCATCTGATTTAACACTATTACGAATGCTAAAAAGATTCGGTTGCTCTTTATAAATCTCGTCGGCTACTTTTTCAGTAGCGATAATATCCATATCGCTGAATTGATTAAGCACCTTACCTATCTCCTTTAAATTTAGTCACTGTGACTAGAAAAAAAAGTGGGTGACATTTACCCAATTTTGACCCCTGCAAATTTTTCATGCTGCTAGGTATACCAAAATAAGATTACATTAACTTAATATACGTAATCTTTAATGAATACATTAATTTTGTATTAGTAACCTTATTAGATTACAATATTAAATTCTCTATTACAAATAGCACTTCTAACATGCCTATATCTAATACTAAAAAGTCTAGTAACACTGTTCGCTCAATGATTAAGGAGCAATATAAGGATATTGCAAACTCAGCAAGCGCTTTGAAAAAACTCCCAACAACACCGACTGAGGGTTGGATACGGAGCATTCGAAAAGCCTTAGACATGTCCGGTGCCCAATTAGCCTCAAAGCTGAACCTGAGTCGTAACCGTATTTCCGTGCTAGAGCGCAGGGAAGTTGACGGTGACATTACCATCAAGCAGTTAACCGAAATAGCACATCAATTAGGATGTGATTTAACCTATGCCTTGGTACCCAAAAAAGATATCAATCAGGCTCTAGAAGAGCGCGCTGAACAATTAGCAAAAATGCGCCTAGCGACTAACTCTCAAAACATGCTTCTAGAATCGCAATCGCTCACACCGCAAAAGAAAGCATTTCTGATTGAGGAATTAAAAAAAGAATTTCTACAGGCAGGTGGCCGTGCGCTTTGGAAAACCAATAAGGGCGAGACCGAAGCGTGAGCTTATTAACCGATAATCCAGACGGTGCAACACCGCTATCGCCAGACGACCTTATAGGTTTGAAGCTGCCGCATATCCAGTCCAATAGCCAGCTGAATGAAATTGAGGCGGCAAACATACTACAAGGCCAAGCTTGGGTAGCCAGCCACAATACACTTACCAGGGATGAGATATTTAGCCGTGAATTTGTTGTTGCACTGCATGAAAGCTTATTAGGTGATATTTGGACATGGGCTGGCACATTTAGGCAGCGCGGAGTAAATATTGGGGTCGATCCAGTCAATATCTCTGTCGATTTACATAACTTTCTTGAAGACGCAAAGTGCTGGGTAGAGTTTAATCACTTTACCCCTCTAATGCTTAATGCACGCATTCAACATCGGCTGGTACAAATTCACTGCTTTGCCAATGGTAACGGTCGCCACTCTAGGATTTTCGCAGATACAGTCACCATTTTTTTGCTGAAAAAAAAGCCATTAAAGTGGGCAAATGTCGAGCTTGAATACGTTTTAAATGAGCGAAATGCGTATATTGGCGCTTTAAGAAAGGCAGATGCTGGCGACTTTACTCACCTCGAAAGCTATCTGCTTAACATTGGTAATTAGTGACTACGACAAAGTCGCCTCGTATTAACAATCGTCAGTTGCAATACGTTTTCTGCAAGCTAGTCTGTTCACGACAACGAAAATTCTGGTACTGAAAATCAAAAACAATTTGCCCGTTTCTTTGCGAAATCTAATATGCCCCATTGCTCATGCCTTAGAAAAAGCTGCTTAACCAGGGTGTTCGAAAAAGGTTGACCACGTCATTACTGGGCGGTAGCGCAAACACGGCGGATGTGGGCAGATTAACGAACATTGGTAACGGAAGCTTGCTATAGGCCGCCTATAGATTTAGCAAAACCATGATGTTGGAAGAAATTAATTTTGTGTGGAAAATCACCTCAGTAGTATTGTACTTGGTATGACTACACTCACATGTAAACAGGCAGCCTTTCTAAAAGATAAAATCAGATTAACAAGGTAACAAAACACTGTTATTATATAAATGTTTTGTTAACTTAGAGCTGTTTGTGAAAAGTGATTTATTGAGGCTTCAAAAAGAGATGGTCTGTGCTATACAAAAAGGCCATACGGGATTTTTTAACACTAGTGATATTGCTTACTGGGTTAAAAAGAGCTCTCGTGATGCATTAACGTTATTTATTCATAACGCTATTAAAGCAGGTGTATTAGAGCGTGTGTGTAAAGGTGTGTATGTTGTTAGTATTTTCAAGCCATCTGGGGAAGGAACATTAGAAGCCTTAGCGAAAAAAATTAGAAGCGACTATTTTGTGTATGTTACCGCCGAAACCGAGTTATCAAGACTTGGGGTGATATCTCAATTGACGATGGGGTATTTAACGGCAATGACAAACGGGCGCTCAGGTGTATTTAAAACATCTTTTGGAACGGTCGAGTTTACCCACACAAAAAAGAACATTCACGCTGTAATGGACGATATTTGGTATGACACTGACACTGGCATACATCGCGCTAGAGAAGCGCTTGCGCTAAGAGATTTAAAACGGATAGGTAGGAATGTCGGTATGTTAAATGAAGGGCTTGAATGATGATATTGCCAATAGTGCAAAGTGTGTTGCAACAAAATCCAGAGTACTCTGGTTTCGAGAATGTGATAGAAAAAGAAATATTTCATCATGACATCATAAGTGCGCTTCACCAAAGTGGCTTTTTGGAAAATTTGACGTTTATAGGGGGGACCAGTCTTAGAATGTGCCACGGCTGGAATAGATTGAGCGAAGATCTTGACTTTAATGGCGGTATGGATTTCACGCCAGAGAAGTTTTCATCGCTAGCGAACATCGTGTCTGATGCATTATCAAAAAAGTACATGCTAGATATATCTGTCGCGCAGCCCAAGCCGATGAAAGGTGACACGGCGACGTGGCGAGTTTCTATAGAAAAAAATGCAGCAAAGCCAGGTGGTGCTAAGCAGAAAATTCATATAGACATTTGTCGTTATGAGACTATAAACCCTATCATGAAAACCACCATGAATTTCTACCCGTTCAAATCTCCAATAGAAGGTTTGCCAATCCCCTGTCAGTCCTTAGATGAAATATTAGTGGACAAAATCATTGCCTTTGCGATGAGGGAGTATAGCAATAGGGTCATTAAACCGCGTGATCTTTGGGATATTACCTTTCTCAATAATAGGCATGTTCAGCTAGATAATAATGTGTTGATGCAAAAGCTGTTGCAAAGGGGGGTTCCCTTTGATGTGTTTTTTGACAGGACGATAAGCAATCTCAACGGTGTTAATGTTAACGAGGAAATTAAACTAGATTTTCATAGGGAAATGTCAAGATTTGTATTGCCAGAGCTTGCGAAAAACACCTTGGAAAATGCGCATTTTTGGGGGGTAGTAAAAAATGCCGTCGCAGAAGTGGTGTCTTCCATAAAGAACCTAAATGACGCCCCGAAAACCCCACCTGAAATATAGAAGTAAGTATCATATAGCGGCATAAGTGAACATCGTTCTTGCGCTAAAACCTGATACCTAAACTTCCGCCGCGTTAGCTTATGTTAAATTATCAAACCCGAAGAGTTTGCGCATATTGAGCTTTTGCATTCTCGGAGGTACTGTCAAGTTATCGCAGACATCAGTAACTATCAGATAATCCAAGTATGAAAAACACTAAAATGTACGCGGATCTTCACCGGCGCTAACAATCGCTGTGAATTGTCTCACCAACCGGGTAGGCAACATGAACGGCAAATGCGGCGGTTTACATCACAAGGGCAGGCTCAACGATTTCTATCGTGTCATGGCATTGTAAATAATCTGTTTAGGCTTGGCCGCCATAAAATGCAAGCCGATAATGACAGGATACTGCGTGAACGAGCATTTAGTGAATGGACTAGGGTTAGTTGCGTCGAGAATTTGGCATGAACTACTGAAAATTCGTTCTTACCATCTTAATTCAATAAGTTGACAATGCCAGCGCTTGTATTAGGCAGTGCTCGTAATAAAGCTGGCAATAGTAATGCATTTGCATTACTATTGCTGGATAACATAAGTTAAGGATAAACAAATGCCACAATTACCTTTACAAACAGAGTCAACATTAACTGACCGTTACCAAACGACTGTGCCCAGTGTTGTGCGTAAAGCATTGCACCTTGGCAAAAAAGACAAGATTAAATTCACCGTTGAGTTAAATGGCAGTGTGACTTTATCGCGTGCTGAACAAAGTGATGCTGACCCCGCATTAAATGCCTTTCTAGAATTTTTAGGCAATGATATGCAAGCCCATCCAGAAAATATTCAAACGCTCAGCGCAGAAATGAAGCAAAAAGTTGATGAGCTAATTCAAGATGTTGATATTAATTTAGATGCACCGCTTAATGACGAAGACGATTAACATTGAGTAATAATAAGCCCATGATTGTTAACGGTTGGACACTTTACGCCCATCCCTTGTTCATCGAGCAATATCAATTGTTGACTGAGGAAGTTGAAAAACTCAAAACAAAAGACCCTAAAGCTTACGCGAAGAAAAACGCGACCAAGCGATTAGCCGCGATGCAGAAACTCGCGTTTGACATCATTCCTCAGGACCCAACTAAGGCCGAGTATCGGCAAGGCACGACACTTGGTGATAACAACAAACACTGGTTTAGAGCAAAGTTTTTTCAGCAGTACCGCTTATTCTTTCGATACCACCAAGCATCAAAGGTAATTGTTTATGCGTGGGTCAATGACGGATCCACAAAACGCGCCTATGAAAGTAAAAGCGATGCTTACAAAGTATTCACTAAAATGCTAATCGCTAGTAGTCCCGCATTGACGCGCTATACCTATGCAAGCTTATGAGCATTTCATGCGTCATGGATTAAGTCGTAACTATTGGCTAGAATTTATCTTTTTGTCTTACATTAACCATGAGGGTGGCGCTATCTTTCTTGGCGGTTACCCTGATATTCGTGAAAGTTTAGCGCACGGGGAGCTGTCTTCGCCAGAATCGTCTGGAATATGACTAATATCTTTCGTTATTTACCAAAACTTATTTCGCTGTATCTGCAACATTAGTTTGTTTGGTAAATGTGCTTTCAAGGGCTACTAGCTCACTGCGTTCTCGCGGAAGCACCGCTAACTCAAGCCCCATTAATGTGAAGTAAGCCTGGAAGCTGTCTAGTCTAGGATTGCCCATGTCGTTTTCAATATCACTTACTACTTGTCTACTTAAGCCCGTTAATTTGCAAACATTCGTCTGAGACATTTTAAGGGCATCAACTCTCAGTGCTTTACCAACCTCGCCCATCGTTTTAGTGCCAGCTAGCATATCACCCACTAGCTTTTGTTTAATTTCAAAGCGATCAACATCATGTTTGCGTTTCATGGTATTAACTCCCATTGCCCCAATTTATCTGTCAAATGTTTAAAACCCATTACCGGCATAGTTAAAATACTACTAGGGACACCTCGTTTTGCTAGCCGATCAGGTAAATTTTCAAGTTGAAGCGCCAGCTCACGCAGTTCATTTTTAAAGTAAGCCGGATCACCGTAAGCTGATAGTGACTCACACAAAGCTAACCAATTTATGTTTCCTGCCTGTTGGAACTCATTATTCCAATTTGTTGTTCTTGGAATGGTTTCAGGATCAGCTTTCATTGGAGCGAAGTCGTAAATTGGCGCTAAATATATTTTGTCGTCCTTTTTCAAAACTGACGTATTGCGGCCATGATTATCTGAATTACCAAACACTATATTTAAGAAATCACGTTTAAGGTATTGTGCAGCAAGCTCAGTTGCTGTCATAGTATTTATTACCGTGGCTAACTTTGCTAGTACGTCTTCATGTTTAAGATAGCTGCCAGATGCCGCGTTAACTAATGAGTAAACAGATTCAACACCATAGCGATGAACGGTACCTTCAACCATCTCCCTATCGAATCTAGGGAGCCAGAGCGAAGGGTTTCTAATCCCTTCATGTAATTCCATTGCATTAGTGCTTATCGTATTAAATCCAAGTGATGCCAATTCATGGTAATAGTGATATTCAGTACGTAAAATATCCTTATCTATTTCCCCTTGATTACGTGGAAATTTTACTAAATAATACCGATCCGTTGTGTTGTCATTTTGCTCAGTATCTACCCAAACTTCATTCAAATCATTTTGTCTTAATAGAACCTTAGGAGCGGCGCCGCCAGCACCCGTTGCACCACCTGATACTGCGCCACGCTGGCGGGAGTAATCAAGAAAATCAGTATCTCGCTCAATAGCTTTATCTTTGTTAAACCGCATCTGCTCTAATTGACCCACTTGTTCATTTAGAGCGGCTTCAATTGATTCCTTTATTCGCATATTGCCAATTGGTGCAATCGTACCTAGCGTTAATAGCGCTATATTTTGTTCCGATACGGGGCTGTTTTGCAGATTAAGCATATTTAGCCATATTGTTTGTGCATATCCCATCGGCATAATGTCTTCAAACACGGCTGGCCAACTTGAATAAGTCTTTGTGTCCATTGGATTTACACTGACCTTTGCGGTAAAGCTTCGTGATCCTGCCTCACCAAAATAATTAACCGCATAATCAAATAAGGGTTTCAGGGTTAGCTCGCTGAGTTTACCTAGTTCAGGCGAAGCAATGTCTATTTCAAATGCGTCTTGCCAACGGTTTTCATTAAATAGTTGTAGGGTCAATTTCATAGTTCACCTTGCAAAGCACAATGTCTAACATAACGTGCCATTAGCGCTGTAATTACAATACATTGTCTAATATAACGTACATATAATTTATTTTCAACATAATTCTGTCTAGTATAGTAGACATTTATTATTTGGCATCAGTAAGCTAATTATCAAAGTTGCCGGACGTTTACGCTTCAAGTTGCTGAATACGTCGATGCTCATCTGTTGTGGTGTTGGCTATGCCACGGCTTCGGAGGCCGAAGGTCATAAGCATAATTTGCAATTGGGGGTAAAGGTCGTAGCAACTTTTCTATGACCTGTGATATTATAATGCTCTCAAAATCGCAGCACCTTTAGCTCAGCTGGATAGAGTATTGGCTTCCGAAGCCAAGGGTCGCAGGTTCGAATCCTGCAAGGTGCGCCATTTTTTGTCTTTTTGACTATCT
>NZ_BAET01000032.1 GCF_000252165.1 Glaciecola punicea ACAM 611
TTTTTCCGCTCACATTTAGCGCGGCGCTCATAAGGCCGTCGTAGACTTTGCTATTGGCGGCGATGCCGCTGACAGTCAATTCTTTAGGCGTAATTGTCACTGCTGCATTAGCGGCATTAAGCGCCGGCAACATGTAATTGCTTACCAATCCAGTGCCATCAGTTAAAGTAATGTTACTGATAAATTTATTAGCGGTTGTTACGTTTTTATCGTTTACCCTTGAATCAGTGTAACTGAGGGTCTCAGTGCCTACTAATCCGCCTATAGTAACCTTATCTGTAAGATTAGTTGTGCCGTCATAAACCTTAGAGGCAAATAGTGTAAGAAGCGCTGGGTTGGTGGTAAGTGTGCCATCAACATAAGTGATCATATAGCCTTGTTGGCTACTAATTAGCCCTTTAGGTATGATGGTATAGCTGCCTGCGTTAACAGAGTTCTGAGCGCTGCCGGTATAGCTCAATGTTCCGCTTGGTGTCGCGCCGGCGACAGAATATGTCATGCCATTGCCACTGAATTCATTGCCATCATAGGTCTTAGTAAAACTGTTTGCCGTTACGGTCAATGCGGTCATGAAAGTACGCAATAAGGGGAAACTACTTCCTTCATCAATAAACCAAATGTTTGTAAAATCCCATCCATTAGGAAAGGTAGCTTGCTTCATCATTTGGTCGGAAGTTAATCCAGTGGTGCCTGCCGGCGTGCTATTGACGACGCCAACCGAATGAGTAGCATTAGCTTTGTTCCAGAAATTGTCAGTAAGCACCCCTGTTGTGGTCCCAAATAAGCCACCCGGTGCAGCACCGCTTACCGTTCCAGCGGCATAAGCATTTGTGACTGCAGCGGTACTGTTGCCAAGTAGGCCACCGACACCAGCGGCGCCAGCCACATTACCAGTAGCGTAGACGTCTTTAATAACAGCTGTAGTCACGCTGCCAATTAAACCTCCCGTACCGGCTGCTCCGTCAACATTGCCAGTAGCATAACTCTCGGTAACATCTCCACTGGTTTTCACGCCGATCAGACCGCCAGTGCCCGCATGACCTTTAACGTTTCCGACGGCATAACTTCGAGTAATTGCCCCGGTGGTGATGGTGCCTATTAAGCCGCCAGTGCCCGCATCGCCATCTACGCTTCCGGTTGCATAGCTATTGCTGACTGGCCCAGTGGTAATATTGCCTATCAATCCTCCGGTGCTAGCTGCTCCAATAACATTACCAGTGGCAAAGCCATTAGAAACTGACCCCGTTGTTAAACTCCCCACCAAGCCTCCGGTGCCGGCCGCTCCAATAACAGCGCCAGTGGCAAAGCTATTAACAATGTTCCCAGTTGTTAAACTCCCCACCAAGCCTCCGGTGCTGGCCACCCCGGTAACGGTGCCAGTGTTATAACTGTTGCTCACATTACCCGTTGTACCTGAACCAATTAAGCCACCGGTGCCTGCGCCACCATTGATAATTTTGCCGCCCACCAAGCCCACATTGCGAACATCAGAGCCGGCGCCGGCGATCCTAATCATTCCCGTGTTAGCCGCGGCGATGCCATCAATATTCATTCCGGTAATGGTATGCCCAAGACCATTAAAATTATTGGCAAAGCTGGCTATTGGCGTAAAATCAAAGGTAGATTCCGCAGTGCCTAAATTACCACCCAGCGCAAAATTTCCGGTAATGGTCATGTTTGCTAATTGATCCACAGTGTTGAGAATATTATACTCTGCACCATTAATGGTCAGTATACCGGTACCTGAACGTGGGTTGGTGCCGTCAGTTTCGGCAAAGTCAACTCTGCCAGTGAAACCGTTGGCATCCATGCCAACAAAGACCTGCCCACCGGCAACGGCTACATCACCGCCATTGGATGTTGCCGTGTTAAGAACCAAAGTCGACGTGCCACTGGCTGTCATCACGCTATTAATATTAATGTCTTTGGCGGCGGTTAACGTTAAGGTGTTCGCGCTCCACGAAACCTCTTCATTTACATTGATATTGCCAGACCCTGCGTCGGTGCCCTTGAAAGACATAATCTCTACATCTGTGTTGACTAAATTGTTCGACAGTGCAATCCCAGTTATATTGGCCGGTGCGTCAGTGCTAGCATCACCAATATTAAAGTCGGCGGGATCAATTAGCCAATTGCCACTATCGCCAGTCGCAGCAAAAGTGGTTACTTTTGCATCATCAGCAATGCGTACATGCGCCGCTGAAGTTTCAATGAAACCGCCATTACCGCCGTTAGGAGCGGAGGCATCCAAGATGCCAGCTACCATTATGCGGTTATTGTCCATGCCACCCATCAGCATTATTTGACCATTTTCGCCAGTGGCGAGCGTGTGCGCTTCTATTATGCCTGTATTGCTAATGACGGATGTTACTAATGCCTGAGTGGCTTGTGCGGTAAGGTATACTAGTCCGCCGTCAGCTTTAATTCCGCCTTTGTTTTCAATGGAGGCATCAATTGCCGCCTGTGTGACCTGTATTTCAACAGGCCCGCCTAGGTCAAGTGTGACGTTTGCGCCAGCACCTAACAATACACTCCCCATATGCGCAGTGAGAGTGCCAGTGTTGGTGATTTTAGCGGCGATTAAAGCAATGCTGCCCGCGTTGTTAACGGTGATATTGCCTCGGTTAATGATGGCATTACTGCTCTCGCCGACAAATGTAAAATTACCGTCCATGAAGTCATCGGTACTGAGGCGCAAGGTGCTTGCAACGAGTCCGCCTGCGTTTATTTGAGATGTTGGGGTAAATAACACACCGTTTGGATTAACTAAAAAAACTTGACCATTAGCCGATAAGTTACCTTGAATGACAGATACATCGCTGCCTAACACTTGATTAAGTGCAACAGATGAAGAGGATGGTTGGACAAACTTTACTGCGTTGTCTGCTCCGATATTGAATGTCTGCCAATTAGCCGCCATTTTAGCGGTGCTTTGCGTTATTGTCATATTGGTATTGGTTTGGCTAATGCTACCAGCACCCGCGACAATGTTGCCGCCCGTTGGCAGTGTGTCGGCTTTTGCGGTATGACATATTATCGATAGCGCTAAAGCTAGTGCGCTAAACTTGCACAAATTTAGAAATTTAATATGGCTGGGAAGATTGTTACTAGACTTGACTGCTGGAGTTGATCCACTGATTGATTTACCGCGGCCATCACTTTTTTCAGACACCGGGACATAAGACGCTGCTGCATCGCTCCAAACTAAACAGTACACGTGATTGAGCATAATAACCTTGGTTGCTTTTAATTTTTATTCATTTTGACTGACTAAATAGTATTTTCATGTAAGGCCAGTTGTATTAAATTTGGACGACCATTGGCAGGTAAAAATGGAAGACTCGTCCTTTTGTGCCTTGTGTTCATCTTAAACTCTTGCGCACATCGTACCACTTTATTGACGATAATGTTTAATTTATGAACAGTTTTGCCATTTAAAGACCCTTGATATGCCGCGCCTTTAAGTTAATTGTTATAATAATCAAACACTAAAAATGTTTTTGATGTATAAAAATAAATAAAATACATAAAATAAATGCATAAAATAAATGCATAAAATAAATAAAACACATAAACTAAAGTTTAAAATTTTTGCTTCATAGCGAAATATTAAATATGAGTAATATTCAGTATCGCTTTTAAACGCGGCTCCAATTCCTCTTAACGACCCTAAACCACATTTCAGACCACGTCATTATGACTTTTTGCGTTGAACACAAGTTAGCTGTGATGACGCCTCAATTGGAGCACCTTGAACCTAGGGTCATGCAATTTAATTCATCGGGTTTTAAATTTTATCATTGAGTACCCAAAACTAGCAGTCGCTCACACGGGGTTTGTTTTTGATGATACAAAGCCCAAAATTTCTATAAATCATGAAGGCTCCTATAAAAGCCTGAATTTTCATTCTCTATGAGCCAAGATGATTCTATTACTGTGAAGCAGTTCGCCTGTGAAACCGAGGCAAACAGTGCGATAACACACCATTTCGCTAGCGTTATAATGTTGAATAAACGTGTTTAAGGACTATGCACATTTTATAAAATAGCCTAAGCTGTGCATGTGTGACATGTTCAGCTTAAGCCAAAAACGTTATCTCTTAGATTATCAAATGAAATTGAAAGCCGGTTAAGTCTGTTAGCTGAGACAACAGACCGCACAAAGTCGTTCTATGCTAAAGAAGCCATCATAAAATATCTTGATGAAATGGAAGAAACATATATAGCAATAGATCGGCTTGAAAAGCCTACTAATCGTGTCTCATTAGAAGATGTGGAAAAAGAATTAGGCTTTGACGAATAAATGGATCAGCGGTGGCAAGTTGAATGGGATGAGCGTGCACTGAAGGAACTTAAGCAAATCGATAGGCAAGCGCAAAATGTGCATTAAAAATGACAAAAATGGTGGCCCGAGTCAATGTCGAAGTTAAAAAGATTCACGCTGCAAAACAGCAAAGGAATGCAAGTTGAATTGTGTAATTTTGGTGCTCGCATCCTGTCGATAAGAGTGCCCAATGAGCTTGGAGAACTAATAGAGACAACGCTTAACCATGCAACTGATGAAGCCATAGTAAACGACGGATTTTATATGGGCGCGACCATGGGAAGAACGAGTAATCGAATTTCAAACAGCATTATGCTTAGAAGCTCAAGGCTATCCCGACGCCATCAATCATTCGGTACTAGCGCCAGATATTCTGCGGCCAGGAAAAGAGTATCGCAGGTACGTCATTTATCGATATATGAATAGATGAAGTGATATTAAAGTGGTTTCTCTCAAACACCGCTTTGATATCGCGCTTTCTTGAATTTTACTGATTATTCACTGACTTAGTTGTACGGGTCTATACTCTGGGTTAATTGCAAAATCGTGAATATTATGTTGCTCCGACTAGGGCGCAGCGTCTTTGTCACGTTCTGCCTCTGCTTTGTCGGCGGCCCATGCATTGGCGGCTTCTAACGCTACCAATGATGTGGTGGGTAACACAGCAATATAGCTTTCAGTTTCTTCCACTGGGGTAGCCGGACGCTGCGTCATACGATAGAGTGCATACAGCGCAATGGTACTGAAGGTTGCACCAAGCACCAACCAAAACGCGTAAGGGCCAAACATATGCATCGCCCAGCCAGTCAGCAGTGGGCCTACAATTGCGCCCAGTCCGAAGGTAAAAACAAGTCCCCCAGAGGCCGACGGCATATCATCGGTGTCAAGTGAATCGTTTGCGTGGGCCAAAAACAGCGCATAGAGCGGCGTTGTAACTCCACCTGCGAAGAAGGCCGATACCATCAAGGGCCACAAACCGCCGCTTGTGCTCCACCCAAATGCACATGATGTTAAGCCTAGAAAGGCCGCCCCGAAAATTAGCTTGCGCCGATCAATTTTATCCGACAGCCAGCCAATAGGATGTTGCAACACCAGTGCCCCGGCGAACAGCATCGCGATGAACAGTGATATTTGGGCAACTGTCAGCCCAATTTGCGTCCCAAAAACCGCGCCCATACCCGATTGCGTCGCAAAGGCGCCGCCCAATAAGAAGATCCCCACGGTACCAAGGGGCGAACCCGAGAAAAGGTCGCGCAAGGACATCGGGCGGGCTATTTCTACCAGCGGAACATGGGTGGCAGAAAGAAGGATTGGCGCAAAAGAGATTGATACCAAAATTGATGCTCCGATGAACAACACAGAGGTTTTGGCATCGGCTAAGGTCAGCAGTCCTTGAGCTCCTATGATACCTAGGGTTTGCGCGGTCATGTAGGCTGACAGCACTTTGCCGCGAGTCTCATTGGTGGCAGCATTGTTCAACCAACTTTCGGCGGCGACAAAAATGCCCGACATGCAAAAGCCCACGAGTAATCGCAGCAAGGTCCAGGCCCAAGGCTCAGCGAGCAGCGGAAAGGCAATTAGCCCCGCCGACATGAAGCTGCCAAGCGCTGCGAAAACGCGAACATGCCCCACCCGTTTAATCATTACAGGAGAAAGGCGCGCACCCGCCAAAAAGCCCATGAAATAGGCGGAGGTGACAACGGCTAGCTCAGTTGAGGTAAATCCCTCAATCGTGCCGCGCAGGCCGATAAGGGTGAAATGCATGCCATTGCCCAGCATGATAAACATCATGCCAAGTAGAAGGGGCCAGACCTTAAGCAATATTTGAATCATAAGGCTCCTCTTGTGCCGTGGCCAATTTCACGCGTTGCCCACGGCTTTGCCGCATCCAGTTGCATGCGCTCGTTATATGGACCAATAACTGTCACTGTATTTTAAACGCTGCGCGTTTTGCTCGCATTGGCAAAAATAAAGATTGGTTAGGTACTGACAAATAGTCTATCAGCTATTTCTGTAAAATAGGTGATAGTCTTTTTATGGAGCCTAATGGTAACATCATAAATTCGTCCAACGAACACGCAGTCGGCCTGATATAGAGCAAGCACTACTTTGTAATATCAACTTAAGTAAGGGGTTTTTACGCCACCCCTAGTTCGAAAACACAGTGCAGGCACTTTTGCGAGCCAGCTTGTATAAATATTTTAACAAAACATCACCTAAGTAATGCAATACCAATGATTATTCAATCTGTTGAACTACTGTCACTAAAAGTACCTTTGCACACGCCATTTAAAACGGCGGTAAGAGAAGTCAGTCACATTCACGACTTGGTGGTGCGTGTACACTGCAGCAATGGCTGCGTTGGCTACGGATCGGCGCCCTCCACTGAAAAAATAACAGGCGACAGCCACGCAAGCATAAAAATGGCCCTAGAAACCGTACTCATTCCGCTAGTAATAGGTGAGTCTTTGCAAGACTTCCAACCCCTTATTGAAAAGCTCCATAAAGTCACAAATGCAGGCAGCAATGCCAAAGCGGCAATGGATATCGCACTGTTTGACGCCTACGCACAATACACCCAACAGCCACTTTATGAATTAATTGAAA
>NZ_BAET01000031.1 GCF_000252165.1 Glaciecola punicea ACAM 611
TTAGCACGCTTAAGGCGTTTAAAGTGAAGTATCCTAATCTGCGTATTATTATGGAGCCGGGTTCGGCAGTTGCTTGGCAGGCTGGTCCTCTAATAGCTGAAGTCGTCGACATTGTTGAGAACGGCCAGAAAATAGCTATTTTAGATATTTCCGCTACGGGACACATGCCCGACGTACTCGAGATGCCCTATCGACCGGCTGTTTATGGTTCAGGCTTGCCAAACGAAAAGGCATACACTTACAAGTTAGGCGGTAATTCGTGTTTAGCGGGTGATGTTATCGATGACTATAGCTTTGACCAACCCTTGAAAGCGGGCGACAGGCTTATTTTCGAAGATATGTTGCATTATACTATGGTAAAAACAACGTTTTTTAATGGCGTAGAACATCCCGCTATCGGAATATTACAAAGCAGCGGTGAGTTCAAACTTGTGAAGACTTTCACGTATGAAGATTTTAAAAATAGGCTTTCATAAAATAGCGCTAATCTTAAAATACAAGAAAGCCCAAGTTTTTAAGAGCTTGAGCTTTTTATTTTCGCATAGTGGATCACGGCGGTTCATTAGGAAGCTTACATGAGTCAAGCTAGGTATAATTGACAATGCTTAATGACTATTTAGTTCACTTTTAGATTTTCGGTATAAGGAGGCCAGCCTAAGGGCTTACCTGCTAATACATGCAGATGAATATGATAAACAGTTTGTCCACCGTGCTCATTGCAATTCATAACGGTTCTAAATCCGTGTTTATCTGCCCCAAGATCTTTTGCTACTTTTGCTGCAACACGATGCATATAGCCAACAAGCGCCTCATCTTCTTGGCTAATGTCATTAGCAGTGGCGATAGGCTTCTTTGGGATAACGAGAAAATGAATAGGTGCCTGCGGATTGATATCACGAAAAGCAAGCACACGTTCATCTTCAAATAAAATGTCGGCTGAAATTTCTTTTTCAATAATTTTTGTAAAGATTGTAGCCATGTTTCTATCCTTTATTTTCCGTTTAATTCGCGCCAAACTGGCGTAGGTCTTACATAAGAGATTTTAAAAATATTTGGATAATATTAAGCACTAATAAATTTAACTATACACAATGTAGAGCAGCACTGTACCTAAAATTAATCGATATATCACAAAAGGTAACATGCCTATTCTGGCAATCCAGCTTAAAAATAAATAGATGCATAAATAAGCGGCAACAAAAGAAAAGCCAGCACCATAAAATAACGCGCTCCAGTCAACTTGCGTTTTAAGGGCTAATAGGTCTATGGTAGCGAACAAGCCCGCGGCTAAAATAATGGGGATAGAGAGTAAAAACGAAAATCGAGCGGCACTTTCGCGGTTTAAACCTAACAGTAAACCAGCAGTCATCGTTATACCAGAGCGAGATGTACCAGGAATAATGGCAAGTGCTTGTGCGATACCAATAAGCACAGTGTCTTTAAAGGTGATGTGAACGGTAGTTTTAGTTTGCTTTGCCTTTATGTCGGCATACCATAGCAGCAGGCCAAACACGATAGTTGTAATGGCAATAACAAGGGCTGAGCGCGCATTTAGCTCAATCCAGTCTTTCATTAAAAAGCCAAAAAAACCGGCTGGAATAGTGCCGATGATTACCCACCAAGCGAGGCGCGAGTCGGTGCTTTGCGTTTTACTAAAACCATGGTTAAGCCAAGCCAAGGCTAAGCGCCAAATATCTTCGCGAAAATAAATCATAACCGCCAGCAAGCTACCTAAATGCACAGCCACGTCAAAGGCTAGGCCTTGATTACGCCAGCCTAAAATTTCTGCTGGTAAAATAAGATGCGCAGAGCTTGAAATAGGTAAAAACTCAGTCAATCCTTGAATAATGGCTAGAACAATTATTTCATAAATAGTCACTGCGCTTGTCCTTTGTATGTAAAGCCCGACGGCCACAATCGCTGATGTTTATTTTTGCTATGTAATAAAAACTCAGACCACAAAATAAGGTAAGATTTTTGCGTGGTAGGATGAATATGATTCGGCACAATTTCGGCCATAGGCTGCAGCACAAAGGCATTATATTCAATTTCGCCGCGCGGTAATTTTATTGGCGTGCTGGTGATGACGCTGTCAAAGGTCAGCAAATCTAGATCAAGCGTTCGATTGCCAAACTTTATGTCGCGTGTTCTGCCTTGTTTATCTTCAATGGCTTTTAAGCGCTGACAAACGCATTTGATGGACAACGAAGTACGTGCCAGCACGACTAAGTTATAAAAGTTGTTGCCGTTAAAACCAACCGATTCACTTTCAAAGACTGTGGATAACACCAGCTTGCCAAAGCTATTCTGCATGGCCTGTATTCCTAGCGTGGTGTTATGCTCCTTTTCAACATTAGAGCCTACGCTAATAAGAATTTCATGCTGCATAGATGCATCACTCATGCCCGATTTCGGACAATTTGTATGCCTACAGCAGTCACATTATCGAGAATGTCGGGCTTGTTGATAGTAAGACAAACAGACTGCGCGGTAAACTCATCTAAGAGCATTTTAGCCATGTGCTCACCTAAGGCTTCAAGTAGTTTATAGCTGGCAGTGTCGGCAATATCGGCCAGTCTGCCTGCAATTTTGCCATAGTCTAAGGTGTCATTTACGTTGTCGCTTTGACCGGCTTGGGCTAAGCAAGTCTGCAGCTCTATATCGATGATAACTCGCTGCTTGGCAAGGCGTTCAAAGTCGTAAACCCCAATTAGGGTATACAGTTGAAGCCCCTTTATATACACTTTGTCCATTCACACACTTTAGTCGATTACGCTGCGCGCAACCCTTGGTAGCTTTAATATTGGCGCATAGTGTATCCAACCTCATAGGTTAAGTACATGACTACATGGGTCGTTTTGCATATTGTTGGGGCATATTTGCTTGGCTCGATTTCAAGTGCGGTACTCGTAACAAGGCTATTTGTCGATGAAGATATACGCAAACAAGGCTCAGGTAACCCTGGCGCAACTAACGTACTAAGGGTAGCGGGTAAAAAAGCAGCGACTGCCGTGCTTGTTTTTGATGTGCTAAAAGGCACTGTTCCGGTGTACATAGGCTTTTTATTCGGCTATGAACCTATGGTGCTGAGCATTATCGCAATAAGCACTTGTCTTGGGCACATGTACCCCATTTTCTTTTCGTTTAAAGGCGGTAAGGCCGTTGCTACGGCATTAGGTGCAATAATGCCGTTAAACAGCTGGCTGGCTTTATGCGTACTAAGCACGTGGATTATCGTTTTTGCGATTACTAGAATTTCATCCATCGCCGCGATTGCAACACTTATTCTGGCACCTGTGTACGCCTACCTTTTTAAGCCCCAGTATACCCTTGCGGTGGCCATACTATGCTGTTTAATTATAATTAAGCACAAAAATAATATAGCGCGTATTTTAAGCAAGTCGGAAGAAAAAATACGCAAGCACAGTAGCAAAAAATAACATATAGCATATCGCTATACAGCGCTTAGCGTCTCCAGCGACCAGCGCGGCATTGCTTTACTGTCAAGCGCCGTGCTTTCGCCTGCGGCTAAGCGCATACAGCCAGCATAAGCAATCATAGCGCCGTTGTCGGTACAATATTCAAAACTTGGATAATACACTTCAAAACCATCCGTTTTACTCGCCTTCGCAAATTCATCGCGCAGCATTTTATTAGCCGCGACACCACCGGCCATTACAATGCGTTTAAGGCCTGTTTGCGCGAGCGCCCGGCGACATTTTATAAGTAAAGTGTCAACTACCGCTTCTTGAAATGCATAAGCGATATTGGCACGCGTTTGCATATCACACGGCTCACTTTTTATGGTGTTAGCGACAAACGTTTTTAGACCACTAAAACTCATATTAAGGCCTGGCTTATCGGTCATGGGCCTTGGGAACTTGTAAATACCCGTATGACCTTGCTCTGCTAGTTTAGCTAATAAAGGCCCGCCCGGATAATCAAGACCAAGTAGCTTAGCCGTTTTATCAAAAGCCTCACCCGCGGCGTCGTCTACTGATTCACCAAGCACTTCATAGCGACCAAGCCCCTGTACGTTTACCAACATACTGTGGCCTCCTGAAACAAGCAACGACAAAAATGGAAACGGTGGCTTTGGCTCATCTAACATTGGGGCTAACAAATGCCCTTCCATATGATGCACGCCTAAGGCCGGTACTTGCCAAGCATAGGCCAACGATTTCGCCATGGACGAGCCCACCAAAAGCGCGCCAATTAAGCCAGGACCACGAGTGTAGGCGATGCCACCAATATCTTTAGCGCTTAAATTAGCTTGTGCAAGCGTGGCTGTGACCAGCGGTACAATTTTACGTACGTGATCACGTGACGCTAATTCAGGCACTACACCGCCGTAGTCAGCGTGTAGCTTTACTTGGCTGTAAAGTTTATGCGCTAACAGACCTGTTTCATTATCGTATATTGCAATACCGGTTTCGTCGCAAGAAGTTTCAATGCCAAGTACTTTCATAAAAAAAGAGCTGCCTTTTGTTAATAGTAAAAGATATACCGCATAGTATAGTGTAAACTGTCTTCTAGCGTAAGTTTAGGCTGTTAATTTTAGTCTTATTTGATTGCGTTTTGGTATATCTTTTATGCTTTACATGGGCAGAAAAAGTACATCAATACACACGTGAATATAGACACCTTATTTAATTTACCGTTGAACTAGCCATATAAGTACTACACAAGCGCTAAAAAGCCCTGTTTATTCCATAAATTTCATGTTTTAGGCTTTACAAAGATTTAAATAAACAGTACTATTTCGCACCAATTTTTAGCCCGGGTCTCTAAATTGAAGAGTGGTTATTTTAATGTTAACCATACGCGCCCGGATGATTTAATTTCAAAGGTGAATATTTAACATGCCAATTGTGAAAGTAAGAGATAACGAACCGTTTGACATCGCACTAAGACGATTCAAACGTTCATGTGAAAAAGCCGGTGTATTGTCTGAAGTACGTCGTCGTGAGTATTTTGAGAAACCGACTTGGGAACGCAAGCGTAAGAAAGCTGCTGCCAAGAAGCGTCACATGAAAAAGTTAGCGCGTGATAATGCTCGTCGCATTAAGTTGTATTGATTAATACACATATGAATTGATTAAAAAAACGGGCGTCTAAATTAGACGCCCGTTTTAGTTTACGAGTATTATAAAAGTCGTTAATATTGTAAATAACGGTAGAGCCTTAGGTCGCATGCAGCTTTGTATCATAGCAATGCTATACTTCATTTAACTCAACAACAGGACACGACTATGTCACTACTAAACGAACTCAAAGAAGCACAAAAAGACGCCATGCGCAGTAAGGACAAACTTTCCTTGGGAACCATTAGAATGGCACTTGCGGCAGTCAAACAACGTGAAGTAGATGAGCGCATTGAGTTAAACGACACTGATATTTTGCAGATCTTAACCAAAATGGTCAAACAGCGCCAAGAGTCAATTGCCATGTTTGTAACAGGCAATCGTGAAGACTTGGCGCAAATAGAAAGGCAAGAAATAGAGGTGGTTCAACGCTTTTTACCAGCGCAGCTTGGCGCTGATGAAGTCAATGCCATTGTAGACGCCGCCATTGTAAGCACCAGTGCCAGCAGTATTAAAGATATGGGCAAAGTAATGGGCGTGGTAAAACCCCAGTTACAAGGTAGAGCCGACATGGGCGCAGTTAGCAGTATCATAAAGTCTAAACTCAACTAGCTAATACAGGGTAAGCGGGTAATATGGCCGGGCGCATTCCTTCAAGCTTTATTGACGATCTGATCGCGCGCAGCGATATAGTCGAGATTGTTGACAGCCGTGTAAAACTCAAAAAAGCAGGCCGTAACTATCAGGCCTGCTGCCCATTTCACAATGAAAAAACCCCCTCTTTCTCAGTTTCTCAAGAAAAACAATTTTATTATTGCTTTGGCTGCGGCGCTAAGGGCAATGCTATTAGCTTCATTATGGAGTATGAACGCTTAGATTTTGTTGAAGCGGTTGAGGATTTAGCCAAGCAGTATGGCCTAGAGGTGCCCCGCGAAAAAGGCGGTACGCCCTTAAAATCACAAGAACAGCGCAACGAACGCGAACAAGACTACGAGCTTATGGGCAAAGTGGCGCGATATTTTGAATATCAGCTAAAGCATCATAAAAACGCGCCGCAAATTATTGATTATTTAAAAAACAGGGGCTTAAGCGGCAAAGTTGTTAAGCATTGGGGAATAGGCTACGCGCCCCAAGAGTGGGACGCACTGCTAAGTAAATTTGGCAATGATGCACCCGCAGTAGAACGCTTGTTAGCCCTAAAAGTCGTTAACCAAAATGATAACAAACGCCGCTATGATTTTTTTCGCCATCGCGTCATGTTTCCCATTCATGACAAACGCGGCAGAGTAGTCGCCTTTGGCGGGCGTATTATAGATGACGAGGGACCCAAATACTTAAACTCGCCTGAAACGCGCATCTTTCATAAAAGCTATGAGCTTTACGGCTTGTATCAAAGCCGCCAAGCCAATCGCAAACTTGAGCGCTTAATGGTGGTTGAAGGTTATATGGATGTGGTCGCACTATCACAGTTTGGCATTGATTATTCAGTCGCGGCACTAGGTACGGCTACCACGCCTGACCACATCCAAACCTTGTTTAAGTCGACTAGCGAAGTGGTATGTTGCTATGACGGTGATCGCGCCGGGCGTGAAGCCGCGTGGCGTGCACTTGAAAACGCCCTGCCTTTTTTACAAGACGGTAAGATCATGAAGTTTTTGTTTCTCCCAGACGGCGAAGACCCCGATTCAATGGTAAGAAAGATAGGCAAAGAAGCGTTTGAAACGCTGATTAGTGAAGCGAAGCCTTTGTCAGGCTTCTTTTTTGATGCTTTAATTAAAAAACATTCTATTGCCTCTATTGAAGGCATGGCAGCTTTGAAAGCCGAAGCTATGCCTCTGATAAAACAAATTTTAGGCGAAAACCAGCGCACAATGATGATGGCACAGTTAAAAAAAGTCTGTAAAGAAGGCGATGGGCACGACTACGATGCGGACACCAAGCATGCTAACAAGCATCGCAAAATAAAGCGTACTGATTACAAATCGCCTGCAAATATTGTGCTTTCGCCATTACGAATGATAATAAGACTGCTGCTTGAATCACCTCGTTTGGCCAGCAGCGTGGACATTGTTAACCCACACTCATTAAGCGTTGATAAAATTTCAGGGCTTAGTATGCTGCTTGAAATATACGACTACTGTTTGCGCGTGCCTAACGCTAACACTGCCTCATTATTTGAGGCTTTTAGAGAGCACCCTCACATACATCATTTAAGTAAGTTATTTTCAGCGCCTATTGAAGATAACATAGATTTGGAAGCTGAGTATATTGCATGTTTCTCAACGCTGGTCAAATGGCAGGTTAACGCAAGGCTCGATGAGTTAATGGCGAAACAGGAGTTTGAACTACTAACGCAGGACGAAGTGAAGGAAATAACTGCATTACTTTTAGCCACCGATAGTTGAGCGTCATTATTTACTAAAGCGAAATGCATACATATATACAGACCTTCACGGGACGTGTTTTCAAAACACGAATGCCTTAGATCACTACATAGAAGTATTTCACAATATGAAACTTATAGTGAACTTTACACGGCTGTCTTAGTATTCATTTATAGTGGAATAACTAGCCCAACATATGCTAAAGTGGCGAGTTAGAGTTTATGGAAATATAGCAAGTTTGTTTTGTTACTTTTCGAAAATACCACGTTGTAGTAGCATTTGGTATTATTGTTACTGAAAATTAATAAAACAGGCGTAAGTTAACAAGGCCAATGAGCAGCCATGTTCAAGGTCAACTACGTTTAAGGTATAATGTGCAAAGTAAGCAGTCCCAGATAAAACTCCTGATTGCCAAGGGTAAAGAACAAGGTTACTTAACCTTTGCCGAAGTCAACGACCATCTTCCCGCTAATGTAGTGGATTCAGACCAAATTGAAGATATTATTCGCATGATAAACGACATGGGGATCAAGGTGTTTGAACAAGCACCCGATGCCGATGAATTATTAATGCAAGAAACCACCACCGACGAAGATGCCGCTGAAGCTGCAGCGCAGGCCCTTGCAACCGTCGAGAGCGAAATTGGCCGAACAACCGACCCGGTTCGCATGTACATGCGTGAGATGGGCACGGTAGAGCTATTAACACGTGAAGGCGAAATAGAAATTGCCAAGCGCATAGAAGAAGGCATTAATCAGGTGCAGTGCTCCGTTGCTGAGTACCCTGAGGCAATTACCTACTTGCTTGACCAATGGGACCTTTACGAAGCGGAAGAAATTAGACTAAGCGACATCATCATTGGCTTTATCGATCCTAACGAAGACGATGTAGCACCGTCCGCTACCAATGTCGGCTCTGAATTAGCCGATAGCGATCGAAACAAAGATAACAATGATGACGATGACGAAGAAGACGAAGAAGTCGACAATTCTGTTGATCCTGAGCTAGCACGCGAAAAGTTTGCGGCCCTTCGCGTTCAGTACGGCATTGCCCGCGACGTCATTGAATCAAAGGGTCGTTCTCACAAAGCTGCGCGCAAAGAAATTGCTGCACTAAGCGATGTATTCAAAGAGTTTCGCCTAATACCTAAGCAGTTCGACCGCATGGTCAAAAACATGCGCGGCATGATGGATCGCGTGCGTATTCAAGAACGCTTAGTGATGAAGTACTGCGTCATAAACGCAAAAATGCCCAGAAAAGATTTTATTAAAGCCTTCGCCGGCAACGAAACTTCTACCAAGTGGCTACACAAGTTACTTGAAGGCAAGCAAGACTATGTAGAACGCGTACTTGAGTTTAAAGAAGAGATTGAGCGCTGCGTCAGTAAAATGAACGCGGTTGAAAAAGAAACGGGTTTGGTTATTCCAGACATCAAAGACATCAATCGCCGCATGTCGATTGGCGAAGCAAAAGCGCGCCGTGCTAAAAAAGAAATGGTTGAAGCTAACCTGCGATTAGTAATCTCAATTGCCAAGAAATACACAAACCGTGGCTTACAGTTCTTAGATTTAATCCAAGAAGGCAATATCGGCTTGATGAAAGCGGTTGATAAATTTGAATATCGTCGTGGTTATAAGTTTTCTACTTACGCCACGTGGTGGATCAGGCAGGCTATTACACGCTCTATTGCCGACCAAGCACGCACCATCCGTATTCCGGTGCATATGATTGAAACGATTAACAAACTAAATCGTATCTCTCGTCAAATGCTACAAGAGATGGGGCGTGAGCCAACGCCTGAAGAACTCTCTGAACGCATGGTGATGCCAGAAGATAAGATCCGCAAGGTATTAAAGATTGCAAAAGAACCAATTTCAATGGAAACGCCTATTGGCGATGATGAAGACTCTCACTTAGGTGACTTCATTGAAGATGTGACTATTACGCAGCCTTTAGACTCCGCCACGGGCGGTAGCCTTAAAGACGCAACGCAGGAAGTACTAGCGGGTTTAACTGCTCGTGAAGCCAAAGTACTGCGCATGCGCTTTGGTATCGATATGAACACCGACCATACGCTAGAAGAAGTAGGCAAACAGTTTGATGTAACGCGTGAAAGAATTCGCCAAATAGAAGCTAAAGCATTAAGAAAGCTTCGCCACCCTAGCCGCTCTGAGCAACTCAAGAGTTTCTTAGACGATTAGAGCGTTATACCCTTACAAGTAAAAAAGCCAGAACAGTGTTCTGGCTTTTTTTTTTGCAGATGAACGATGAATTAAATTGATTGGCTCTGTCGGCAGTTCAGGTGCTATTGATGTTGTAATGCCACTTTACTATACTAAATTTTTGAAAGTATAATCGTTTTTCGTAGCCTTTATGTTATTCAAAAAAAAGGAACCAGTATTAACGTGCCACAAATGTATTGCAGATCAACACTGCCCCTTTTTTATTTACTTTTTTATTTTCTATTATAGCTGCTTACTTGGGCCTTTATCATTCGGCACTTCTTGCGTGAGCTGCTCTAGCTGCTTCGTACGCTTTAAGGGCGAACCTGTATTACGCGCTAAGTAAGAATAAGCGGTAGGTACAATAAATAGCGTCATAAATACACTGAACAAAACACCCGAGAAAATAACGGTGCCAATTACCGCGCGTGACTCAGCACCGGGGCCTGTGGCGAGCACCAAGGGCAATGCACTGAACAAGGTAGTGAAGGCTGTCATGACAATGGGGCGTAAGCGCATCATAGAGGCTTTTTTAATGGCTTCTTCAAACTCGGTCCCTGCGTCGCGCAGTTGATTGGTAAACTCTACAATTAAGATACCATTCTTAGCCGCTAATCCTATCAGCATTACCAAGCCAATTTGGCTGTAGATATTAATTGAAAACCCGGTTAAGTATAGGCCCAAATAAGCGCCAACGAGCGCTAACGGCACCGTGAGCATTATTACCAAAGGATGCACCCAACTTTCAAACTGTGCGGCTAGCACTAAGTACGTAATTGCTAAGGCTAAAGCGAAAATAAACACAAACGAAGAACCCGACTCTTGATAAAGCTGAGACTCGCCTTTGTAGTCAATCGACACTTCAGCGGGTAGCTCGGTAGCCACTATATTTTCTAAAAAGCTTAAGGCCTCTCCTACAGTGTAGCCGTCAGCTAAGTTTGCACTTATCGTAACCGCGCGCATTCTGTTGTATCTATTTAAGGTATCTGAAGTCGCTTGCTCGGTCACGTTGAGCAGATTGTCGAGCGGAATTAGCTGACCACTGCGATCACTTCGCACAAATATGTTGTCTATGCTACTGGGGCTTCGAAAATCGCCGTCGCGACCTTCTAAAATAACGTCATACTCTTGGCCTCTGTCCAAAAACGTCGACACGCGACGCTGGCCCAACATAGTCTCTAGCGTGCGCCCTATTTCGGAAATTGACACGCCTAAATCGGCAGCGCGCTCACGATCAATTTGCACCAGCAGTTGCGGCGAGGTTTCTTTGTAGTCTGAATCTATTCGCAGTAAATTAGGATTCTCAGACGCTTTATCTATTAAAATATCTCGCCACTGCACAAGCTCTTCGTAAGTGTTCCCCTGCAGTACAAACTGAACGGGTCGGCCTAAACCGCCGCCGCCTAATGCCGAACGCATAATAGCAAAGGCCCGCACATCAGGTAACTGGGATAATTTACCACTTACTTCATTCATTAGTTCAAAAGTAGAACGCTCTCTAGTCTCCCAATCAGCCATACCTACAATGGCAATACCTGCGCTGCCTCCAAAGCCAGGCGTACGTATGAGTACCCTAGTCACTTCGCCTGTGTCTCTGTACGGCAGGAGAATATCTTCGATTTGCTTGAGGTTACGCGAGTTGCTTTCATAACTGGCGCCTTCTTGAGCCTGCATAATTATAAAGAAATTGCCGCGGTCTTCACGTGGTACAAATTCTTCTGGAATTTTGCTTTGTAGCTGAACAACAACCGCAATACTGGCCACGATCAATAACAACATAACAAAGGGCTGTTTCATGGTTGTACCAAGAGACTTATAGTAACGCTCCTCTAAGCGTTTAAAGTTGGTGTCTACAAACACCCCAAAACCCGAAGTACGTTCACGTTTTTTAAGTATTTTAGAGGCTAACATTGGCGACAAGGTTAGCGCGGTAAAACTTGAAAACGCGACGGCTGCGGCAATGGCTATTGCAAACTCGCTGAACAAACGGCCTATGTTACCCTCTAAAAAGACTAAAGGCACAAACACCGAAATAAGCACAAGCGTTGTTGCTATGACTGCAAAACCTACTTCGCGCGCGCCTCTGTAGGCTGCTAAGATAGGCTCTTCGCCCATTTCAATACGCCGGTAAATATTTTCCAATACCACTATTGCATCGTCTACCACCAAGCCTATTGCCAATACCAATGCTAGCAGCGTGAGTAAATTGATAGAAAAACCCATGGTAAACATCACAATAAAAGCAGCCACTAATGATACAGGTACTGTGACAGCAGGAATTAACGTAGCGCGGATATTCCCTAAGAATAAGTAAATAACCACGACAACCATAAACATGGCGATGGCTAGGGTGTTATAAACTTCACTTATCGATTCAGCGATAAATACAGACGAATCGTAGCTGTTTACAATAAAAATATTATCAGGCAGTGTTTTTTCTATTTCGGCTATGGCCGCGCTCGCCGACTTCGCCACTTCAAGAGTATTGGCTTTGGATTGTTTAACAATCCCTAAGCCAATCATATTTACGCCATCACCTCTAAAATCGGTTTCGTCATCTTCAGCGGCTAACTCAACGACTGCAACGTCTGACAGCCTAACCAAAAAACCGTCAACCCCTGCCGCCACCGTGAGCTTGCCAAAATCTTCGGGTGATAAAAAACTGCGGGCCACGCGCACATCAAAATCTCGCTCTTGCGACTGTACTCGGCCAGCGGGTAATTCTACGTTTTCAGAACGAATAATACGTTCAACGTCGCCCACGGTGATACCGCGGGCCGCCATTGCGTTTCTATCTAACCACACTTTCATGGCGTAGGTGCGTCCGCCACCTAAAACAACCCGCGCTACACCGTCGGCAACAGACAAGCGATCGATAACGAAGCGATCAGCATAATCGGTTAATTCCATAGTGTTTAAGTTAGTGCTGCGCAAGTTGAACCACATAATAACGTCTTCATCTGAATTGGTTTTGGCCACTTCAGGTGGAAAAGCTTGGTCGGGTAGGTTATTAGCGGCTCTTGATATTCGCTCGCGTACGTCGTTGGAGGCGGCGTCTATATCACGGCTAAGGTTAAATTCAATGGTAATGCTAGAGCGTCCACTGCGGCTAGACGAAGAAATATTTTTTATACCTTCAATGCCACTTATACGCTCTTCAAGTAATTGGGTAATTCGGGTTTCTACAATTTCAGCCGAAGCACCCGGATAACTGGTGTTTATTGATACAATAGGGGGATCTATGTCGGGGTATTCACGCAGCGATAAAAAAGTAACTGCGACAATGCCGAACACTAACAACAAAAGGTTTACAACGGTCGCAAACACGGGCCGTTTTACCGCTAAGTCAGACAGTAGCATTACACATCTCCCTGAACATCAAGCACTTTCACACCAGAGCCGTCGCGCACTCTTAAGGTCCCCTGTACTATGACGGTTTGGCCCACTTCAATACCCGATACAATTTGGACCCAACCAGGCTTGCGCTCGCCAATTTCTACCTGGGTTTTTATGGCTTTGTTGTCACCGTTAACCACAAACACAAATTGCCTGTCGCCTTCAGGCACTATTGCACCTTCTGGCACCACTAGAGCATCGAGCACACGTTTTTCTAAATTCATTTGTAGCAGCATGCCCGGACGCAGCTTTAACTCGAGGTTAGGTATTTGCGCACGTACCTGGATTGAGCGGGTGCGAGGATCTATTCTTGAATCTATATTGGTTATTTTACCTACAAAGATTTCTCCTGGATAAGCAATTGAGGTAGACACTACACTTTGGCCATCTTGAATGCTGGCAAAATGGGTTTCAGAAATAGAAAAATCTACTTTCATAAGACTTAGGTCATCAAGTGTAGTGACGATATCGCCGGGGCGAACAAGGCTTCCTACACTCACTTGGCGCACCCCTAAACGGCCGCCAAAAGGTGCTGAAACCACAAGCTCTTGCAAGATAGCTTTGGCCACCTCACGCTGCGCTAAGATAGCTTCTACTTTCGAATCTTGTTCATCTAATAATTGCTGCGACGCTGCGCTTCGCTCGGCCAGTCCTTGTATACGTTGAAGCTGACGGCGTGCTTCTGTCAAATTGATATTAAGTTCGTTTAAGCGCGCTGTTTCAGCTCGGTTGCTAAGCTCTAGCAATGGCTGATTGGCCTTTACTAAATCGCCATCTTCAAACAATACTTTAGTCACTGTTTGTGCGCGCTGCGCAGTAATATTTACTGATTCATTCGCGGTTGCTGTACCTAAGGCCTCAACCACAATAGGGAAAGGTTGCTGGCTGGCCGCGTATACCACTACCGGCGTTTCACCTGTACCAAGCTGGCCCGGTTGTTCTTCTTGAGCAGGCCAGTTCATATAAACCAAAAATCCAACGAGAACAAAAACACCGATGAGGAGGGGAGATAACTTTACAAATCTTAACATAACACTCTCAAATGAACAGGCTCGCCTGCTGTTAACTAATTAATAGCTTGTGTAACGCCTATTGGCAATTTAGAGTACCAACTCTAATCCTTTAGTATAGTACGTAAGCGATGATAAATGGATGTAAATTAACAATTATATTAGTGCTTGCATTATTTGTGCTGTCTTGTCGTCAGCAGGAGTTTGCGCAGCCGAGCTGCCGGGTCAACGCAAATTTTTTATCCACCCATCAAGGCCCAGGCGCTTGCGTAATCAAAATGAACAATAAACTCTTAGTAACGCAATTAACATCGCGCTTATACGACCTGCCAATTGCGCAGCTATCATCAAATAACGAAGCGCGCTTCACCTCCTCGCAGTGTTTAGCGCATCAAGGGATGTGGCAGCAAACCGGCCTTAATGTTGAGGTTCAAAGCGTTGTGGGTGCACAAGCGGACGGAACTTGGCTATTTGGCTGCACTGTAAGCGCTGGTTTTGACGGCACTGAAGCCCCATTTGATGCACCGCCTTGGAGCAGCCCTAGCGTTGACAAGATTGCGTTTGTTGATCCATTTGAGATTGATGCACATCACTGGGCGCGCAAACGCCAGTTCACTATCGTTCGCGACGCCTTCATTTTGCGTGGCGTCCAAGCCGACAATAGGTGAAGAATACGGTACACATTATTATATTATTGCTAATACGTACTTAGACAATTAATCAATGCTACTGGTCTGACGAGGCTCAATCAGGTAAACTAATTTCATAATTCACTACTCAAGGTTAAGTGAAATCACAAGGTGCTTGGCAAAGACTTTGGATTGAATGACTGTATTCATGACCTACATATAGCACCTGCCCTGTAATTATGACGAATAGGAAACTAACATGCATCAATATCAAGCCCCTATGGCCGATTTTCAGTTTTTATTAAAAGAGTGGTTAAACTTAGACAGCCACTACTTAGCCATAGGCGCACAAGGTATGGACGCTGAGCTGGTTAGCGAAGTAATGACACAAGGTGCTAAATTTGCAGAGCAAGTTATTGCTCCGCTCAACCGAGAAGGTGATGAAATTGGCTGCAAACTTGAAAATGGCGCAGTAAGCACGCCGCCTGGCTTTGCAGCAGCCTACCAAGAATACGTAGGCAATGGCTGGAATGCAATGCTAGGCAACCCAGACTTCGATGGCCAAGATTTACCCTATACCGCCGCAGTGCCTATTCATGAAATGCTCAACTCGGCTAATTTAAGCTGGCGACTCACGACTATGCTCACTGAAAGTGCGGTGTTAGCGGTTGACAAACACGCTAGCGAAGCACTTAGGCAGCAGTATCTAGCCAAGCTTATTAGCGGCGAATGGACAGGCACCATGAACCTCACGGAGCCACAAGCCGGCAGTGATTTATCGCTGCTTACCACCAAAGCTGAGCCGCAAGATGATGGCACCTATGCAATCACAGGAAACAAAATTTTTATCACGGGCGGCGATCACGACTGGACCAGCAACATTGTTCACTTAGTGCTGGCCAGACTGCCCAAGGCTCCAGAAGGTGTTAAGGGCATTAGCTTGTTTTTAGTGCCTAAGTTTTTGCTAAACGAGCAAAACGAAGCCGCTGAAAAAAACAAGCTAGGTGTAGGCAGTATTGAAAAGAAAATGGGCATTAAAGCGAGTCCAACCTGCGTAATGAATTTTGATGGCGCTAAAGGCTGGCTAGTGGGCGAAGAAAACAAAGGCCTTGCCTGTATGTTTACTATGATGAATGACGCACGCTTTCAAGTAGGCATGCAGGGCTTAGGCACCTGCGAGGCGTCTTTTCAAGGAGCGCTTAGCTACGCCAAAGACCGCCTACAGTCAAGAAGCCCTAAAGGCCCACAGCAGCCCGATGCAAAAGCCGACTCAATTATGCACCAGCCTGATGTAAGAAGGATGCTGCTAACGCAAAAAGCCTTCACCGAAGGCTTGCGTGCGCTATCCTTGCTGTATGCACAGCAAATGGACATTGAAAAATATTGTAAAGACTACCGCAAGGCTCAAGCTCAGCAAATTCTGGCGTTTTTAACCCCTATTTGTAAAGGTTTCATGACCGATATTGCGACTGAGGTGACCAATATTGGTATTCAGGTATATGGCGGCCATGGCTATGTGCGCGAATGGGGCATGGAGCAATTAGCTCGCGACACCCGAATTGCACAGCTATATGAAGGCACTAACGGCATTCAAGCAGCCGACCTTATTGGCCGTAAATTAAGCCGCGACGGCGGCTTAATGTTGAACGCAACGGTAGAAATGCTGTCAGCTAGTATCAACAGTATGTCGAATAAAAAACAGCTAGAGCAGGCGCAAATGTTACTGCATGAATGGCATCAAATATCGGCCAAATTAATTCATGTTGATGCCTTAGACGCGGCTGGCGCAGCTACTGATTATTTGCATTACAGTGGCTACGTACTATTGGGCATACTGTGGCTACAAATGGCCGACGCCGCTAAAAAATCTGCAAACCCTAAAATTAAAGCAGGCAAACCTGCTACCTGCGAATTTTACATAAAACGTATTTTGCCGCGTAAAGAAGCGCATCGATCAGTTCTGTTAAGTTCAGCCTCTGATTTAATGTCGCTCTCAGATGAAGCGTTTGATTATTAGGCTTACTTAATCCATATTCAGTGCTTTATAGTTTAGCACTTATATACACTATTTACGCTAAGGGCGCTGATGCTGCGTCAGAGATTGGGTGCAATAGGGCCGCTAAGCCCTGCGCCAAATCATCCACAATGTCATCAACCGACTCTAAGCCCACCGACAACCTAACTAAATTATCACTTATGCCATGCACCAAGCGCTCTTTATCATTATATGCGCTGTGGGTCATGCTGGCCGGATGTTGAATCAAGCTTTCAGCATCGCCTAGGGATACTGCGCACTGAATCATTTTCAATTCGTTCATTAACTGCTTACCGGCGGCCATCCCGCCTTTTAACTCAAACGCAATCATTCCCCCAAACATCTTCATTTGCTTAAGCGCTAGGGCATGTTGATCAAAATTAGGTAAGCCAGGATAGTACACTACTGAAACCTGCGGGCATTTATCTAAAAATTGAGCCACGATGAGGGCCGAGCGCGAATGCTGCTGCATTCTTAATTCAAGCGTCTTTAATCCTCTTAGCACCAGCATGGCCGTAAAAGGAGACATGCAAGCACCGGTCATATCCTTTACCCCTTCTAAGCGAATTTGGTCAACCATGGCTTTGCGACCTACCAGTACGCCGGCAATTAAATCGCCATGACCGCCCAAATATTTGGTTGCTGAGTGCACCACAATGTCAGCGCCCAGCTCAATCGGCCGAGTAATAAGCGGGCTGGCATAGGTATTATCAACCACCGATATAATATTGTGCGCTGTGGACAGCGCCGACACTGCCTCAATGTCTATTAAGCGCATGTTCGGATTAGCTGGTGTTTCATAATAAATCACTTTGGTATTTGGCCTAATAGCGGCGCGTAAAAGCGCAATATCGGTTAAATCAATGTGGGTGACGCTTACCCCAAACTTGGCTAATCCTTTGTGTAAAAAAGCGTAAGTGCAGCCGTATAAAGTCTTATCCACAATAATTTCGTCGCCAGCTGCTAACAAGGTCCATAAAGTTGAGGTAATTGCGCTTATGCCAGACGCCACGGCTAAGCCTGCTTCTGCTTTTTCCAAGCAAGCTATACGCTCTTCTAATACCGTTAAAGTAGGGTTTGATACTCGTGAGTAAAAATGACCTTCCTGCTCACCTGAAAATAAGTCTGCGCCGTGCTGTGCATTTTCGAAAGTAAACGTTGAGCTAAAATGTACAGGCGGATTCAGGGCCCCCTGATGTTGTCGGGCGCAATAGCCATGGTGAATAGCTTGCGTTGCGAACCCTAAGTTCTGTCGTTGTTGATGCTTGCTTGGCAGATCGCCACGATGTTTACTTTGATTATCTGTTGTTGGATGATGTAATAGACTTTTCATTTTTTATTCACTTTTAACGACTTATTAACCTACACATAATATGCTAACTCGTGCGCAATTTTCTTGCGAATAGTGTCGATAGTGCTATCTTTATTGGCATATATTCATTAAATTAATAAAAATCACGCAACTTATGGATAAAACAGATCGCAACATCATTCGAGCCTTGCAAAAAAATGCTCGCATGACCAATCAAGAACTTGCCGACACCGTCAATCTGTCGCCTTCCCCTTGTTTAAGGCGAGTGAGAGCGCTAGAACAGCAAGGTATTATAAGAGCATATACACTAGAGATAGACAACGAAGCCTTTGGTTTACCTGTAACCGTATTTGTGCGCGTGCAGTTAGAAAAGCACACACAAGAAGTGGTGGCCCATTTTGAAGCGCAAATTAAAGAGCAGAAAAATGTACTTGAGTGCTTTGTTATGACTGGCCGGGCCGACTACTTGCTTAAAGTGGTGGTTAAAGATTTGCACGACTATGAACATTTTGTGCGCCATAGCCTGCATTCAATTGGCTGTATAGCTTCTATCGACACCAGCTTCGCCTATGGCGTGGTGAAAAAAACCACTTTACTGCCTGATCACCACATTGTATAAATGCGTCTGCTGCACTTATGGAAGCAGTAGCGCTTTAGTATCAAAAAGCGCACTTTAAGCTATATCAAATTCAGGTGATATATTTTTGCCAAAACATAGCATTACCCAATTCAGGGTTAAGTTGGTAAGCGCTAAATCCTGATTTTTCATAGGCACGAATAGCCGATTTATTTCCTTGCAGCACTTCGAGAGTCAATTTACTACAGCCTAATAGCAACGCTACCTCTTGGATACCTTTGAGTAAAAACTGGCTCACATCTTGTCCTCGCTGATCACTGTTGACCGCAAAATCGTGAATATTCATGACCCCTTTGCCTGCAAACGTAGAGAAACTTTCTATACAATTTGCAAAAGCAACAGGCTGCTCATCTTTAAACACTAAAAAAGAATGCATATAGGATCTTGTGGCCAAAGCATGCGGCAGTGATTGCATGACATGCTCACTTATAGCCTCGCCGCCGCCCATAGGATCTTTTGCATACAGCTGCAGCAAAGTAAGCAGATGCGCCATATGTATTTGCTTACTATAATCCACTTTTACAAAGGTGAGGGTATTGTTCATCTTGGTCATTAGTTATCATTTTTAGGTTTTTTAGTAGTTAAAAGTACCTGAATTGGAAGGCACCATCAACTTATGGTAACAAATCTGCTTAAGATTATTTTATGCAAAGACTATTACATTTAGCCTAAACACACTAATATAAGCAATTATAAGCAATCAGCTACTAACCAAGAACCCAACTATTCACTGAGTAACTATGGCGGATCAACTTCCTAATTTGATTGAAGAGGTCGTCGCATGTGACGATCTTTTACAAGACACAGGCATCGCTAATAGCATCGCCGCATCCGATCCGGAAAGCTTGGCATTATTGCTTGAATCGGTGCCATTAGAGCCTCGCTTAATAAGCTGGCAGCAAGTACCTAATGCCAAAAAACTAGATGTTTTAGTCGAAATGCGCGGCGATCCTCGCACCACCGTAATAGAATCAACGCCCAAAGAAGAATGGGAGATTATATTTCAAAATGTAGACGCCGAGCAACTGCTTGAAATATCTGATACGCTACCCAGTGATTTGCTAGAAATTGCCTTAGCCGCCATGGGCAAGCAGCAGCGGCAGTTTTTCCAAGACGCTAGCCAGTATAAAGATGAACAAATAGGACATTGGCTTAACCATGAACTTTTGGTGCTGCCAACTAATGCCAAAGTGCGCGATGGACTGCGCCTGTTAAGGCGAGAGCTACCCGACACCACCGAGTGCATATTTTTACTAAACCGCGCAGGTCAGTTCTCTGCCGCAGTAAAATTAAGCTCATTGTTTGGTGAACCCGACCACCTGCCATTAGTGGATTTATCTGAAGACTATATTAGTGTCGTAAAAGCCGACCAAGACGCGGTACAAGCAGCCCGTGAAGTGCAAACTAGCGGATATATATCACTCCCTGTGGTTGACGACGGCAACAAACTGTTGGGCAGAGTAGACATTGTGACCGCCTGTGAACTGGTTAATGAAAACTATGAACGTCAAATCATGTCCTCGGCGGGCATGGATGAAGACGAGGATTTATTCTCGTCGGTGCCAACGAGTGCAAAAAAACGCGCAATTTGGCTGGGTATTAACCTCATGACGGCGTTTTTAGCCTCATGGTTTATTGGTTTATTTGAAGCAACCTTGCAAGAAGTTGTTGCACTGGCAATCCTTATGCCGGTTGTGGCCAGCATGGGCGGCATTGCAGGAAGTCAAACCTTAACCCTCATTGTGCGTGGGTTAGCATTAGGGCAGGTGACCAAAAGTAACCGCAAGGCTTTGCTTGATAAAGAGCTTAAAGTCGGCATATTAAACGGCTTTATTTGGGCTTTTGTGGTCGGCGCTATCGCCTACTTGTGGTTTGACAGCAGTTTGCTGGGCGTGGTGATAGGCATTGCTATTTTGTTGAATATTATTGCCGCGGCTATCACCGGGGTAATTCTACCACTTATCTTGTCGCGCTTGAAAATCGACCCGGCGTTGTCTGGCTCTGTCATACTGACCACGGTGACCGATATTGTTGGCTTTGTTGCGTTCTTGGGTTTAGGCAGTATATTTCTGCTATAAAGTATCCATTAGAGGCAGAACTAGCGCTTACAATCAGGCGATAATCAGTGAAGTTTGCGATACCGTCGTTATTCACATCACCCGGCATACGGGTTAAGGTTGCCTTGATACTGATAAACTCTGTTTGCTACTCAAATCGAAGTCTTTGTTACCGCGAATCGAGTTAACTGAAATATCGGCCGGATGCAAGTGATGTGTATCAGTAAACGCTATTTCAGAACAACTACCAAGACAGCGGCTGCTCTGCCACGTTTGCTCCCTATTCCAATTATCGGGCTTAATACTTTGTAGACCACTGGCGTTGCCGAAATGAACTTAATTTCAGCAGGAGCTTTTTAGTGAGTTTTTACACTGTGATCAAGCCTTGTCTTCAACAATACTCTTAGCGAACCAGTCGCTTAGCATTCTCTTTTCATACTCAAAGGGTTTGTTTCGTCCCGAAATGCCAATTCCGTTTAAATAGCTCATGTCTTTTAAATTAACCTCTTCACTCTTAATTACTGTGCCGTCTGCATCAACTAGTTCATAGCTAAATTCAATGCGCGGAATATCAATGTTTCGCATTACCCGTATATCTTGCATGGAGTTTGAAAACCCCACAAAAGATGCTGGTTCGATTCGTCCAGCTAAATCGACATTGGTTACGGTCACGTTTAAGGTTTGCCCTGCTGGTAAATCTTCTGCCAGTTCGTCAATGTGTTTTTCTAATTGAGTAAAAACATGCCGACGAAACTTTGTACGTGAGGAATTCGCATCTCTTACATCGGTATACGACTTAGGCTCTACCCACGTTACCGACACTCTTTGCAGCTCATTGTCGCTGATATAAACGTCTTCGCTTTTTTCTTTAGCACTTGCCGATAACGGCAGGCTTAAAGATAGTGCAGCTGCAGCACAAAGACTAATGTAAGTGTTCATACGTAATCCTTTGTTAAGGTGTAAAAATATGTCGTTGAGACCAAAAGAATAAGGTTTCAAGCGCTATCGTTGCAAACGTTGACATTACTTTAGAGATCCGAGTCTGGTAAAAGTTCAGCGCTTTTAGTTTCTGCACCAAATTTATGTAAGCTTGAGCCAAAGATATACGGATTTTTATCTTTTTGTACGCAATATAATATATAAAATAATAAATAAAACCGCTTGATAGATTCAACTGAATCAGTTGCCTCAATATGTAGGCGACCTGATGCGGTATTGAGGCCATGTTGTTGCGCATGAAGCGGTCACGTAAAGCCATAGTTTTGCTGCGCGCAGTCGCCTCTATTACCTTGTTATACCAAGAAACGAGGGTAACTGAGACGTCCCCAAAGAAATTTTTCGCAAAATCAGAGCGCAATATGACAATCAGGATGATTATTTGAATAATGGTGGAGTAATAGTTTGATCTCAGTTGACTTTTGTAATCTAGTTTTTGATATACTAAAGGCTAGCGTTAATGTATGGGTAAAATAGGCTGTATAGCATGTCTGAAAGAATTCGAGTGAAAGATATCACACCAGTGAAAATTGAGAAGCCAACGGTAGAGATAACAAAACCAAGCTACTCAGCTCGAAGTAGGATTTATGTGCGTTCAGTGAAGGGCATGTTAGAAACAATTAGGCGTGTTTTTGGCTTTGTGTTCTTAGGTATATTTGCCATTGCCCCATGGATCCAATTTCGAGGCCAACAGGCAATTTTGTTCGATTTAGCCGAGCAGCGTTTTAATATCTTTACCCTTACCCTTTGGCCACAAGATTTAACCATTTTAGCCTATATCATTATTGTCTCTGCCTTTGCATTATTTTTTGTGACCACCTTTGCAGGTCGTGTCTGGTGTGGGTTTATGTGTCCGCAAACCACCTGGACATGGATTTACATTTGGTTTGAAGAAAAGATTGAAGGTACACGTAACAAGCGAATAAAGCTTGATGAACGTAAAATGGACGCCGACAAGCTAACGCGAAAAGGCTTAAAACACTTCGCTTGGGTGAGCGTAGCGCTGTTAACCGCGCTAACATTCGTTGGCTACTTCGTGCCTATAAATGAGCTTTTCATCGATTTCTTCACCTTTAACACCACGTTTTGGGTAGCTTTCTGGGTTATATTTTTTACCGCGTGCACCTATGGTAACGCAGGCTACATGCGCGAAATAATGTGCACTCACATATGCCCATACGCACGCTTTCAGTCTGCTATGTTTGACAAAGACACCTACACAGTATCGTATGACGCAACTAGAGGAGAACAGCGCGGTCCGCGTTCGCTCAAGTTAAGCCCCGATGAAGTACATAAAAAAGGCCTTGGCGACTGCATAGACTGCAACTTATGTGTACAGGTTTGTCCCACCGGCATCGATATTCGTAACGGTCTGCAGTACGAATGTATTAACTGCGGTGCATGTGTAGATGCTTGTAACGGCGTGATGGATAAAATGGGCTATGAAAAAGGCCTAATTAGGTTTACCTCCGAGCATCAGCTTGCCGGCGGCGTAACAAAAGTAATGCGTCCTAAACTCATCGGTTACGCGGTTGTACTAGTACTTATGAGCGCATTGTTAGTATATGATATTGTGTCAAGAGCACCTCTTGACGTAGATATTATTCGCGACCGTAATTCACTTTTCAGAGAAACCAACGAAGGCTTAATTGAGAACGTATACACTTTAAAAATCCTCAATAAAAGTCAGTTAGCGCAAACATATAGCGTGGAAGTGCTTGGCTTAACTCAGCCTAAATTTATTGGCAACAGCAGCGTTACGGTGAAAGGCGGCGGCGTATACACCTTGCCTATTAGTGTGGCGGTAAACCCTAATAACCTTGAAGAAGGCACGCAAAGGATTTACTTCAAAGTGACCACGTCGGTTGACGGTGACATAGTGGAAGTAAAAGAACGCAGCACATTTATTTTCACCGGTGTCTGACTTTACCTTTGAGGGACTTACCCCGGCGTTAATTTTAGATGCCATTGAAAGCCTAGATATATATGTGAGCTCTGGGCTACTGGCGCTTAATAGCTACGAAAACAGAGTGTATCAATTCGTCACTGAAGATCACGGCCGCATGGTGGTTAAGTTTTACCGGCCTAATCGTTGGTCTACCGCACAAATACTTGAAGAGCATGAGTTCTCACTTGAGCTGCACGCCCTTGGTTTGCCCATTGTTGCACCCCTTAAGTTTAACGGGGAAAGTTTACATACCTTTTGCGGCTATCGTTTTGCCTTATTTTTGTCAATGGGTGGGCGTGAGTTTGAAGTAGACAACTTAGAACAGCTTGAAGGCATGGGCAGTTTAATTGGGCAAATTCATGCGAAAAGTGCCAAAAAGTCGTTTACGCATCGCTTGGGAATAAGTGTCGCTGAGTTCTTGCATGATCCGGCTCACGCGCTCAAGCACAGTGAACTTGTGCCCTTTCACCTTCACCTGCCGTTTTTCACTATTTTGGAACAGGTTTGCACCCTTGCTGAATCAAAATACACAGCTGCGGTTGCCAACATTACTCAAATTCGCCTACACGGCGATTGCCATCCCAGCAATATTTTATGGCGCGATGGCCCAATATTCGTTGATTTAGATGACTGCCGCACCGGCCCCGCTATTCAAGATTTGTGGATGATGCTCGCAGGCGATATTAATCAACAGCAAATACAGTTAGAGACATTAATTAACGCGTATAAGAAATTTACGCCCTTCAACCCAAGTGAACTTGCCTTAATAGAGCCATTACGCGCCATGCGAATGGTGCATTACATGGCTTGGCTGTCAAAACGCTGGGAAGATCCGGCTTTTCCGCGCGCCTTTCCTTGGTTTGGAGAAGACAAGTATTGGGAAAATCAGATACTCTCGCTAAAAGAGCAGTTCTCGGCGCTGCAGCAGCCTTCTATTCATTTGCCTTCATTTTAATATATCTTCGTATCAAAATGCCTTACTATCGTAGTTAATTCTTTACCAATGTATACGTCATAGCAATGAGCAAACATACCAGTGGGGCACAAGCCTATCAAAAACAAGAACAAGGCTATCGCGACAAAGCCCTAAAAATGTATCCTTGGGTGTGTGGGCGCTGTGCACGCGAATTCGTCTACTCAAGACTACGCGAACTCACCGTGCATCACATCGACCACAACCATAGCAACAATCCGTCAGACGGCAGTAACTGGGAGCTGCTTTGTTTATATTGTCATGACAATGAACATAACAAATACCATGAATTCGTGATGTATGGCGCCACCGCTGAAGAAAAAATTGAAGAGGCTACACACAATCCGTTTGCCGATTTAAAAGCTTTATTGAATAAAAAAAAGTAGTGTTGGCATGCACAAATTAAATGTACGCCACTTAAGGCCCGCGTTTATATTTTAAACCCACCTTACCGATACTTACTTACTTACACAGCGTTAAATACACAACATTCGTTTCTTAAGGAATTTTCTTTTATGGCATTTAGCACCTTAGGTTTGTGTGATGCGCTTTTAAAAACCATCGAGCAGCAAGGTTACACTGCGCCTAGCCCTATACAAACTGATGCGATCCCTGCGGTGTTAAGCGGGCGTGACGTGATGGCATTAGCGCACACAGGCACAGGCAAAACCGCTAGCTTTACTTTACCTCTGCTGCAGCTGCTTGCTACTGGTATAAGCGCGCAGCCCGGCCATGTTAGGGCCTTAGTCATTGCCCCCACGCGTGAGCTTGCAGCTCAAGTTGCACAGAGCGTTGAAAACTATAGCGCAAACATGAATATTAGAAGTACCGCTGCATTTGGCGGTGTCAGAATTGAGCCGCAAATTTTCGCCTTAGAATACGGCGCAGACGTACTTGTTGCTACACCCGGGCGCCTACTCGATTTACACAACAAGCAGGCACTTAACTTTGAGCATCTTGAAATACTGGTATTAGACGAAGCCGATCGCATGTTAGATTTAGGCTTCATTGATGACATATTACGCATTCAAGCACTACTGCCTAATAAGCGTCAAACCCTTATGTTTTCAGCTACCTTTTCTAAAGAGATTAAAATGTTGGCTAAGAGCATGTTATTTAATCCAGTGGTATTAGAAATGGCTGATGCAACGCGCAGTCTTGACAACATTAAGCAACAGCTACACCCGGTAGACAAGGCGCGTAAAACAGATCTTCTGATCCACCTTCTGGTGCAACACAAGTGGCCTCAGGCATTGGTTTTTTGCCGCACCAAACGCGGCGCTGATGAAATAGTGACAAAGCTTGAGAGCCTTGGTATTAACGCCGACTCGATCCATGCAAACAGAACCCAGCGCGCGCGCACCTTAGCTTTAGACGGGTTTAAGAACGGCACCATTAGCGTGCTTGTTGCCACCGATATTGCTTCGCGCGGTATTGATATAAGCCATCTGCCCTGCGTTATTAATCACGACCTTCCCTTTGTGCCACAAGACTATGTGCATCGTATTGGCCGGACCGGTCGTGCTAACGCCACCGGCCTCGCCATTACCTTGTTCAGCGAAGACGAAACTGAACAACTACGCGCGATTGAAGCGGTGGTTGGGCATACCTTTGCACCAGAAATAGTCATAGGGTTTGTACCTACTAATATAACACCTACTAAAAAAACACCTACAAAGTCTGCTATAGATGAGCCTGAGTATGGAAATTTTGAGGCAGACACCACACCGCGGCGCTTTCGCAAGTCTACTGCGAATAAAAAACGTAAAAAATAAATAGCATCCACTAAGCGGCATTAAGTACTAGCACTTTCACACAGTCCCTCTATAATATAATTAAGTCAGGTGCGAAACCTAATATTGATTTTTTTCAGCAGCTTAGCGTTTTGTTAAACGGGAAATAGGTGCAAAACCTATGCTGCCCCCGCAACGGTAATCAATTTTCTTAAAACACTTCGTTTATAGACAAACTTTACATTTACACTGGTGTGATTTATTCCACTGATGCGTCGTCCACTGTGGTTAACTGCATTTTTGCAGGGCTATGGGAAGGAATTGTAAAACATATTGTGAGCCCGGATACCGGCCTGTCTTCAAAGCATGCAAGCTTTTCTTTTTGTTGGATAAGGCTTGGCATGTGAGCTGTTTTTAAAATCAGTGACGCTTAAAAAGCATAGCCTTTATGCTTTTACTTTTTATGTTGTGCTCGGGCGGAGCGCTTACAAGGAACTTTATGAAAATTCAAACTACTGTGCTGGCAGCCGCTGTGCTGATCAGTCTATCTATGGGTGCGCAAGCGCAAACACAAGCCAATTCAAATAAAAAAATCGAAACGATCCGTGTGTTAGGCACGCATGCGCCTATTGCGGTAGGCCAAATTGCCGGGTCGGTCACCATTATTGATGAAGCGCGCATAAGAGCATCGGGTGGCATTGGCATTACCGACCTTTTACGCACCGTCGCGGGGGTTAACATTGGCAAAACGGGCACTGCAGGTAGCTTAAGCGAAGTACGTTTTAGAGGCAGTGAAAGCAACCACGTTATGGTGTTGGTAGACGGTGTTGCTGTGAACGATGTTGGTCAAGGCGGTCTAACAGACTTTTCCCACTTACTGCTGGCTAATATTTCACGCATAGAAATATTAAGAGGGCCACAAAGCGCTATTTGGGGATCAAGCGCTATTGCCGGCATTATTAGTATAAGCACTAAAGGCGCAAGTAGTAATAAACTGCAAGTTAGTACCAATGTGTCTGCAGGCAATAAAAGCACCTATAGTGCTAGTGCTCACTTTGGCCAACAGTTAAGCGACTTTGGCTTTAAATTGAATACCTCTACCTATAAAACCGGCGGCGAAAATATCAGCCGCACAGGGTTTGAAGCCGACGGCTACCGAAATACCGACCTTAGTGGCGGCATAAATTATACGTTTAGTGAAGACAGTCGCATAGACATAAGTGCGCGCATTCTCAATTATGAAACAGATGCAGACGGCTATGACTTTTCCACAGGCTTGGTTGGCGATGGCAATGTAGTGGCCCAGGGTGATCAAATTTCGCTTGGCCTTAACTGGCATTTTACACCACTTACCAATGGCCAGCGAAACGGCATTTATTCACAGCTTTTATCCCTCCAATACTCAAAGCAAGACACCGACAACTTCACCAACAACGCCTTTGACCGTATGTCGCAAGGAGAAAAGCTGCGCGTGTTGTGGTCGAACCGTTTTGAATTTACGCCTAATAAATGGCTGAACATGGGGCTTGAAAGCACCAATGAGGATTTTGAGCAACGCGGCCCTGCCTTCACCAGCGGCCTGAATCAAAACCGAAGCAACGACACGTGGTCGCTAGTAACAGATGGGATTTATGCCATTACCAATGCCCTAAGCCTAAGCGCTAGCTACCGCTATGACAACAACGACGAATTTGATAACGCCGACAGCTACCGAGTAGGCGCCACGTATGCCGTTAACAACGACTGGCGCGTATTTGTATCGCAGGGCCAAGCGATTACAAATCCTACCTTTATAGAACGATTTGGTTTCTTCCCTAATTCATTTTTGGGTAACCCAAACCTTACACCCGAACAGCAAAAAAGCACTGAAATAGGAATAGAAGGTGCATTTAACAGTGTGAGTGTCCAGCTTAACTGGTTTAGCGCCAAACTTGAAAACGAAATACTCGGCTTTGTTTTTGTGCCCGCAACAGGCGAGTTTACCGCAGACAACGCAAGTGCAAACAGCAGCCGCGATGGGCTTGAGCTTAGCTTACAAGGACAGTTCAAGACCCTAACGTGGCAAGCACAATATAGCTATTTAGATGCGTCGCAGGGTAATAGCATTGAACTTCGCCGTTCACGTCACATCGGCTCACTAAGCACGACTTATACAATTGATCAGCAGCATCAAGTGTACCTTCAGGCTGATTACACAGGCACTAAGTTTGATAACTTTTTCCCGCCTGCCGGGGCTGCTCAAATAGTCACGTTAGACAGCTATTGGTTGTTAAGTGCAAACTATCAGTATACTTACAGCGAGCACTTGAGCGCGAGCCTGCGTTTTTCGAATGCGCTCGACGCAGAGTATGAAGATGTTTTTGGCTATAACACAGACGGCAGCACAGTGCTTCTCAGCGTTCGATATAGCTTATAAAATCATTTAAGCTTACTGGGATAGTAAGGCCGCACCCCTTTCTTGTTAAATATCTTGAAAATTGAGAATACTTGCACCAAAGGGGCTGTATGCTATTGTATGGCAAAAATTAAGATAACACGCACTTGTGAAATATTTTACAGTCAATTTCGAGTCTAACAATTATAGGAATATACAATGAAACGAATTTTAAGCTCTCTGGTGTTAGGCCTTGTACTCTCTTTTCAAGCCAACGCTCAGGTAGAACTGTGGAAAGAAGGCACACATTTTGACGTGATTGCCGAAACAGCCTCAGAAAAACCCATGATGAAAGAATATTTTTCATTTTGGTGTCCAGCTTGTTTTCAGTATGAACCACTAGTGGCACAGTTCAAAGAGAAGCTTCCACAAGACGTTCAATTTACCAAAGTACATGTGAATTTCATGGGCCTAACCAGTCGCGATATACAAAGTGAAGCCACTAAAGCAATGATGATTGCACGCGCTATGAAAGAGGAACAGAAATATGTTGGCGCAATTTTCAACTACATCCACGTTCAGCGCGCGTCTATCACAGGCCTGGACGACTTACGCAAAATATTCGTCGTTAACGGCGCCGACGGTGAAGAGTTTGACAAGCTAGCTGCTAGTTTCAGCGTCAACAGTCTAGTAAATCGCAATAACAAAAGCATAGACGAATTTCGTGAGCATCTAACAGGCGTGCCTACTTTTATCATCAATGAAAAGTTTAAGCCTACGTTTAGAAATGATATGAGCGTAGACGATATGATTAATTTAGTCATGTGGCTGAGTAAGCAAAAGTAAAGTTTAATAGTAAATAAACATAAAAAAAAGCGGGGATCTCCCGCTTTTTTTATGCATTTAGAACTGAACATTTATTTTCAATCAAAATTTTCGTGTTCGACAAGGTTTGTGGCGGTTTCGACCTTAACATTAACGTTGCGCAAGCCAGTAAGCTTGCGTTCTTATTTAGGCTAGAAAGTATCTCCATTTGTAACAAAATTACAAAAGCGTTATCATACTTTCCGGTTTAAGGTTAAAGAACCAAATTTTAACAGTCACTCCACCCTCAGAGCGCCTTATCCCTGAAAGCTCTCTGTAAGGTGCACTGTTTCGATTCATGCCATAGTTAGCGTATTATTTACGTTTCACATTTATTTTAAAATTATAATATCAATTTTCCTCTACTCTGAGAAAAATTTTCAAAATTAGGCAACTTACATGCTCGAACACATTAAAAAAGACTGGCTTTCGAATATCCGTGGTGATGTGCTTGCTGGTATCGTTGTAGCTTTAGCCTTAATACCAGAAGCGATTGCTTTCTCAATTATTGCGGGTGTCGATCCTAAAGTGGGTCTGTATGCCTCATTCTGTATCGCTGTAATCATCGCTTTTGTTGGTGGCCGTCCCGGTATGATTTCAGCTGCTACAGGCGCAATGGCCTTACTTATGGTCACACTGGTAAAAGACCATGGATTAGAATACTTACTTGCAGCAACACTCCTAACAGGTGTGTTTCAAATATTAGCCGGATTTTTAAAGTTAGGCGGCTTAATGCGATTTGTGTCGCGCTCAGTGGTGACCGGATTCGTGAATGCACTGGCCATTCTCATCTTTATGGCGCAATTACCCGAACTCACTAACGTTACATGGCATGTTTATGCCATGACCACTATTGGTTTAGGCATCATTTATCTGTTTCCGTACGTCCCCAAAATTGGTAAATTGATTCCCTCTCCTTTGTTGTGCATTGTCGCATTAACGATAGCAGCAATGTTTCTAGGGCTAGATATTAGAACAGTGGGTGACATGGGCGATTTGCCCGATACCTTACCCATATTCTTGTGGCCCGATGTTCCACTTAATCTAAACACCCTAATGATTATTTTACCATACTCGCTTGGCTTGGCCGTGGTAGGCCTGCTTGAATCGATGATGACGGCAACCATAGTAGATGACCTTACCGATACAAGCAGCGATAAAAATAAGGAGTGCAAAGGACAAGGTATTGCTAATATTGGCGCCGGTCTATTTGGCGGAATGGCAGGCTGTGCAATGATTGGGCAGTCAATTATTAACGTGAAGTCAGGCGGTAGAGGGCGATTATCTGCTTTTGTTGCGGGTACAGTTCTCATTATCATGGTAGTCTTTTTAGACGATTGGGTTCAACAAATCCCAATGGCCGCACTGGTAGCGGTTATGATCATGGTGTCAATTGGCACCTTCTCTTGGTCTTCCATCAAGGATTTACGCAAGCATCCTATGTCATCAAATATTGTAATGATAACCACCGTTATTGTGGTTGTGGCTACGCACAACTTAGCCATTGGTGTATTAGTTGGCGTGCTATTAGCTACGCTGTTCTTCTCTAACAAGATTAGCCGCATTATGGCGGTAAAATCGCACTATAGCGAGCCTGAAAATAAGCGCACGTATGAAGTGATTGGTCAGGTGTTTTTTGCGTCAGCGGAACAATTTATAAACGCATTTGATTTCAAAGAAGCTTTAGAAAACGTGGTTATAGATCTGACACACGCGCATTTTTGGGATATCACCGCCGTTACATCCTTAGATAAGGTCGTGATTAAATTTAGACGCGAAGGTGCCACGGTAAACATCGTAGGAATGAATGAAGCAACGGCAACCGTAGTAGATGAATTCGGCATACACAATGATCCCAAAGAAGTCAAAAAGATGTTTGGCGGGCACTAAGTGAAACCGATGTTTAAGAAATCACAAAGCGACGATAAATACAGGACAAAGGGATGACAAAAATAATCACGTGTGTGGACGGTTCGGCAATGACAACAGCCGTGACCAACGCAGCCATCTGGGCGTCAAATAAGCTTGATAAGCCCATTCTTTTTTTACACACCATTGAAAAAGAACAGCAGCACGGCGCCGATAATTATAGCGGGGCGATTGGTTTAGGCGCGCGTTCGGCGCTCTTACAAGAATTGACCGAGCTGGATGAACAGCGCGGCAAGCTAGCTTTAAAATTGGGTAAAGAGTTACTCGAGCGGGTTTCAAAGCAAGCTCAGGACTGTGTTACACAAAAAGTTGAATCGATGCAAAGACACGGTGAGCTTGCAGATGCAATAGTCGACATTGAAGATAAAACCCGACTGATAGTGATTGGCCGCAGTGGAATGGAACATGGCGATAACTACAGTGCACTGGGATCTAATATTGAGACACTGCTGCGCAAGGCCTCACATCCTGTCGTGCTTATTCCTGAGACATTCACCCAACCCACTTCATTTATGGTTGCTTATGACGGCAGACAAACCGCCGATAATGCGCTGCAGCGAGTCATTGATGGCGGCTTACTGCATGGCCTTCACTGTCATCTCGTTTCGGTAAAAAATAACGAAACCAATCTCGAGGAAAAATTTATTGCCGCCCAACAAAAGCTGAAAGAAAAAGGCTTTGACCTTACAGCATCCTTCGTTGAAGGTGATATTTTTGATTCTTTAATGGACTACAAACAAAAACATAAAATTGATCTTATTGTCATGGGAGCGTTTGGGCACTCTAAGCTTCGTCAGTTCTTTTTAGGCAGCAACACGCTAAAAATGCTAGAGCGCAGCAAAGTACCCATGGTGGTTTTAAGATAGATTCAATTTACTTTAGGTAAAACATTACCAATTGATCTAATGGCTTGTCTAATGACTTCCTCAGGTGTAGCCATTGTCACTGTTAGCTTACTTTCCCGAGCCTCCTAGGCAATTGGGTGAAGTAGGCGCACTGCCCTGCTTTTTCGCCCAGTCATCTGCGGTGTAGGTGTGCAAAGCTAAAGCATGCACAGAGCCTGCCAACTCCTCACTTAACAGCGCATTTACCATGCGGTGGCGTTGGATAAGTCTTTTTTGCTCAAATGCATCACTCACCACCGTCACTTTAAAGTGAGTTTCGGAATTTTCAGGCACATTGTGCATATGGCTTTCATTGAGCACCTCAAGGTAGCGCGGCAAAAATTTGGCGTTGAGCTTTTCAGTAACAACGGTTTGTATAGTGGTTTTTGTATTCACAAGTAAAGCCTTTGAAAATGGATTATGGTTCGGCGCCGATGTTCAAAGCCATAATTACCGGCTCTGTTCTATTGCTATGTCGGCATATAAACAGCGCTATAGACCCTATAAATGCGCTATGGTTATGTGGGTAAATACCTTAGTAAAGCTGATTTTTGACTCGACATTCGTCAGCCAACGATTTACCCAACAATTATTTTTTTTGCGTAACATGTCTAAACGTAAAGTTAAGCCTTGGGCCGGTTTGCGTGCGACTTTTATTCATTCCATGGTGCCAATGCTGCTGCGTGTCGCCCTTCATAACAAGCAACGAGCCATGTTCAAGACCTATTTTGTAGGTTTCTTTGGTGTGTATATTTTTAAACGTAAAACGCCGTGTTTGCCCTAAACTGACCGAGGCAATAATTGGCTGCGCGCCAAGTTCAGGCTCGTTATCTGCATGCATGCCCATACTGTCTCTACCATGGCGATAATAGTTCGCCAGGACTGAATTGAAGCGTGCCCTACATTTTTGCTCACATGCCTGCTTTAATTTAGCCAATCGTATGTCCCACGGCAGTGGCTGCATAACTAATCTGGAATATTCATATTGGCTGTCAGGATCGCCGTACCAAGCTTGCAGCCGAGGAATAAGTCGCTGTTGTCCATAAAGGGTGATACTAGGCTGCTGCCACTGAAGCTGCGCAATGAAGTAGTCCATTAAGCTTTTAGCATGCTTATGACTTAGCCAGTTAGGGTAATACTCCACATGCGCATTTTCCATCGCTAGGATGAACACCGCCTCTTCTTGCGAGGGGTCAGATGCGTTAATAAGTGGGATTTTTTGTTTGTTCATTATTGTTAGCTTTGGTTGCTCATCTAATATTCATTTCAAAAATTTCGTATCAATACCAATCTGTATAAAGATGGTCAAACTCCCACTATATTACCATGAGTAAGCCAACAAAGACGAGTAAACACGAATAAACACCAGTGTTAAGACGTCAGTATTCAGTTCTGCTGCCACAAGTTGAAACACACCTTAGGTATACGGACTGCATTTTATATTCAAGTACACAATAAGTTGCTGTAAACATGCCTAACACTGCGCTACTATTTAAGGATAAAGCGCACCACATGCTGCAATAACATTATTATGAAACTACTATGAACAATACTCAGCTCCATATTCAAGCCAACACCTTTTCTTTAAAACGTTTCCCAAACAACCCGTTTGACAAGTCCTTGCGCGCATGGGACGCGGCCGACGAATATATTATCGATCATGTCGCCGATACGATAAACCTTATCGAGCTGGCGCATATTGTTATTGTAAATGATAGCTTTGGTGCCCTTACTTGTGCAATGGCAAAACTCTCGCCACAGGCTAATATTAGCGTATACACCGACTCGTACATGTCTATGCGTGCTATTGCGCAAAATTTAAAAGGCAGTAACTTGGATAAGAATAACGTGACGATGCACAGTAGCCTAATGCTTAGCGAACTGGCGGGTAAAAGTGTTGACCTAGTGCTGTTGAAAGTGCCTCGCACATTGTCATATCTTGACTACTTACTTTTTACACTTAGCCAAACGCTCGGAACTGCGAGCAATACGGGCCAATCGCCAATAGTGATAGGCGGCGCGATGGTTAAGCTGGTGACTTCTTCGGTGATGAACATATTTAACGCCCACATGGGCAATACCACTACCTCGTTAGCGCGCAAAAAAGCACGCTTAATATTTGCTGAATGTGCTGTAAAAACCGACAATGGTGGCAACGTCGCTCAAACTTTATCATTGAACCCGCACTGCATACACGAAGTACAAGACAAAGAAATTGACCTTACGCTGCATAATTATCCTAACGTATTTTGCCGGGATCAGGTAGATATTGGCGCAAGGTATATGCTAAAAGTGCTGCCTAGTATTACCAGAGCTAATCAAGTAGTAATTGATCTAGGCTGCGGCAACGGTATTTTGGGCACTAGCTTACTGTTACAAAATGCGGCTAATGCACCCAAAATGATTTACATAGACGAATCGTTTATGGCGATAGAATCAGCTAAAGTAAGTCTTAACAATAGTACAGTAGATGAACGACTAAAAGCACGCGCAGAGTTTTTAGTCGGGCATTGTTTAGATGAATTTATCAATCACAGTGAAGATAGCTCGGGTAATCTTAAGGGCGTTGATCTTATTTTATGCAACCCTCCTTTTCATCAGCAAAACACGATCATTGACGACATTGCATGGCAGATGTTCACTGATGCAAAAAAGGCACTAAAAGTAGGTGGTGAACTTAGAATTGTGGGCAATCGCCATCTTGATCACCGTGCTAAACTAAAAAAGCTTTTTGGCGCCTGTGAGATTATTGCCAGTGATGCTAAATTCGTAGTGCTTAGCGCTATTAAACAACGCGCAAGAGCATAAGACGAACAAAGTCAGCCTGTGATTATCTGATTGTACCCTTGAGTGTTGTCGATCGCTCTTGATACTTCAATCCGATAAAAGAAATTACTGTATCAATAGTCTATTTTGAGCCTCGTATTAAAAATAGGGTGTCAGCTGGTGAGGCACTATCATTAGTTAAGTAAAGGAAGGTTTTTATGAGCACTTTTCGACTATGCATAATTAGCATATTGGTAGTCACCACTTCATTTGTAGCGCATTCTCAAGCGCGTGAAACGCCTAAAACGGAAAGCCCCATTGGCGCAGCCGTGCAACAAGATAACTTTTTCCCGCAGGTAAAGTTTGAGACCAGCATGGGCGACATTGTCATTGAGCTTTCACGTGCTAAAGCGCCCGTGACCGTTAATAACTTCTTGACCTACGTGAAAGAAGAAGAGTACGACAACACACTATTTCATCGCATAATTGCCGGCTACATAGTGCAAGGCGGCGCGTATACAACTGACTTTACAGAACGTAAGTCGAATTATAAAATTATTAACGAGTCGGGCAACGGACTCAAAAACGAAGCATATAGCATCGCAATGGCCCGCATGAGCGACCCGCATTCGGCTAAACGTCAGTTCTTTTTCAACATGAAAGACAACGACAATTTAGATCCTGGCCGCAGATGGGGCTACACCGTATTTGGTTCGGTAATAGAAGGTAAAGAAGTGCTTGATGCAATTTCCTTAGTAGACACCCGCGTGAACCCTGAAATTGGCTTTCCCGACACGCCGGTTGAAAACGTAGTATTAAAGCGTGCGATTATTATGCCTGAACCAGTTTTTGACTAGGCTTAAAAGCATAATATTTAAGGGTTACAGTAGCCACAATAAAACGCGCTCACATTTAGCGGAGCGCTTTTTTCAGGCCCACTAAAGCCGCAGTGATTGCACAGCTCAGTGGGCGACACTATTTTTGTTGTCGCTTGGCCGCAAAGCTCACACGGTAAATAAGCGATAGGATTTCGATATTGCGCTTAATATCTACAAAGGCCAAAAACTCCTCGTCAATAACACCCATGCCCATTAATGAACTAAAACTGCCCTCACTGCCGATACCCTGCTCGCAGCCGCTAAGTTTGCAGGCTAAATATGCTTTTTTAAGAGCGCATTCTATCGGATTTAGTGTGCGGGCTATGGTTTGGTCAAAGGTGCCTAATGTATCGGTATCAAACTTGTCGGTATGCACCAGCACCGTATTAAATGCCGACACCAGAATAGGCGCCAGCGTGTTTTGCTTGCCGTGTTTAGTCAAAAAGGAAATTTTAGCTTGAACGTTGAGGTCTATCTTGGTCATATATTAGCTATTTTCGTTATTTAGACAAGAATGCTATAATGACCCCTTGCGAAAGTGTAGTTTTTAAATTTGCTACTTATCAACTACCTTGCTAAGCATTTAAAAAGTCTACGGATCAGTGCATATCTACATACATGAAATTATGAACCACGGATAATAAAACGAAACAGCACGATATGCCGGTAACCCAAAGTAATTCAATAACAAGGGGACTTACATGAAAGCATCAGACCTTATGGTAAAAGCATTAGAAGCCGAAGGGGTAGAATATATTTTCGGTATTCCGGGTGAAGAAAATTTAGATTTACTGGAATCATTACGTCATTCATCTATTAAACTTATTCTTACACGTCATGAACAAGGCGCTGGCTTCATGGCCGCTACTTACGGGCGCTTAACTGGTAAAGTTGGCGTGTGTTTGGCAACCTTAGGCCCCGGAGCAACTAACTTAGTGACTCCCGCCGCCTACGCACAGCTTGGCGCTATGCCAATACTAATGATCACCGGCCAAAAACCCATTAAAACCAGTAAGCAAGGCCGCTTTCAGGTCATTGATGTAGTTGATATGATGCGCCCTATTACTAAGTATACCACCCAAGTGGTAAGTGGCGATCGCATCCCCTCTATTGTACGCGAAGCATTTAGACTAGCCAGCGAAGAGCGCCCAGGCGCAGTACATATTGAATTACCCGAAGATATTGCCGCCGAAGAAACCAACGCAACTCTTCTCACGCCCAGTGTGGTACGCAGGCCAATTGCTGAATACAAAGCTATAAAAGCGGCTATAGATATGATTGAAGCGGCTAAATCGCCAGTACTCGTTATAGGGGCTGGCGCAAATAGAAAGCTCACCTCTAAAATGCTACGCGAATTCGTTAACAATACTGGTATTCCCTTCATTACCACGCAAATGGGTAAAGGCGTGTTAGACGAAACCGACGAAAAATTCATGGGCAACACCGCGCTGTCCTCGGGTGACTTTGTGCATCGTGTTATTAGCCGTGCCGATCTCATTATTAACGTGGGCCATGATGTGGTAGAAAAGCCCCCTTTCTTTATGGAAAATAATGGCAAAAAGGTTATTCACGTGAATTTTGAAACGGCTGCGGTTGATCCTGTTTATTTTCCCCAGTTAGAGGTGGTAGGCGATATTGCCAACAGCATTTGGCAAATAAACCAAGCCATAGACACACAGTGCAAATGGGAACTCGATTTTTACAGCGACGTCAACAAAGCTTATATTGAACACCGAAATGTCGCAGAAAACGACGACCGCTTTCCAATTTTACCCGAGCGCGCGGTTAAAGCGGTGCGCAGTGCCATGCCAAAAGACGGCATAGTGACTTTAGACAACGGCATATACAAAATTTGGTTTGCACGAAACTACCCTGCCGCACTTCGTAACACTTTGTTATTAGACAACGCACTAGCCACCATGGGAGCCGGCTTACCTTCAGCCATGGCCGCAAAGCTAGTTTACCCAAACCGCTGCGTCATTACCGTATGCGGCGACGGCGGTTTTATGATGAACAGCCAAGAGGTAGAAACCGCGGTGCGTTTAGGCCTTCACATTGTCATTATTATATTACGCGACGACGCCTACGGCATGATTAAATGGAAACAAAGCGATATGGGCTTTGGCAACTATGGTCTTGACTACGGTAACCCCGACTTTGTCAAATATATAGAGAGCTACGGCGGCAAAGGCTGGCGCATAGAAGCAGCTGCAGATTTACAAGGCCAAATTGAAGCCTGTTTAGCCCAGCCCGGCGTGCATTTAATAGATGTGCCGGTAGACTACAGCCTAAATGATGAAACCTTAAATAAAACTATTCGCACACTTAGCAGCAAACTTTAAGGCTGCCTGTTGTGCTTGTATAAAATAAAAGGAATAAACTATGAAACTAGCAGCTAAATACCCATACTTTTTGGCTAACAAAGCGGTGTTTGCCAACACCGACTTAGAAGTCACCAATAAATATACGCAAGAAGTGGCTACCAGAGTTGCCCTTGCCGACGCCAGCGTTATAGACAAAGCAATTGCTGGTGCAAAAGCCGCGCAGCCTGCCCTTAACAAAATGCCAGCTTATAAACGCCAGCAAATACTTGAACACTGCGTAATGCGCTTTAAAGAACGCTTTGACGAACTGGCCTACGCACTGTGTATTGAAGCAGGCAAGCCCATTAAGGATGCAAAAGGCGAAGTAACGCGCCTAATCGACACCTTCAAAATTGCTGCAGAAGAATCGGTTCGTATTTCTGGCGAAGTTATTGAGCTAGAAATTACCGAACGCGCTCGTGGGTACACCGGTATGACAAAACGTGTGCCTATAGGTCCATGTTCTTTTATATCACCGTTTAACTTCCCTTTGAATTTAGCCGCGCATAAAGTAGCACCGGCCATTGCAGCAGGCTGTGCTTTTGTATTAAAACCTGCTAGCAGAACGCCTTTAGGCGCCATCATTATAGGCGAAGTATTAGCAGAAACCGATTTGCCTGAGGGTTCATTCTCAATATTACCATGCAGCCGCGACGGCGCAGACTTATTCACCACCGACGAGCGCTTCAAGCTGTTAAGCTTTACCGGTTCACCCGAAGTTGGCTGGGCACTCAAAGCAAAAGCCGGTAAAAAATCGGTAATATTAGAATTAGGCGGCAATGCAGCCTGCGTCGTTGATCGCGACACCGACCTAAAAGACGCCGTAGAGCGCATTGTATTTGGGGCGTATTATCAAAGCGGCCAAAGCTGCATAAGTGTGCAGCGCATAATTGTGCACAGCGATATATATGAGGATTTCAAAGAAGCCTACGTAGAAAAAGTCAAAAACTTAGTCCACGGCGATCCGCTCAAAGAAAACACTTTTATTGGCCCGATGATTGCCGAGTCGGAAGCTAAACGCTTAGAACAATGGATTAACAAAGCGGTAGAAAAAGGCGCTAACTTACTGTGCGGTGGCAAACGCGATGGCGCAATGCTCACCGCCACTATACTTGAAAATGTACCCACCGACTGCGACGTAAACAGCGAAGAAGCTTTCGGTCCAGTATCAGTTATTAGCCGCTTTTCTGATTTTGACGAAGCCTTGAAAGAAGTCGACAACAGCAAGTATGGCCTACAAGCGGGCATTTTTACGCGCGACATTTACAAAGCGCATCAAGCGTGGAATCAATTAGAAGTTGGCGGCGTAATAATAGGTGATGTACCCAGTTGGCGAGTAGACAACATGCCCTATGGCGGCGTTAAAGAGTCGGGCTTAGGCCGTGAAGGGATCCGCTATGCCATTGAAGATATGACTGAAATTCGCTTAATGGTGCTGCGCAATCCAAACCCTTAGTTTTGACCCACCTCTCTAGCTTATAGGTGCTCCAACTCGCTCAAGATATTGACCATAACCAGCATCAGTCATCTGTGCCTTGGGTATGAATCGCAGCGAGGCTGAGTTCATACAATAGCGCAGCCCAGTGGGCGCGGGACCATCGTTAAACACATGGCCGGAATGAGAATCTGCAATTGCACTGCGAATTTCAATACGCAACATTCCAAACCAAGTGCGATCGTCTTTTTCAATTACGGCATCAGGGCTGATAGGCCGAATAAAGCTTGGCCATCCTGTACCTGATTTGTATTTGTCGGTAGATAAAAATAAAGGCTCGCCAGAAACGATGTCAACGTAAATACCTTCACGCTTTTCATCCCAGTATGGATTCGAGAAAGCTCGCTCAGTGGCGTCTTTTTGAGTCACTTTATATTGGATATCGCTTAGCTGCTCTCGTAGTTCTTCATCGCTAGGCTTTTGGAAGGACTGCCAGTCAGGCGTTTTAGCCTCGGTCATGGCTGTAAGACTTATAAAGCCAATAATTAAGACTATTACTGAGTAGAATATTTGACGATTCATGCTAATCACCTTGTTTGCGGAATCCGCTGTTGTGTTTGAAGCTTCAAAAGAAATGTATGTGCGTTAAGTCTCTACTTCACAATAAAGTATGTAGTCTTTTACACATTAAAACCTACTATGGGATCAGTACAAAGACCTAAGCGTTGTGATACACAACTATGACGAGAATAAAGACCTCAGGTTCAATTTATCCCTTGATTATCCCTTGATTATCTTTATGCATTATTTTTTGACACTTTTTATTGCCAGCAGCTTGTTATACTTGGTAGGCAAGGAAATTAGAAGTACTTAAATTAAAGGCTCTATCATGCAAGGACTGAAAGATAAAATAGTACTAGTAGCCGAAACGTTTTAAGCACATACATACAGATGATTTTGAATTACACTTAGCTCTCAGGCATTCACTTATGAAACTTTTACACAAGTTTTACTGTCCGAACTTATAAGCTGTTTTGGAGAAAATTATGAAATACAAACTACTGAGCATTTTACTGCTAGGTTCAATGTTCATCGCGACGCATGCTAAAGCTGAAAAAGCAGTGTTTGCCGGCGGTTGCTTTTGGTGCATGGAGGCCGACTTTGAGAAGCTTGAAGGTGTATCAGATGTTATCTCTGGCTTCACCGGCGGTACTTTGGAAAATCCGACCTATTCTGGGAACCATACAGGGCACTACGAAGCCGTACAAATTACATACGATCCAAGCGTGGTTAGCTATCAAGACTTGCTTGATCATTTTTGGGTGAACATTGACCCCTTTGATGCACGCGGGCAATTTTGTGATAAAGGCTTTAGTTACTTAAGTGCGGTGTTTGTAGACAATGAGCAAGAAAGAAAATTGGCTGAACAATCAAAACGAAAGGTAGTTAAGCAATTTCCTAATCAAAAAGTGGTGACGCCCATTTTATCCACTTCAATTTTTTACCCCATAAAGGGTGCAGAGAGCTACCATCAAGATTATTACAAAAAGAGTCCTGTTAGATATAATTTATATCGTTGGAACTGTGGTCGCGATGAGCGTTTAGCAGAAATTTGGGGTGAAAAGTAGCCTCGACAGCGCATTCACTAGTTATATTGGAAGGTGTTTTTAGCGCTGTACTTATGCAACGATAAAGCAAAGGTACAAAGGAGTTAAGAGATGACTACGCTAATAAGTGTCCAAATTAATGGCGAGGCAAACGTTGCAAATAACCTCGACAAAGTTGAAGCGCTGGTTAAACAAGCCTGCGAAAAAGCCGATAAAAACAATGACAGCCAACATAAGCTTGTGGTACTTCCAGAGTGTTTTTCAGTCTTTGGTATATCCGGCCTTCGAATGCTGGAACATGCTGAAACACAGGGCAGTGGTTATATTCAAACTAAGCTAAGTGAGCTAGCCAAACAATTACAATGCTATATAGTAGCAGGCACTACCCCAATTATAGACGCCGACATTACTCGCGACCCCTATAAATACTACGCTGCGAGTTTAGCCTATAGCCCCTCAGGAAAATGTATAGCGCGCTACAACAAAATCCATTTATTCGATGTTGAAGTAGAAGATGAAACCAAGTCGTATAAAGAATCTAGATATACCCTTGCTGGTGAGCACCTATCACTGTTTAAAACACCCTTTGCTGAAGTCGCCCAGAGCATATGTTATGACTTGCGCTTTCCCGATATGTTTTCGGCCTATTGTCGCTATACACTCACCCAAAAGGCGCCCGACATTATCGTTGTACCAAGCGCTTTTACCCATAAAACAGGCAGTGCTCACTGGCATGCTTTACTCAAAGCGCGCAGCATTGAAAATCAATGTTATATTGTGGCGCCAAACCAAGTAGGCACACATGCGGATAAACGCCAAACATTCGGGAATAGCTGTATTTATTCACCCTGGGGCGAATGCTTAGACATAATTGAACACGGGGAAGGATTTGCAATGGCCACATATAATAAGGTTGTAGTAGAGTCTGTTAGAAGGAAAATGCCAGTACAGTCTCATAAGCAAAGATCATATAAAGTTAAACGCTAGTTGTGAGTCATAAAGGAAGACTTACACTATTTTCAAAGAAGCTAGCTAGAACTCAAACGCAAGTTTTCTAAGCCTCGCGCCATTATTATTTTAGATAAACTACATCATAAAAAAACTATGCACGTTTCTTTTTAAAACCAAAGAAACCATGCTCAACTATTTTTTCAGCGACAAGTTTAGGCACCATTTCTTCCCAGTCACCTCTGCCCGCTTTTAGACTTTTCAAAACGTCGCGTGAATAAATTTCAAATAACGCGAGATTACTTGCTTCAAGACCCGTCAAGAAATTGTTTTCTAGTAAATGACGATATAAAAAGCGCAGGTGCTCAGCTACTTTTAAGTTTGAAAAGTCACGCACCTCGTTTTCTAGGTTAATTTCTGGGTAAATAAACATGCGCGTGTCGTCTTCAAATAATTTGCCCAAGCCTTCCATAATGCCACCTGGAACACCACGATACGAATCTTCGTCAAAAATTTGTTTGAGGTTTTTCATACCTACCACAATGCCAATTTCCATTTTAGTGTACTGACGGAAGTAGGCACGCAGCGAAAAGTAACGAGTGTAATCTGAAATCATTACATTGTAGCCTAAAGAATTTAGCAACTGTACGCGCTGTACTAAGTCTTCTTCTGGTACGTGGTTGTCGTTACCTTTAGCATCGTTAAGTGAAATTTCGGCAATAGCAACGGTGTTTTCGTCAGTAACGCCTTGTTGTTTAAAGAAGGCTTTTTTACCCTGCTCTATCATATCTATGTTGAGGTTGGTAACGGGCCTGAACGAGCCGCGAATGGTAATCACGTTCTTTTTGTATAACATTTCTGCCGGCACACAAATGCTGCCATCGGGTCTGAACATTATGGCACGTGTTTTCCAACTGCGGATTAAATGAAGGTTAATTGCGCGATTATCGAGATCTTCAAAGTATGGACCGATAAATTCGATTGAATCAATTTCAATTCTGTCCGCTTCTATGCCATCGGTAAGCGAATCAATCATCATTTTGGGGTTCTCAAAATAATAGTAGGCAGCATAAATTAAATTTACGCCCAATATACCAAGCGCATGCTGCTGTGCTTCGGCATTGTCATCGCGCATACGCACGTGTACTTTAATATTTGAAGGCTCTGCGCCAGGATACATTTGAACACGAATACCACACCACGCATGACACTCGTTTTGACGGCCAAAGCTTTTTGCCGCTACTGTGGCAGCATAAGCAAAATAGCGTGAAGATTTTGAGCGCACATCTTTGACTCTTTCAAGCACCAAGTCGAGTTCTTGCTCCATCATAGCTTTGACACGGCTTTTGCTTACATATCGGCCATCGTTTTGCACGCCGTATATAGCGTCCGAAAACTTCATGTCATAGGCAGACATGGTTTTTGCTATGGTACCGGCAGCCGCACCCGCTAAGAAAAATTGCCGAGCGACTTCTTGCCCTGCGCCTATTTCAACAATAGTACCGTACTTTTTGTCGTCAAGATTTAAACGCAGTGCTTTTTGCGAAGTAGAACGAGAACTGATGTCTTTATGCTCCATAGGGTCTCCTGAAAATATCCAAGGTTTTATAAAATGTTTATCGCTTTGTCTTGTCGCGAAAGGCCGGCATTTTACCTTAATTTATCGCTGAAATGCTTATCTCATTTAGATAAATTCTATTTAAACAGCCAAACGGCATCAAAAAAGAGCCCGTGTGTCAAAAAACCAGCTTGTCTGAGGTTTTTATACGCTTAATATTAGCAGTTACGCTGACTAAAACTCATCACCTCTTCTATGGTGTTTTTTTGTAACGCCAACATTAGCAGGCGGTCAACGCCAAGCGCAACGCCCGCGCACTGCGGTAAACCACTAAAAAGCGCTGCCATAAAATGCATATCAATAGGCTTTATAGAAAGCCCCAAGACGCTTCGTTTTTGGTTATCTTGTGCAAACCGCAGATGCTGGCTTTGTGCATCGGTTAATTCGTCAAACCCATTGGCAAGCTCTATGCCTTTGTAATAAACCTCGAAGCGATTGGCCGTTCGTCCATTTTCATGTAGGGTTGCTAACGACGCTTGGCTAGCCGGAAAATCAACCACCACCGTGGGGTAGTCGATACCAATAAGTGATTCTATATGCGTACTAAACAAAACTTGTAATATACTGTCTTTTAGCAGTACGCTTGCGTGTGTATTTTCATCATCTGCCAAATTAGCCCGCAAACTGCCAACGTAGTCTTGTAATCCTAACTTAGCGCATATTTCAAACAATGAGGGCAAGTCTACCTCTAAGGGGTTAAAAGCTAAATGCCTCTCAAACAATACGCTGTAGCTTGACTGGTTCACTGCCTCGACCTTTAATGTAGCCATTAATAAAGATCCCACTTCATCAATTAAGTGCTGCAGCGAAAACCCTATTCTATACCACTCCAATATAGTAAATTCTGGGTTATGAATGCGCCCAACTTCGTCGTCGCGAAATGCTTTACACAACTGAAAAATATCGCCGCTGCCGGCAGCCAACAAACGCTTCATTGCATATTCGGGCGATGTTTGTAAGTAAAGCTTGCTTGAAGTAAATGCACCGACCTGGGTATGCAAAGTGTGCATGGCCTCAAGATAAGGGTCGGTAATAGTGTGGCTTGATAACGCGGGGGTTTCGACTTCAAGCACCTTGCGTTGGGCAAAAAATACTCTTATCTGATGCAAAAGCGCCGCACGTTTGCGCAGCGTTTCGATGCTTGCGCTTGGCTGCCAAGACTGATTCATTGATAGCTTACACTACATTGATAGGCATATTTAAGCAGACTATTTTTGCGCACGCGAGGCATATTCTCCGCTGCGAGTGTCTACTTTAACCACTTCGCCTTTTTGCACGAATAGAGGAACACGCACAACCGCTCCCGTCGACAATGTGGCCGGTTTGCCGCCTGTACCTGCGGTGTCACCTTTTAAGCCCGGATCAGTTTCTACAATTTCTATTTCAACAAAGTTTGGTGGCGTGACCACAATTGGGCTACCATTGAACAAAGTAAGCGTACAAACATCGTTTTCAACTAGCCACTTTACGTTATCGCCTACCGCTTTTTGGTCGGCGGCTATTTGCTCAAAGGTTTCGTTATTCATGAAATGCCAAAATTCACCATCAGTGTACAAATATGCTAAGTCGGTATCCATTACGTCGGCGGCTTCTACTGTTTCGCCCGAGCGCCATGTCTTTTCGAGTGTTTTGCCAGAAACAAGCTTACGTATTTTGGTGCGGTTGAATGCTTGGCCTTTACCCGGCTTAACATATTCGTTTTCTAAAATGTTGCATGGCTCGCCATCCATCATTATTTTTAAGCCAGCTTTAAACTCGTTTGTACTGTAATTAGCCATTCAATCCTCTAATACCTTGGGTCAATAATATAAACATGCTGATAATACCTAAAAAAACACCGCCTGTAGAGACTCATTGGCAAAAAGAATTAGCAAACTCTTTCACCACGTTGGATTCATTGCTGGAATATTTGCGGATAGACCCTAGTTCACTGCCACCGGCTTTATCGAACGATGCGTTTTCGAATAACAACAATATAAACATTATTCCCACTCAAAACGATATCAGTATCATTGAGCAGCACAACAACGCGCGCCGTCTTTTCCCAATGCGGGTACCTAAGCCCTTTGCAGACCTTATGCAACAATCAAATTGGTATGATCCTTTACTTCAACAAGTTGTGCCCCAACAGGCTGAATTTGTCGATAAGCTTGGCTTTGTAGCCGACCCATTGCAAGAACAAAACGGCACCACAGCGGGCCTAATCCACAAATACAAAAGTCGTGTTTTACTGCTTGTTAGAGGCGGTTGTGCAATCAACTGTCGCTACTGTTTTAGACGTCATTTTCCCTATCAAGACAACCAGCTTGGACAAGCTCAATACCAGTCGGTATTAGAATATATAAATAATGATACCAATATAAATGAGGTCATTTTTTCCGGCGGCGACCCCCTAATGGCGAACGACAAGCAACTAGCGAAGCTTGCACAAAAAGTAGACAATATTACGCATATTAAAAGACTGCGAATTCACACCAGACTGCCTGTAGTGATTCCTTCTCGCGTGAATAATGAGCTATTAGCATGGCTTACTAATTTACGTATAAAGCCGATTATAGTGCTACACATAAATCATAAAAACGAAATAGGTGAAGCACTAATAGAAAAAACAAAAATGCTGAAACAGGCCGGTGTAACCTTACTTAATCAGTCGGTATTGCTAAAAAATATTAATGATAGCGCTGAAGAAATTTGTGAGCTGAGCGAGGCTTTGTTTGAAGCGAATATTTTACCGTACTATTTACATATGTTTGATCCGGTAAAAGGTGCAGCGCATTTTGATGTGAGTAAACCCGATGCTCAAAAAATTATGGCTAAGGTAATAACGCGCTTACCGGGATTTTTGGTGCCCAAGCTAGTGCAAGAACTGCCAAGACAACCCGGTAAGACACCAATCGATTTAGGACTTGAGCCTTAACGTAAATGCGTATCTAAAGACAAACATAAATGAACGACTATAAACACATTAAAACTTCGGCTTATACTGCTAAGCATAAGTATTTATTGAACTCCCTACGCTAGACGTATTTGACACAGGCGCCGACTGCAGCAATGCTAAAACCGCCTGCTCTTCCTGCTTTTGTTTATTGTTTGCCATTACGGCAGACCTTATTGCAAGTGCTTGAGCAACGCCAGATGTACCTTGCATATCCATTGCGCCTCCTTTTTTCATATTTGCTTGTAGCAAAAACTAAATACAGGCACAATTGTCCGCATTAGAAATATCGGCAACTTTGGGAGATTCATGAGTAAAATAATAGAGGCGTTAAACGAAAACTTACGCGTTATTTATCGCAAATCGGTAGACGCCGACGCAGCCCTTAATACCCTGCAGGCAAAAGGCAAAGGCAAGTTTGATAGCGTTTTTGTTGATGGCTCAGGTTTTACAACACGTAATAAACGCTTTGGTCCTTACGTGGAAGAACTTGCTGGGGAAGTAGCCCAGTTAGTTGACGCTGACCCCAGCACCTTGAATAAAGAACTTCCAGCCATCGTGAAAAAAATCGAGCTTTTGCTGACAACCTTAACGCAGTTTAAAAAGACGGTATCGTAAAATTTGTTATTGCCTAAAACACATTAGCCACTGCTACAGTTTTTCAACAGTATAGCCTTTATTGGTTAATTGCGTAAGCACACCGTCTTCACCGGGTAAGTGCAGTGCGCCTACGAGTATAAACTCGGTACCTTCATCACCAAACATCGCTTCAATTTTAGTCATCCAGCTGTTGTTTCGCTGCACCAGCAGTGCATCGTAAACGTCAGGATAGCCCTCAAAGCTGTCTATACCTAGGGCTGTTAAGGTTTCCATGTCTCCAGAGCGCCAGCTTTCATGCAGAGGCTTTACGACAGCATCAAAATTTTCGATTTCGTCTAAGGTGTAATTAATTAAGGCATTTGGCTCTTCATCGTCAAAGCTATCAATGATTGCTAGTTGTTGGTCTGGCGTTTCAAACCAGCCAATGGTTTTATTGTCTGCTTCGGCTTTTTCAAAATAATATTTGTCTACTCCTTGGGCAACAAAACCGCGCGCTTGATATTCCATAATAGTAATAGTGAACATTACGCCCGTGGGATTTAAGGCATTTAACTGCATGGGATCAAGCTGTCTCGATTTTGCATATTCGACAAAGCGCGCATACGTTGTCGCATTAAGACCCGACTGTAAAGTACTGCCATCTTGGTACAATAAAACACCCAAGCTCTTACGCTGAAACTCCGGCGTCTTTAATGCGTTAATATCGGTTTCAAAATAAAGCTCATCGGCCTGCTCATAGGCTTTTTCAAAGGCCTCAGGAAGCGGATAATCACCCTCTGTAAGTAAGTGAAAGGTGCCGCCAATATAAATTGTTTCACCGTCTTTGCTGACTTTGAATACAGGCGCGGAGACCACCGAGGTACTAAGTACTAATACGAATGAACACAAACAGACAAGCGTAGGTAAGAAAGACTTGGTCATTAACGATCCTTTTAGTTTCGATATAAAAATAAGCATTTGTACAAAATCTACGTAAAGTTAATGGTGCTGGGAGCATTTAAACTAAATTAGAGTATTAAAGGTTAGCACATACTAGTTAGCTTAAAACCTTGTACCGAAGATCAGTATTAACTATTTACGCCAGGATAACGAGCAATTAAACACCACTCTACCATTGAGGCTAAAACGACAGCGTCTAGAGTTTCACAAGACTTTGTTGTGTCATTATCAAAAGACCTTATAATATTGCTTTATTCCTACGCTTTTAACCTAAAGGCTTACACGCCATCAAAAAATCTGACAGTTTACAGCCTTCTGGTAGGCTTACTACACGCACGCTAGCTATGCCTGCTGACACCAACGCAGCAGGCGATATATTTGGTGGCTGGGTTTTATCTCAAATGGACATTGCCGCGGGTATCTGCGCCGGACAAAGAGCACAAAGCCGCGTAGTTACCGTTGCGCTAGATAGCATGAGCTTTATAAGGCCCGTAAAAGTGGGTGACATTTTGGGCATATATACACATGTTTGCGAGCTCGGCCGAACTTCTATGGCGATACATGTTGAAGCATGGGTAAGACGCGACAGAATTGGCCTAAGGGAAAAAGTCACTGAAGGTAAATTCAAATTTGTATCTATAGATAAACACGGTAACTCAACCCCAATTCCTCACGAGGATGAATTACCTGACTATGTTCGCGACGGTGTTTGACAAGACCTTATACGCTACACATTACAGCCAAGAATAGTGGCTTACGCAAGGGTTCATAATGCAGTGATAGGCAATATAGCGACCAGCATTATTGCCTAATGCTTACGCAGAACACGCATTGCCATACTAATCGCTATTACTAGGTGCCAAATATCTTATCACCAGCATCGCCTAGACCGGGTAATATGTAGCCTTTTTCATCTAAACAGTCGTCTACAGAGGCCAAATAAATATCAACGTCGGGGTGCGCATCTGTGACGGTTTTAATACCCTCTGGGGCTGCAACGAGGAATAAGCCTAAAATATGCTTACAGCCTTTGTCTTTTAACAAGCTAATAGTTGCGTTTAGCGTGCCGCCTGTTGCCAGCATAGGATCGATAATAAGCGCTATGCGTTGGTCAATATCGTTGGCGACCTTGTCAAAATATGCTACCGGCTGAAGGGTTTCTTCATCGCGATATAATCCAACCACGCTAATTTTAGCGTTAGGTAATAGCTTTAGTACACCGTCTAACATACCCAAGCCAGCTCTTAAAATGGGCACAACGGTAATTTTCTTACCTTTAATTTGCTCAATATTAATGGGCGTACCTGTCCAGCCTTTAATAGACTTTGTTTCGACGTGTAGATCTCGGGTGGCTTCGTAGGTGAGTAAGTTAGCAAGCTCACTGGCAAGTTCGCGAAAATCTTTACTGCTAACGCCATAGGCTCGCATTAGCCCTATTTTGTGCTGTATAAGCGGGTGTTTTATTTCATGTACAGGCATTGTAATGTCCTATTGAGAGATCGGTAAGTTAGAAATTCGCACGTTTATGTCATCCACAACCTTTTGGTACAGTGGCGTGTCTACCCCCCCATACTTTTCGGTAAACTGAGTTTTATTGAGTCCTTCATCTAAGTCATTAATAGACACCATAAACAAGCTTTCGTTTGCTGCACTGCCCATTACTTGCTGCAGGTGTTTTGCACGCTGGGTGTTTACCGCTAAATCAGCGAAATGCGCGCCAGATAAATCGGCGGCTAAGTCTATAAAACTATAGCCTGAACCGCCTTTCCCACGATCCATTAGCTCTTTAAACTCCCCAACAGCGATACTCACGCCTTTTTCAGAAAGTAGCTTAATTGCCGCAGAGTAAATAAAGTGCAGGCTCAAGTCTTGCCTATTTGCTAGCACCGGCTTTGGCGATGCGCTTGGAATGTTGTCAATGGCAAAGCTTAAGTCACCTATTATGGTGGTAAAACGACCACTACCTGCGTAGATCGCAAGGGCTAAAATAGCCGCTTCGTTTTCAAGCGGGGCAGAGCTTTGCTGACTTAGGGCAGCTGCTTCTTGCATGACCGCGTGCAAATAAATACTTAAAGAGGTTAAGCCTGCATTTTCAGAATCATTTGCCACATACATACCGTCTAGCAGACGTAAATAATGTGCAATTCTTATTTTCAAAATTCGAGAGTCTGCTCGGCTGCTGCCTGTTTCTATGTTTTTAAATTCTTTAAGTAGGGCGTCCAACGGCGCAAGGGTGACCTGCATAGCACTGTTTTCTACTACCACTGATTCAACACTGGCGATGGCTTTCGTAGCCACTTGAGAAGAAGTATATGCGTTGGTAAAAGACTCAGCAAGTCCCAAGGCAAAGCCGCCAGGCAGTTTCAGATCGCCCACACGTACGGTCTCTATCTGCAGTGCGTTGCCTTCGCGCACAAGTGCTTCAATATTAAGATAAAGTGGAAAAAGACCAGTTTGAATCTCATAGGACAGCGCAATATTCACTTTGTCGTTATTAAACGTAACGTGAGCATCAACTTGGCTGCGCGCGCGGTTAATAAAACCTGCTAGGCTATTTGCTTGGGCCGCACTAACATTAATTTGCTGCGACTCGTAGCGGCTTCGTAAACTTTGTTTTAGCTCGTCTATAAGAGGCTGCACTGTGTCTGCATTATTCACCTGTGCTGACGAACTTACTTCTACAGAAGAGGATATGTCAAACACCAATACCATTAACACTATCGTTATTAGCAGTAGTAAAGCCACTAGCCCTTTAATTGTTTTTCGCATTGCTTCCCTTTCGCTAAGCTTGCTTTAACCGTGCTCTTTTGCGTAAACACAGGTACATAGCTCATATTTATGTATTGCCCTAGTGATAGGGATACGGTTGAGTATATCAATGCTTGAGCACTTGTTTAAGCATTACTAGGCAAAATCAAACACAGTGTAAACAATATAAGACTCACGGCCGCTGAAAAGTAATTCTTACATGCTAGCTTACTGGGCTAACACTCCGCTTTATTTTCTAGGAGCTTTTATTTTTAAACGCTTTTAGAAAGGTAAACAATACATAAACACCTAGTATTGGCAGTAAACCAAACAAAATACCCTTTTGTAAATTTTCTACATATGTAAATTCGAGCGACACCGAAATTAAAAACCATGTGTAAAAGACATAAAGCAATAAGAAAAAGCCACCTTCAACTCTGCTCAATTTTTCCGAGTTGGCCGTCTTGTACAAATAGCACCAGCACTAAGCTCAGTCCGACCATAATAGGCAGGTCTTGACGCACCAGCTGGTTAGCGATGGCCAGAGGAAGAATGATTGAAGAAATGCCTAGTATAACGAGCACGTTAACGATGTTGCTGCCTATTACGTTAGCAATGGCTAGTTCGGCTTCGCCATCGAAAGCGGCCTTTACACTGACTGCCAATTCTGGCGCGCTAGTGCCAAATGCCACAATGGTGAGTCCAATAACCAAACTTGGCACACCAAAAAAAGTGGCTAATCGACTCGCGCCTTTTACCAACACCTCTGCACCCAAAATAAGTAGCACCAGTCCAGATAACAGGGTTAACCAAATTATCACTTCAAATTTCCTTCGAAAAAGAAAAAACTTAATTAAGGCAGTATGGCTACACTAAAGCCAAATTACCCTTACTTTCTAACCAAGCCTTACGATCGGGCGCGCGCTTTTTAGACAGTAACATATCCATTAGTTCAAGCATGCCTTGGGCATCTTCACTAGTGAGCCTAACCAGCCTTCGAGTGTTAGGGTCCATAGTAGTTTCGCGCAACTGCAGCGGGTTCATTTCACCCAATCCTTTGAAGCGCTGAACGTTTACTTTACCGCGCTTTTTTTCGGCTTCTATACGATCTAATATGCCTTGCTTTTCACTTTCATCAAGGGCGTAATACACATCTTTACCCACGTCTATGCGAAACAAGGGCGGCATCGCCACATATACATGCCCCGTGTCGACTAACTTTCTAAAATGTTTGACGAATAACGCACACAGCAGTGTGGCAATGTGCAAGCCGTCTGAATCAGCGTCGGCCAGTATGCATATTTTGCCATAGCGAAGGCCACTTAAATCTTCAGAGTCGGGATCTATGCCCAAGGCTACCGATATATCGTGTATCTCTTGCGACGCCAGCACTTGCGACGAGTCAACCTCCCAACTATTCAGTATTTTACCGCGCAGCGGCATAATCGCCTGAAACTCTCTATCGCGGGCTTGTTTGGCTGAACCACCGGCTGAATCACCTTCCACTAAAAATAGTTCAGAGCGGTCGTTGTCTTGCGTTGAACAGTCGGTGAGTTTACCCGGCAGTGCAGGACCTGATGTGATTTTTTTGCGCGCGACTTTTTTACTTTGACGCAGTCTTCGCTGTGCGTTATTTATGCACATTTCAGCGAGTAAATCTGCTACGTCAGTATGCTGGTTTAACCATAGGCTGAAGGCGTCTTTAACAATCCCTGACACAAAAGCAGAGGCTTGTCGTGACGACAAACGCTCTTTGGTTTGGCCAGCAAACTGCGGATCTTGCATTTTGGTTGACAATATATAGCAGCAGCGGTCCCATATGTCGTCGGCAGTAATTTTAACACCTCGTGGCAGCAAGTTTCTAAACTCACAAAACTCGCGCATGGCGTCTAATAAACCTTGGCGTAAACCGTTTACATGGGTGCCGCCTTGCGCGGTTGGTATTAAGTTAACGTAGCTTTCAGTGACCATGTCACCGCCTTCTGGCAGCCACATTATAGCCCACTGAGCTGCCTCACCATTACCTGAATAACTGCCTACAAAAGGCACGTCACCCGGCACCGTAATATACTCTTTTAAGCCTTGTAATAAATAATCTTGAAGACCGTCTTCATAATGCCATTCGTAAGACTCTTTACCAATTTTGTCTTCAAACTTTATGCGTAAACCGGGACACAGCACCGCTTTTGCACGCAATATATGCAGTAGCTTACCGACGGAGAATTTGGACGTATCGAAATAGATGGGATTGGGCCAGAAGTGGACGCGGGTTCCGGTGTTGCGCTTTCCGCAGGTGTCAATAACGGCGAGTTCCTCTTTTTTGTCACCGTTTTCAAAGGCTATTTGGTGCACCTGCCCGCCTCGACGAATGGTAACTTCAACGCGTGTTGACAGCGCATTTACCACTGAAATACCCACGCCGTGTAAACCGCCGGCAAACTCATAGTGTTTATTTGAAAACTTACCTCCCGCGTGCAGTTTAGTCATAATAAGTTCAACGCCGCTCATGCCCTCTTCAGCGTGAATGTCTACGGGCATGCCACGGCCATCATCAACCACTTCTAATGACTGATCTTCGTGCAGAATAACCTTTATGTTGGAGGCATGACCGCCAAGCGCTTCATCAACGCTGTTATCAATAACCTCTTGGCTCAGGTGGTTAGGCCGAGTGGTATCGGTATACATGCCGGGGCGGCGCTTCACTGGGTCAAGGCCGTTTAAAACCTCAATAGCATCTGAATTATATTGTTGTGACATGATTTGCACTCGTGTGGGGCTTGGTCAAATAAACACCTGTATATAAATCCAATAGTAACAAGCGAATAGGGATTGAGCAACCACGCTGTCTCGCTCTTTTTTTACGCAAATAAAAACTTAAAAACACTTGGCAGGTGGACTTCATAGCCAACAAAACTGTGATTCCCGCCTTGTTCAATAACCAGATCACTAGCCGCATACTTTTTTGCTGCTAATGTATAGTCAAGCGTTTCGTCATGGGTTTGCAATAACACTTTATAGCGTGCAGGCGCGGCTAATTCATTTACATACAACTGCTTTAATTTAACAATATGCTGAGGCACAATAGCAAATGCTTTATTAGTATAGGGATTTACATGTTGCCCTAAGTAATTGCCTAGCAGCTTGAAAGGTTCAACAGCTGGATTAACTAATACCGCTTTTGGGCTATTACCAAGTGCATACTTTTCAACGCAGTACGTCGCCAAAAACCCACCCATCGAACTACCAATGAAACCGGTATGACTTAACGCCAGTGTGGCTAGCAAGTTATCTATAAGCTCTATGGCTTTATTTATGTCACCGGGTAATTCCGGCACATGTACATTAAGATTTGGAAAATGTTTGTTAGCAAAAGAAATGGTCTGCTGCGCTTTTAGCGAATGCGGGCTCGACAAAAATCCGTGTAAATAAACTAAGTGGTGCATATATGGCTTTGTTTGACTAATTGACGCCATAAACTAAAACTAATTGGCAGTAGACGCAAGCCTTTGAGACAGACAAAAATGTAACCATTCTGCTAAAAACACATTCACCATATGTTTCTCATTGCGCTGGTGCATATTTAGATTTGGGTATTCGTACACCGGTTTTAAGCGCGACGTTCGCTGGGCTTCAAGAACCTCGGCTACTTTTGCATCGTGATATAGGCGAACTACCATTTTAGGCTGCAAGAATGCAGGCGTGCTATTGCTTAGTTGGGCCATTTTTAAGGTGCTTGTATAACGGCTCGAATCGACGATTTGTATGCGATATTTAGTATCACGACCAACTTCAAACTCATAGTGCAAGTCACGCGTGTCGCAGTCGGGCAACAATTTTAGCATGCACGAATAATTATGCTCACAGGTTGCGAGAATAGTCGGCAGATGAGGTACATATTTTTTGCGTAAAATGTGTGAATTACCTTTTTATGTTAGTGTAATGAACGCTGGCAAAATGCATTAAGTTTCAGTTGCTGCTAGGGTATTTACCTTCTTCACTCTGTCGCTAGCCACTGCTGGCGAACTTTCTGTTTATTCAGCATAAGCCACTGAATGGCGATAATAGCGGTGCTATTGTCTATTTTACCTTCTTGCAACCACGCTACCGCTTGTTCAAAAGGCACTGTGAGAACCTTTATATCTTCAGATTCGCTGTCTAATCCATGAATGCCCTTTGCGGTGCTGGCGTCTACGTAGCCTAAATAGACATGGATTCGTTCAGTGCAGGCGCCGGGTGAGGCTAAATAAGAGCTTACTTTTATAAGCTGACTTACGAGTATGCCCGCTTCTTCTTGGGCTTCACGAATGCATACCTCTTGCGGTTGTTCGCCATGTTCAATAATGCCGGCAACCACCTCAATTAACCAAGGCTGGTCACTCGTTTCCATTGCCGGAAATCTGAATTGTTCAAGTAGTACGAGCTCGTCACGAATTGGATCGTAAGGTAATACCGCAGCGGCATGACGTCTTTCGAACACTTCACGCACGACTATTTTACTTTGTGATCCATCAAATAACTTATGCTTCAGATGGTAACGATTTAGCTCAAAAAAACCCTTATACAGTGATTCTTTTTTGATAAGTGTTACATCGGCTTTTGTGAACTTAGGGTAGGCTGTCGTCATGAGAAGGGGTCCAAATAATCTAATTCCTTTAAGCAAGTAGTTTACCCATCCACTGCAAATAAGCTAGTCACCCGTTACAAATATGCTTAGGTGAAGTGAGCACGCAAATATACACTTACTGCTGATGCGCCATAAAAACAGTCGCTTGAAACCCCATAGTTTATTCCAGACCCTATTTAATAACAGATGTTTAATCTGCAAATACATTACATTCTGTTACACTTAATCATAACTTGATATAAGCATTTTATACGCATTCAAGCGTGGGTGACTTACACTACACGCAATATTCGCGTTAACCCCTACAATACCGCAGAGCACCCATCAATGAAAAAAACGTTCATTTCCCTAGTTATCGGACTCACTCTTTCAAGCTCAGCCTTTGCTGATGACTTAGCCACTGTTTATGAGCTGGCGCAAGCTAATGATCCTATTGTAAATAGGGCCAAAGCACAAAAAGATGCTGCTTACGAGGGTATTGACATTAGTCGCGCTAATTTGCTACCACAAATAACAGGCAGTATTAGCTATTCAGATGGGACCCGAGAAACCGAAATTAATCAACCTGTTTTTGACGCCAACAACAATCCCGTAGTCGATGAGAATGGGGGAAGAGTCGTTATTAATGCCATTGCAGAAGTTGAGACTACTGGAATCAACTATGGTATTGACCTAAATATGTCTTTATATGACCACGCAAATTGGTTAGGTATGGACCGCGCAGAACTTATCGCTCAGCAAAGTGACGCGGTGTTAGGGGCAACCTTGCAATCCTTAATGTTGCGTACCGTTAATGCCTACCTTGCTGTACTGCGTGAACAAGACAACGTTGAGTTTGTAAAAGCCGAACTAGAAGCCATTGAAAGACAGTTAGAGCAGACCAAACAACGATTCGAAGTAGGCTTAACCGCCATAACCGACGTGCACGAGGCGCAAGCCAACTTTGACAATACAGTTGCACGCCAAATACGCGCTGAGAACTTGCTTGAGGAGCGCCTCGAGCAATTAAGAGAGATTACCGGTAAATACCATGACCAAATTGCCGTGCTTGATACGCAAATATTTACTGCTGTGCAGCCCGACCCTAGCACTGCTAGCGCCTGGTTAGACCTGGCAAAAGAGTCAAACCTGAATTTATTGGCACAGCGCTTTCTAAAAGACGTGGCCAAAGAAGAAATTGCCTTAGCCAAAAGTGGTCACTATCCTACCTTAAGATTCGGCGCTTCGTTTGATGTGAACGACTCTGAAACCGTTTTTAATGGCGGCCAAGCTAGTCAACCCGGCGCATTGAACCGCAGCTCAATCGGCCTTACCTTGAACATTCCTATCTACCAAGGCGGAAGAGTGTCAGCAAGCACTCGGCAAGCCCGCGCCAATTATGTCATAGCAAGTGAAAACTTAGAGCTTACGTATCGCCAAATGGTCCGCCAAGTGCGCAGCTCATTCAATGATGTTAACGCCTCAATAGCGACTATTCGCGCGCTCGAACAGTCGGTCGTTTCAGCCAACAGTGCATTACAAGCAACCGAAGCGGGTTTTGATGTAGGTACACGAACCATTGTTGATGTCCTTAACAGCACGCGAAACCTGTTTGATGCCCGCCGTAACTTAGCCGATGCTCGTTATAACTTTATTGCCGCTATTGTTAGCTTAAAGGAAGCGTCAGGTACTTTAACGCAGCAAGACTTGATGGATATTAACAGGGTATTAAAGCCAGCGCCTGCTGCTCAATCTTAGGCTATAGCACATAAAGAGACCCTCTTAGCGAGTGTCTCTTTGTTTATTCTGATTCGCTTAGTGTTTGCTTCTTAGTAATGTCTTGTGTTACCCGTAAACATTTTTTAGTTAATACTTATTCGCAACATTCGCTCTAGCAAATCAAAATAGGTAGACATAAAAATGCCTGAAGGCCCTGAAATTAGAATTGCCGCCGACAAAATAGCTAAAATTATAGAAAATCAAGTTATTGAAGACATAGACGTAGGTCTGCCGCGACTAAGCGCAGCTGCACTTAGTCTTAAAGGTAATGTAGTCACGAAGGTTGAAACACGCGGCAAAGCGATGCTGATTCACTTTGCAAATGGGCTCACGATATATTCTCATAACCAGTTGTATGGCGTGTGGCGCACCTGTAAACGAGGTAATCTGCCACAGACTAAGCGCTCGCTGCGCTTAGCTTTGCACACAAGCACACATAGCGCGCTGTTATATAGCGCCTCAGACATTGCAGTGTATGAACGAGCCGATTTGATAAACCATCCATTTTTACAAAAAATTGGCCCCGACATCCTGCAAAAAGATATAGACTGGCAGACGATCGCCCTGCGGCTAAAAGCCAAGCGATTTTGTAAGCGAAGACTGTCTATTTTGTATCTGGACCAGGCCTTTATTGCCGGTATTGGCAACTACTTGCGCACCGAGATTTTATTTGCGGCCGGTGTTCATCCAGACTTAAAGCCTAAAGAGCTCAGCCAAGAGCAAATTGAAACATTGTCAAAGCAAACCCTTATTATTTCCAAACGTGCATATAGCACCAAAGGCTATACACTCCCTGACGAGCTAAGAAAGCAGCTTAAAGAGACAAAAGGAAGCTACGAAAGCGTGCGCTTTATGGCGTTTAACCGCGAAGGGCTGCCCTGCCGTGAATGCGTGTCTAATATTGCGAAAGGGCTAAGAAATGGCCGGCGTATATACTGGTGTGAAATTTGCCAGGCTGTGCTGAATTAGCCATAGCGAATTAGCTACTGCAATAAGTGAAACGCCGATATTCTTTCTATGGCATCTTATCAGGCTTACCCTTAGTCAACTGTTCAACCTGCTGACTTAACAGTTCAATCTGTTTCTGCAGATCTAGCATGCTCGGCTGACCTTCATTTCGCTCTTTGGTGTGCTCCTCATCCATGACCCCTACCACTATCCCAATCACCATATTTAAAAATGCGAAGGCAGTGAAAAATATAAATGTCATGTAGAATATCCAGCTAAAACGATATACTTCCATCGTTTCATACTGAATATCGGTCCAGTCTTCAAAGGTCATTACCCTAAATAAAGTGAGCATTGAAATAGCAATATCGCCCCACAGTACCTGGTTGATGTCACTAAACCAGTAGCTACCAACAGCCGCATATATATAGAATATTATAAACATCAGTAGCACCACGTAGCCCAAACGTGGCAGCGCTTTAAGCAAGGAGTTTATAAGGATCCGCAGTTCAGGGATAATCGAAATCATTCTTAGCACTCTGAAAATTCGAATTAATCTGGCAAGTAATGCCATCTCAGATTCATCAACAGGAATTAAACTGATGACAACGACCAAGGTGTCGAAAATATTCCAACCCGATTTAAAGAAATTCTTTTTTTCTTCTTCACCAATAAATCTGACCAGTATTTCACATAAAAAGAAAATGGTGATGAACACATCTAGGTACTCAAGGATAAAAATTGCCGCGTCTGATAAATCGTAAGTTTTAGCCCCTATTTCTAAGGCCGAAATAATGATCACCGCCACTACTACAAGTTCAAATATTTTGTTACTACGCAGTTTTAAAAATGCAGTTTGTATGGTTTTTATCAAGTGCTTTACTCTTAGTCTCGTTTTAACATAGCCATGAAGAGACTATGTTAACTGTGTTATTAATCTGTTTACACTAAAAAGGCTCACGTTTAGTCAACTTAACGTTAACACGTGAGCCCTGTTCAGAAAGTTGTTGCTAGTTTAAATATTTGTTCTTTAATTCAGCAATTGCCATATTAGCGCCCATTTTCTGCAACGCAACCATAAGAAGTGGTACCCCTTCATGTTCAGGATACCCTAACTCTTTTGCACGACTCAGCTCTTTTTCGGCTGATTCGAAATCATTTAGTTCTAGGTACCGTTTACCTCGTTCAAATCGCGCAAGATTTGAACGCGAGACTTGCAGTACTGCATTTTTAAGGGCAACAACCGCGGCCTGGTTGTTTGTGGCTGTCGCAAACTCGGCGGCTTCTTGAATATTTTCTTGTGATGTTTTCTTTTAGCAAGCAGCTATGAAAAAACAATACAAACCAGGGCAACTAACTTACATAAACGTAATGACAATCGGAAAGTATGTGTGTTTGAGCAAAGATTTTGCATACTTATTTGTGCCTTATTATCCCTGATAACCATTAAAAATTAAAAAAAATCGTAATTGCTTGTACTGTAGCTAATTGTGGGACATTTAACCACAATTTTGCGAATTAGTTTGATGGTATCTGCTATCACTTTCGAGTATACTACATGGTCAATTAAGGGCGCTCGTGTATTCACTGCTTTGCCTTTTTGTTCTTTCATTATTCAGGATATACCATGACCGACAGTGTCGACATCACATTTAAAGATTTAAACTTGCCGAGTGCCCTTCTGCAAGCGGTTGAAAAGGTAGGCTACGAGAAGCCTTCACCCATTCAGGCAAAAAGCATTCCACTGCTTCTAGAAGGCCACGATTTACTAGGTCAAGCACAAACAGGAACGGGCAAAACAGCTGCGTTTGCCCTACCTATGTTAGCTAACATCGACCCTGACGAAGCTTACACACAACTATTAGTATTAGCTCCCACACGCGAACTTGCGATTCAGGTGGCAGAGGCCTTTCAGGTGTATGCAAGCTTTTCTAAGAAAATCCGCGTATTGCCAGTATACGGTGGCTCATCATACGATAACCAAATTCGTCAATTAAAGCGCGGCGTTCAGGTAGTGGTAGGCACACCAGGTCGTATTATTGACCATATAAAACGTAAAACGCTTAAACTCGATAAACTGCGCTTTTTAGTGCTTGATGAAGCCGACGAAATGTTGCGCATGGGTTTTATCGACGACGTCGAACTAATCCTAAGCCATGCACCATCCACACGTCAAACGGCTTTATTTTCTGCGACAATGCCCGACCAGATAAAAAAGATTTCGCAAAAATATCTTAATAATCCAAAGCACGTTAAAATTGAGTCGAAAGTGTCTACTGCAAGCACCATTCGCCAGCGCTACGTGCAAGTAGCAGGTCATCATAAGCTTGAAACCCTCACCCGAATTCTAGAAATAGAAGAGTTTGAAGGCGTTATTGTTTTTGTGCGCACAAAAACAGCTACGCTTGAACTTGCTGAAAAACTATCTGCCCGCGGTTACGACGTTGAAGCTCTTAACGGTGATATCGCACAAGCCGCGCGCGAACGCACCGTTGAAAGACTCAAGCAAGGTAAAATAGATATTTTAGTAGCAACCGACGTTGCCGCCCGTGGCCTTGATGTTGAACGTGTAAGCCATGTTATTAACTACGACGTGCCTCATGACACAGAGTCTTATGTACATAGAGTTGGCCGTACCGGTCGTGCTGGCCGCAAAGGTGATGCAATACTATTCATCTCTCACCGCGAAAAGCGTATGCTATTCGCAATAGAGCGAGCCACTAAGCAAGAAATTACCATGATGGAAATTCCGTCTATTGGTGAGCTTAATGAATCTCGTTTAGGTCGCTTTAAGAAAAGTGTGATAGACGCATTAGCCCATGAATCAATTGAGTCATATATGCCCGTCATTGAAGCTATTATCAGAGAATCTGAAGCTTCACCGGAAATGGTTATGGCGGCGCTAGCAAAAGTAGCTCAAGGCAATGAACCTTTGTTACTCAGCGAACAAGACCGACCTGACGTACATGCTAAACCCTCATTTAAAGATCGTCCTGAAAGAAGTGACAGAGGCGGGCGCAACGAACGCAGTCGCAGCCCAAGTCGAAGTGGTCGCGACGGCCCCAGTGAAGGCGGGCGTGAACGCAAACCATCGCGTCCACGCTCAAATCCTGAAGCAGGCATGAAACGCTTTAGAATTGAAGTTGGCTATACACACGGCGCAAAACCCGGCAACATAGTGGGTGCGATTGCTAACGAAGGCGATATGAGCAGTAAAAATATCGGCGCGATTGACATACATGACAGCTTCACACTCGTAGATTTGCCAGACAGTATGCCTGAAAAAACAAAAGAAACGCTTATGAAAACACGCGTTGCAGGACAACGTCTTAACATGCGTGAGTGGAGTGAAGAAGCCCCTAATAAGCGACCTAAAAATTAGCTAGTTAGCCAAACTACGCTTATATTGTGAGTCTAGTAATTTAGTATATCAAAAAGGAATAAAAATCTGATTTTTATTCCTTTTTTTGTTTCTGGTTTATGGCACACTTCTTAGCTATTAAAAGAGGCCATATGAAATATTTTCCGATATTTGTTGATGCACAACACATCCACTGCCTAGTGGTAGGCGCAGGAGAAGTGGCTGCGCGTAAATGCGAGCTGCTGTTAAAAACACCGGCCAAAATAACCATTGTGGCGCCTTGGGTAAGCAACACCGTTGAAAAGTTAGCACATTCAGCAAATGTAACGCTTATAAGGCGTGAATATGAGAAAAGCGATTTGGACAACAAACAAATGGTTTTTGTGGCTACTGACAGTGAATCAACTAACCAGCAAATACATGATCAAGCTCATGCCTTACACATATTGGTAAACGTAGTAGACAATACGCCGCTGTGTAAATTTATTACGCCTTCAATTGTTGACCGCTCACCTATTATAATCGCCATGTCTAGCGGTGGTGTAGCGCCGGTATTATTGCGCTATTTACGACAAAAACTCGAATCGGTGATACCACATAACATCAAACGACTAGGCACATTTTCAGAAAAATTCAGAAATACGGTTAAAACCTCACTGAGTAGCGTAACCGACAGACGCTATTTTTGGGAAGACGTGCTTGACGGTGATATTGGCGAAAACGTGCTGCAAGGCAATAAACAGCAGGCTGAACAGCAACTCAATAGCGCGCTCGAAAAATATGTCGGCGGTGACAAACCTGCAGGTCAAGTGTACCTAGTTGGCGCCGGGCCCGGCGATCCTGATTTACTCACTTTTAGAGCGCTGCGCTTAATGCAAAAAGCCGATGTGGTAGTTTACGACCGGCTAGTGTCACCAGAAATTTTAGAGCTAGTGCGCCGCGATGCTGAGAAGATTTATGTGGGCAAAGAGCAAAGTAATCACACTATACCTCAGCAAGAAATAAACCAGTTGCTTGCCAATTTAGCCAAAAAAGGCAACAGGGTGGTACGTCTAAAAGGTGGCGACCCGTTCGTGTTCGGCCGTGGCGGTGAAGAAATAGAAACCTTAATTGAGCAAGGCATTGAGTTTCAAGTGGTTCCGGGTATTACCGCTGCCACGGGTGCTGCAAGCTACGCGGGGATCCCTCTGACGCATAGAGATCATGCGCAATCGGTTACTTTTACTACCGGGCACCTGCGCAATAACACCATTAATTTGGACTGGGCCTGCATGGTAAAACCCAACCATACTTTAGTGTTTTATATGGGGCTTACCGCCTTGCCTATTATTTGTGAAAAGTTAATAGAATATGGCATGCCTGCTAGCACCCCAATTGGCTTAATTCAAAGCGCCACACGTGTCGACCAAAAAGTAGTAACGGGCACACTTATCGACATTATGAGCAATAAGGATACGGCGAGCCTTCAGCCGCCTACCCTCATTATTGTTGGCGGCGTGGTAAGTTTACATAAAAAGTTAAACTGGTTTGGTGACAAAAGCTTCGACGAAAGCAGCACTCAAAGCACCCACGCCTAAGCCCTGTCATTAAAAACATACTCGTAGGTAAAAAGGCACTCATAAATGGGTAAACAAATATGCAACCGTTGCCGTTAAGCTAACATAAAGTCTTAATGTCGCTTATTAAAACGGGTGTAAATAGTATTAGATAAAGAGATAGCGCGCATAATGTAATGAGAAGGCTTGCCAAAGCTAGGCTATACAATTATGGTAATTAACAGATTAAGACCATAACAAGACCACTTTATCCATGATTAAACGACAAACCCATAATTTGCTAGCGATATTATTTGGCTTAAGTTGTAGCTTTGCTAGCACTTCTTTATATGCATTTAGCATTAATCCAAAATTAAGCAATGAGACTCAATTCACAAAAGAATCACTTGAAAAAGATCCACTAAAGCAATGGAATGTTTTAGCACCGCCCATGGACTTGAAAAAAGTTAACATCAGCACAGATGAAACCACATGGTCAAGCTTAGACATTTCACCCGATGGCAAACACATGGTATTTGACATGCTAGGCGATATTTTCATTGTGGATGCGAAAGGCGGTAAGGCTATTGCGCTTACCCAAGACTTTGCGTGGAATATTCAACCCTCCATTAGCCCAGACGGTACTAAAATAGCGTTCATATCAGATAGAGACGGTTTGTCAAACGCATGGATAATGGATATAAACGGCGCGAACTTAACGCAAGTCACCAAAGAAAAAATCAATCTTATTCACGCGCCCAAGTGGAGCCCCGATTCACAGTACATAGTGGTCACAAAAGGCATTGTTTCATCGCGTTCAATCCCAGCGGGTGAAATATGGCTATTTCATCATACCGGTGGCACGGGCATAGCCATAAAAGAGCGCGAAAACGGCCGAGTAGAACAACAAAATATCGCCGACCCTGCTTTTTCCCCAAACGGCCAATACATTTATTATACCCAAAATATAAGCCCTGGCTCTCAATTCGCATATAACCGCGACCCATTAACGTCTATCTTTGCAATAGTGCGCTACAATCGTGAAACAGGTACCGAAGAACGCTATATTTCAGGTACCGGCGGCGCAGTTGTGCCCACACCGTCGCCCGATGGTAAGCACGTCGCATTTATAAGACGCGTAAAAAACAAAACCGTTTTATTCCTCAAAGACATTGAAACAGGCCTAGAGGAACCGCTATTTTTTGATTTAGAACGCGACATGCAAGAAGGCTTTGGCTCTGAAGGCTACTTTGCCTATTTTGATTGGACACCAAATTCAGAAAATATCGTGTTTTGGACAGGCGGCAAATTCCATTCTATTAATGTGCAAAGCCAAGACCTCACCACCTTAAATGTAGAAGTGGAGACCACCATAAGCTATGCAGAATCACTTCGCTTTGAAGTAGATGTTGCCCCCGACAATTTTGACGTGAAAGCGGTGCGCTGGGCGCAGAAATCACCCGATGGGGAGTCAATTTTATTTCAAGCCTTGGGCAAACTGTATCTACACGATATTAAATCGGGCAAGGCTGAGCGCTTAACTAAGCAAGACGCTAAGCAAGACGATCATGACGAATATTATCCGCGCTACTCACACGACGGCAGGCGCATTGTGTACACCACTTGGAACGATGAAACATTAGGCGCAATCAGAGTCGTTTCAGCCCGCGGTGGCAAGGGTAAAGTCGTTAGCACGAGTCCCGGCCATTACATAGAGCCTAGCTTTTCCACCGACGGCAAAATGATAGCCTATCGCAAAATTACCGGCGGCTTTTTGCTCAATCCTAAATATTCAAATGATCCTGGTTTATACGTGCTCAACATTGACGAAAAAACCACGAAGCGCGTGTCTAGAAGCGGCTTTGAACCTCACTTTAGCGGCGACAACACCCGTGTTTACTTTACTGAAAGCGTGTTTGATGCCTACCGAGAAACCCGATTTTCAAGCGTTAATTTGAACGGAAAAGACAAACAGGTACATTTAAACGGCGACGACAAAGTGAGCGAGTATCGCTTATCCCCTAGCGGTGAATGGGTAGCGTTTGTGCATCAGTTTAAAACCTATGTTGCACCTTTTCAAACTAACGGTAAGACCTTTAATATTGCACCTGATATGAGTGCGTTACCGGTTAAGCAACTCTCGGCTCATGCGGGTAATTATATGACATGGCGAGACGATAATTCTACTGTAGGGTGGTCACATGCAGCCACATACTATGAACGCAGTCTTAACGAAGCCTTTGATTTTGTTGCTGGCGCAAATCTACAAAGCATGCCTAAGCCGGTCGATAAGGGCTTAAATGTAAGTTTTAGCCAAGCCAGTGATAAGCCAAATACTGTTACCGCTATAGTAGGCGGCAAGCTTGTAACCATGCGCGATGTTAACAATCAACAAGAAGTGATTGAGGACTCAGTAGTATTAATTGAAGGGAATCGCATAAGCGCGGTAGGTAAGCAAGGCGATGTAAGTATTCCCCAAGGTGCCTTGCTAATTGACGCCACCGGTAAGACAGTTATTCCAGGCTTAGTCGACGCTCACGCACATGGCTCACAGGGCACTGCGCAAATAATACCTCAACAAAACTGGGGACAGTATTCTAGCGTGTCTTTTGGTGTAACCACTATTCATGATCCCTCAAACGACACCCGCGAAATAATGGCCGCGGCAGAATTACAGCGCGCTGGGCTGCGCGTTGCACCGCGCATATATTCAACCGGCACCATTTTATATGGCGCTGAAGCCTTAGGTTTTAAGGCTGTTATCAATGACTATGAAGATGCTTACTTCCACGTAGAACGTTTACGTGATATGGGTACAATTTCAGTCAAAAGCTATAATCAGCCACGCCGCGACCAACGCCAGCAGCTACTAGTAGCGGCTGACAAACTGGGCATGATGGTAATGCCAGAAGGCGGTGGTAAATTGCAGCAAAACATGAGCATGATGGTAGACGGCCACACCGGACTTGAACACAATATACCCATTGCACGAGGCTATAACGATTTAACCCAGCTGTGGAAAGCCACGCAGTTCAGCTACACGCCTACGTTTGTAGTGTCTTTTGGCGGCCTAATGGGGGAAGAATACTTTTATGACAAAACTGAGGTGTGGAAAAATGAACGCTTATTACGCTACACTCCCGCATTCTTAATTGACCGACGTGCAATAAGACGTCCCACCGCGCCTGAAAATCAGTATAACCACATAGAAGTAGCCAAATACGCTAAAGTCCTGCGTGATGAGGGCGTACGCGTCATGATTGGCGCCCACGGACAGCGCGAGGGCTTAGGCGCCCATTGGGAAATGTGGATTATGGCACAAGGCGGATTCACACCCTTTGAAGCCCTACGTGGCGCCACTATAGACGGCGCTACCCATTTAGGCATGGATAAAGACATTGGCAGTATTGAAGTGGGTAAGCTAGCCGATATGGTAATTATAGACGGTGACGTGCTAAGCGATATCCGAAGGAGTGAATACGTTAGCCACACAATCCTTAACGGACGAGTGTTTGAAAGTGCCACAATGAATCAAGTGGGCAGCAAAAAACAACGAAAAGAGTTCTTCTTTGAAAATAACAATACCTTGTTTATGCCCGAGCAAACTTCTACGATGATGGAAGAAAAGTCTCAGCACTTCCACTGGGTACATTAGCATTAGGTCCACTAGCGGTGGGTACGTCATTGAATGTAGTAACACTGTTTTAGCAAGAACGTTTATAAGCTTAACCATACTAGAAGCTGGCGCTGTCTTTTTCGCCAGCTTTTTTATGCGTCTGCTTTGTATCCGTCTTTTGCCTCCGCTGGGTTTATATTAGGCGGTTTTGTATGTAGCTGTTTTGTATGTAGCTGATTATCACTAAAACCTATCGACTAATGTCATTAAACCAGCACAACCTGCCTCAATGTTCAGCCATAAAATGAAGACTATCTACTTCACAGAACAAAATTAACATACATTTGTCCCATATCTGACAGCCATCACGCACCTTATCTCCTAGGCTACAAATTAATCAATGACGGCGATAGCTTGTACACCCTTCGCCGAATAGCTTATGAAAAGGATTTTGATGAAGCAACCTACTTCTGCTGAAACGAGCAAACATGAAGACCTAGATAACAGCAAAAATCCCGGTCCCCATCAGCGTCAAAACAAAAAGCCAGCACCTTCTATGTTTAGGCAAGACGCTATAGATGCAAGCTTTTTACAGCAATACGGTGGTGTATGTATGCTGCCTAAGCTTAGTCAAGTGATGCTGTCTATATGCAGCCTTACCCTGCTGATAGCCATTGTTATATACCTTAGCACGCAGTCCTTTTTTGAAACCATTAATGTCACTGGCTGGATAAATACTAAAACACCCAATATTGAAGTACGTAGCCAAGAATCGGCTGGCATTGTAAAGCAAGTATTGGTCAGCAACGGCTCGTTAGTTGAGGCCGGCGAAACTATTGCCATAATTGCCCGCTCAATGGGACAAGCACTTGGCGATGTCGGCGTTGAAGCTAAGCGCACACTAATTTTACAAGAACAAAGTAATCGCTTGGCTATTTTACAGCAAAATAGCGCATCTGCGATGCTTTCACTGCAAGGGCTTGTTTTACGCTATGCCCAAACGGGCGAACAACTGGCCAAAATAGAATACCATCAGCATAAACATCAAATTCAGCTAGATACTGCTAAACAAAGATGGCAGATGGTAAAAAATTTAGTGGCTCAAGGCTTGATTTCTTTAACGCAGTTAGAGCAAAGCGAAATACAAATGCTGTCGCTGCATCAACAAGACTTTGAGCTGTTTATGCGCGCTCAAACGATCCAAACAAACCACTATGATTTACGCGAACAGCAGCTCACTAATAAGCAGCAGCAAACACAAATTGATCACGAAATAAATTTACTCAATATTCAAACCCAGCAGCAATTAGATGCACTGCTAAGCGATACCCAAATTACCGTCACCGCGCCCAGTAGCGGGCTTGTTGACAACTTGCAAATTGCTGTGGGGAAAAGTGTTTCTTTTGACCAAGTAATCACGCAAATTGCGCCTGTATACCCAAACTACTTTGTACAGCTTGCTATTGCTTCGCATCAGGTCGCTTTTTTACAGCTTGACCAGCAGGTGCAGATCAAAGTAGATGGCTTTTCTTATCAAAAATTTGGCAGTTTAAGCGGTACTGTTTCGCACATATCTGAGCAGGTTATTGCGCCTCAAGACATAGACGGAGTAACGATTAATACCAACCAAGCGCTATATTTAGTCAATGTCGAGCTTGACTATACACCGCCATTATCTAGCATTGACAGCATATCGCTGCGCTCAGGCATGAGCATAAGTGCCTCGATTAATAAACAAGAAAGCACTATTTTGACTTGGCTACTGAAACCCTTATCTGACATTGCTCGCCCTGAATTTACGGCTAAGAACGTAGTCATATGAACGCCAGTGCCAGTGATAGCGGCAATACTAGCGCGCAGTGGTTTTCTAAACTACGCTTTACGTGGCCAAGAAGCGTCTCTCTCGTCATGCAAAGTGAAGCAAGTGAGTGCGGCATTGCCTGCTTAAGCATGGTTAGCTCCTATTTTGGCAAGCATATACTGCTTAGAGAGTTACGCGCCATCATGCCCGCTAGTCAGCAAGGCTTAAGCATGCACCAGCTAATTAACTATGCACAAACCTTAGGTATGTCCTGCAGGGCATTAAAACTAGATCTAAAGGAACTAAGTCAACTGCAGCGACCGGCTATTTTACACTGGGATTTTTCGCATTTTGTGGTGCTCACAAAAGTTAGCAGGCGCTATGTTTACATTAGCGATCCAGCCATTGGAGAACGTAAGCTCAGCTGGTCACAAATTAGTAAGAGCTTCACCGGCGTTGCCTTGGAGCTAAGGCCAGACCATAAATTTGCGCCTAATGCAAAACCTAACACCTTGTCTTTGTGGGACTTTGCTAAGCCCATACAGGGCATAAAAAAGCAGCTTGGCTTTTTGTTTGGGCTGTCATTACTGATTCAAGTGTTCGCCTTAGCAGCGCCGTTTTATATGCAAACCGTGGTAGATAAAGTATTAACGACTTCGTCACAGTCTCTGCTTTTGGTGCTAGCCTTGGGTTTTGCATTATTGCTAGTCATAGAAAGTGCGACTACTTGGCTGCGCGAAGTCGTCTTGCTACGCTTTTCCAACGCGTTTAACTTACATATCTCAAGCAGTGTATTGGCACATTTATTAAGCCTGCCTTTGGCCTATTTTCAAGGCCGTCATATGGGCGATATTGTCAGCCGATTTGGCTCACTGCAGCCAGTGCGCGATACCTTAACCCAAGGTTTAGTAACAGCATTAATTGACGGACTGCTGAGCATTGCCACTTTAGTCGTGATGTTCATGTACTCACCCACGTTGGCCTTTATCGTTATCGCAGTCGTCGTGCTATACAGCCTTGGCCGCTGGGCCTTATTTCATCCCATTAAACAACTCAATCAACAAATTTTGCAAAGCGATGCGCAGCAGCAAAGTTTTTTTATGCAGTCTATAAGAGCAGCTCGTACTATAAAACTAGCTAACACAAGCGCCCCCACCCACGCAAAATGGCTTAACTTTTTAATTAGCAACATTAATCAGCGCATTAAATTGGGGCAGTGGAATATCGGCTTTTCTATTGGCAATAAGGTGCTTTTTGGCATTGAAAATATTGTCGTGGTTTACGTAGCAGCAACACTGGTGATGGCAAACGAATTTACAATAGGCATGCTTTTTGCGTTTATGAGCTATAAATCGCGTTTTGTGGGTTCATCTATTAGCCTAATTGAAATGTGGATAGACTATAAAATATTGAGCGTGCATTTAAACCGTATTGAAGACATTGTGCATCAAGCTCCCGAGATCCCTAATGATCATCTAAGCGCAATCTCAGCGCATGCACAAGCACAGTTAAGTAAACTACGTGCTGCGAAACAAAGTGGCGCAACTATAAATGTTAGCAATATTGGCTTTCGCTATCACAGCAACCAGCCTTGGCTGTTTGAACATTTATCTATTCATATCAATTCTGGCGACTTTATTGCGATTGTGGGCGCAAGTGGCTGTGGTAAAACCTCACTGTTGAACTGTTTACTGGGCTTAATGGCCACCGACAAAGGCCATATTTCTTTCAATGGTGCAGCATTTTCTCCAAAAAGCAGAACGCATCAGAGTATTGCCGCCGTCATGCAAGACGATCAGTTACTTAGCGGCAGTGTAATAGAAAATATTTCACAATTTGCTGAAAAAGTCGACATTGGCCGCGTAGTCGAAGTAGCCAAACTTGCTTGTATAGACAGCGATATTATGGCCATGACTATGCAGTATCAAACCTTAATTGGCGACATGGGCGACAGCTTAAGCGGCGGTCAAAAACAACGTATCTTATTAGCAAGAGCGCTGTATCAACAGCCCGATTTACTGGTGCTAGATGAGGCAACTAGCCACCTAGATCTTGTAACAGAGGCGCAAATATGTGCCCACCTAAAGACCCTACACACCACTATTGTAATGGTGGCGCATAGACCACACACTATCGCCACCGCCAATAAAGTGTTCGCGTTATCGAATAATGGTTTAGCCGAAATTAACTATGCCATCGATAATTTACCCCTCATCAATAACCCAACGTCAACCTAAACTACACGTAAAAGGAAGAGTACTATGCTCAGTAATATAGAAGTATTGTCAATTAGAGAGAAGCAAATTGCATTAAAGATTGTGGATGGTTTGCCCAATAAGTTAATTGCCTGTGACCTATTCATAAGCGAGCGCACAGTGAAGTTTCATTGCGCCAATATTTACCGCAAACTCGACATTCGAAATCGCCATGCACTTGTGGCTAGGTACTACCGTGAACTGCTAAGTAAAAGCGCTTAACACGCTATTGCAACATGTTAAAGTCAACACTACCTTGCTGCGGTTTTAACGTTATTATTCTCGGGTTGTCCACTCGTAAAACACATCAACAGCGCTAGTTGCACCACTTTTCGCCTCTAAATACATTTGAGGCAGCAGTTGGTAGCGCAAAATAACTTGGGTAGCCTGGTCGAATAGTCCAACGCCATAAATCACTTGAACATTGTCTGATATCCTACCCGTTAACTGCACCTGTGTATTGGTGCCCTGCCCTGCGGTTTGCACATTTAGCGAATCAAACCCTAAACTTTTACCAAACCTGTTTACACCGTTCTCGCTGTTGCCAACGCCAAAGTTAACCAGCATGTTTACCAGCATGACATCTTGGACCTGACCCTCACCGCCGCTAATATCGGTGCCTTGCAGTAAATAAGACAGCTGTCTGGCTTGGATCATAACGGGCTCAGAGAACAGCTCAACTTTGGGCACCACCGGATTACCGCTTATGCGAATGCCGGCCACAACGTTGTCAGCGGTGTTTAAAGGATTGCGAACTGCGGTTATATCAAACTGCGGTAAACTGGGCGCACCGCTGAAAAAGATCGCACCTTTTTGAATTTGCAAGTTCTGCCCATAAGCTTCATAGCTACCGTTTAGTACATTTAACGAACCATACACATACGTTTCAAGTGGTGAAAACTCATTCGTTTCTGGGTTTTGTTTTTGCCTCACCTGCACGCGTAAATCACCCGCTAAACTGGCTTTTAAATCGAGTGCGTTTATAGTTACCCGCTTAAGTTTTGGCGGGTCAATTATGAAGCGTACGTCTATGTCTAGGCCAATAGGCAAAATAGGCGGTTCTTGCACTTTACCGATAATAATGGTGTCGCGGCTGGGTGATTTTGCGGTTTCTGGTAATTCATCAATTTTTATTTGCGCGTTTGGAATAGTCACCTCGCCTTGTAAGCTAAAGTTACTGGGGTCTAAGGCAATTTTCAAGGAAGGAGATGCCAACACTTCATTGCCAGCAAACGCAAGCTGCATGCCTACTCCGTCAATTTCACCTACAAACGAAAAAGGCTTGTCTTGATCAAATAAAGTTAACACACCCGAGTAATTTGCAGTGCCTGCGCCTAGCTCAAATTCTCCTTCAATGTTAGCTTTTTTATTAGAAACAATAATGGTTTGATTAAAGTTGGTCAGCGGATACGGATAATTATCAGCCACCAGTTCTACATCACTTATGCGCAATTCGCCGTTTAAATCTGGCTCAAGCACTGGGCCGTCGTACAATAAGTTGCCCGCCAATGTACCTGTTAACTTTTCTATGTTGGGAATAAAACGCTGCAGCGGCGATAGCATGAAGTTGTCAATGCTCAAGTGCCCTGTGTGTGTCGTGTTATTCAGGTCTAAACTTAATGTTGAATTAAGACCAATGGCCCCCGTTGATTTGGTGCCTGCAAACACATTAGTTTTTAGGATTTGATCCTTTATGTTTGCGTTAGCCACTACCGCTACCAACTCTATATTGTGTTTACTACTCGTAATATTGGCCTGAGTCATTAGCATGTAGGCCTCAAGATCGATGCCTTTAAGCGGCGAGTAGTCGAGCTCTATGTCGGTGGTAAATGCCAAGCTGGTGCCTTGTTTAACGATGTCTGGGAAATAATGCAGCAGTGGCACTTTCAGATTATATGCCAGCTTAGCGTTAATTTGGGTAAGTTCACTCGAGTACTGCAGTTGTTCAATGCATAATGCCTTGTTACTGTTATTTGAAAATGTACTAGCGGATATCGTATTTGGCGCGCTGTTGCTATTTGCAGCGCCATTGCTTAGCACCCTAGACAACCAGCAGTGTGGCCTAAGACTAGCGCTATGTTGACTAATGCGAATATTACTTGGCTTCTCTAGTGTGAAAGTATCAAAAGCAGCGCTAAATTCGCCTTTGTCCCAGCTTCCTAACCAGCGCCAATTGTCTTCATTCACGATGGCTGCGCCGCTAAATTCATGAGTAAGTGAGTAATTTGGGTGCATCAAGCTAACACTAAGGGTATGTGATAATAGATTTCCTTGTAAGCGTGCGCTTACCTGTTGCGCTAGCATCGACTCAAGCCAAATTTCTTGTGACACAACGCTAACATCACTTTGCCAGTTATCTGCCGCGTCTATGCTAATGTCTATTTGCGCTTGTTGAATGCCAATCTCGCCAAACTGGAACTTTTCAATGCTCGCATTTGCGGCAATAACTGGCTTGTCCGCCTGACCCATTACCTGAATTTTGCCTAACACAGCGCCTTTAGCGCTAGGGTGTAAACTGGATAAATCACGTAGATCAAGATCAAACAGAAGGTCCGTCGTAGTGCGCGCAGCCCACCTTGAGTCTACATTGCTGCTTGACGTGCTTGATTGACTCGCTGCGCTTGATTGGTTCGATGCGCTTAAGCGGCTCGTGTGTAAACCCTCGGGCAGCTGAAATTGACCATTTCCTTTAATAACATTGTCACCTTGGCTAAGATTAAGCGCGTTAACCTCAATCAAGCCAGCTTTACTAATGGCGACATCACACAGCAAAGATAAATTGTAGCCTAGCAGCATACCCTGTACTTTGCGACAGTTTAGGCTGCCCCATAGCTGTGTGGGGGTTATATTTGCGTTAACACTTATATTGCCGTTAAGTTGACTGTCAACTTGCGGCACTAAAGGCTTCAACTGCAGCTTTTCAAACCCAAGTTCACTCGCTATAGATACGCCATCTACTTCCCCAAATTGGCTTAACTTAGCTTCAAAGCTAGCGGTCAAAATACCTATGTCACCGCTTGTCGTTAACTGATTAATTCTAATATCTTTGTCGCTTAACGACACTACGCCATTTAGCTTTATATCACTGGCCTGGCCACTGTCAATATTCGCTGAAACGATAACTTCATAAGCGGAAATATTACCTGTTATTGACGCTGTTACGCTTGAAATAGGCACGCTCAACGTGGGTACCCAAGCACTTATCACGTCCTGGTAACGCTTAGCAGCCAGTTCAATTTTAAGAGGTAAATTAGGATCTGAAACATTGAACTGAGCAATTAAGGTGAGTATGTTATCTCTAACTTTTGCTGAGTATATACTGACGCTAGCTTCGCTAACATTGCCCGTAAGATTCACAACTAAAGGCTCTGCCTGTTTTGAACTGTATTGACTGTTGGGTAATAAGCGTACGCTTATGTCGTGTGAAAATGCATCAGCAAGGTCGACTGTGGCATCTACATTAATACTCGACGCTATTTGCTCGATGGGTTTACTGACTAAATTAAGACTAAGCGTTTGGCTCTTTGCACTTGCACTTATTTGGGTTTGTCCCGTGCACCTTGCTTCGATTTTTGTATCACTGGGCTGCAAGCAAAAATTCGCTATAGTGAATTTTTGTACTTCTGCATTGATAGGAACGAATATATTTGGCAGCACTATTGGCGTGTATTGTGCACTTTTAATTACATCAATCCAGTGCTGCGGCTTTTTGCTCTGCTGTGGACGTTTCGCATTAGTCGCATTTGCTGATTCGGCGCTAAGCATAAGCGTAAGGTCTTCTACATTGAGTTCGTTAAGCACCAATTGTTTATGCATAAACGCAGCCGCGCTTAGATTTTTTAGTTTCGCTACCAATACCTTTTCTGCTTCAATTTTTTGGGCATAAACTGTCAACTCAGTCAAATGGAGCCGACTCAAATAGGCGGCAACAGGCAGTTCTATATATGCGCTAAACGGCGTTGAAGGTTCACTTTGCGCTGTATTTTCAATCAGCACAACTTCTAGCTTAACCGCACTTATATTATCGATACACGCTTTCACCGAAAATAAACAATGAAGTCCAAGCTCAAGCTCAAGCGCATCTCCCGTAATGTTAATTTGGGGGCTAGCGTATATGACTTTGCCTATGCTCACCTGCGAATAAAAGCTACCAGAAACATTCTCAATCGTTAGTCCTTGCTGATCATTTGCAAACCCAATGAGTGCTTTGACGCCAAAGGGCGAAAGGATGAGCATTATCACCAAGCTCAACAGGGCTAATACGGCTAAAAATGCGTAACTGAGGTATTTAGTAACACTGACTACTTTCATGTTTATAAGCCCGGACCAATTATTACGTGCAGCCGCCAACTGCGTTCAAAGCTTGACTCACCGCGCGCGACATATACTTGCACATCACCTATAGGCGAGAGCCACTGAGCGCCAACGCCGACGCCTGTTGATATATCACTGGCAAACTTACTGTTGGCACTTCCAGCGTCTATGAAAACGGCCGCTCGCCATTTTTCAGCCACCCTGTAAGCGTACTCTGCGCTTGCCACCGCTAAGTACTTGCCTCCTACTAACTCCTTTTCAAGTTTACCGTCTATTTCGACCATTTCAAATTCAGACACTTCGTTATATCCAAAACCACGAATACTTTGGTCACCACCGGCAAAAAACCGCTGGGTTGAGGGCACCCGCGTGAAATCACTGGTGGCAATAGCACCAGCATCGGCTCTGAGCGTAAAGCGGTGCTTATCAAACTGCCTGATCCACTTTGTCTTTGCCATCACTTTTAAAAAATCGATATCTGAAAGCACACTCTCACTCGCGCCCTGCACGGTAATCTGCTGACGATCGCCCCAGTTCACAAAAATATCACCGTCTTTACGGGTTCGGTTATATGTAAAACCGGGCATAACTAAGCGCGTGGTTCGCTTATCTTGCAAGCCTTGTATAAACGATTCTTGCTCTACCTTCACAAAGCCTATTTTATCCCAGTCGTTGTCTTGTTCTGCGCCCCACTGCCTCAACACTTCAAAGCTGACGTTATCACTTTGGGTCTGGTTTTCATCTGTCCTTTTAAGGCTAATTCGATAGTTTAAAAAGTCATTTAATGGATTAGCCTTAGGGACTCTGTATTCAAGACTCAATGCTTTTCTAGGGTTCGATAAATACACGTTAGCGCCAAGCGAGTGACCTTCTAAATTTACCCATGGGCGTCGCCAGTCGAAACTAATTCTAGCTTTTGTATCAGTTGAGAAACCAAGTCCTAATTGATACGAATCTTTGGGTTTGGGCTGCAGTATTAATTCAATTGGCACCATTTTATCAACACTTCTACTGGCGTTTGCTCGTGCAATCGCATTATCGAAGTAACCAGTGCTAGCTAAATCTATTGAATATTGACCAATTTTGGACTGATCAAAAAACGCACCTTTAGTGAAAGGCTTTACATTTTTAGCAATTGTTTCGCCACGAGTTTCTTGCAGAAATTCGACATCGCCAAAACGATAGCGCTCGCCTAAATTAAACAACCAATGCACGGTTGCCTCGCTGGCACTGCCGTTAGCATTTGGCAGAATAATGAGCTTATGTAATAAAAATTTAAAATCGAAATAACCATATAACAAAGCAAATGTACTTAACTGTCCTTTTAAGCTCTCATACAAATCGTGATTTAGTGGTTTGCCTTGCATAGCGCGAACCTGCTCAATTACACTCAATAGTTTTTGCGGCATATTTTGTGTTTGCTCGTTTGAAGAGCGCATAAAGTCGGCCTGAAGTATTACTCTATTTACGACCGTAATTTGCTTAAGCGTAATATTCAGCGTAAGCGTAAAGTCACCATTTTTGGCATATTGAACAGGCATTACATCAATATCAGCGTTGTAGTAGCCAAATGCTTGGATCGCTTTCTGCGCTTTGTTAGTGGCTTTGTTCTCAAAGTCGTCAACATCAAATTCAGACACAGGCAAATCAAGCTGTTTTATAAATAATGTGATGTTTTCTCTTATGTCCGAGGAATCGACGCCATTAATAGCAACGTCAATCGCCCGGCTTTTGAGGGGCACTAAGCTTAACGTCAGCAAGATCAGCAAGCTTAGGCTTAGGCTCAAAACCCGTTTTTGTGTAAGAGAATCCACTAACTTCCTTTTTATTTATGTAAAATAACATTCAAGCCTTTTGGTCAGTTACGTGAAAGGCTCTCCTTGGCTAGTATAATAATCACTGCAATGACGCAGATAACAGCACAAGGATGTGTAATTCAATTAATCATTACTCGCGTTTCACATTTTAACACTTTTGCTCAACATCCACTATGGAGAGTAATTATTAAAACGCAAACAACGCAATTATCGTTAATCGACACCAAGCAAGTAAACGGCGCTTGGGGCGGCGGTTGGAGCGGTCCAGGCCCCATACAAAGCTTCACCGAAGATTGATATTATGTTAGGTCAGGAAACCTCAGTAGAAGTTCAATTTATTGCAGCAGAAATTGAACTTCAGGGCAACATTGCCATTATTATCGACAGCCGCAATTGAAAATAGCAGGTCTTTGCCCAGTCGCAGGCAAAATGTGTCAATTCTGTTAGTGCTGTTAGTGCTGTTAAGTTTCATAACTTCAGCTAAAATGGCCGGCTCGCTCATTATGAGAAATAAACTGACATACCAAATACTGTCACAATCTTGTCCAGTATTATCGGGGTAAAGTAATGCACTGTTGAGCATATTTGGGATATAATTTAAGGAACTACTTTTTACGTTTTTCTGCAAGCACTTTTCAAGGACATAGTTTGATTCTCAATCGTTTTTCATTGTTAGCGGCCCTTATTCTCGCCTGTATGTTATTGAACCCAAAAGCACAGGCTTCTGCTTACATTGGCACCCAAGACAAACAGCTTCATTATGATCTGCAAACCTTGGTTGAATGGGGTTATTTAGACACCACCGTAAATACTTTTCCTGTGCCGTGGAAAGGCGTGGCGATTGCTTTGTCTGATTTATCTACAGATGGAATGTCCTTTCGCCCTTTGCAGGCCTACTTGCGCCTAAATCACTATTTATATCTAAACAAACAGCAGCAAAATCGTCGTTTCATTAGCCTGCAAGGCGCTAGCGACACCGTACGATTCCGTAGCTTAGACGACGGTGTAGAGGGTACAAACAAAATTACCGCTTCGAGTGAATTTTATTTTGGCCGTTTCTCGGGTCAGTTAGCAATGTCACATACTAACAGTGGCTCAAGCAAAACTTACTTAGACAACAGCTTTATTGCCTATCAGTTTGGCGACTGGAATTTACGCTTAGGCTCTATCGACCAGTGGTGGGGACCGGCGCAATCATCAAGCTTAATACTAAGCAACAATGCACGCCCCATTAAAGCTCTTGCACTTTCTCGCTCGGTTAACACAGCCTCACAAAATCCATTCTTTAGCTGGATAGGTCCTTGGTACTTCACCACGCAGATAGGTCAACTTGAAAAGGACCGTGCAGTGCCAAACGCAAAAATATTTATGAATAGATTAAACGCCCGGCCTATTAAAGGCTTAGAGCTTGGCTTATCTTGGGTGGCGATGTGGGGCGGCGACGGTGTGAATAATGGCTTTGAGGATTTTTTAGACGTGGTTACCTTTCAAACACTTTGCGTAAACGGCAGTGAGCAATGCGATGAATCGCTGCGCGGCAAGTCTGGCAATCACATTGGGAGCTTTGATATAAGCTACACGGCACAATTATTCGAGCGCCCGGTCACTTTTTATGTTCAGCGCGCAGGTGAAGACGTCTCAAATCACTTTAAAGTGAGCGACAATGCCAACCTAATTGGCATTTCAACTTACTTTAAAGGTGCAAAAGTGTTTCTAGAAACCAGTAATACAACGGTTTCGTGCGGTACGAATGCGCAAGTAAACGACTGTTTTTATGAAGATAGCCAGTATACCGATGGCTATCGGCTATATAAGCGAGCCATAGGCAGCACCTTTGACAGCGACGCGAAACAAATCACCCTAGGCACAAATTTTCGCTTCCAAAGCGGCGATACTGTGGAGTTATACCTCAGAAGCGTAACGCTTAATGAAGATGCTAGTAAACCCTCACCCGTAATTACCATCGGCAATACCGAAGAAGTGCTTGAACTATCAGGCTTTTATCAAAAACCTGTTGGAAACTGGTTGCTTAAAGTGGGGGGGTCCGTCGCTAAGCGTTCATTTGCTATGCAAAGCGATAGCGTTGATAGTGTTGTTTATGCAAAAGCTCAGTTTGCTTTTTAGTGAAGTATCTGCTTACGTTGCTTATCCTAAGCTGCTTTAATTTTATTAAGTCTCACATAAAAAAGCCTGTGTTAGTTTTGCTAAACACAGACTTGTAAGGCATCAGTTAACACACTAGCTTACAAAATAAAGCGTGATAAATCCTCGTTGTCTACCAGCGCTTGTAAGTGCTCATTTACGTAGCTTTCATCAATAATATATGATTCACCCGACTTGTCAGAGGCTTCAAAGGAAATATCTTCCATCAAGCGTTCTAGCACGGTATGCAGCCGCCTAGCCCCAATATTTTCAGTTCTTTCATTCACTTGCCAAGCAGCCTCTGCAATACGCTTTATGCCCGACTCATCGAAAGTAACCCCGACGCCTTCAGTGGCTAGCAGTGCTTTGTACTGCTCAGTTAACGACGCTTTTGGCTCGGTTAGTATTCTCACAAAATCACCGGTTGTTAAGGCTGACAACTCTACGCGAATAGGTAAACGGCCCTGCAATTCAGGAATAAGGTCAGAGGGCTTTGACATTTGAAACGCTCCCGAGGCAATAAACAAGATATGGTCAGTTTTAACCATACCATGCTTAGTCGACACCGTAGAGCCTTCCACTAAGGGCAATAAATCACGCTGTACGCCTTCGCGTGATATATCGGCGCCGCTGTTGTTGCCGCTCTTACATATTTTGTCAATTTCATCTATAAATACAATGCCGGTTTGCTCTAAAGATTCAATGGCATTTTCTTTTAAGTCTTCATTATTAATGAGCTTAGCAGACTCTTCTTCTACTAAGAGTTTAAAGGCGTCTTTAATTTTAAGCCTTTTTTTCTTCTTTTTATCACCCGACAGGTTTTGAAACATCCCCTGAAGCTGGTTGGTCATTTCTTCCATGCCAGGAGGCGCCATTATTTCCACGCCCACTTGAGGCAACGATACGCTTATCTCTATTTCCTTGTCATCAAGCGTGCCTTCGCGCAACTTCTTACGAAATACCTGCCGAGCGCCTCTGTCTTCAGCGGGCGCTTTTTCACCTGACGGACTCTCTGCTGGCGGAATTAAAATATCTAAAATACGCTCTTCTGCCGCCTCTTCGGCGCGATGTCTAACTTTTACAGCGGCACTTTCCTTGGTCATTTTTACCGCAATGTCGGCTAAATCACGAATAATAGATTCTACTTCTTTGCCTACATACCCCACTTCGGTAAATTTAGTTGCTTCTACTTTAATAAAGGGCGCGTTAGCTAACTTAGCTAGACGCCGTGCAATTTCCGTTTTACCTACGCCCGTAGGGCCAATCATTAAAATATTTTTAGGCGTGACTTCTTGACGAAGCTCTGGCTCAAGCTGCATTCTTCTCCAGCGGTTACGCAGCGCAATTGATACAGCCCGTTTGGCATCGGCTTGACCTATAATATGCTTGTCAAGCGCGTGTACAATTTCTCTAGGCGTCATTTCAGACATCAGTATTCCTTATAGGCAGACTTGTCAGCGCGATAAAAGCGCGGCTCAGTAGCATTTAGTAATCGAGGGTTTCTATGGTGTGGTTGCCATTAGTAAATACGCAAATATCGCCTGCTATCGACAGCGCTTTGTGGGCGATGTCCATTGCGCCCAGCTCAGTGTTGTTTAATAGAGCAATTGCCGCAGCTTGAGCAAATGGGCCGCCCGAACCTATTGCAATGAGGTCATTTTCGGGCTGAATAACATCGCCGTTTCCCGTAATTATCAACGAGGCCGAATGATCAGCCACCGCTAACAAGGCTTCCAAGCGGCGAAGCGCGCGGTCAGTACGCCAATCTTTAGCGAGCTCAACCGCTGCTTTCGTAAGATGACCCTGATGTTTTTCAAGTTTGCTTTCAAAACGTTCAAATAAGGTAAATGCATCGGCGGTGCCGCCAGCAAAGCCCGCCAGTACTTTGTCATGATATAAGCGACGGACTTTACGCGCGTTACCTTTCATTACTGTATTGCCAAGCGATACTTGCCCGTCACCGGCTACTACAACTTGATTGCCTCGGCGCACTGAAACAATAGTGGTCATTCTTATCTCCTGTGGAAAGCGCAAATAAGGGCGCAGCCCTCTTTTTCAAAATGATGTGTTCACATAGAAAACCTAAGCCTAAAAATGCTTTTGACGTAATCCAAGCGACATAAACGTAGTAAAGAGGTGGGGGAATTGTTTATATTTTCAAGCCGTTTACCACAAGATATTATGATTTGTGTGTATTGACTTGGTGTAAAACGATTACAACAAGATAACCAAGCTTTACTACCAAATTTTACATTCGTTTATATTTGCGCTGCGAAGCTGATGACGTTGCCTTTCTGCTTCACGTTTACGCTCATACGGCCCAAGCACTACTCTGAACCAAATGCCATTGCGACCATCGCTTTTGATTATCCTTGATTCCAGTCCTTGAAATGCGATTTTCGCTCGCAAGGTTTCGGCTCGCTCTATCGTCCTAAATGAACCACACTGTAATATAGAGTCTTGAGAGCTTTGCTTTGGTCCTGTGGCATCTACTTCCACCGAGTAATCGGGTAGGGAATCTATATACGCCCACTCTTCCTCACCCAGCACGGGCAGTTTTTCAAGCTCTAGGGGCTCATCTTCTATCACAGTCTCCAGCGTGTTTTCATTCATTTGGGCTGCGTTTAAATCATTGCCATCATTGTTTTGCCTATCCACAAGGGGTTCACTTACACCCCCAGCGCCTACATCGCTTGTCGTGCCAAGTCGATAGAGTCCAAAAATAAACAGACCCACCACGCATAGAGCAGCACCGACCTTTAACCAAGGCACAGGGGCATTAATTGACGAACTGCTGTTACGAGCACTGCGTTTCGCCGCCTGCTTTTTTGCTTGAGATCTTTGTACGTAATCTTTTTGAGCCATAATATGATGCTACTTTTTTATGATTGTGAATACGCGATAATGTAATCGTGGTCGCACAGTATAGGAAATTTACAGGAAGATTGCTGTAGTATTTTAACTAAAATCACTGGGCATTACGTCTATGCTCCAGCGCATTCTCGCCGCTAACTTGTGTTCTCCTAAAGCCTGCTTTGCCTGTGTCATAGCACGGTTTAAATACTGACGAGAACTACTTTGCACCACAGTGATGAAGCGATACCGCGTTTGCTTCTTTTCAACGCCAGCGGGAAAAGGACCCACATAGCTTAGCTGGCTAAATTGCGCCAATAGCTGGTTTGCATACTGCATAAACAGCATGATAAGCGCGGTGTCGCTGTGCTCGACACGCAAAGCTATTTGCCATGCTAAAGGCGGTAAATTAGCGCGATTTCGCTCTTGTAACAGTAGCCGAGAAAACTGTTCGTAGCCATTATTGACTAAATCTTGCAGTAAAGGATGGCCCACCTGATAGCTTTGTAACCATACCTCGCCTGGTTTATTCGCCCTGCCCGCGCGACCGCTAAACTGGGTAACAAGCTGCGCCAGTTTTTCAGGTGCCCTAAAGTCGCTGCTAAACAAAAAAGCGTCAACGTTTAAGATAATAGCCAAGGTCACATTGGGAAAGTGATGACCTTTAGACAAAATTTGCGTGCCAACGAGCAACTGGTGTTTATTTTGCCCAATGGCGCTCAACAGTTCGTTTAACTTTCGTTTACCCCTGGTGGAATCGCTATCAATGCGCACGCATGAATAGTTGGCAAAGCGCTTGGCTAACATATCCTGAATTTGCTCTGTACCGATCCCCTGAGTGGTGATATTACTTGAATGACACGTGCGGCATTTGTACACATAATCTTGATATTGACCGCATCTATGACACTGCAAATTATGTGAACTCAAATGCACCGTGTAAGGATTATCGCAGTCTTTACAACTTTCAACATGACCACACTGTTTACATATAAGCGCCGGCGCGTAACCTCTTCTATTAACATAAACAAGCACTTGGTTGCCTTGGCTTAACTGCTGTTCAATTCGCACCAGCATGCTGGGCGCAAGACCAGCCTCAAGCGGCACACCTGTTAGATCAAGTAGATGCTGGGTAGGTAAACTGGCGCTGCCAGCGCGTTTTTTCAAGCTCAAGTGCCTAAATTTATGGCTAAGCGCATTATGTAAACTTTCAAGGCTAGGTGTGGCGCTACCTAACACTAAACTTATGTTCGCCTGCTTAGCCCGGTAAGCCGCTACGTCTCTGGCATGATAACGCAGAGTGTCTTGCTGCTTAAAAGATTCATCGTGCTCTTCATCCACAATAATCATACCCGGCTTTGCTAAAGGCAAGAACACCGCAGAACGCGTGCCGATAACAATGCCTATTTGGTTATATTTTGCCTGCTGCCACACAGTTAAGCGCTCAAGATCGGTCAGTGCTGAATGCCAAACCGCAACAATATTACCGAAGCGTTGTTCAAAACGGCGCAACGTTTGTGGTGTTAATCCAATTTCCGGGACTAAAATTAGCACCTGCTTACCTTGCAGCAGCACTTCTTCAATAACCTGTAAGTAAACCTCTGTTTTACCGCTGCCGGTGACCCCTTCGAGCAAGAACGCCGTAAACTCAGTGGCTTGATTTATGCTAGCAATGGCTATGGCTTGTTCCGGATTAGCACGTTTTTTCTCAGCTAAAACAGCTTGTGTTGGCCACAAACCTAGTTCAGGCGGGGTTTCTTCAATATACGCGTGGCACTTGTCTATCAGCCCTTTTACGATAGTTGGGGAGTAATCAGCCTTCGCTTGAGAAAGCGCCAGTGGCTGTTCTTTTAGTGCTTGAAATAAAGCAAACTGACGTTTACTTTTATGCAGTTTTTTGATGTCTTCTTCGCTGACTTGATGCGCGCATAATTGTGCAAGTAGAGGCAGTTCTGCACTGATAGTTTTTAATTCTTCATTGGTATCAGCTTTTGTGTCTTCATTGATGACTTTTTTTGCCAGCGCCTTTGTACTGCTTACCTTTCTCAATAAAACAGGCAGCATACTGGCATATACTTCGCCCACGGGGTAAATATAAAAGTCAGCTAGCCAGTTCGCCAGTTTTATCATACTTGTTGAAAAAACTGGCGTTTCATCTATCAAACTAGTGAGGGGCTTTATTTTTGCGAGATCGTAATCGCTCTTATCTGCGCTACTAACGACTACTCCCACAAGGCTTTTCTTACCAAAAGGCACCACAACTCTACAGCCATTTTGAAAGGCGTGTAAATTTTTCGCAGAGCACGAATACTCAAACAATCTATCCAGCGGCACAGGTAGCGCCACCTGCACAAAGGCAAGCTCAGCAGCAGATTTCGATGTTTCTGTTTGGCTTAGTAACATAAAGATAGAATTAAAAACGAACCTGTTAACACGCTTTCGCGGATAAATTTACTGTTGTATTATAGCCTGACTACATCACTAGTACAGTGTAAATTATGATGCTTACAAACTATCATATTTTTATGTCATTAGGCACGCACTTCAAATAATTTTTGTGTCGCTTATTTATTTGCCTCATAAAGATAATCCTTGCTCCACAGGTTTAATTTGTATAGTATTCGTGCTCAAATTTTCAAGTATAGAATAATCTGTGCTTACATTTAATTAACATCGCTTGGTGTGCAACTTCGGGTTGTATAGCGAGGCGGCCTTAAATAAGAAAGGTATCCCATGAAAGCTAATATTCATCCTACGTACGAAGTAATGACAGCAACGTGTTCTTGTGGCAACATCATGAAAATACGCTCTACTTTAGGTAAAGATATTAATTTAGACGTCTGTTCAGAGTGCCATCCATTCTATACTGGTAAGCAGCGTACCTCTGATACTGGTGGTCGTGTTGACCGCTTCAAGAAGCGTTTTGGTGCGATTAGCAAGAAGTAAATATACGGCGTGCCGTCTACTTTGTCGCAATAAAAAAGCCGCACATTCTGCGGTTTTTTTATACGCGCTATATTATTCAAATTTCAACGCAAATATAGCAAGGCCATACTTCTTCTTCGCAACATGATAAAAAGTTCAGTTCATCAAGCCCTTAGCGTAGCAAATTTTAAGATGAATGAAATACTTTTTGTGTAACTAAAAAAGTTTACTTAATAATGCTTAAGTAAATGAATAATTACGCATTAGCAGTTGTGTTGAAGTGGGAGGTTTACAAACAAAAAACGCCGCTATCTCTAAGATAGCGGCGTTTACTATAAGCCTAAACGTACTAGGCTGCTTGCTCGTCTAGTTCCTCTACCTCAACTGGGGCGGGATTCATCAACAAATAATCAAATGCGGCTAAAGATGCTTTAGTACCTTCACCTATTGCCACCACAATTTGCTTGTAGGGAACAGTCGTTACATCGCCACAGGCAAATATGCCAGATTCACTCGTTGCGCCTTTTTCGTTAATAAGTACCTCGCCGTGCTTGGTTAAATCTACCACGCCTTGGAGCACTTTTGAATTTGGCACAAGCCCAATTTGCACGAATATACCGTGTAGTTTCTGCTGGTGCACTTCGTTGGTCGCACGGTCGATGTATTCAATGGCGGTTACTTTACCATTTTCAGCAATAACCTGTTTAGTCGCCGCGTTTTTCACAACCGATACATTTGTGCGCTTGTAAAGTTGGTCAATTAATACTTTGTCAGCCTTTAATTCAGGCATAAACTCATACACTGTGACCGATTTAACAATGCCTGCCAAATCAAGAGCGGCTTCTACGCCAGAGTTACCGCCGCCAATTACCGCCACATCTTTACCCTTATAGAACGGACCATCGCAGTGGGGACAATAGGCTACGCCGTTGCCAATATTTTCTTTTTCACCAGGTACTCCCAACTCACGCCAGTTGGCCCCTGTGGCAATAATGATGCTGCGGGTTTTGAATACCTCGCCGTTGCTTAAGGTAAGGGTTTTAATCATTCCTTTTTCAATTTTGTCTACCCGCATGTGCTCTTTTTTGGTGATTTCATGCTGATCTAAGTGATTTACTAATGAACCTGTTAATTCTGGCCCTGTGGTGTACTTCACTGAAATTAAGTTTTCAATACCCATAGTGTCTTTGACTTGACCACCAAAACGGTCAGCCACAATAGTCACCTTAAGGCCTTTACGCGCTGCGTATATCGCTGCTGATATGCCAGCAGGTCCTCCGCCTATGACGGTAACGTCTTGCATCGGCATTTTAGGCGCGTCAATGTCAGAACCAACGGCTAATATTTCTGGCTGTGCGGCGCTGAGCTTTTCGATAATTCCCGCGATTTCTACTTTACCACTGGCAAATACTTTACCGTTCATAAACACCGTGGGCACGCCTTGAATTTTGTTTTGCTCAACAAGATCAGGATATACGCCGCCATCAATCATTTCAGCTTCAATATTTGGGTTTAACAAAGCAAACTGATTCATTGCTTGCACTACATCGGGGCAAGCATGACAGCTAAGGCTGATATAAACTTGAAATTTGAGCTTGTCTTTTACTTTTTTGACCATGTTTTGAATGCTCTCATCGAGCTTAAGTTTACTGCCGCCGGCTTGCAAAATAGCCAGTATTAAAGAATTGAACTCATGACCACCGGGTACGCCAGAAAAAGTGATGCCAGTATCTTTGCCGTTAGCCTGGACGGCAAAGCTCACTGCGCTTCGAAGTACGCCGCTGCGATCTTCTTCCACTACTGAGATTTTACTTGAGGTGGTGGCTAGCTGATTCAGCATTTCCATTAGTTCGCTGCGCTTTTCGTGCTGGCCTGTTTGTACAACAAACGTAATGTCGTTTTTTAAGTCTTTCATATAACCCTGTAGGGCTGTCAAAATGTCTTGTGTTAGCATGTTGTAAAACTCCTGTGGTAATTACTAAACAGCGAAACGTTTAATGCTTTCGCCTGTAAATGTGTATGCCTTAACTGCTATTTTTTGTAAAAACTCGCTTTGAATAGTAAAGATCATCTGAGTTTTTATATTTCAGCAGTATTAATGCTGAATAAAATATGTCGAGAAATAAAAAGATGTTGTCGTTATTGTCGTTATTGTCGTTATTGTCTGTAATGACGCTATAACTTTCGCCATCTACAGATACAACAGCAGATTTTTATTTCCTGAGCTTATAATTGTTAGCGCTGACTTACCCGTAACCTTAAAAAAAAATACTCGCAGGGAAACCTGCGAGCGTCTAATGAATATCTCTAGATACGCTTAGATTTTTCCGACTAGGTCTAAGCTCGGTGTTAAGGTTGCTTGACCCTGTTCCCATGCGGCTGGACATACTTCTCCGTCGTTGTTGGCAACATACTGAGCGGCTTTTACTTTGCGAAGCATATCTTTGGCGCTGCGTCCTATGCCTAAGTCATGAATTTCAGCTACTTTTACAATACCGTCTGGGTTAGCTAAGAAAGTACCACGAAGAGCACGACCTTCTTCTTCAATTAATACGTCAAAAGCACGAGACAAGACAAATACGTTGTCTGACAACAGTGGATATTTTACTTTGCTAATGGCATCAGAGGTGTCATGCCAAGCTTTGTGTACAAAATGCGAATCAGTAGATACGCCATATACCTCGACACCAAGTTCATTTAATTCGCTGTGAATTTTGGCCATATCTTCTAGCTCAGTAGGGCATACAAAGGTAAAATCTGCTGGGTAAAACAAGAAAATTGACCACTTGCCTTTAACGTCCTCGCTGGTGATAGTCTTGAATTCGCCATCGTGAAAAGCGTCTACAGAAAAATCGGGGATCATTTGGTTAATTATTGACATTACTAGTTTCCTTTTTGGTTAAAATTAACAACATATGAGTAAATATATAAAGCGGTAATAAATGTGCATTGCGTTGTGTTTGAATCAACCTGCAGTTTGCTAAAACGCTTTTTCATATGTCTTTACGTTAAGCGTGAATATACAGATGTTTTTGTACGTAATAAAATGAAAAGAAACGATGCGCTTAATCTAAAAAAACGATTAACGCCTTCATTAAATTATGCTACCAGTATGTGTCGGCATCCATAGCCACTTCACGAGTCTGCTCCATCACCTTCACTACACTGTTAACTTTATCGTTAATCCAAGATGAAAAGTCTGCTTTGTCTTCTGTATCAAGATCGCTAAGTGCATCTTGGAGAAGATTAAGACACTTAAGCTCTCTTACGCCTGTGGCTAAATCAAGCCAAGGGGCTCTAAAATGACCACGACTATCCATGAATAGATCAGCCAGTAAAAAGCCCTTGAGAAGCGAATGTCGAAGCAGCGCATCGAGCGCTAAATACTGCTTACTGTCCATACTTGTATCTTTTGGGAGCGACTGCTGCACCGTTTGCCACGACTGTGACAGCCAGCCCTTAGCGTGCTTTTTCACGTTAACATCATGATGGCCTGAGTTTTGCGCCCGCCATGGCTTGTCGAGCAGTACACGCGAAGCAGCGAGCTGGACACCGGTGCTAAGCACCGACATATTTAATTCATTTGGTTTGTGGGCATTAAGTAAACCTTCTCGACGTCCCATTAAATAGTTCATAAGATTTTGATTGCGCGGAATTTTGCGACTAAACGGCCCTTTTTTGGACCGCAGTTGGTGAATACTTTCTAGTTGCTCCTGCCAAGCCCAAGCTTGTGCAAGCGTTAACAGCTGTTTATGTAGATCAAGTAACTCTTTACACTGCAGTATAGGCAAGTATAGCGCGATCCCTTGCAGCAACAACTGTACGCTTTCATAAATTTCACGCAGCGCTTTTCGGTTGCGGCTTTGTGAGTATATCTGCTGATGATGCTGCCAGTGATTCAGCGCAAGTTCTACTGTTTTACAAAAGGCCCGCTCGCAGCTGTCATTCATATCCAATGGTAAAAACAACGGTAAGGATGTAATTTCAGGAATGCGCCCATGCAGCAGTTGATAGCCCCGAGCTGCTTTGGTAACGTTGCTGAGCCTGCATGGTACATGCTTAATAAGCTGCTGGGCTATATCGAATAATGCCGTAGGATCCCCTCTCACCAACTCAAGTTCTATTTCACAAATAGGCAAGCTGTCTTGACCTTTTTTCACTTCGCCCAAGTCAAACACTAGCTCAAGGCTGTATTTATCCGTACTTATATCAAATGTGGTGCGTTCAAAGTGAGTTGAAAAAAGCCCTTGAAGCTTGTCGTTCACGGCTTTAATATCAATGTCTTGGGTCCAAATTTGGGGATCAAACTTGCTCAGATCTGGGATCGCAGAGTCTAAGTCAACGTTATATTCTGGGCGCTGATGCAAACCGCCTTCTGCCGTACCTTTCGTTTTTATAGTTTGTTCATACTGTTGATTGCGCGAGCGCACTCTGCAGCCCATTTTTCTTTTGCCAAAAAACTCATCTGGGGTATCATAGTATTCATTGTATAAATGCGCGTGGCTTTGTTCTATTTGAATATTTTGTTTGCGTAAGGTGGGGAGCACTTTAGCTTCAAAAAGCGATAGGGCGTTTTGATTTGATATAAGTTTAAGTTCTATTTCCATAAAATATACTACAGGCTTGCGCATAAGCGACTATAATCAGTATATAAAATCATAGCACATTCATTAGCTTGTTATTAACATTACCTGAGCTTACTCTTTTTAAATATTACACCATTGGAATAAATACGCATCTATGCAAAAGCCTGCCTATCTTGCAATTTTAGTTTGTCTTACTTTACTATATAGCGTAAGTGGCGAAAGCCAAGCGCAAACAGACGCCGTTAGCAATGAAGCCGAAAAGCGAGACCAACCCAGCGACCAAAATGGCGACTTTAGATGGGTTTCTGACAAGCTATTTACCTATTTGCGCGCAGGTCCAGGCACCAACTACCGCTTACTAGGTTCAATTACCGCTGGTACTAAAGTGCAACTACTACAGACAAACAGCGAAGACGGTTTTGCTGAAATTATTGATGATAGACAGCGTACCGGCTGGATAGAGCTAAAGTTTGTCAGCCCTAGTCAATCAGCCAAAGAGCAGCTTGAAGATGTTGCAGCTTCGTTAACACAACAAAACACAAAAGTGGCGAACCTGCAGGCAGAGTTAAGCGCTAATGCGCTTAACCTTGAATCGCTTAATACACAAAAGAATAAGTTCAACAGACAAGTGACACGGCAGCTAGAAGAAATTGCGCGTTTAAACGAAACCATAGAAAAACGGGGGCGATCAAACAGCATTGAGTGGTTCACCCGCGGTGCAATACTCGGGGTTGTTGCCTTGCTTATTGGCTATATCATTGGCTTATTTGGACGTAAGCGTAAGTCAAGCGGCCGACTAATATAATAAAAATGCCCGTTTAAAAAATATAAAACAGGCATTTTAAAGCTTCATTTGACCATCAAAGTTTCAAGCTACTCGTCGTCTTCCGTCATGGTCATTAGCGACGTATTACCGCCTGAGGCAGTAGTGTCTACGCTAACTGTTTTTTCAGTGAGTAAGCGACCAATCATATTGTCGTTATGCTCAGCAGTAATAACCGGTAGTATTGCACCATCTCTTAAGGCCATCTTTTGCACAAAACGAGAGGTTCTAGACGTACTGCTATCTACTACCATGCCCGCAATATCTTTGTGTTCAAGTAAGGCTTCAAGGTGCTTCAAACGTGCCACTTGGAATACGCCTTTTGGCGCCCCCGTGCTCTCAAATTTATCTTTATACGTAAGCGCTTCTTCATAAAACAAGTCAGACACTACCGCAACCACCACATTTCCGGTAGCAAGTGCGGTTACAATAGACAGGGTCCAATACTCAAAGGCCACTTCTTTGTCGGCGAAGGTGACCAAAATACCTCTTGGCTCTAAATGTAGAGTGTTGCTTTCACCCGTTGGCCCAGGCAGCACCTGTGGCTTCTTCAAGCGCTTTTCAACAGACAGTAGCTGGGAACGGGCGCTTGCTAAGGTAGAGTTTAAATCTTCCGCAAGCTCCTCAACAATGTCGACCGTTGCAATTTTGGCCAACAGTTGGCGAACCGCCGACAATCTTGACGTTAAGGTGCTTAATCGCCATTCTTGCACTACTTTATTAGCTCGCGTCATCATGTCAGCTACTTCGCTATGCGACTTTTCATCGCTCATTAAGGCCGGATCATGGGTAAAGCCGTCAGCAAACTCTTCACCAACGCCGACTAAATTAGGCGTAACTTTTTCCATCATTAAGCGCGGCAAGTAGTTCGGTCCGCCTGCCTTAGGGCCGGTGCCGGACAGGCCGCGTCCGCCAAAGGGTTGTACGCCAACTATTGCTCCAATCATGTTGCGGTTGATATACACATTACCCGCACCTGACAGTTGCGCTAACTCGTAGGCCCGCTCTTCAATGCGCGTGTGAATTCCCATTGTTAAGCCATAGCCAGTGGCATTTATTTGGTCCATGACTTTCAGTAAGTCACCGCCTTTATAACGCACAATATGTATGCAAGGTCCAAATACTTCTTTTGTTAATACGCTCAAATCACTAATTTCAAATAAATGCGGTGCAAAGAAAGTACCGTCTAAACTCGCGTCTAATTCGCATTTATATAAAAGCTTGCCTTTTTGCTGCATAAAAACTTCGTGCTCGGTAAGCGCTTTTAAAGCTTTTTCATCAATAACAGGACCAAGATCAGTCGACAACCACTGTGGGTCGCCTATACTGAGCTCTTTCATCGCCCCAATAATCATTTCAATAATGTCATCGGCAACTACGTCCTGTAAAAATAAAACACGCAGAGCCGAGCAGCGCTGGCCAGCGCTTCTAAAGCCCGACGTCACAACATCATCTACCACCTGCTCTGGCAGCGCTGTAGAGTCAACTATCATGCAGTTTTGCCCGCCAGTTTCAGCAATAAGCGGCACTTGCGTAGAAGCACGTTGGGCCAAGGTGCGTGATATTAACGTGCCTGTTTGGGTGGAGCCTGTGAATATTACACCTGCAATACGTTCGTCAGGCAGTAAGGTGTTGCCAACCTGCGGACCGGTAGAAATGACCATTTGCAGCGCCTCTTTTGGCAAGCCAACGGCATACATTAACTCAGCCGCACGCATAGCGATTAAGCTAGTTTGTTCTGCTGGTTTAGCCACGACGGTGTTGCCAGTTGCCAACGCCGCCACTACCTGGCCTAAAAAGATTGCCAAGGGGAAGTTCCACGGGCTTATACATAAAATAACGCCGCGTGGTGTGAGCCTATTATCAGGGTCTATTTTTTGTGCTTCAACGGCATAGTAGCGCGCAAAATCGACCGCTTCGCGTACTTCATCCACGCTGTCTTCGGTAATTTTACCGGCTTCTTTTATGCATAAACCAATCAGCTCGTCCATGTGGCGCTCTAAAATATCAGCCACACGCATGAGTATCTCACAGCGATGGGTGACTGGCGTGTTCGACCAACTGGCAAAAGCATCATGCGCAATAGCAAGTTTGGCTAGCATTTGCTCAGGGCTATCAAAATGGTGGTGGCCCACAATTTCAGACAACTTAGCGGGGTTGCGCACAATATAGTCTGCGCTATCGCTTATTTGAAGACTGCTGGTATGTAAATCAAACCATTTAGCGATGTTAGCTGACATATCCGTTAACTTATTAATGTCGTAAACATCGAAACCTTTAGAGTTTAAGCGGCTATCGCCATACAGGTTAATCGGCATTGTTATTTGAGTGTTGACTCTTTTAGCCAGTCTTTGGGTAAATTCTACGGGGTCACTTAATAATTCTTCAACTGCTTTCTTTTCGTCCACTATGGCATTAACAAACGAAGAGTTCGCCCCGTTTTCAAGTAATCTTCTGACCAAATAGGCGAGTAAGTCTTCGTGCTGACCCACTGGTGCATAAACACGGCATTGAATCCCTTCTTCCTTTACGATTTGGTCATATAATGTGTCGCCCATACCGTGCAAGCATTGAAACTCAAAACCTTCTTTGTCGTCTCCAGCAAGTTCAATAATAACCGAGGCGGTATAGGCATTATGTGTTGCAAACTGCGGATAAATAGAGTCGCGGTAAGCAAGTAAGCGGTTGGCACATGCATGATAAGACACGTCGGTGGATGCTTTTCGGGTAAACACTGGAAAATCTTCATATCCGCCTTGCTGGGTGTGTTTAATTTCGGTATCCCAATAAGCACCTTTTACTAGGCGCACCATCATCTTTTTATTGACTCGGGTGGTAATCTCACGTATCCACTCAATCACAAAAATAGCGCGTTTTTGGTATGACTGAACCGCCAAGCCAAAGCCCTGCCAGTCGTCAAGGTCGGGATCACTAAACACTTTTTCAATAATATCTAATGATATTTCCAAACGCTCCGACTCTTCCGCGTCGACCGTTAAGCCGATGTTATGTTTTTTAGCCTGTAGGCACAGCTTCTTTAAGCGATCGCAAATTTCCGGCACTACCTTTTCGTACTTCACATAATCGTAGCGCGGATGAATGGCTGAAAGTTTCACCGAAATACCAGGACTACGACGAGGACCTTTGCCTGCACCTGCTTTTCCGATGACTTCTATGGCATCACTGTAGGCCTTGAAATAGCGGTCTGCGTCGGCAAAAGTCCGAGCGCCTTCGCCTAACATGTCGTAAGAATATACATAGCCCGCTTTTTCTTTGTCTTGTGCGCGCTTTACAGCGTCTTCTATGGTTTCACCCATCACAAACTGCTTGCCCATTACTTTCATAGCAATGTTCATAGCACGGCGAATTACAGGCTCGCCCATACGGCCTAGCGTTTTCTTTAACAAGCCAAACTGCGCTTTTTTACGCACGTTGGTATAGTTCACCATGTTTCCGGTAAACATGAGTCCCCACGCAGCTGCATTGACGAACATCGAGTCGCTGTTGCCTAAGTGACTCGACCACTGACCGTTAGCTAACTTGTCTCTTATAAGTTGGTCTTGCGTGTGCTTGTCTGGCACGCGCAACAAAGCTTCAGCCAAACACATTAGCACGACGCCTTCTTCTGAAGATAGTGAATACTCTTGAAGCAGCGCATCTACCCCGCCGTGACCTTCTTGTTCTTTACGGATCCGCAATACCAAGGTACGAGCACGCTCCCATGCACGACTTCTTGCCCTCATACTTACCTCAGCTTCTGGTAAAATATGCTCCACAACCTGAGCTTCATTAATCCGATAAAAGTCTCGGATTTTTTGCCTAGTAGTCGAATGGGTCGCAAGACTTGTGTTTATGAGCATGTAGCACCTCTAAATAATGGTAAAAGTCGTATTTAAAACAATGTGAACGTGTTAAATTTCGCCGTACAATAATCGTTATCAATGTAATAAGCTACCTAAGTCGAATATTTTTTACAAGTAGCTAACTAGCCTCTGTCAACTTACGGAAACTGTATACATCGCATGCTATTATTATGGCGTATAGAAGCGTCAAAATAAGTGTTTTTTGTTTACACGGCACAGGCACTTATCTTTGGTTTAAGCAGAGGCATATATGAAAAAAAAATGGATTGCGCTGTTGTTAATTGTCATGCTTAGCGCATTGCAATACAGGCTCTGGTTTGGCAAAAACAGTGTCTATGACTTTCAATTTAAGCAAGACCAAATTACCACGATAAGCGAACAAAATGCGAATTTACGGCAGCGTAATCAACTCCTTAGAGCCGACATAGAAGATTTACAATTGGGCTTAGAATCCATGGAAGAGCGCGCGCGTAACGAATTAGGCCTGATTAAAGAAGGCGAAACTTTCTACCGTATATTGCCCAAAGAGTGACTGCCTTGCCATCTACCTCTATATTCCCTGTGATTATCCCCGCGGCAGGAATTGGCAGCAGAGTGGCTGCCGCTACTGCAAAGCAATATGTCAGCATTGGCGGAAAAACAATATTAGAGCACACCGTGCAGATCTTTTTATCACATAATCAAATTGGTAAAATTATTGTAATGTTGCACCCTGAAGATTACACTTTCACCACTTTATCAATTGCTAATCACCCACAGGTTATGGCGGTTATTGGTGGCTGTGAGCGCGTAGACTCTGTGCTACAAGGCTTACGCTGTATTGTTAACTTCCAAGACCCAACACAATTTGTGTTAGTTCATGACGCTGCAAGACCTTGCGTCAACGCGCAAGACATAACACGACTTATTGAAAGGTGCACGGCTATTGCACCAAGCGATAATGTCTGTGGCGCAATACTGGCGTGTCCCGTTACCGATACTATTAAAAAAGCCGCTTCTACAAAAATATCTTCAGGACATTCACAACACTTTTCTATAATAGATAATACGATAGAGCGTTCTTTGCTGTGGCATGCACAAACGCCGCAGATGTTTCGCATGAATGAATTGATACACGCAATTGAAACAGGTTTAGCTAAGGGCACAAAGCTAAGCGATGAAGCCTCTGCTATGGAAAATTGTGGAAAAAGCGTGTTATTAGTAGAGGGGCCTTCTAGCAATATAAAAATTACGAAACCCAGCGATATAGCACTTGCTACATTTTACTTAAGCGCCATTAACAAGAGCAATAAATAATACGCGCTTTATATATGAACGTTAAAACAACGGTTATGCCATACAGGACAAGCAACAATGATACGAGTAGGACACGGTTACGATGTACATAAATTTGGCGGTGAAGGCCCCATCACTTTATGCGGTGAAAAAATTGACCATACCCACGGCCTTATTGCGCACTCCGACGGTGACGTGGCAATACATGCTTTGTGTGATGCACTATTAGGTGCTCTAGCCCTTGGTGACATAGGTAAGCATTTTCCTGACACCAGCGCTGACTTTAAAGATGCTGACTCAATGCACCTACTGACGCATGTATACGGCCTGATTAATGACAAAGGTTATACGCTGGGAAACGCAGATATTACCATCGCCGCGCAGGTGCCTAAACTTGCCCCTTATATACTTAATATGCGCAGCAACATAGCCAAACAGCTAAAGATAAGCGTTGATAACATAAGTGTAAAGGCAACCACCACCGAAAAACTTGGTTTTGTGGGGCGTGAAGAAGGTATTGAAGCACACGCAATGGTCTTGGTTTGCGCATGCTGAATTTACAGGTAGACCCTTGGACACACTTACACGGTGGTGCGCTTTTTAACGCCACTATAAAAACGCAACTAAGCGACTTCAAAGTCTTTGAAACATTAAGCTTTGAGCCCAATAGCAGCGGTGAGCATACACTTATTCACATTGAAAAAACCGGCTTAAATACTGCGTTTGTGGCCGAAGCGCTGGCTAAATTTGGCAAATTACCCTTACGTAATGTTAGCTACGCTGGTCGCAAAGATAAATACGCCATCACCTCACAGTGGTTTGGCATTTATCATGGCGGCAAAGCTAAAACCGATTGGTTAACATTTGAAATGCCCGGCGTTCGCATTATCGAGACGGTGCAAAATGAACGAAAGCTGCGCACCGGCGCAATAAAATCTAATAAATTTGAGATTGTAATGCGCGATATTGACACGCTAGACCAAGCTGCCCTGTTGAGCCGAATAGAGGCCATAAAGGTGCGCGGCGTGCCAAACTACTATGGCAACCAGCGTTTCGGCGAGCTTATTAAATCCGATGGCAGCGTGATACTGGGCGGCAATTTACAACTGGCAGAAAAACTAGTAAACGGTGAAGAAATCCGTAACCGTAATAAACGATCAATGGCAATTTCAGCCCTTAGAAGTTGGCTTTTTAATCACTTTGTCAGCAATCGCATCAGCCAACTTGCCTACCAGGCATTGCTTGACGGTGATGCCTTGTCGTTAAGCGGCAGCAATAGTTTTTTTATTCACGCGCAAAATGATGAAGCACTCCTAGCGGCAACGACCGACAGACTTAAACGAGGCGATGTGTTAGTTACCGCGCCTTTATGGGGAGAAGGTGAACTAGATAGTCAAGGCCAAGCAAGAACCTTTGAACAATCAGCAGCAGATGAGTATTCACAGGTTTGTGATACTTTGGTGCGCTTGCAATTATCTCAACAAAGACGACCGGTATTGCTCTTTGTTGAAGATTTTTCGGTACAAATAAGCGATAATTCAGCCGTACTTTCATTTAGCCTGCCGTCGGGTTGTTTCGCCACCTCGGTACTGCGAGAAATAGCGAACGTTAAAGTAGGTTCGCATGCGCACGTTATAACATCTTAATATAGCTGGAAGCATCAGTATGACATCACGTAAAGGCTTACAGTTGGCCGGGGTATTAAAGCAAGAGGGCATTACCAATGAAGCGGTGATGGCAACTATCGCTAGCGTTCCCAGAGAAATATTTTTACCGGCAGCGCTGGCGCACAAGGCGTATGAAAACATCGCCCTACCGATAGGGCAAGGACAAACCATTTCCCAACCTTATATTGTCGCCAAAATGACAGAGCTGCTCTTAAGCGGTATTGGGCCTGCGGCAAAAGTATTAGAAGTGGGCACAGGTTCAGGCTATCAGACCTCGATTTTAGCCAAAATATTTGCGCAAGTATGCAGTGTCGAGCGTATTAAAGCGCTACAGTTTCAAGCAAAGCGCCGTTTAAACCAGCTTGATTTACATAACGTAAAATTGAAACACGGTGATGGTTGGCAAGGCTGGGCGAGTAAATCTCCCTTTGATGGCATTATAGTCACCGCGGCAGCCGCCAATATACCTGAGCAGCTTATAAATCAATTGGCCGACGGCGGTCGCTTAATTATCCCCGTAGGCGGCAAGCAGCAGCAGTTGCTTTGTATTGACAAGCAAAACGGAAATTTGTCCAACACCGTCATTGAAGTCGTCAATTTTGTGCCTCTCGTTGCAGGGGATATAATATGAAATTGTTAACCGCTTACACGATATTTGACTAACATGAGTATAACCGTATTTAATAAGCTTGCGCTAATTCGCCTGTTAAGAAAAACACGCCGCCACACCACAATGTTGGCATTACCACTATCGTTAGCATTATTCATGAGCGCCTGCTCCAGCAATTTTGTACCCGCGCCTGTGGTGCATTTGTCGACCAAAACTGCCACTGTGGAAAACGTAACCCAAATCACTGGTGACACCTACATAGTAGAGCCAGGAGACACCCTATTTGCTATCGCTTTTTACAGTGGAAACGACTACCGAGAACTAGCTAGGCTAAATAACATATCGCCCCCTTACACAATTAAATTAGGCCAGAAGCTGCGTTTAAACCCTGTAAAGACTAAGCAAGTTACGGCGAAAACCAGTGAAGCGCGAAGCACTGAAAACAATGTAAGCATGAACAAAGTTAAGCAAACAAAACAGCAGCAATCTACTGCAAAAAAGCCGGCGCCGACAAGTGAAAATCAAGTCAGCAATCATGTAGCTTTAAATACCACTAACAATCAATTGGCCTGGGCATGGCCTGCTAGTGGAAATCGCACTATCGCGACGGTTGGGAGCGACGGCAGTAATCGTGGATTAGATATTAAAGGTATGCTAGGCGCACAGGTACTAGCTGCGGCTGATGGAAAAGTTGTTTATGCTGGCAATGCTTTAAAGGGCTACGGAAATTTAATTATCATAAAGCATAACAACGATTATTTGAGTGCATATGCACATAACAACACCATCTTGGTGAGCGAGCAAACATTTGTTAAGCAAGGACAGAAAATCGCCACTATGGGCAGTTCAGGTGCAAGTGAGATAATGCTGCACTTTGAAATTAGGAAAAAAGGAAAGTCAGTTGACCCTTTTCGCTATCTGCCCGGGCAATAGCATTGCTTTATTATTGCTAGATGTGCTTTATTTTGAGCGTAAAAGGGTAATAAACTCATACTCATGCGCATTCTTTTCATCAGGCTGATGAGTTTCACGCTCGAGCACTTTCCATGAAGCCATTTTTTCGTAATCAGGAAATTGAGTATCTCCTTCAATGTCTATATTAATGAAGGTTAAGAATAGCTGTTGGGCTTTTTGCAAAAAAGCTTCATATATCGCGCCACCGCCAATGATCATTACCTCGTCCGCTTCTATTGAAGCAATCCTTAGCGCAGAATCACAGTCATGCACGACAATAGCATCGCTTAAAGTATAAGCTTGGTTGCGCGTAACCACAATGTTTTTGCGACCAGGCAGGGCTTTGCCAATGGATTCATACGTTTTACGTCCCATAACCACAGGCTTCCCTAGGGTTACTGATTTAAAGTGCTTTAAATCAGCAGGTAAGTGCCAAGGCATTTGATTATCTTTACCGATTACTCTGTTTTTTGCCATTGCGGCAATCATACTAATTTTTATCATAATTCAATGCTTTATTGATGCCGTTTGGCATAATTATAAAAACTGCTGTACAGCCAAATTACTAATTCTATTCGTTCACATATACAACGTTAGGATGGTCGTCATCTTCATCATCGTCATCGTCTTCGTCGTCAAAATCGTCGTTATCAATGCTTTCTTGCGCCTTGCTAGCCACTAGTGCACTGTCCCATGTAAAGCTCATTGGTTCATTATCTTGCTCATTTTCTTCTTGCGGCGGTAGGGTAAGCATAAACTGCATGATATCTTGACACAGCTCCATTGAACCATACTTGTTAATTGCTGACATTTGATAATAGTCGTCTTCCCAACCCATTTGATCCGCTATTTGCTCACAAAGGGCATCAGCTTCTTGCTCAAGCATTAGGTCTACTTTGTTAAAGACCAACCAGCGCGGCTTAGCGGCTAGCTTTGGATTATAAGTTTCAAGCTCGTTGATAATGGTCAGCGCATTTTCGACTGGGTCACTGCCGTCACTGGGCATAATATCAACCAAGTGAAGCAGTACGCGACAGCGTTCAAGATGCTTTAAAAATTGAATACCTAAGCCAGCCCCTTCAGAGGCACCTTCAATCAAACCAGGGATATCGGCAATAACAAAACTTGCCTGCGAGTCGAGCCTGACGACGCCCAGATTAGGCACAAGAGTGGTAAAAGGGTAATCAGCAACTTTTGGCTTAGCCGCTGATACAGAGCGTATAAAAGTAGATTTACCAGCATTTGGCAAACCTAATAGGCCTACGTCAGCTAGCAACAACAACTCTAGGGTTAAATGGCGAATTTCACCCTTAGTACCGTCTGACTTTTGACGAGGCGCTCGGTTAGTGCTACTTTTAAAACGTGCATTGCCTAAACCATGAAAGCCTCCTTGGGCTACTTTCATCGTTTGCCCGTGCACGGTTAAGTCGCCTAGCACTTCACCCGTTTCTTTGTCGGTTGCGCGCGAGCCTACCGGTACTTTTAAATAGAGGTCTTCGCCTTTACGCCCTGTGCAGTCGCTGCCTTGACCGTTTTTACCGCGCTCAGCGCGGTGGAAACGTTCAAATTGGAAATCGATGAGCGTATTTAAGTTCTCATCGGCTTCAAGATAAACACAGCCGCCGTCACCACCATCGCCGCCGTCAGGACCGCCATTGGGTATGTATTTTTCGCGTCTAAATCCAACTACGCCGTTACCGCCGTCTCCAGCTTCTACGCGTATTTCTGCTTCATCTACAAATTTCATTTACTTGGCTTAATCCTGTATGACTGTGTATAAATCACTGACCTTGTGTGGAGAGTATATCAGCTTTATTAATGTTCGATAACTAGGCGCTTCAACTTCATATTACGAGGTAAAAAACGTAAGTTGAGTTAACTACTATGAGTGTGGCGAAAACCAAACCATTAAAGCAAAAAAAACCCCGCAGCTGCGAGGTTTTTGTATTAATTACCAACCGTATTATGCAGCAACTATGCTTATAAATTTCCGGTTTTTAGGGCCTTTCACTTCAAACAGGACTTTACCGTCAGTAAGAGCGAAGAGGGTGTGGTCACGACCAATACCCATGTTTTCCCCAGGGTGGAACTTAGTCCCACGCTGACGCATAATTATGTTACCAGCTAACACGTCTTGACCACCAAAGCGCTTAACACCTAAGCGCTTACTGATTGAGTCGCGACCGTTTTTGGTACTACCACCGGCTTTTTTATGTGCCATGAGTTCGTCTCCTAATACTTGCTAATGAGCGATTAACGATAGTCATACTACAATGCTACCGTTAATAATTCTATAAAATAGTTACGCGCTTATCGCTGTAATTTTCACTTCCGTGAACCACTGGCGATGTCCTGTTTGAGTCCTAGAATTCTTTCTACGACGAAACTTAACAATTTTAATCTTGTCGCCACGACCATGGGTAACGACTTCAGCGGTGACTTTACCGCCGACTACTTTAGGTGTGCCAATTTTAATATCGTCACCGTTACTGACCATCAAGACTTCATCAAACTCTACGGTTTCACCCGGAGCAACTTCGATTTTTTCTAGACGAACGGTTTGACCTTCGGCCACACGGTGTTGTTTACCACCACTTTGGAAAACCGCGTACATATATTTCTCCGCACTGCGCATTCATGCGCTTAATTCAAAAAACAGGGCGCGAATTATAGGTAAAGTTTCGTTTCGTTACAAGCAGAAATTGCACTTAATTCACACAATATCGGTCTTGTTATCAATTTACACTCAAGCAAGGCTTATTTTTCATCTAAAACATCGACATAACTAGAGATACATGGCGTTTAATGTAAAATAGCGGTAATCCAATAAATAATATAAAGAGTGGCATGGATCTTACCAGCATAAAAACCTTGAGCGAATCTGACATGAACGCGGTTAACAAACTCATACAGCAGCAAGTGGCTTCAGATGTCGTATTGATTAATCAGCTTGGGTTTTATATCGTCAACAGTGGCGGTAAACGCATTCGTCCGCTCATCACGATACTTGCCGCGCGCGCACTTGGTATAAACAACAACAATCATCATACTTTAGCGGCTATTATTGAATTCATTCACACCGCGACCCTACTGCATGACGACGTGGTGGACGAATCTACCATGCGTCGAGGACGCGAAACAGCAAATGCTGTGTTTGGTAATCAAGCCTCGGTCTTAGTAGGTGATTTTTTATATTCACGCGCGTTTCAAATGATGGTCGCCTTAAAGCGAATGCCCGTAATGGAAATACTGTCAGACGCTACCAACCGAATAGCCCAAGGTGAAGTCATGCAGTTAATGAACTGCAATGATCCCAATACCACCGAAAAAAGCTATTTAGACGTGATTTATAGTAAAACTGCGCGCTTATTTGAAGCGGCGACTCAGTTAGCGGCAGTGCTAACAGACCAACCTGAAATAATAGAAAAAGCAATGCAAGACTATGGCAAACATTTAGGCACCGCGTTTCAACTGGTAGACGACGTGCTTGACTACGTCGCTAATGAGCAAGACATGGGTAAAAAAGCGGGAGATGACCTAGCGGAAGGTAAACCTACGTTGCCGCTACTTCATGCGATGTGGAACGCATCTCCTAGCGACGCTGTACTTATTCGAAGTGCAATTGAAAATGCTGACGGTATGGATAATTTTGATATTATTTTGGGGCTTATGCACCAGTCTGGTTCAATTAAATACACCCAAGATTTAGCGCTAGAAGAAGCAAGCAAAGCAAAAGAGGCCTTGTCGGTCATACCTGAGTCGCAATACAAAAGTGCTTTACTCGGGCTAGCCGACCTTTCCGTAAATAGAATCAGCTAAAACCTTATATATTTATGCATTTACCGCGTGACTTAGCCTAAGCCAGCCTCTCGCGTCATGTTCTCGTTGCGCAGTTGGTGCACAATAACGTTATCCTCAATTCTCACACCACCAAAAGGTCGCATGTGGTCAATCACATTCCAATTAACATATTTTGAATGTTCGCTGCCTTTTAAATTAGCTAATAATGACTCAATGAAATATACGCCTGGCTCGATAGTGAAGACATGTCTGGCTTCTATTATGCGAGTGCATCTCAAAAATGGGTGCTGCTGTGGTGGTGGGTTTTGCGTAGCTCTATCATCGCTTGCATGCCCTAAAACATCGTGTACCTGCAAGCCTAAATGGTGCCCCACGCCATGCGGGAAAAACGTGCTCACAATACCTAAATCTACAGCATCTTGGGGTGGCATATTAAGCACCCCAAAGTTAGTCAGAATGTGTGCCACGCCTAAATATGCGGCCTTATGAATATCGACATAGCTGACGCCTGGTTTCATTTTATCAACCAAGGATAGATTAAGTGCACTCACCGCTTTTATTAAGTCAGCAAATTCATGCCCAGCCTTTGTGGTGTAGGTACGAGTAATGTCTGCGGCATAACCTTGAAAGCTGGCGCCTGCGTCAATTAAAAAAGATAAATTTTGTGCCGGCTTACTATTTTCAAGTGCGGTGTAATGCAGTATTGAACTATGCTCGTTTAGCGCCACAATATTGCCGTAAGGCACTTCATTGTCACCCTGTTTAGCGGCCAGCAAGTAAGCTTGGTTAATTTCAAATTCACTACTGTGCTCCATAAATGCCTTAGCTGCCGATTTATGAGCACCTACTGCGATACGGTTTGCTTGGCGCATACACGTAAGCTCATAATCAGTTTTATAGGCTCTATGGTAGTGCAAGTAGTGCATTACTCTATCGGGATTGACTACGTCAAAGCCCAAGGCTTTTGCCACTTCAATATACTCGCCAATGTAGGCATAACGAGACTTGTCGTAGGGCAGATGTTTTTCGACGGTATTGGCCTGCTTTAAGTAAACAATGTCAAAGTATTCGACCCAGAAGTCAGTGGGCGTTTGCGGGACTTTATGCCAAAAATCTACTGGCTGGTAAAACACCAGCTTGGGTTTGTCTACGCCATTAACAATTAACCAACAGTTTGGGTTGTCGATTATTGGCAACCAAGCTTTAAATTGGGGGTTTACCCTAAATGGATAAATGGTATCGTCTAAAAAGTGCTTTTTGCCTTGACCAGAATGAATCACCAATCCGTCAATGCTTTCGCGCGCTAGCGCTTCTTGTGTGCGTGTTTGTAATGTGTCGATATGTTGGGCGTACATCGTCGCCATTGCGTCGTTTGACATACTTTATTTATACCTTCTACTATCGCTTCTGTTATCGTTTCATGCTATCACAACGCAAGCATGCGTGCGAAATGATAAAGCGCTAAGCCATGTAAGTTTGTATCGACAACTAAAGCGAGACAGGGATTGGCGTAGCAATAAATCTTTCAAAAACAGAGGCCTTTGCCAGCGCCATTTCATCAGGCAACACCACTTCATTATGCAACTGTGCATAATAAATTTGTTTGTAGGCGGTTACGGCTTTCACGTAATTGCGCGTTTCACGAAAAGGGATCAGTTCTACCCAAATATCGGAGGCAAGTGCCTCGACTTGTGGCAGCCATTTTTGCACGTTGCGCCACCCTGCATTGTAGGAAGCAGACACCAAAATTTGATTGTTATCTAACTTGTCCATGAGATAACGTAAATACTTATTGCCAAGCCTAACGTTTGTTTCTGCGTCTAGCAATCTTTTTGAACTGATATACCTTTTCTCTAAATATTTGGCGGTACTGGGCAATAACTGCATCAACCCTCTGGCATTGGCAGGCGACACAGCATCGGGCATAAAGGAGCTTTCTCGGCGAGCAATGGCGAATGCCCATTCAGGATCTATGTCCTTTTTGTTCGCTTCGCGCACCATAATATCGGCAAATGCGATGGGGAAACGCCGAGTCACATCGTTCAAATAACCGTGCCGTGAAAATGTAAAAATGGCTTGGTCGGGCCAATCCCAAGCGCTTGATATTACAGCTGTTGCCAGCTTCTCATCTTCATCCAATTGGCCTTGGGTATGACGCCACTCTAAACGAGCTTCGTGCTGGCGACCTAACTTACGTAACTCATATGCTCGCTGACTTGACGCCAACGACTTTACTTTGAAGACAAGTTCATCGGGTACCACCACAGGCGAATTCTCAAGCTGGTAAGGCAGGCCAACTCGTGCACTGGCTAGAAAGCCATAGTAATGCCGATGAGTGGCTACCTGTTTATACAGTATATTGGCTTCATCTTGCCTGCCAAGCTGCTCGTACGCCCGCGCAAGCCAGTAGCTGTATTTTTTTGCGGCTACTTTTTGTGGGGCAGCGTTTTCAATCAAGAGTACAACCCGCACCCAGTCTTGCTGACGTAATAGATACGCAAGATGCCACCGCATTACTTCTGGATCATCTGCTCCAGCTGCGGCTTTTAACAAATACTCTTCGGATGCCTCATGGTCGTCAATCGCTAGCTTTATACCAAAACGAGAGTATATATGGGCCCGCTGTGCTTGTGTAAAAACCATGCTTGTCTCAGCTTTTTGCATAATCTGCACAGCTAAGTTACGGTCGCGCCATACCAGACGAGTCAAGCCATAGCTCATAATGTCAGCTTCAATTAGCGGATACTGGCCTATAAACGCTTTACTATTTTTGACATAAGCAGGATTTCGCCGAGTATTTTGCCATAGATCGGCTAAGTACTGCTTTTCTTTGGGCAGCAAAGTGCGCAGGTAAGGAATGAGAGTGTGTTGTCCGCCGTCGGCCGCTTTTTGAATGCGCAGCAGCACGAGGTCTTCACTTAACTGATTTGCCGCAATCCACTTTTTAAAAATGCCGTCGCATTGCTTAGGCTGCGATTCGGCAACGGTCCATAGCTCAGCAATTTGTGAATAAAGCCTGGTAATATCGGTTCCCAGCGCTACTGTAAAATCAAGATAAGCGCAGGCAAGCGCTGCGTCACTTGTCGCTGTGTAAAATTCCACGAAAAGTGCTGCACGCTGTCTTTGTTCTAAATATTGTAACCAATTGCGTCTTAGTTTTCGTGCCAAGGGTGTGCCCTCATATTGCACTAAAAAAGCACGCACCTGTTCTTCATCAGACAACTGCAGGCGATCGCTTAGTTTACGTTCAATTAAATAAGGAATAAGTGGGTAGTCGCTCAGAGATTGCACCGTTTCCATTAACTCAACATTGTCCATTTGCCAAACTCTCTTTTCAGCGCGCACAAATGCCGCGCGCTGTGCCTCTCTATCAGGCATGGCGAACAAATCATCAGCAGCGCTTGTCTGAGCAAAGCCAACAGCACTAAAAACACACAAAATAAAAAATGAGCTCAACATCAATATGGACCTGTTTATCATAAAAGTCGGCTGCCCTTTTTCAACCAGCAAAGACGACCCACACGAATTATATGTGATATTGAGGACAAATTTTGCCCTAGCGAAAAGATTGATGGATGTTCTCCTGAATGTTTTTACAAATGTTGTTATGGTTACCCTCGTCACCACTGAACAAAATATTTTAGAAACAATATATGCGCTAGTAAGAATGGCAATGTGAAAGAAAAGTAAGACCTATCAAAGGTTAATTGTGTATTATCTGCTGCCGTATTATCTATACAATAAGTAATCGCAATAGTTCTGTGCAGCGAAAGAAAAAGTCTGTAAGCAACAGCATTGAACATGCCAAACATCCATTCTTTTCATTTTTGGAACCTATTTAGCGTTAACGAATATGGATCTACGGTATCACGCTAAATGATAGTCATAAGGACTTTATGCTGTAAGCTATTGCTGATCATTAGTGGTTTTATTTTGTAACAATCTATACATTCACTTAAAGGAGATAACCATGGTTTACGAAGGCAAAAGTCTTAGCGTAACAATGACTGATGGCGGTATTGCCGAGTTAGTTTTCGATGCCCCAGGCTCGGTTAATAAATTTGACCAACAAACAATATCTGAGCTTGACCAAGCAAACGCCGCCATTAAAGACAATAGCAATATTAAGGGTGTCTTAGTTCGCTCGGCAAAATCAAGTTTCATCGTAGGCGCAGATATTACCGAATTTACTGATTTATTCAGTCTGCCTGAGCCTGAAGTTCTGGCTTGGGTGGCTAAAACATCGCAGGTATTTGACCACTTTGAAGATTTACCCGTGCCTACTATATGCGCAATTAATGGGTTTGCACTGGGCGGTGGCTTTGAAATGAGCTTGGCCTGCGACCTGCGTTTAGCGGATGAAACAGCGCAAGTGGGCTTTCCGGAAGTGAGTTTAGGCTTAATGCCAGGCTTTGGCGGTACTGTACGCTTACCTAGAGTCATAGGCGCTGACAATGCACTGCAGTGGATGACAACAGGCAAGCCTAGAAAGGGCCAGCAAGCGTTAGCAGAAGGCGCTATTCAGGGCGTAGTTGCAGCGCAGCAGTTACATGAAGGTGCCCGCACCATGCTGCTTAGCGCTATCAACGGCAAACTAGATTGGCAGGGGCGTCGTGAACAGAAAAAAGCGCCGCTTAAACTGAATAAGAATGAAGCAACTATGAGTTTCTCAACGGCGGCTGCTATGGTTGCTGCCCAGGCTGGCAGACATTACCCAGCCCCTCATAAGATGGTTGAAACCGTTCAAAAAGCAGCACGAAGTGGCCGCAACGAGGCTTTAAAACTTGAAAACGAAGGTTTTGTGGCATTATCCAGAACCAACGCATGTAAAGCGCAAGTAGGTATCTTTTTAGCTGATCAAGCTGTTAAAGGCAAAGGTAAAAAGCTGGCTAAAAGCGCCGCTAGAGTCATAAGGCAGCACGCTGTTTTAGGCGCAGGAATAATGGGCGGTGGTATCGCATATCAAGGTGCCATAAACGGTGTACCCACCGTTATGCGCGACATTGCGCAACCAGCGCTAGATTTAGGCTTAAACGAGGCTTCAAAAATATTAGTAAAAGGGATGGAGCGCGGTAAAGTAGACGCTAAGAAAATGGCCACTACCCTCAACAACATTACTCCTACCCTAGATTTAAAGGCCATTGCTAATGCCGACCTTGTTATTGAAGCGGTGGTTGAAAATCCAAAGGTAAAAGCGGCGGTGCTTAAAGAAGCAGAAGACACGGTCAGCGAAGATGCCATTATTTGCTCGAACACATCCACAATTTCTATCGATTTACTGGCTGAGTCTTTACGCAAGCCTGAACGCTTCTGCGGCATGCACTTTTTTAACCCCGTGCATAAAATGCCATTAGTTGAAGTTATTCGCGGCAAGGCCACTAGCGATGCAACCATCGCTGCGGTTGTGTCGGCGACCTTAAAAATGGGTAAGACGCCTATTGTGGTTAACGACTGCCCCGGCTTTTTAGTTAACCGTGTATTGTTTCCTTACTTTGCCGGTTTCAGCAAACTAGTTATTGACGGCGCCGACTTTACCGCAATTGACAAGGTAATGGAAAAAGTATTCGGATGGCCCATGGGCCCCGCATACTTATTAGATGTGGTTGGCATGGACACCGCCGAGCACGCTGCTGGCGTAATGTCTAACGGTATACCACAGCGTATGCAAAAAATTGATAATGACCCTGTGACATTGCTATATAGCAGCTCCCGATTGGGCCAAAAAAACGCCAAAGGCTTTTATAACTATGGTATCGACAAACGTGGGCGTCCAAGTAAAGTTCCCGCCGATGAAGCTTATGCCTTGTTTGCTTCGCATGGAGGGGCTAAGCGTGAGTTTGACACACAAGAGATTATTGCTCGCGTGATGATCCCCATGGCTAATGAAGCCATTCGATGTTTGGAAGAAGGCATCGTAGGCAGTGCAGCAGAAGCTGATATGGCCTTGCTATACGGCTTAGGCTTTCCTCCCTTTAGAGGCGGAATATTTCGCTATATTGAGACCATGGGCTTAGCGAACTTTGTGGCACTTGCCGATAAATACGCAAGCTTAGGCCCGATTTACCAAATTAGCGACGGTGTGCGGGAAATGGCCGCATCAAACAAGTCATATTTTGCATAGACAAGCGTCTTTGTTTAGGCAATAAGGAGAATAAAATGAAAGATGTAGTGGTAATTGATTGTATTCGTACGCCAATGGGGCGCTCTAAAGGCGGTGTTTTCAGAAATGTGCGCGCCGAGACTTTATCGGCCCATCTTATGAGTAAGCTATTAGCGCGTAACCCCGATGTCGATCCTAGTGAAATAGAAGATATTATTTGGGGCTGTGTACAGCAAACTAAAGAGCAAGGTTTTAACGTTGCGCGTAATGCGCAGTTATTAACTGATATTCCTAGAAGTACTGGTGCGGTAACGGTAAACCGTCTGTGTGGCTCTTCAATGCAGGCGCTGCACGATGCTGTTTCTGGTATTATGAGCGGACGCGGCGACGTATATATGATTGGCGGTGTGGAGCACATGGGGCACATTCCCATGGACTACAACATTGACTTTCACCCTGGTTTGTCAATCAAGACAGCTAAAGCTTCTGGCAGCATGGGCATGACCGCCGAATTGTTAGGCCGTCAAAATGGTATTAGCCGTGAAATGCAGGACGAATTTGGCGCACGATCTCACCAAAATGCGCATAAAGCGCATTTGAATGGCGGCTGGGATAACGAGATAGTACCTATTGAAGGACATGACGCTAACGGCCTACTCACGCTAGTTGAAAGTGATGAAGTGATCCGCCCTGACACCACCACGCAGACGCTTGCCGGTTTACGCCCGGCGTTTGACCCAGTTAACGGCACAGTAACGGCCGGCACATCCTCGGCTATTTCTGACGGTGCGTCAGCTATGTTGATAATGTCGGGCGAGCGCGCAAAAGCATTAGGCCTAAGGCCTCGCGCTAAAATTAGAGCCATGGCGGTGGCTGGCTGTGACCCTGCGGTTATGGGTTTTGGTCCAGTACCTGCCACTCAAAAAGCGCTTAAGCGCGCCGGCATGACGATGGATGACATAGAACTGGCTGAATTTAACGAAGCTTTTGCCGCGCAGGCACTTTCCTGTATTAAGCAGCTTGGTTGGTTAGATGTATACAATGAGAAAGTAAACTTAAAAGGCGGCGCGATTGCATTAGGTCACCCTTTAGGTTGCTCGGGGTCGCGTATTTCAACCACCTTAATAAACGTACTTGAAGACAATAATAAGTCGGTTGGTTTAGCTACCATGTGCATTGGCTTAGGGCAAGGTATTGCGACCATATTCGAAAGAGTATAAAACGTAGATGTAAAAATGGCACGCAATGCGTGCCATTTCATTTAGAAACTTGGATAGTTTCTGATTTTCATAAAAACTAGATAGTTTCGACGTTTGCAGCTTGCAAGCCTTTTTGGCCTTCTTCTACTTCAAAAGATACTTTTTGACCTTCTGGAAGCGTTTTGTAACCTTCTGCAACGATTGCACGGAAATGAACGAATACATCCTTGCCGCCATTATCTTGTGTTAAAAAACCAAAACCTTTTTCAGGATTGAACCACTTAACTGTGCCTGTGACTTTAGACATGTAAACCTCTAATAAAAATAAATAAAACGCGTAAAAATTTACGCAATTGAATTTTTTGCAAGAGTCTTTCAAGAATTAATAACTTAGGAATAAACAACGTCAAACACTGGAACTGCGGTTGGAGCATGTGGTTATATGTAGCTACGAACGAACTTTCAAAACATTGACTTACTAAAAACATTTTAAGTATAGCACGTATTTCTCAACAAGCATGTTAAATTAGCTATTTTCGTGCACTTAGTGATCTATGTCAGTTAATTATCAAAAAAGGCACATTTAAGTGCCTTCTTATACCTTGCTCTGCGCAAAAGAATGCTATTAAGGTCGCAGCGCGCGATCGCCTCTGGACAAACTACATACACCGGTTCTTGCCGACTCTGTAATATCAGCGCAATGACCCATTACGTGAGCAAACGCGCTGAGCTTATCGCTAGTACCCGTTATTTCAATGGTGTAGTGCTGGGCAGTCACGTCAAGAATACGTGCTCTAAAGATATCTACGTTGCGATTCACTTCAGCGCGTGCAATTTCGGTTCGCGTTGCCACTTTTATGAGCATGAGCTCGCGTTCAACGTGCGGTGCTTCTGACAGCTCGGCAACGCGCAGTACGTCGATCAGTTTGTTCACCTGCTTAGTGATTTGCTCGGTTACCTTGTCGTCAGCTTGAGTAATAATGGTTAAGCGCGACAAGCTATCGTCGCTCGTAGGAGCGACGCATAGTGAGTCTACATTATAACCACGCTGCGAAAAGACGCCGGCAATTCGAGAAAGCGAGCCTGGAGCATTTTCCATTAATACAGAAATAATACGCCTCATTAGGTGCGCTCCGTTTTACTTAGACGTATATCATCCATAGCGCCATACTTTATTTGCATAGGGTATACGTGCTCGTTTTGATCAACCAAAATATCCATGAATACCAGTCTGTTTTTCTCGGCAAAGCAACGCTCCATGGCCTCGTCTAATTGGTCAAGTTTATCTACCTGAATGCCAATATGCCCATAAGCTTCCGCGAGTTTCACGAAGTCGGGCATTGAGTCCATGTATGAACATGAATGACGACCTTTGTAGTTCATGTCTTGCCATTGTCTTACCATGCCCAAGGCACGGTTATTAAGTGAAATAACCTTAATCGGCAAGTTATACTGCAGGCACGTTGACAGCTCTTGAATATTCATTTGAATACTACCGTCGCCCGTTATGACCACCGAACATGCGTCTGGGAAGGCGAATTGAACGCCCATGGCGGCCGGCAGGCCAAAACCCATAGTGCCTAAACCACCTGAATTAATCCATCGCCGTGGTTTAGCAAAGGGATAATAAAGCGCCGCAAACATTTGGTGCTGACCCACGTCTGAGCTTATATAAGCGTCACCTTTAGTATGCTTATAAACCGCTTCAATCACTCTTTGTGGTTTTATCACCTCAGCGCCCTGTTTGTAGTCTAAACACTTGCGAGCACGCCATTCGTTAATTTGCGCCCACCAGTCTTTAAGCTTCTCTTTTTGGGCCTCAGTATCTACATCTTCCATTCGGTCTAAGAATTGTTTACAAACGACATCTACCGAACCAACCACCGGAATATGCGCCTTCAGGATTTTAGAAATTGATGCAGGGTCAATATCAACGTGAATGATATCAGCATGCGGACAAAATTTATCTACGTTATTGGTCACTCGGTCATCGAAGCGAGCGCCTAATGCGACAATACAGTCAGCGTTGTGCATGCTTTTATTGGCTTCAAGCAGACCGTGCATACCCAACATTCCAACAAACTGCTCATGTACACCTGAGAATGCCCCAAGCCCCATAAGGGTACAGGTAACCGGCGCATTTAACTTTTCTGCTAGCTGTGTCACTAAACCGTCAGCTTCAGCTATAATAGCGCCGCCACCAACATAGATCACCGGACGTTTTGCGCTAAGCATGCACGCAACCGCTTTGGTTATTTGCTTGCTATGCCCCTTAACCGTAGGATTGTAAGAACGCATAGTCACATCGTCAGGAAAAACATAAGGGTGTTTGTCTTGCACGTTTACCAAATCTTTCGGTAAATCAACTACCACAGGGCCCGGACGTCCGGTGTTCGCAATGTAATAAGCTTTTGCAATCGCCATGGGAATATCGGTGGTTTTCTTGACTAAAAAGCTATGTTTTACGATGGGTCTTGAACAACCTACCATATCCGTTTCTTGGAATGCATCTTCACCAATGTGCATTGACGGCACTTGGCCCGACAACACCACCATAGGGACAGAGTCCATATAAGCAGTTGCAATGCCGGTGAGCGTATTTGTAGCGCCTGGGCCTGAGGTTACTAAGACCGTGCCGGTCCTGCCCGTTGCACGAGCATAACCGTCGGCCATGTGTGCTGCACCTTGTTCATGACGTACTAATATGTGTTTTACGTCATCTTGTGCAAACAAAGCATCGTATATATCTAAGACCGCTCCGCCGGGATAACCGAAAACATGCGAAACACCAACTTCTTTTAAGGCTTCTACTACCATAGCAGCGCCTGACATCATCCTCACCAGTATGACTCCTTAATTTATCAATAAATAAGTTCGCAGTGAATATACCTCAGCCTAGGTAAAGAAAAAACCTTAAAAAGGGATATATAACAACAAAGCGAGATATTTATCCCAATATAGCTTTTTTTTAGGATGAACGTAACGTTTAAAGGGGGAATTTACAGATTAACTAGTACTCTATCCTATTAATCGTCGAAATCCACATCCTCATCGTCATCGGTGTGATTTACCAGTTCATTTTGTTCTTGCAGTACTGTTTTTTTCGACCCGTATATACTATCAGTTTTTGGTCGGTTAATACGCTTTTGATACTTTACCCATGCACGCTGCGCGGTGTCCTTAGGTTCTATATCACCAAGCAGTGCCAGCAGTAATGTATCGTCATCACTGCTTTGCGGTTTAATTTGACCACTAACTAAGGCGCTAAAATAACAACCATATGCGACTAAAGCCTTACTCTCTGCAATTGAAAAATCACCTGAGCGGGAGAACCCATAGGGATAGTTTTTAGGGTCGTTGAACACACTTTTCAGCAACTCTTCTTTTGATAATGGTAAATTAGGTATAGTTGTCACCTTGTAATACTCCGATAAGCAAATGTTAAGCCAGTTTCGTAACGATTTAAGCGGCGAATTTGATGCCGCGTTTTCGTCTGCACATTTACGCTTGAATATCGGTGATGTCAACTAAATCATTAACTTTACAGTCCAATAATCTAAAAGCGTGTAAAAGCTTCAAATTTAGGCATAAAAACGCGTTGGCTTGCGCTAGCTTTTTTGTTTTTCAATCCATGCCCAATTCATTTCACACACTATCGGTTCTTCATTGCTCTGGTCAGTTACGGTCACAGGCACCATAATATCGCCTCTTTCGAGTGTCTGCATTTGCTCTATTTGTTCATCGCTTACCCATGCAAGCGCTTTCATTGAACCAACTGAGCGGCGCACATACTTTAGGTTCATCGATTTAATTAAGGGCAGTTTATTACTCGGTAGGTTAAGTCCTACCACAAAACCGGTAGCTGACTCTGCAAGCAATGCCATGGTGGCAGCATGCACCTGACCAATATGATTGCGCACCCTACTGCGGTTCTTTACGAAGAAGGTTACCGTTTGTAAGTCAGTGTCAATAATTTGAATTTTAGTCGTGCCCTCTAGTTTACCTTTGTATCGAAACACTAGTGTAAGTATTGGCAGGGAAAGAGCTTGGAGTATAGCATGAGACTTATAACTATTTTTATAAGCCTATTTGACATTGCAATCGCTTTATTTGCTGTTTGATTTTTGCGCTACAAACAGCACCCGCAACATATGCAGTTGGTCGTAGGAAAGCACTGCGGCCAATTCATCATATACTGGCTTTAGCCGCTCATACCCGCACTTTTCAAACGCCGCTATGCCGGCGATTAAACTGTCTTTAGAAATAGATAATTCGGCCAGCAGTGCTTCATCACCCATAAACTTTTTACCTGCCTGTGCATATTTATACAAGTGCGTATAAATCGTGTTTGTTTTTACTTTATGCTGCTGTGAGAGATCTAACACTGAGGTTCCCGCCATAAATTGCTCTACTATTTCTATGGTTTTAGACGCTAGGACGTTACCGTCTTTTTTCGGACTCGTTGTACTGGTTGCTTTGGCATCATTGCTCACCTCGGTTTTGCCATGCTCGCGGCAGTATTCCACAATAATAGTTAAGAAAATAGCACCGTACTTATCTAGTTTAGCTTGACCAACGCCGTGGATCTTTAACAAGCTGTCGTGAGATTGCGGAAAAAAATGAGCCATCTCATTAAGCGATCGGTCTGCAAAAATAGCATAAGGAGGAACAACCCCCTCATCTGCAAGTTGTTTACGTTTTCTTTTTAGCGCATCAACTAATGCTTGCTCAGGCTCTAATTGTAAAGCGTCTAGATTCGTGGCTTTAGTCTTAGCAGAACCAACTGCGCTAGCTTGCTGCAACAGTGCTAAAAACGGGGCCTTACCTTTCAATACGTCGCCGGCAAGTTGGGTAAGACGCAAACCTCCGTAAATTTCTTCCTGCTCTATTAAGCCTTTAGCAATAAGCTGCCTAGACAGTGTCATCCACTGCTTTTTAGTGAGTTCGCGCCCTATATTGTATGTCGATAGTAAGTTGTGCTGATTTTGCAGTATTTTTTCAGCGTTTGAGCCTCTAAGGACATCGGCAATATAAGAGGCGCCAAAACGCTGCCCTGTGCGATGTATACACGATAAAAACTTTTGCGCGTGCACGGTTAAATCTGACGCTTCCTTGCCTTCATTTAAGCAGTTATCACAGTGCTGACAGTCTTGTGAAATATTTGTCTCGCCAAAATATTGCAACAGTACTATACGCCTGCATTCTTGGCTTTCAGCCAGGGCTAACATGTGTCCTAAATGCATTGTAGCTAAGCGCTTTTGCTGCGCGTCTCGCATTTGGTCAATAAAATAACGGATTTTGCCCGTATCTCCGTAGCCGAACAAGAGCAAACAATCTGCGTTTAGTCCATCGCGCCCTGCCCTGCCAATTTGTTGATAGTAACCTTCAATATTTTTGGGTAAATCGTAGTGAAGCACATAGCGAACATCAGGCTTGTTTATACCCATGCCAAATGCAATGGTAGCTACAATAATATCGACATCGTCATACACAAATTTATGTTGATAGTCGCTGCGCTTTTGACTGTTTAAACCCGCATGATAAGGCAACGCTTTGTAACCATCGTTTTGTAATTTGGTGGCTAATTCGTCAACCCCAGAGCGTGATTGGCAGTAGATAATACCAGACTGCTTAGGATGCTTGTTTATAAATGCTTTAGCTTGTTGGTATGGTTTTTCCTTATGAGCGACCTCTATGTACAAGTTAGGACGATCGAAACTGGCCATAAACTCAGCGTCTTCACTAATTAATAGCTGGCGCTTTATGTCTTCGCGCACTCTTGGCGTTGCAGTTGCGGTAAGCGCTATTACGACCGCTTTAGCAAAGTGCTCAACAAGCTGGTGCAGTTGCCTGTATTCTGGCCTAAACTCGTGCCCCCATTCAGAAATACAATGCGCCTCATCTATAGCAATACAGGCAACATCTACATTTTTCAACACCGAAATGATACTAGACTGCAGCACTGTTTCGGGGGCCAAAAATAACAGCTTTGTGTGGCCACTTACAATACTGTCTAGGTTGTGTTGATATTCTTGTGAGCTAAGAGCGCTATTAAGCACACAGGCACTGACATTGAGCTCCTTAAGCTGCCTTACTTGATCTTGCATGAGTGATATAAGCGGAGATATAACCAAGGTGAGCCCATCAAATACAATACCAGGAAGTTGGTAACATAAAGACTTGCCCCCACCGGTAGGCATAATAGCGAGCGTATTTATGCCATCAAGCACATTTTCTATAATAGGCTGCTGGGACGCTCTGAATTGATCAAAGCCGAATACTTCTTTAAGCGCTTTTTTAGCGGATGCTACCTGAGACATTTTAGTGTTGGACATAGAGCGGTTACACGTTTCCTATCGAAGTTTGTCAGTACGCTCAGCTTCGTAAATGGCTAGCGAAATGTATCTGCAGATCGTAAACCTAATATACAAGGTTACCTGCTACTATGGGTGATGACGGTGTGATGACGTAGTAACGACGGTGTCAAAAACACTAATTGGGCTATGATAGCACAAGCTCTTATTGAATAAACTAAACCAACGGACAGTCTCAAAGCACAGGTAAGCACAACAATATTAGCCACTCTTATCGTGGCAATAATCAACTAAAGCTGGGTAAAACTGGGTAAAGGCTTGGTCAAATTCTTCTTGAGCACTGCTAATAAATTCAATCGACTCTTGCGCAAACTCTACGCGGTGCTTAAGGCGTCTTTCTATTTGAAAAAAAGCACGGTTTACGGCCTCTTTATGTGCATACTCATGCAACCATTGATGGCTCAACAAACCATCTTTCACATCGTTAAATCTGCCATCAATACGCACTTTACTATTCGCAAGCTCACGGTAAAATTGCTTTAGTACGCTGTGAACACAATGTTTACTATACTGTTGCCACCGAAGACTTAATAGATGATCAAAGTAAATATCAATAGTGATGCCCGACATTCTCCGAATACTGATGGGGAACTGTCGTTTTAAGTATTTAACAAGCGTGTGTTGGTCAGTGAAGGTGTCAATCGCGCGATGCAAGCGCACACCATGTTGAAGTTTAAGCGGCAGATGTTGTAAATCACTTCCTTTTACAAAGTCACCTAGAAAATTGCCTAAAAGACTTGTTTGGGTAACGTGAGCTAAATGGATATGCGCTAGGTAATTCATAGGGTGCAAACAGATAAAGGAGGTGAATGATGATTACTATGCTAACGTCTTTCGTGGAAGAAAGAAATTGGAGCGGGAAACGAGATTCGAACTCGCGACCTCGACCTTGGCAAGGTCGCGCTCTACCAACTGAGCTATTCCCGCAATTTGGAGGCGCATTATAGAAAATTTTGCGAGGGGTGCAAGGATTATTTTAATTTTTTTTGAAATAATCATAAAATGAGGAAATATTAGTCATTAGTACTAATACCTCCAGCATAAGTGTCTAAATCTTAAACACTGTCTCACGATAGTATTTCATTTCTTCTATCGATTCTATTATGTCATCTAAGGCCAAATGCACCCCTTTCTTTTTGAATCCTTTCAAAATTTCAGGCTGCCACCTTGCCGTTAGCTCTTTAACGGTGCTAACATCGATATTACGATAATGAAAATAGGCTTCAAGCGTTGGCATATATTTCACTAAAAAGCGACGATCTTGACCAATCGTATTTCCACACAGTGGGGATTTCCCTGCTGGCACATAGTTTTTCAAGAAGTCTATCGTAAGCTGAGATGCTTGAGTGACGTCAACTTCACTTTCTTTACAACGCTGAGTTAAGCCTGTACCACCATGAATATTCACGCACCAGGGATCCATGTTATCAAGAACATCAGCACTTTGATGTATCGCTATCACCGGTCCCGTGGCTATCACGCTTAACTGTGCGTCGGTGACTATTGTGGCAATTTCAAGCACCACGCAGGTGTCAGGGTTAAGCCCTGTCATTTCCATGTCTATCCAGACAAGATTTTGTTCGTTTACCGACATTTAGCTTCCTACTTATTTATACTGATCAAGTCAGTGCACTAGGTTAAATCTACACAACAAGGTATCATGTTGGACAACATTCGCCAATATGCGCCTTTATTTACGTGTCCAAAAAAACAAAGTTATCTAAAAACCAGCAGCGGCAAATTGCTAAAAATCGAAGTAAACGTCTTAACACTAATATAACTCATGCTTCAGGCAGACCTGAAGATACCAGCTCGTTAGGCGAATTAATTGATGGCCGCGTCATAAGTCGTTTTGGTAAACAAGCCATTGTAGAAACAACAAGTGCCGATAGAGACCAGCATAAGTGTTATATTCGACGTACTATCAAATCTGTGGTGTGTGGCGATCAGGTCGTATTTAGGCCAAGCACAACGCTTGAGGAACGCGACCGCGGTATTATTGAAGTGGTGATTGACCGTAAAAGCGAGCTTTCGCGCCCAGATTACTACGACGGCTTAAAACCAATTGCCGCAAACATTGACCAAATCATAGTAGTTGGTTCCATTGTACCGGCTTTATCAACGCATATTATAGACCGATATTTAGTGGCCTGTGAGCATGCACGTATCTCCCCTATCATTGTCATCAACAAAGTAGAATTACTCACAAACGAAGCCCTAGTGCAAGTTGAAAAAGACCTTGAGGTGTATACTCAAATTGGCTACCGCGTTATTATGGCTAGCTGTGTTAGTCAAGCAGGGCTAGACGCGCTAAGCAGCGTGCTTAAAGATAAAGTAAACGTGCTGGTAGGCCAAAGTGGCGTGGGCAAATCAAGCCTAATTAACCAATTACTTCCCGACTCGCAAGAAACAGTGGGTGAAGTGTCGGGAAATTCTGGCTTAGGGCAGCACACCACTACCGCAGCAAAACTTATCCCATTCAGCTTAGGCGGCGAACTTATTGATTCACCCGGTGTGCGCGAATTTGGCCTATGGCATTTACCTGTGCAGGACATAACCCAAGGGTTTGTAGAGCTTAGAGAGTACTTGGGGGGCTGTAAGTTTAGCGACTGCACGCATAGGAATGACCCTGGTTGTTTAATTCGCGAAGCGGTAGAGCTCAATAAGATTAATAACGAACGCTATCAAAGTTATCTAAAAATTGTTGATTCCTTAGAGCAGAACCGTCCAGCATATATTAAAGAATGACTGTTTAAGAGCTTGTAAACACTGCCTTAATTTACACCATGTTATACAATGTATAGCTTGAAAATCGGAGATAAATGAGTGATAGACTGGATTAAAGTACGCATACAATATATTTTGCCAAAGCATTTTCTGTCGCGTTTAATCGGCCAACTGGCCGCTGCTGAGGCAGGCGCAGTAACGCAATTTTGTATAAAGCGTTTTATTAAAGTGTATAATATCAATATGAAAGAAGCGCTGCATGAAGACCCTAGTGCTTATAAAAGTTTCAATGATTTTTTTACCCGCGCTCTCAAACGCGATGTTCGCCCAATAATTGAAGGCGACGATATTCTATGCCAACCGGTAGACGGTAACGTGAGTCAGTACGGCGATATAATTGGTGATAAAGTATTTCAAGCAAAAAGCCATTACTATAGCGTAACCACGCTGCTAGGAGGCAAGCCAGAAATAGCTGAGTGCTTTAAAGGCGGCAAGTTTGTCACTATTTACCTTGCACCAAAGGACTACCACAGAATTCATATGCCTATTGCAGGTAAACTTACTGATACCCTGCATGTGCCAGGAGAATTGTTTTCAGTTAATCCCTTAACCGCTCGGAACGTGCCGGGCTTGTTCGCCAGAAATGAACGAGTTGTTACCATTTTCGACACATCCGTGGGTAAAGTTGCGGTAGTATTAGTTGGTGCAACGGTAGTGGCCAGTATTGAAACTGCTTGGGCCGGCAATATTACCCCACCGGCGAGCAAATATGTGCAACATTGGCAGCATAGTCAAGACAATATCACCTTAGAAAAAGGCCAAGAAATGGGGCGCTTCAAATTGGGCTCCACTGTTGTACTATGCTTTGAGTCTGACAAGATTTCATTTAAAGATTTGTCAGCAGGTGATGTAACGCGTTTAGGTGAAGCGCTCGCAGTAAAATATAAGCAAAAGAAATAGGAAACATTCTTGAATCCTGTTAAGCGAAGCCTTATTAGTTTGCACTTTACCGTGATGCTACTAGGAGGCACCGCATTATTCTCAAAGCTCATTCCTCTTTCAGCCACTGATATTACGTTTGGACGATCCTTGTTTGGATTTATTGCGCTATTTATTGTGGTGAAACTTAGCGGAGAGTCGCTGAAATTAAATAATAAGAAAGATTATTTTGTTGGCATTGGTTTAGGCATAATAATGGCTGCGCATTGGGTTACTTATTTCGCTGCCATGCAATACGCCTCGGTCTCTGTCGGTATAATCGCACTGTTTACCTTCCCCGTTATTACCGTTTTAATTGGACCTGTATTTGAAAAAATAAGAATATCTTGGCAAGATATCGTTAGTGCACTAGTGGTATTAGTGGGCATTGGTTTTATTGTACCAAGCGCATCGCTAACTAACGATGTGACCTTAGGCGTGATTATTGGCGTGTTTTCGGCGTTTTTGTACGCTGTTCGAAACTTAAGCCACCGTAAATACTTCTCTCATTATTCTGGCTATAAGGCCATGGCCTATCAAATGATGGTGATTTGCCCATGCTTACTGTTTTTCGTGTCAGATGAATTTACCTCGATGAATACCAAAACAGCGCTAATGCTAATATTGCTAGGCACTGTCTTTACCGCACTTCCCCACACTATGGTTGCCAATGCCTTAAAGCATTTGCGCGCCAAAACGTTTTCGCTAGTGGCCTGCATGCAGCCCTTTTATGGTGTTGTATTTGCAATAGTATTATTGAATGAATCGCCCACTTGGCAAACGCTTGTAGGGGGCTTGTTAGTAATTTCAGCTGCAGTATACGAGACAGTGAACGCTCATAAAGAACAAAAAGCCTTGAAGGAACAGACGCCTAATAGTTAGTTATATTAGCAAGTCTCTTTAACAGGTTTCACACGTTTTACATTTTTTGCATAAACGTAAGTTGGTAACGTGAGCAATGATAATTAGTAATGCACCTACCGCTATTGTGACAGGCTCATATGCCTCGCCGAACATATGTTTATTCCAATAAATAAGTGCCCCTAAAACAAGCGAATAAATGGGATATAACTGACGGTGATATTGATAAAAACCAATAAATAATGCCGCAAAGCCAACCAGAATAGAGCCGCTTAAAATAACACGTTCAAACCAAGCGTCGGCTACAAAAGAACTGGCAATTAGTGGTGCTAAGGGAATAAGGATTGGCAATAACAAACAATGCAGTGCACAAAGACTCGCGAGCCACACGCCAAGCCGGTCTAGTTTGCCGTTGTTTTTCACAATAATAGTGGGGATATCACTCGACATGCGGGTGCCCGCAAGGCTGTTAGTCATATCCTGTGATTTTATGTCTACTATTTTCAATCGAATAAGCCTGTTGATAAGTCTAAAAGAAGATAAACAATAAAAAGTGAACTTAAGCTATTCAGCCGCTCTTATGATGTTATAGTATAACATTTAAGGCAGAAATGAAATAGTATTGCATTAATTTTTAAGTACTGACCTCCACATATTTGCCAAAAGTTGGTTTACCTTAGCAAGACTTAAGCATCGTTGCTGCTTCTTATTAGTCTCTTGCAAATATTCACTTACCGCAACGAGTCCTATATCACTAGGTAGGTTAGACAATGCCTGCTGTAAGAAGGTAAGCGTTACTGGATAAGGATGAGCAATTAGTAGAGTAGTGAGTGTGCGGCAATATCGAAAATGTAATATTTTTGGGTAGCGAAAGCGCATCAGCAGCCTATGCGCCTGTGTCATCTATTATAATGGCAAGCTGCATTTTTTTTGCTGCACTGGGGCAATGGGAGCAGCGCGCATTAAAATCTTTTCACTAATATGGCTTTCAGGCACAGTCAATATCAGCGCTGAAAAAGCTAGCGCTGTTTCTTCCAGTCTAGGTCTTCATCTTTAATAAAATAAAAAGGAGGTGCTGCCATTAACTGGTTAACGTGGGTTTAATTTAAATGCATATCGGTCTATCCACGCTTTTTTGACGCAAATCAGTGATAGAATTTAAGCACTGCTTGCCATGTTTATTGCCTCTACTTGATAAATGAAGCGCATGATAATTTTTTATCAAAAACGGCTACTGTATTATGCTTGCATACGCTTTATTATCTGCTGTAGATAATCATGAGAACAACCAAAATTTAAGCGGAAACAACTGCTGTCACCGAAGTCTTTGCCGGGCGATGGCCCTACACCCTTATCTTCTATCCACGTTTGTGTGTTATCTACACCTAAGTCGCCAGCGTTAATCCATAGCAAAAATGTAGCTTGAGGTGACACCGCACTTAAACCAGAAATTTCATTTACGGCCTTTACCAAATAATCTCGATTACTGCGCAGGTATGCCAACTGTTGCTTACGCCAGTCATCGCATTCATTGAATGCGGCTTCAACCGCAACTAAACCCAGCACATTTGGCCACGGCACAATCCCGCCCATAGCGTTAACGAAACGGGCTCTTACCTTTGCATTAGGAATAATGGCGAACGAGGTACCCAAGCCGGCTACATTAAAAGTTTTGCTAGCGGCCATCAGCGTAATTGAGCGCTCACTAATGGCGTCTACTGCGCCTGCCGGAATATGTGCAACATCATCTAAAATTAAATCGCAGTGGATTTCATCGCTGCACAATACAACCGAGTGCTCATTGCAAATTGCCGCGATTTTGTCTAACTCTTGTTTTTGTAAAACTGAGCCGACAGGATTCATAGGATTACACAGTAAAAACAATTTGCACTCAGGTTTTGCAGCCTGTTTGGCTAATTCATCAAGATCGAGCGTATAACGGTTATTGTCTAATATAGTGCCTATACACACTTGCTTTAGTCCATTTAAAGCAGGTGCTGCTAAAAGAGGCGGATAATTAGGAGTTTGCACCATAACCGAGTCGCCTGGCTGGCAGTAAGCTTTACACGCCATATTAAATGCAGGCACTACGCCTGGCGTCCACACAATCCAACTTGTTTCTATTTGCCAACCATATTGCGCAGCGCACCAATTAGCAATGGCTTCACTTGCAGGTGTATAGTGCTTAGGTAAGGTATAACCAAGCGCTGAGCCGGCAATACGTTTCGTTAAAGCCTCTGCTATTGGAGGTGCACAAGGGTATTCGGTGTCAGCAATCCAAGCCGGGAGTATGTCGCGCCCTTTGTACTTTTCCCACTTATACGCATAGGAGCCCTCTCGAGAAGGCGTATTGTCAAAATTCATAATTCGGTCTCAGTAAAATATAAAGTAGGCTAGCAGCCACTGTAAAAAATTTAATCAAAATTTAAGGTTACGCTAAATAGACCTAGATGATAAGCGCAAACAATAAAAAACAGCTTTTGATTAAAAAAAGATTAACTTACGGGTGGTGTATCAATGCAGCATTGTTTTATACGGCAGTGGTATTTTACAAGAAAGCGATGCATTGGGAGTGAGAAATAATAATGTTTGTTACTGCAAAAGATTCACGCGCAAGTGAGTGCTTGCGCGTGAATTGTGCTTATTAATATCCTATTTTTTAGCGGGGCGTGAGAAACGCTTGCGTTCGTTTTCGGTTAAAAGTTTTTTACGAATACGAGTGCTTACGGGTGTTACCTCAACTAACTCATCGTCATCAATAAACTCTAAAGCCTGTTCCAATGTGTACACAATTGGCGGCACTAATGTTTGCGCTTCGTCGGTACCTGATGCACGTACGTTAGTTAACTGCTTACCTTTAAGGGCGTTTACCGTTAAATCATTTTCGCGAGAATGGATACCAATTACCATACCTTCATACACTTCAACACCGTGACCAATAAACATGCGACCACGCTCTTGTAGGTTGAAGATAGCGTTAGTAAGCGCTTTGCCGGTCGCGTTGGCGATCAATACACCGTTTTTACGCGAACCAATGTTTCCGCCTTTGTGCGGGCCGTAATGATCAAAGGTGTGATACAACAAACCGGAGCCAGACGTCATTGTCATAAAGTCGGTTTGAAAACCAATTAAGCCACGGCTTGGAATAATAAAGTCTAGGCGTACGCGGCCTTTTCCGTCCATAGACATGTTCGCCATTTCCGCTTTACGTAGGCCAAGCTGTTCCATCATAGTTCCCTGATGTTTTTCTTCAACGTCAACCGTCAGAGTTTCGAATGGTTCAAGCAGTTTCCCGTTTTCTTCCTTAAGAATGACCTCAGGGCGAGAAACGGCTAACTCAAATCCTTCGCGACGCATATTTTCAATTAATATGCCTAAATGTAATTCACCACGTCCTGACACTCTAAATTTATCAGGGTCAGCGGTTTCTTCAACACGCAAAGCAACGTTGTGAATAAGTTCGGTTTGTAAACGCTCTAAAATGTTTCTTGAGGTAACGTACTTACCTTCTTTACCTGCAAACGGCGAAGTGTTTACTTGGAAGGTCATCGTAACGGTTGGTTCATCTACCGATAATGGTTTTAACGCTTCTACTTTGCTTATATCGCACACTGTGTCAGATATTTTAAGTTCGCCTAAGCCGGTAATAGCAACAATATCACCCGCCTCGCCTGACTCTACATCATAACGATCAAGACCTAAGTAGCCTAATACTTTGCTCACTTTAGCGTTACGTTTTTGGCCTTTTGCGTTAACTACGGTGACTTGCTGGTTAACTTTAACAACACCACGAGTAATACGACCTATGCCAATTACACCTACATAAGAGTTGTAGTCTAGCTGAGAAATTTGCATCTGCAGGGGCCCTTCCGGGTCAGCCACTGGCGGTGCTACCTTTGCAACAATGGTTTCAAACAAAGGTGTCATATCGTCGTGTTTAACGTCAGCTTCGTTTGATGCCCAGCCATTAAGAGCTGATGCGTAAACAACATCGAAATCGAGCTGCTCGTCAGTGGCACCTAAATTATCGAACAAATCAAAAACTTGATCTAAAACCCAATTAGGACGAGCGCCCGGTTTGTCTATTTTGTTGAGCACAACAATTGGCTTTAAGCCTTGAGCAAATGCTTTTTGGGTGACGAAGCGAGTTTGCGGCATAGGACCTTCTTGCGCATCTACTAGCAATAGAACGGAATCGGCCATCGACATGACGCGCTCTACTTCACCGCCAAAATCAGCGTGCCCTGGGGTATCGATTATATTAATGCGATAGCCATTCCAGTTTAGAGCGGTATTCTTAGCAAGTATTGTAATGCCGCGTTCTTTTTCAATATCGTTCGAGTCCATCACGCGCTCTTCAGCTATGCCACGACTTTCTAAAGTGCCTGATTGTTGCAGAAGCTTGTCTACCAGTGTAGTTTTACCATGGTCGACGTGCGCTATGATCGCGATATTGCGAATATTTATTACTGACATTACAGTTTCTCATTAGGGGCCGCAGACGCAATTTTGTGCGTATTCAGCTCATTGTGATAGTTAAGATGGGCGCGGATTGTACAGATTTATTGGGAAATAAGCGACAAACTTTGCGGTTTTATCATTAAATAATCATTTATAAGGTTTACGCCCCACCTTTGAGGCATACTATGAGCCACGGTATTGTGAATCGTTCAAGGTCTAGTGCACCTTAATTGTGCACTGGACGCATCACAAGCACTACAGTGGTGCATTTTATGCGCTGTAAGGCTAGGCGCGGCTCGCTACGACGCTGTTTTTACTGGTCTGTAGATAGTTTTAAAAATGGCACGTTTATCGCTTAACTTGTGATTTGTGCGCCATCAGTTAAATTGTGCAATTAGTCTCAAAGACTGTAATAATAAATAGATGTTTTACTCAGCATTGCAGTACTGGCAATAAAAGTGTGCCTGGTCTGCAAACTCACAATAGTCACGAAACGGGAGTACCTTTATGTCATATGAGTCAGTAATGGAACTGATCAAAGAAACCGAAGCAAAATTTATTGATTTACGCTTCACCGATACCAAAGGCAAAGAGCAGCATGTTTCGATTCCTTCGCATCAAGTTAACGAAGACTTCTTTGAGGAAGGCAAGATGTTCGACGGTTCATCTATTGCAGGTTGGAAAGGCATTAATGAATCTGACATGGTCCTTATGCCTGACCCGTCAACCGCGGTTTTGGACCCATTTGCTGAAGAAACTCAAATTAATATTCGCTGCGATATATTAGAGCCTACTACCATGCAGGGTTATTCACGCGATCCACGTTCTATAGCGCGTCGTGCCGAAGAATATTTAATCTCTACGGGTATTGGTGACAAAGTTTTAGTGGGACCTGAGCCCGAATTTTTTATGTTTGACGATATACGCTTTCATACTGATATGTCTGGTTCGTTCTTCAAAATAGACTCTGAAGAAGCAAAGTGGAACTCGGGCGCCGAATATGAAGGAGGCAACTTAGGACATCGCCCTGGCGTAAAGGGCGGCTACTTCCCGGTACCTCCAGTTGACTCAGGCCATGATATTCGCGCTGCTATGTGTATGGTTATGGAAGAAATGGGCTTAACCGTTGAAGCGCATCACCATGAAGTCGCCACTGCTGGACAAAACGAAATAGCCTGTTTGTTTAACACACTAGTAAAAAAAGCCGACGAAATTCAAATATATAAGTACGTTGTTCATAATGTTGCGCACGCCTATGACAAAACGGCTACTTTTATGCCGAAACCAATTGTGGGCGATAATGGCTCTGGCATGCATGTTCATATGTCAATTAGTAAAGATGGCAAAAATGTGTTTGCGGGTGACACCTACGCCGGCTTGTCTGAAGATTCACTTTTCTTCATCGGCGGCATTATTAACCATGCTCACGCCATTAATGCATTCACAAATGCATCAACTAACTCTTACAAGCGCTTAGTACCTGGATTCGAAGCCCCGGTTATGTTGGCCTATTCAGCCAGAAACCGCAGTGCATCTATTCGCATACCGTATGTAAACAGTGAAAGAGCACGTCGTATCGAAGTGCGCTTTCCTGACCCTACAGCTAACCCTTATTTGGCTTTCACAGCCCTACTAATGGCGGGTCTCGATGGTATTAAGAATAAATTACACCCAGGCGATGCAGCAGACAAAGATTTATACGATTTACCACCTGAAGAAGCGGCTAACATTCCGAAAGTAGCAGGTTCATTAGAAATTGCACTTGCCGCTTTAAATGAAGACAGAGCTTTCTTAACCGAAGGCGGTGTAATGTCTGACGAAATGATAGACGCTTACATCGCACTCAAATCTGAGGACGTACTAGCGATTAAACAGGCTGTACACCCACTCGAATTTGATATGTACTACAGCGTATAAAAAATCATCGGTAAAAGTGTTTATGAACTAAGCATTTATTCGTTGATATACGAAGCCTGCAACTGCAGGCTTTTTTTTTGAACGATATCACGTAATATAAGGCAGTAAAGCAATTAAATTAGAGACTACCTGTGAATAAATTAAGGTTTAGTATATTTTCTACTGCAATTTTCGCTGCGTCACTGTTCGTCACAAGCGTGTCACAGTCAGCGAATAGCATGAATCAACAAGTTTACAAAACCATTCATAGTGACGGTACGGTTACCATTTCTGATAAAGCCTCTAGCGATGCTGAAGCGATCGTGCTTAGTGCTCCAACGAGCACATTTGAGTCCAACGTCCCTGCGCTCAAACCGCTACTGCAAACTACACAAAAACTGAGTGTAAATTATAAGCTCAGCATATTAAGCCCCCAAAATGATGCGACTATTCGCAGCAACATAGGTGAATTGTCTATAGGCGCTTCTATTGATCCACGTATAGGCGGTTTTTATCAACTGCATATAAACGGTAAAGTACACGAGTCTGCTGCGGGCATGTTCGCGCTTCGCGATATGGAACGGGGCGCATATGAATATTCAGTAAAATTTATTAACAACTCAGGCAAGCTTATTGCATCAAGTGAAGCCAGGAGAGTATATTTACATCAAGCGTCAGCGTTAATTAACTAGTTTTTGTACATTTTATTTAATTAAGAGCTTTAGTACCCTTTTTAGACAACAAAGCGTCGCTGGTCTTGCTGTTTAAATACAGTTTGATGTTTGAATGCGCCATTACGGTGCGATGACTAATTAATTGCCCACGGAGCCACCCTTGATTGACGATCGTTATCACTACGAATTGTTATTAAATTCACTTAAAACAGCCCTCATTTTAGTCAATGATGAATTTGAAGTTAGTTTCGCTAATGAAGCTGCACTCAACTTACTTGAAACTGGTCTTAATCAAATAAGTGAACGTCCGCTAAGCGACTTTTTGGTGGACGACAGTGTCAATCAGCAGCAAATAATAAAAGCATTAGAAAACCAAGATGACTATCGTGAAACGGATGTTGTTATGTGCTTTAGAGATGGGCGCTGCACAACGGTTGATATCAATGCCAATATAATCACGGTAAACGGCCACATTATGGCCTTGTTAGAAATAAACCCTATTGACAAACAGCGAAAAATTAGCCAAGAATCTCAGCAATATGCACAGCAAGTGGCCGCTCGAGAACTTGTACGCGGGCTTGCTCACGAAGTTAAAAATCCCCTAGGGGGTATTCGAGGTGCAGCCCAATTATTGGAGAAAAAGCTATCTGGTGCTGATGACAGAGAGTTTACGCAAATGATCATTGACCAAGCAGATAGGTTGAGTAACTTAGTCGACAGGCTTCTAGGCCCCAATAGTTTGCCACACAAGCGCAAATTTAATTTGCATCAAGTGCTTGATAAAGTACAGTCGGTAATTATAAATGATCTAGCGTTTTCGATAGAGCTTCACCGAGATTATGATCCATCCATTCCTGAATTGTTTGCAGATCCTGATATGCTGCAGCAAGCCATATTGAATATTACTCGTAACGCTTCTCAAGCTCTGCAGGCTCAAGATAAAACCAAAGACTATCGGCCTAGAATTACCTTTAGAACAAGAATAGAACGTCAGTGCGTCATAAAAGGGGTAAGGCACCAATTGAGCGCAAAAATCAGCGTTATTGATAATGGCCCCGGTATACCAAAGAATTTAAAAGACACCCTTTTTTATCCCATGGTAAGCAGTAAACTTCACGGTAGCGGCCTTGGCTTGTCTATCGCTCAAACACTTATTGACCATCATAACGGTAAAATTGATGTGCAAAGTTTTCAGGGCTTTACAGAATTTAATTTATATATCCCTATAATAGATAAAAAAACATCGTTAAATCAACAAAAGGATAAACGTATATGAGTCGCTCGGTATGGATAGTCGATGACGATAGTTCCATTCGCTGGGTCTTAGAAAAGGCCTTTACTGCCGCGAATATAAACTGCCTGTCGTTTGACAACCCTGAAGATTTACTGCTACAAATTCAATCAGGTCAAGCCCCTATGGTAATTGTGTCAGACGTGCGCATGCCGCAAATGGACGGCATGCAATTATTAGAAGAAGTGCATAAACACTTTCCTGATCTTCCCTTTATTATTATGACCGCACATTCTGATTTAGACAGCGCTGTAAATGCATATCGCGGCGGCGCATTTGAATACTTACCTAAACCTTTTGATGTAGATGAAGCTGTCGCGCTTACGCAAAGAGCATTAGACAATGCAAACGATCATACCAGTGACACCAACTTTGAACCACAAGGCCCAGCTAAGGACATTATTGGCGGCGCACCTGCTATGCAGGAAGTATTCAGAGCCATTGGCCGACTATCACGCTCCTCTATTAGCGTATTAATTAATGGGCAATCAGGCACTGGTAAAGAACTCGTCGCGCAAGCCTTGCACAAACATAGCCCAAGAGCAAAACAAGCTTTTGTAGCCTTGAACATGGCCGCGATCCCCACAGAATTAGTTGAGTCAGAGCTATTTGGCCACGAAAAAGGCGCATTTACGGGAGCGCAAAACATGCGAACAGGCCGTTTTGAACAGGCTAATGGCGGCACCTTATTCTTAGATGAAATTGGTGACATGCCCATAGCGGTTCAAACACGATTGTTAAGAGTGTTAGCTGACGGTCAATTTTATCGTGTGGGAGGGCATAATCCAGTGATAGTAGATGTGAGAATTATTGCCGCTACTCACCAAAATTTAGAAGAAAACGTAGCCAACGGTAGTTTCCGCGAAGATTTATACCACCGTTTAAACGTCATTAAGATTCATATTCCAGCACTAAATCAACGTAGAGAAGATATTCCTTTGCTTGCCAAACATTTTTTGGCCAAAGCGGCTAAAGAGCTCGGCGTTGAAATGAAAAATCTAAGTGAACAAGCCGCGTATAAACTTACCGCGACTGAATGGCCGGGCAACGTTCGTCAACTAGAAAATACCTGCCGCTGGCTAACGGTGATGGCCAGCGGTCAAGAAATAAAGCCCAGCGACTTTCCACCAGAACTGTCGGTAGTTAAAGCGCTTGGGCAGAATGAGAAAAGTGAAAATGACTGGAGGATTTTACTGGCCAATTGGGCCGACGAGCAGCTGCTACAGGGCAAAAACGATATCCTCGACAGCGCCCTTTTACATTTTGAGCAAGTGCTGCTAACGCGTGCTTTGCATCACACTCAAGGACATAAGCAAGAAGCTGCTAAACGCCTTGGTTGGGGTCGCAACACCTTGAGCCGTAAGTTGAAAGAATTCAATATTAGCTGAGATAAATCGCGCAGATAATCATGCAGATAATCGCTAGTATTCGATAAATGAGTGCTATATGATCTCCAACCTAACATTCAACAATATCTTAAATGGAACCCATATTGAAAAATTCATCCCTTTTTAGCAGCATTTTCTTTTCGCTGGCTTGCTTACTCACGTCCTCTTATGCCAACGCAACGGTTGTAGAGATAAGAACTAACCTAGGTAATTTTGAAGTTAACTTATATGACAATGAGGCACCTGAGACAGTTGCAAACTTTTTGTCTTACGTAAGAGCAGGCGCTTATGCTAACAACACCGTTCACAGAAGTGTCGATGACTTTATTGTTCAAATGGGCGGGTTTCAATATGCCAGCAGCTTCCCCCCTGCGCCAATTGCAGTAGGTCTACCAGTTATAAACGAGCCGGTGTTATCCAATGTCCGCGGCACGCTTTCTATGGCGAAACTAGGTGGCAACGCAAACAGCGCAACGTCACAATTTTTTGTGAATCTATCTAATAATTCAGGACGCCCTTCTAATCTTGACACACAAAACGGTGGATTTACGGTTTTTGGGCAAGTACTTGACAACGGCATGCAGGTCGTAGACCAAATAGCCAGCTTGCAAACGTTCAATTTTGGAGGCCCTTTTAGCGAACTACCACTTAGCGGCTACAGCAGCACCGACGTTTCAAATAGTATTTTGCCAGACGAAGATAACCTAGTGATCATTGAGGATATTGTAATAAAAGATGGCACTGTACTAAGCAAACCGGGCTTAAACCCTGCTCGTAACACTTTGCTTAGCCCATCTTTACAACAGCCAGACAATAGTAGATCAGGCGGCGGAAGCTTAGGGATGTTGAGTATTTTGGGACTCGCGTTTTTAGCAAGTCGTAGGCGCATGCTAAGCATCAAAGATTAGACTCAGGCAATGCGCGATAATACCTGCTGACTCAACTGCTGCCAAATCTCATGAGCCTCTGCTAACGCGACCTGTTCGTTCAAAATATTAACGAGGTCCTGTTCTGTAGTTAGTGGGTTTGCCAACACTACTCTAAACACAGTTATTGCTGCACCTTGGTACTGCGGTGCTTCAATACGGGTACGCGATACAAACGATTTACCCGCTTCGCGCTGCTGTTTTTGTATAGAAACAGTGAGCTTGTCTAATTCACTGTTAATATCTTTTACTTGACTTGCCGATGCCTCGCCCATAGCAGACAAATGAGCCGGACGCAGCCTATATGTAAGCAAAGACAAAACAGGTTCAGTAACAAGCTCAAAGTGTTTATGCTGATTAATCAATCTAGCAAAAGTTTGTGCCAAACTAATTGCTTTATCAATAAGCAGTTGGTAACCATTTCGGCCCAAAATATGCAATGAGGAATAAACCGTTAAGGCCATTCCATTTCTAGACCCCTCAAGGGTCGTTGCGCCTAAATCTTTTGAGCCTTCGCGCAGTATGTATTGGGCGTGATGGCGCACCGCGTTCGCGTCGTGCGGATTTTTGAATAAAGCCATGCCGGCGCCCACAGGCACGTACATCTGTTTATGCGCGTCTATAGTAACAGAGTCAGAGCGCTCAATACCTTTTAAGATATGCTTGTGCGTATTTGAAAATAGCGTTGCACCGCCCCAAGCTGCATCTACATGAAACCACGTACCCAGTTCTTTAGCCACATCGGCTAGTTCATCGAGTGGATCTACATGGCCCGTTTCGGTGGTACCCGCAATACCCACAATTGCTAACAGCTTGTTACCTTGTGCTTGATATTGGGTACCTAACTTGAGCACACTTTCTGGCGATAAACGTAAATCGCTGTTATCGACCTTTAGCATGTTGTTACGACCAATACCTAATACGTCAACCGCTTTACCCAACGAATAATGCCCACGCTTGGAACATATAAGGCCCAGATTATTAATACTATGGTGCTTATAAGCGGCCATCAGACCCACTTTAGCCACCCCAGCAAAGTCTCTGCTTGGGCCCAACAGCTTATTTCGCGCAACCCAAAGCGCAGTAATGTTAGCAATAGTGCCGCCTGAGCAGAACGCGCCTAATGAATGCTTCGCACTGTGCAAATATTCGCCATAGAAGGCTTCATCGCAGTTGTACACCAAGTTGTGCATCATTCCCAGCGTTTGTCGTTCTAGCGGAGTAAACGCTTTAGATGTTTCAATTTTTACCAAGTTTTGGTTAAGACCCACTAAGAGCTTAGCCAAAGATAATTGAAAATAAGGTAGCGCCGAGGTCATATGGCCAATAAACGTAGGTGAATACGTGTTTACCGAGTGACTGACTAGTTTTTCTAACAGCAGCTCTGCGTGAGTCGAAACAAACTCAGGCTGATCTGGCACTAGGTGTGACATAAAATCTTGTTCAATTTCTTCTAAGGAGGTTTTTTTAGCCACCACATGGCGAGACAAAAAATCTGAAACATTGTCTGACAAATGACGCTCAATTTTAGCCAACGTAGAATCGTCATTTTCTGGCTTAGTAAACACTTTGAACAAATGCTCTAAGCTAACGTCTGCTTTTGACAAATCCAAAACCTCTAAGGTTTATGCAAATAGGGCGAAATATTACCCCATTAGCAATGCATTGACAATTTGTGTAATGCTTAAGTGGTAGATAAATTCACGAAGTGAATTTTGGTGTAGTATAAAACATCGCATTTAGCGCGTAAACAACTAAAGTTATAAGAGATTTTACGGATATCTAATATAAGCAGCAATAAATTAGGATTAAACATGCAAACAAAAACCGTGACAGATGCGTTCTCTATTGGGCAAATAATACCCAGTTAACGCAGCTTATGATTCAGATGAGCGAGGCCTATTGCTCTTGGAAAACGTCATAGCTAAAGGTGTTCATGCTGTTAAAATTAAAGGTACATTAATTACGTGCTTTGAGCAAACAATGGGAAAATAAGCGGCGATTAAAAGCACGCTGACACTCTGCCACAAAAGCGGATGTTATTTAATTGCTGAACATATTAAAGATGGCAACACATAACAAGCGGTATAAAGTTTAGACAGGGTTACTTTTTATCTCGCCCTGAGGAACGTATGACTAATTTAAAACAAGCTTGATTCGACTCCATGTATTTACGCTCAAACGGCGTATATGCTAGCGTACTGCCGTCAATGCTAATCTCACTTATATTGCCGCCTAGCCCATAATACTTAGCCCCCAGCAAACATTCCTCCAAATACAATCGCCAGTTCGAGCGCAGCTCAATGTTAGCAGACACGTTGACAATAACAGGAAATAAAGCTGAGCCATGCCAGCGCTTTCCAATTTGAGATTTCTTTGGATATGGATTCGGATACAAAATAAACTGCTTTGACACTTGCCATATTGGCTTATTTTCTTGTATGTATGTGGCTAGCAAACGCCAAAAGTCGTTTAAATCTGCCTGCAGCAGCAGATAGTTAGGGCCAACACTGTGGGTAGATTCACTACTCGTTTTATTTTTTTTAGCACTTAGTTGCAACGCATAGCTTTTGTGCTTGTCGAGTCGTACTATAGATTTGTCGACCCCAATAACTTTAGTATTTGGATACTGCGCCGCGATATTAATCGTGCTCTCACCAACCCCACAGCCTGCGTCTAATATAAGATCGCCGCTAAACGCGCCCAACCAAGCCAGCATATCGTTAAACGCCACGGCGGTGTGATGGGCAATTGGCCGCTGAAAATCGTTTAATTTGTGCCTCGCAAGTATTTTGTGTAACTCTTCATGCACCTGTGTTTGGTTAGTGCTTATACTACGAGCCTGTGAGGCCTTCATATTGATAGCTTCCGAGTGATTATTATGAGCGTATTCCCACGCCTTTTTTGAGTAATTGATAAGCCACACTCAGCAGCGCAATATTAAACACAATTAGCAAGCCAATAGCGGTCCAATGATTCACATCAGATACCCCTAAAAATCCATACCGAAAGCCATTTACCATATACACAATGGGATTAGCTTGACTAACCACTTGCCAAAAATCAGGCAGTAAAGTCAGAGAATAAAACACACCGCCCAAATACGTAAGCGGTGTTAATACAAAGGTGGGAATTACACTAATATCATCAAAATTTTTCGCATAAATACCGTTAATCAGCCCCGCGGTGGCGAATAGTATCGAGGTAAGTACTAAAGTAACCACTATCACAAAGAAGCTATGAATTTTTACATCCACAAAAAACATCGACACACAGGTCACAAGCACTCCTATTATAAGTGCTCTAGCAACACCTCCCCCTACAAAGCCCATAATAACCACCCACGTAGGCACGGGTGCCACAAGAAGCTCTTCAACGTTACGCTGAAACTTAGCACTGAAAAATGAGGACGACACGTTCGAATATGAACTGGTAATAACAGACATCATAATTAGGCCGGGCACAATAAATTCCATGTAGCTAAACCCGCCCATTTCACCAATTCGTTTACCAATCAAATTACCAAATATGACAAAATACAAAGACATTGTTATAGCTGGTGGTACCAAAGTTTGTATCCAAATGCGCAAAAAACGCGTGCATTCTTTAACCCAAATGGTTTTAAGCGCTACAAAATTACGATTAGCTGCTATGTTCATTACGTCGGTTCTCCTTTTGCTATCGGCTCTGTGCTTGGTGTATTGTTGGCCTTAACAAGTTTCACAAATAATTCTTCAAGACGGTTGGCCTTATTACGCATACTCATAACTTTTATTTTTCGCGCCGAAAACTCTTCAAAGACGACGTTTAGTCCACTGTCTTTAGGAACATCCACTTCAAGCGTCTGATCGTCTATAGCCCTGTGTTCAAATTCTGGAATGTTGATATTCTTTGCGCCAGAGGCTAAATCAAACACGAAAGTTTCGAGGTTTAAGGTTGACAGCAAGGTTTTCATACTGGTATTTTCAACAATCACACCATTGTCGATAATAGCGATATTTCTACACAGCATCTCAGCTTCTTCCAAATAATGGGTGGTCAAAATAATGGTGACACCCTGCTGGTTTATATCTTTTAAAAATGCCCACATTGAGCGGCGCACTTCAATATCAACGCCTGCGGTAGGTTCATCTAAAATGAGCATTTTAGGTTCATGCATCAGCGCTCTTGCTATCATTAGTCTGCGCTTCATCCCGCCCGATAATTCGCGCGCGTTAGCATTTCGTTTGTCCCAAAGTTCCAACTGCTTTAAGTATTTTTCTGCGCGTATTTTGGCTATTTTTCTGGGAACGCCGTAGTACCCTGCTTGATTGACTACAATTTGTAAAAGCGTTTCAAACTGATTGAAGTTAAATTCCTGCGGCACTAGTCCAATGCAGCTCTTAGCAGCAACTTCTTGAGTAACCGAGTCGTTCCCAAACACACTTATAGTGCCTGATGATTTGTTTACTAGTGAGCAAATAATACCGATGGTGGTAGATTTACCTGCGCCATTTGGGCCTAATAAAGCGAAGAAATCGCCCTGCTCAACTTGAAGGTTGATTCCTTTAAGCGCCTTAACGCCTCCTGCATATGTTTTTTCCAAGCCTTGAATATCAAGCGCTTTTTCAGTCGTAGACATGTGTACCTTTATTTGACGATAATGAAGAATATTTACAATCGGACGTATTATGTGACTTAGTCGCCCTGATGCATATTAACATTTTGTTGAGCGGTTGTAAGTAAGTGAAATGTGGCTTAAATGACTCAAAGAGTTATTAATTAGAAATCTAGTGGCAAACAGCATCATCCATCTCAGTGGTGCGCACCACGTTAAACGCTTGTTGCCTATTGATAAGGCACTTAAGTCAAAGTGGAAGACATAAACTATGCAACTCAAAACAAGATTACGATATACTTACTATCATGATAAGTAGCTCTGCATAAATTGTCGTCTATACTACTTTAAATAACTACGGAGATAATAAATGGATGATTCAAAATTTGTTGACCCCAGACTCGTGGCTCGAGAGGCTTTATTTCAAAATTTGCATGTTAGCATTTTTGAAACTATGGGATATGTCAGTGCTATTCAAGCTTGTGTTGAAAAGACAGGACATGATATTGACGCAAGTAACCCTGAGTTCGTTCAACTTCTCCGGGATTATGAGGTTACTAAAAATCTGTCAAATATTGAACAATCCGACCTCAAGCAACTTTTTGAAAAGACCGACGGCATTCTTAGGAGCAACAGCAGCGCATTAGCAAACCGCGCGCAGCTCTGTGCCGCGGCCACTAGCGCCTTAAATCACTGGCGCATTCTTTATGAAGTACCCGACGATTTACGAGACACTGATACCGTCACAAAAACATTAAAAATTAAACTTCAACAAACCATGTATACATGGGAATGTATAGTTGACGACTTGAGCGGTGTAAAACTCTATCCCAGAAACACTAATTAAACCTATGTAGTACGCTCAACGCTCATACTTTACTTTTTTGCTTTACTGTGGGTATTAAATTGCGCCACCATCTTTTTCTCGCGTCGTTTCCACATTATTTTAGCTAACTTTTTCATGCTCACCGTAGTGTCTCGCTCATCGACTATTTCAATGCCCAGCAGGCTTTCCAATAAGTCCTCAAGGGTTAAAATACCTTCCAAACCTCCGTATTCGTCTACCACTAACAGCATGTGCACACGCGAATTCAAGAAATGATCAAAGGTGGTTGAAAGCGGCATATCACCAAGCAAAGTTACCAAAGGCTTCGCATAATCAGATAAAGGCTTTTCCTTATCACCGGCCGCCATTGCCAGCAATATATCGGTACGCATTATATATCCGGTAATACTCTCACTTTCATTATTCTCGTAAACAGGCACCCGTGAAAACGCAATGTTCGAATGTTTTTCAACGAACTCGTTCACGAGCATCTTCTCAGGCAGCGAAAAAACCACGGTTCGGTGGGTCATTGCATCTTTTACTTTGCGTTCATGAAGCAGCAACAAATTTTGTAAAAATAGCGCTTCTTGTTCCGCCAATTGGCCTTCTTTTTCAGATAATTCAGCCATTGCCAGTAGTTCACTTCTACTCAAGCCTTTTAAGGGGCTTTCTTCTGTAAATCCACTGGTCAATTTTTGAGACATCAACACAAATGGATAAAGCGCTATAATGAGATATTTAAGGAAAAAAGCCGTTCCAGGTGCAAGTTTCCTCCAATATACCGCGCCTAATGTTTTGGGAATGATTTCAGAAAACACAAGAATTAGCAGTGTGAGGACCGCCGAGATAACACCAATATAAGCGTCGCCAAATACTTTTGCAGCTTGAGCGCCAGCGCCAGCAGCGCCCATGGTATGAGCGACCGTGTTTAAGGTAAGAATTGCAGAAAGCGGCTTATTGATATTAGTTGTTAATTTGTTTAACAACTTGCCCGATGGTTTGTCGTCTTTTTCCAACAACGAAATATAAGCTTGAGATACGCTGAGAATAACGGCTTCTGCAACAGAGCATATAAAAGAAAAAAATAAGGCGATTAGTACATAGATGGCTAATACTAGCATAATATAAAAAACAAATTCTCTAACGGTAGTAGCTACTAGCTTACCACTTTTTCAAACCATGGGCGGCTTATTATTGCGACCTACACATGAAAATAAAAATATAAGCTATGACTAAAGCGCTCAAGGTAATCACATCATACCTAAGCTTAAGATTTACACCAAACGTTTGCAGGCTAAAAAAAATAAGCCAACACTAATAGGTAAATAGCTATTAAAATCATTACTAAAGTACGAAAAAAAACTTGAAATAAGTTCACGTCAATGTTCCAAGAATACAATAGCAATCTCTTGTTTTTGTTTCCTTTATACTGCTGTTATTGTTATTGCTTTTACACATATTAGAATTATGAGTATAGCGAAGTTTCAAAATATACAGAATATTTTAGATTAGCAAGACCTAACTATCTTTATCAATTATTTTCTGTTTAAAAATATTGGTTCTATTAATAAAAATGCTTAAGTTGACCAAATACGCACTAAGCTTGTATGCTTTGTAAACATAGCAATGGCATTTATACTCAGTATCGAACTGATGCCCTGTTAATTCTTCAACATTCAATATTAGGAGCATTGCATTTTGCAAGAACCAGTGAGCGCTATATTACTAATACAGCAAGCACTTACACCTGTTTTTTTAATTGTAGGCATAGGTACATTATTAAACTCGTTAACGAGTCGTTTAGCAAGAATAGTAGATAGGGTAAGGTGGTTTGATTTGCCCGAGGCCGCGAACTACCAGCACAAGCGCGTAAAAGAATTAAAAGCGCTTTCACGCAGAATGAAATGGGCTAATTGGTCGATAAACTTGCTATGTGGCGCGGCGGTACTGGTGTGTATTAACATATTTTTGCTGGTAATTCAGGGCTACTTTGCCACCGTCATTACAGGCTGGATTGTCGGCAGTTTTATTGCAACCCTAGCGCTTCTCGCGCTAGGGTTAATATGTTTTTTTATAGAAGTGAGCATAGCTACAAGCTCATTGAGAGTGTCGGAATCTTTGATTGAGGACGAGTGAATATAATCACTTATAAAAGGCTTCAACGCTTCCTTTTCGCGACATTAGCAGCGGTTGACCTCGGCGATCTAAGGATTTGGGAGACGGTATTTTCACCCAACCTTGGCTTATACAATATTCTTCAACGTTGGTAAGTTCTTTGCTGTTTAAGCGAATACCAATGTTATGTTCGAAAATTTCTGCAATGTAAAATGGACTGCGAGAATTACTTGAAAGGCGATCTGGTAACGCTGGTGGTGCCGTGTTGTCAGTCATATTAGGGACCCAAATTGTATAATGATCCCTCATTATAGACTGAGTGTTTAGAAATGACCAAACAGAAAATAAGGTGTTTGAACCGAATTCCCCCCGCTGTCATACTTGTTGTCGTCTTAGCTAATTCCTGTGATAAATACTTGACACAAAAAAGCCGCTAATATAGCGGCTTTTTTATTTCAGAGTAGTT
>NZ_BAET01000030.1 GCF_000252165.1 Glaciecola punicea ACAM 611
ATTTTCTTGAAGTTTGTTGTTACAAATACATGCTTCAAAATCTTACATCGCGTCGTCTAAACAACACATAAATATTGACACTTCAGGCAACTGGTTTAGCCTATACTCTCTAAGCTTTTCCTTGTCTCCCCGAAGCGAGAGGCGCATTTTACATAGATAAATTATATGTACAAGCCAATTTTTAAATTAAGTGATTTTTTATATTCATTTGATTACTTTTGCATCGAATCGCTTAAAATATGGTTCTCTTTTAACAAATACGCTACATATAGCACGGTATAAGTTGTGTTGACGATTCTTAAGAATCCATTAATATTACGGTCTACCATCTATAATACTTGGGTTTAACACCCTTTAAGAAGAAAAATAGCCTTTATGCCAGACTTTACGGTTTTAGTGATTTTCATTCCTACATTCTTTCTAATCTCACTCACGCCTGGCATGTGTATGAGCTTGGCGATGACTTTAGGCATGACAATAGGGGTAAAAAAAACACTCTACATGATGGCGGGCGAGGTAATTGGTGTTGCCCTCGTGGCAATACTTGCAGTAATTGGTGTTGCTAGCATAATGATTCAATATCCCACAGCCTTCACTATATTTAAGGTGGTAGGTGGTCTATACCTTACTTATTTAGGGATTAAAATGTGGATAAGTAAAATTTACGTAGAGCTTGATACTGCTATTCCCCTAAGTAGTATTACCCCCATAAAACTTACCACGCAAGGGTTTGTTACTGCTGTAGCCAATCCGAAGGGATGGGCTTTTATGATTTCATTGCTTCCCCCCTTCTTAGATATTGCAAAACCATTGCCTATTCAACTCCTAGTGTTAGTATTTATTATTATGATAAGCGAATTAATTTGCATGCTACTTTACGCCAACGGCGGCAAATGGCTAAGACAGCTTTTGAATAAAAGCGACAAGGCCCAGTGGGTAAATCGAATTGGCGGTGGTTTGTTAGTACTCATCGGGGTTTGGTTGGCTTTTTCTTGAAAAGTACCTAATTATTGCGGTACAACTACGCATTTTAAAAGTCATCGCGCTGAATAATACTAATCATTTTTTTAATTTACCGAGACGATCCATGCCAATTACTGCATTTAAGAAAATTAGACCCACGTTTGATAACAGTGTCTATATAGACACTACCGCACTACTAGCAGGTGATATACACCTTGGCAGCGACAGCAGCATTTGGCCTTTAGTTGCTGCACGCGGCGACGTTAACGTTATTCGCATAGGCGCGCGCAGTAACATTCAAGACGGTAGCGTATTGCACGTAAGCCGCCCCACTAAGAAAAATGCAAACGGTTATCCCTTAATCATTGGAGACGATGTAACCGTGGGCCATAAATGCATGCTACATGGCTGCGTTATTGGCAATCGCGTATTGGTTGGCATGGGCGCAATTGTAATGGATGGCGTGGTAGTGGAAGATGACGTATTTATTGGCGCCGGTGCCTTAGTTACGCCAAACAAGCGACTGGAGAGCGGATTTTTATACGTTGGCAACCCAGCCATTAAAAAACGTGCGCTGCATGATCATGAAAAAACGTTTTTGACAGAATCGGCAAATAACTATGTGATGCTTAAAAACGAATATATGGACGAAGCTTAGATACATCGCTAGTCTTAACTGGTGCCCCGGCGCAATTTTACTGACACAGACGTGATTATTGGTCCTTTGGTCACTTATTCAAATCGCGCAAATGAAGGTAAACAGGCTCACAAGAGGGCCTCTGACCAAACCACAGGTAAAAACTTTGCGCCGCTTGGTTAACTAGCATCCCTAAACCATCAACAACCATTGTGCAGCCCAAACTAGTCGCTTTTTGCATAAACACTGTGGGCTTATTAAGATAGACCATGTCGTAAACACTTGGTTGGTTGGCAAAAACACTATCAGGTAAATCGGGTAGTTCATTTTGCAGACTCAAGGACGTTGCATTTATGACAATATCAAATGCCTGCATACTGGCACTGTCGTATAGTCTCGCTTTTGAGTTTGCATAGCGGTTAGTATGTCTGACTAACGCTTGCGCTTTATCTACACTTCTATTATAAATTGCAATGCTGTTAATACCGGCATCAAGCAACGCCGGTATTGCGCCCTTCGCTGCACCACCGGCACCAATCATCAATATGTTTGCTTTATTTACAGCAATATTATGTTGATGCAGGTCATTGACCAATCCTACACCATCGGTATTGTCACCTGTAAAGCCGTTATTTTGCCTTATAATCGTGTTAACCGCTCCTGCTCGCTTAGCTTGAGATGACAATGTGTCTACCCACTGCAATGCGTCAAGCTTAAAAGGCATGGTCACGTTAGCACCAATACAAGATATGTCGGCAAAGAACTGATCAGCCGATAAAGCAAAACCATCACTTGGTGCTAAGCGCTTTTGATATTGTAAAGGAAGATTGAATTGACTAGCAAACATAGAATGAATAATAGGTGATTTACTTTGCTCTATTGGGTTTCCAAATACACAGGCAATTGCGGGATATGTCGACAAGTGATAGTCCTTAAAAATGAGTCATGTCTAATGATACTCAAAAACACGAGACATTCCTAAAGGTAAAAAGCCCCGCGATGAATGCGAGGCCCTATAACTAGTTTTACTTCTACTTGTTTTAGTTAAAACTTGTAGCCAACTGAAATGGTGTAAACAAACGGATTGATGTCAACTGACTCAATTGAACCCAAATCTGCGCCATTTACTTTAAAGCTAGCGTCAGTTTCAAGGCCAATATAGCGCACCGACGCATTTAAGAAAATACCGTCAGCAATTTTATAATCAGCGCCAATTTGCGCCGCTAAGCCAAATGAGTTATCCAAACTTAAATCAGAAATAGTAGCGCCAATCGCGCCGTTTATGGACTCTGCGCTAGTGGTATTGAAATCTTCATCAAAAAAGATCGTGTAGTTTACGCCAAGACCAACGTAGGGCTGAAACGCAGCGCTTCCATGATTGAAGAAATAGTTCGCGGTTATCGTCGGGGGTAAATGTTTAGTTTTCCCCAAGTTTCCACCACTGGCTAAGTCTATTTTATGAGAGAAAGGGGTAGCAGCTAATACTTCTATATTCCAGCTGTCGCTTAAGAAGTACGCAACGTTTAGGCCAAGCTGTGTGTTGTCGTCAACGCTAACGCCGCCAACCACAGCTTCACCAATTTGAAAGTTATCGCCGCCAACCAAAATATTAGTGCTTGAATCATCTGGTGCAACGGTTGTGAAACCGGCACGAAATAGAATATCGCCGGCTTCATGGGCGAACGCATTTACGCTAGATAACGCTAGAGCAGAAACAAGGGCAGTGCAAAGTATAGTTTTTTTCATTACGTGCTCACTATATTAATTAAAGGGGAAACCAAAAATCTTGCGTCATATAGTAAAGTGCGTGGAAATAAAAATATTGATGTAGATTAATAGATGTTAACGACCTGCAATAAAATCGCTTAATTCATTGATCTATATCAAGTAAAATAGAGCATATTGCAAATAAGCAAATGTCAGTCGGTAGCAGTCAATGCCCGTATTTGAGCTAGCCAGTGCTGCTTTTGAGATTCAGGTAAAAAACTCGCCGTAAAGCTGTTGCACACTAGCTGCGCTAACGCTTGTTCAGATAGGGATAAATGATGAGCAAGCGCATGGAAATTGTCGTCTAAGTAGCCGCCAAAATAGGAAGGGTCATCAGAGTTAACAGTTACCAGCAAACCATCATCAAGCAACTGGATTATGTTATGCTGCGACATTTCATTCACCACGCGCAGTTTGAGGTTGCTAAGTGGGCAGACTGTTAAGGGAATCTGCTGCTCTTTTAAATAAGCCATTAGGCTTGAGTCTTCAATACTGCGAACACCGTGATCTATGCGATCAACTCTTAGTAATTCAAGCGCCTCCCATACATATTCAGGGGGGCCTTCTTCACCCGCATGCGCAACTAACTTAAAACCCAGTTCTTTAGCTTGGGCAAACACATGTGTAAATTTAGACGGTGGATTACCTAACTCAGAGCTGTCTAAGCCTACCGCCGTTATCATTGAATAATATGGACGCGCATCTGCTAAAGCTTCAAGAGCGCTTAACTCACTAAGGTGACGTAAGAATGACAAAATAAGATATACCGACATGCCAAATTCGGCCTTAGCTTTTTGGATAGCGCGCGCGAACCCTGGCATAAACACAGCGTAATCGATACCTCGTTGCGTGTGAGTTTGGGGATCAAACATAATCTCAGTATGCACAATATTTTGTTCATAGCATTTGCATAAATACGCCCACATAAGCGCAAAAAAATCGTCTTCGTCGCGCAATACATCGGCACCTTGGTAGTATAAATCCAGAAAATTCTGCAGATTCTCAAATTGATAAGCACTTTGTATGGCTTCAACATTCGCAAACGGCAATGCTATATTATGCTTTTGCGCTAAATCCCACATTAACTGAGGCTCTAAACTGCCCTCTATATGCAAGTGTAGTTCTGCTTTAGGCAGTGTGTGAATTAGGTGTTTAAGCCTTTTCGACATCATACTTGACGCTCCTATCAACTACTTATATACAAAAGTCACGTTTGTTCACAAAAAAGCTTACAAATTAAGCCAGTCTATCGGTTTAAGATACTGTTGAATTTTCCCTTCAGGCGACTCTGGCGACGGTTGATAATTATATTCCCACCGAGTAAGCGGTGGTAAAGACATGAGAATTGACTCAGTGCGCCCGCCGGTTTGCAAGCCAAACAAAGTGCCTCTATCGTATACTAGGTTAAACTCAACGTAGCGGCCGCGTCTGTATAATTGAAACTGACGCTCTCTTTCTGTAAAGGGTGTGTTCTTACGTTTTTCTACGATAGGGATATAGGCGTCTAAAAACCCGTTACCCACGCCTTGCATAAAGGAAAATGACTTATCGAAACCCCATTTGTTTAAATCGTCAAAGAACAAACCGCCCACGCCACGGGTCTCATTTCTGTGTTTTAAGAAAAAGTAATCATCGCACCACTTTTTATATTTCCCATATACCTCGTCACCAAACGGTGCACATACATCACACGATACTTTATGCCAATGCTTAGCGTCATCGGTAAACACATAAGAAGGCGTTAAGTCAAAGCCTCCCCCAAACCACCATATAGAAGGTTCACCTTCTTTTTGCGCCACAAAAAAACGTACGTTAGCATGGCTCGTGGGCACATAGGGGTTGTTAGGATGAATAACGAGAGACACTCCCATGGCCTGAAAACTGCGACCGGCGAGTTCAGGCCTTGCCGCGGTGGCAGAAGGTGGCATTTGATTCCCATGCACATGCGAAAAGTTAACGCCGCCTTGCTCAATGACACTGCCGCTGCGCATCACCCGCGAACGGCCGCCGCCGCCTTCTTCTCGTTCCCACTCGTCTTGTACAAAAGACCCGCTACCATCAGCTAAACAAAGCGTATCGCAAATGCTTTCTTGCAAATTCAGTAGAAAGGCTTTAACACTGTCTATTTGAGCTTGCGTGACAATATCGCTTGCACTAGGAGATGGTGTAGGATTCGTATCGCTCATGCACGTATGGTTTCCATGGTTAAACTGTGAAAAATTTTACTCGGTGATGTTTGTTCGCCTAAGGCCCCAGCAACTACAGGCAAGTCCTTGCCAAAATAGTCACGCACTTCCTGTTCGCTCTTCGCCGGCATTTCACCTGCAGGATTCGCGCTGGTAGAGACCAGGGGCTTGCCCAAATGCTGACACATTTGCACCACCAGCGGATGACGACTAATACGCACGGCAAGCATAGCAGAATCGCCGCTTATCCAGTCGGGTGTTTTCGGCGACTTCGGTAGTAACCAAGTAACAGGCCCAGGCCATGTTGCCAGGATTTGACTTTGTGCGCTTTGATCAAGTGTGTCAAACAGCACATAAGGCGCTATTTGCGAAAACTCGCTGGCAATCAATATCATGCCTTTTTCCACTTCACGGCTTTTAAGTGACAATATTTTATATACCGCCTCTTTATTAAGTGGGTCGCAGCCTAATCCAAATACCGCTTCGGTTGGATAAGCAAATACTTGGCCGTTAGCGTACCAAGTACTTAGTGTTTGTAGCACATCTTGTTTTAATAGTTGTGTTGTCATTTATTCGCTTTCATCTATAAGGTGCGCACAATCTGCATTGGCACATAAAAGTATTTTTTCACCCTTGGTTTTTACCAGCATAATATTGGCATTACACTGTGGGCACGATTTATCGACAGGCTCGTTGTTTAGCAGGTACTTACACTTTGGATAATTATCGCAGGCATAGAAGAACTTTCCAAATCGATTCTGTCTTTTTTGTATCATGCCTTTTTTACAGCTAGGGCAAGCTACAGAATTGTATTGTGCCTGAATCTGCTTTTGTTGATTAGTCGAAATAAAGTGACAACTTGGAAAGTTTGTACAGCCTATAAACATACCATAGCGGCCTTTTTTAACCGCAAGCGGCTCATTGCACTGCGGGCAATGACTATCCTGCATTACTTTTAAGGTGCTCACTTCGGTGCTAGTAAGCGATTTAGAATAATCACATGACGGGTATGTAGTACAGCCCAAAAAGCTTGATTTACCAACATGCTTTAGCTGCAAAGGCGCGCTACACTTTGGACAATCACCATATGCAACCTGGTTAGCCTGATGTGAAGAGTGCTCTGGAAATATAACGTCTTTTTTTTTAGACATTCGCGCTTTTATTCATAAGGTTTCTCTTATTTTTGTAGCATGTTGAGCATTTACTTCGCTTTCAATTTGACATAGCCTTGCGCAGTTGAGGTGATAAGCCCTCGCAGTTCGTACTCCAAGAGCTGAAGTAAGACCTCGTTGAGGGGCATAGCCGTGAGCATAACAATACTATCTATTGAGGTTGCAACATAATCAACACTATCTAACAATAGATCAGATGCCAAGTCCTCATGTGTTTTATTGTCGGCTTTTTTCGGTTGTTTGGCAATGCTAGGAATCTCATCCAATATATCTTGAATATCTTCGGTAAGTTTTGCGCCTTGTTTGATTAACCAGTGACAGCCATGCGCATTCGGATTATTAACATTGTTAGGTATTGCAAACACTTCCCTATTTTGTTCAATGGCGTATTTGGCGGTCACTAAGCTACCGCTTTTTATCTTTGCTTCCACCACCACAGTGCCTAAACTCATGCCACTAATAATGCGATTCCTGCGCGGAAACATGGTTGCGACTGGAAATGTGCCTAATAAAAACTCAGACACAAGCGCACCACTTTGTGCTACATCCATGTAAAGTTGTTTATGGCGTTTTGGATACACCACATCTACGCCGCATCCTAGTACACCTATGGTGGGTAAATTATTAGCTAAACTTGCCTGGTGACAGGCAGCGTCTATACCTAGCGCTAGACCACTGACACTTAGTGCACAAGTATGTTCTGCTAAATTTTGAATAAGATCGTGGGTGGTCTGCACAGCACTAAATGAGGCCTTACGACTGCCCACAAAGGCAATTTGCGGCTGCGACAGCAGCGCAATGTTGCCTGACACAAATAAGAACAGCGGCGGGCGTGATATTTGTTTTAACAGGGGTGGATAATCTTCACATTCAAGACTCACAAAATGATGTTGATCAGACTCGCAAATCCACGCTAGGGTCTGTGCCTTCTGTTTTGAAAGTGATTTGTTGTTAATAGACATAGCGTTGACTTGCTCACTGGACCATCCAATTGCGCTTAGCTGCGAGTGACTTTTTGTTAATAGTTGGCTTAAGCTACAGCTTAGTTTAGTCGCGCTGGTGGATAGGCGAATATAGCCAATTTGGGGAATATTGTTTAGCCTAAGCCAGTTGCTCACGAGAGCCTCGAGGGTGTTTTGTGATGTGTGAGGGGGATTAAATAAAGTAGACATGTGACTTTCCTTCCTTGGAATCATCAAAGTGATATAAATATGTATGCACTAGTGTGCTTGTAATTATGCTTGTTTAATCGTTGTAAAATACTTCGTAACTACAATAAAACCATCAATCAACTATTATCAGTTGCAATTAACTAAGGCTTCGCAATAATTTCGCCGCCCGTTAAATGAGTGTCAGTTTTAATTACCCACGCATAGCTAGCCTCTTCAAAGCTTTGAATGACCACAAGCTCGCCTACTTTAAACGCGGGTTGTTCAACGCGTTCGCCCGACGCAAGTATATCTAGCAAGCTGCTTTTTTTAGCATAGCGCGGGGCAGCTTTACTGATTACATCGGGGCCTTTTTGATAAATGCCAAACACGGTACCTGGCGATACCTGATTTTCACCCAGATTAACAATCACAACATCTTGCATGCTGATAAGCGAATTACCATTGATATTTTGCACAACTTCACCGACCTGATCTTGCGCAGGAGCAAGCCTTAAGTCATGCTCCTTTACCTTACTTTGCGGCTTTAGTTTGTCACCTTGCTTCGCTTCAAAAGTACTTAAGGTAAGACGCACAACTTGACGCTCATCAGACAAGATCTTACTCACTTCAGCGTTGCTTAGGTGACTAATTTGTAAACCAAGATTATTACCCTTACTGTCGAAAACTTCGCGCACCTTGCGCACAACCTGATAAGAGGCATTAGCGTCGGGCAGATTATGCGCTAGTACATAATCTTGGTTAGTAAAACGTGGGGTACCTAAATTATCACCCAGTAATGTTGGTAGCAGCGCGTACTGATGGGCATCTATCATAATGTCATTTTTTATGAAGGGCGATATCATTGACCACGGCAAAACAGAGATAGGATTAACTTTATTTGTCACACGACTTTGTGGGCTTAGCACCACAGAGGTTTTGACGTAAACCTTAGGGGCGTCCGATTTTATATTTAAGACGTCGGCAATTGCTAAACTCACATTAGTCCATATTAATGCTAAAAGTAGTGCTATTGTTCCAATTAATGCCGCACCATGTGTCATGTTTTAATTACCTTACAAGAATACAGATTCATATCTGGATTGAGTGTTGTATAATAGTTAATCGGTTTAAATCCTATAAAATTAAGCCCAATAAGCTTGAATTTGCGTTATTAGTCGCAAGTTCTACACCTAAGCAAGCGCTCAAGATTGAACGCGAGTGCAACGTGCTACCATTGCCATAGCATGTTAAGTTAATATGACATTTGGTAGATACGAATTGTGAACCAATGTTATAAATATTGATACTGACCCAAAGAGTAATTTTTATGTCCACATTAGAAGTATTAACCTTTCCCGATGAACGCTTGCGTACTGTGGCCAAACACGTGCCAGCGGTAGACAAAAGCATTCAAACTTTGGTAAAAGATATGTTTGAAACAATGAAGGAAGAAAAGGGAATTGGCCTTGCCGCTACGCAGGTTAACGTGCATAAGCGCGTAGTCGTAATGGATGTATCTTCCGATCAAAACGAGCCCTATGTGTTTATAAACCCTGAAATTATTGAAAAAAGCGGTTCAATCATAAGCGAGGAAGGCTGTTTGTCGGTTCCCGATAATTATGCAAAAGTAGATCGAGCCGAGTTTGTAAAAGTACAGGCGCTAAACGAAAAGGGCGAAAACTTTGAGCTTGAAGCCCATGGTTTGTTAGCAGTGTGTATTCAACACGAGCTTGATCATCTGCAGGGAAAGCTTTTTGTAGATTATTTATCGCCTTTAAAACGCGATCGCATTAAGAAAAAACTTGAAAAAGAAGCGCGCTTGGCCGCAAAAGATTAATCACTACGATCCATAAGGACTTACTTTGCGCATCATTTTTGCTGGTACACCCGATTTTGCAGCTTCGCATTTGCAAGCACTACTTGACGCCAAACATTCAATAATAGCGGTTTACACGCAGCCCGATAGGCCGGCAGGACGCGGAAAAAAAGTGGCTAGCAGCGCGGTTAAGACCCTCGCCCTAGCGCACAATTTACCTGTTTTTCAACCCGCATCGCTTAAAACACAAGAGGCGCATGAAGCGCTACGTGCATTAAATGCCGACCTTATGGTAGTAGTAGCTTATGGGCTTATATTGCCCGCTGAAATACTCAACGCACCTGTGCACGGCTGTATTAATGTGCATGGTTCAATATTGCCAAAGTGGCGAGGTGCCGCGCCCATTCAACGTGCCCTATGGGCAGGCGATAAAGAAACAGGCGTTACTATTATGCAAATGGACGAGGGCTTAGATACGGGCAATGTGTTATCAATTCACACAATTGATATAGCAAATGAAGATACCAGCGCGACACTTTATGACAAACTAGCTTCTTTGGGGCCTAAAGCCTTAGTAGAAAGTTTGGCCAAATTCACTCAACTTTCGGCGATAAAGCAAGATGATACGCGGGCAAGCTATGCGGCCAAATTAAGCAAAGCAGAAGCGTATCTAGATTGGCAAGTGCCAGCTCAACAGCTAGAACGTAATATTCGTGCATTTAACCCGTGGCCAGTGGCTTGGTTCACGCATCATGGCAAATCAATAAAAGTCTTTCAAGCACATGTCCGAGAAGTTGAAGATGCCATTCACTTATCTTTTACACCAGGAAAAGTTATTTCTTTTGATAGACATGGCTTGCAAATAGCCACCGGTAAAGATGTAATAGTTATCACTAAACTGCAGCTTGCAGGAAAAAAAGCGCAAGAGCTTGCAGATATTGTGAACGGCCAAGCTTCGTTGTTTTGTGCTGATGAAATACTAACTGCCACAGCGCCGGATTCAGACCAATGAAGCACCCCTTAGCCATTGACGTGAAAGCACTAAAAAGCACCGCCCCTAGTAAAGACTTACTGTTTATTAAACACCCTGTTAATAAGCGATCAGACGCAAGCTGGGTGCTTTTCCAAATATTAGAACACGGTCGTTCAGCTAGTGAAGTGATGCCAATAGCGTACGGCCGCTATGAGAAACCCCAAGAGCGGGCTTGGTTGCAGGAGATGGTATATGGTTGCTTACGCAATTTACCAGAGCTACAGGTCTGGCTTAGGCAGTTACTTAACAAGCCCCTTAAAAAGCAGCAAAAAATAATTGAGCATTTATTAATGCTGGGTATGTATCAGTTGGCCTATTCGCGCACCGCAGAGCACGCCGCTGTGTCAGAAACCGTTGACGCCTGCAAACAAATGAAAGAAATAGCCTTAAGCGGCTTAGTAAACGCTGTGCTGCGGCGCTTTCAACGCGAAAATATTGAGCAACAAGTGCACCAACAGGCGCACATAAACCTTGGCTTACCAAAGTGGTTATACAAGGCTTTAGTTACACACTACGGCGAAAGCCATGATATTGCGCAGCTTGCGAAACAAATGCATACTCGCGCCCCCTTATGGCTAAGAGTAAACACTCAAAACAATACGCTAACAAAACTTGAAGCGAAACTTCAAGGGGCGGATTACAGCGTTGAACGTGTTGCAAATAACACACTTAAGATCAGCAATGCGGGTGAAATTCTCAGCATTCCTGGATTTGCAGAAGGTCACTTCGCAATACAAGATTTAGCTGCTCAACAAGCAGCGCGCATTCTTGATACGCAACAAGGTGATATCGTCTTAGACTGCTGCGCCGCGCCTGGCGGAAAGTCAGCCAGCATTTTAGAACACCAGCCACGTCTAGGCCATTTATATATGCTTGACGCTGACGAAAAACGTATGCAGCGGGTGCATGAAAACTTTGAACGCCTAGGCCACAGTTTACGCTTCAATGAGCGACTGAGCTTTGTTGTACAAAATGCGGCGTACTTGAGCGAAAATAGCGACTTACCTAAATTTGACAGAATTCTACTAGATGCACCTTGTTCAGCTACCGGCGTTATCCGCAAGCACCCTGATATAATGTGGCTGAGAAAACCTAACGATATTAACGTGCTGGTAGACTTACAAAAACAAATACTAGCAAGCGCGTGGCAAACATTAAAGTCAGGCGGCACATTGGTGTACGCCACCTGTTCTATACTGCCGCAAGAAAATATCCAACAAATTGAAGATTTTCTTGCCACCCATAATGACGCTACACTCGAACCCATAACAACACATAAAAATGAAACCTTGAGCAATTGGCAAATTTTACCCGGCCAAGACGACATGGACGGTTTTTTCTATGCCAAGCTTCGCAAAGCATGAGCACGATTGCAAAGTTGCACTGTGCTATCAGTAGAATTAGTGCGTGACTACATAGGCTAATATGAAAATAATTATTATTGGTGCAGGCCAAGTGGGTGGAACCTTAGCTGAGAATTTAGCGGGTGAGAAAAATGAAATTACGATTATCGACTCTGACCAAAATATACTGTCTAATTTACAAGACCGTTTAGACATACAAATAGTGTGTGGTATTGGTTCGCATCCTGACATCCTCAAAAAAGCTGGCGCGCAAGACGCCGACATGCTTATTGCGGTTACCAATAGCGATGAAAGCAACATGATGGCCTGTCAAGTAGCACACAGCTTATTCAGAACGCCCACTAAAATTGCTAGAGTACGCTCAGAACAATACATTATTTATCAAGAACAGCTGTTTCAACATAAAGAAATACCGGTCGACCATTTAATTGCCCCAGAGCAATTGGTGACTGCGGCCATAAAGCGCTTGATAGATTACCCAGGTGCACTTCAGGTGGTTGAGTTTGCCGACGGACGAGCAAGTTTAGTCGCCGTAAAGGCTTACTACGGCGGCTTATTAGTCGGACATGCACTGTCTGCACTTAAAGAGCATATGCCAAATGTAGATACGCGTGTTGCCGCAATTTATCGGCGCGGGCGTCCTATTCGCCCTCTAGGTTCAACTGTTATAGAAGCCGACGACGAAGTATTCTTTATTGCCGATACCAAACATATTCGCGCAGTAATGAGTGAACTACAAAAACTAGAAGCCAGCTATAAACGCATTATGATTGCCGGCGGCGGATTAATAGGCGCCGGTTTAGCCAAAAAACTCGGCGACAAGCACAACGTTAAGCTTATTGAATATGACAGCGAACGCGCCAACTATTTGTCAAGCACGCTCGATAACGTCATTGTATTTCATGGCGATGCCTCAGACGCGAGCTTGCTTAGTGAAGAAGGCGTTGAACGCGTAGACGCGTTTATTGCGGTCACCAACGACGACGAAGCAAATATAATGTCGGCGATGCTGGCAAAGCGAATGGGCGCGGCCAAAGCGATGGTGCTAATTCAGCGTAATGCTTACGTAGATTTAGTGCAAGGCGGTGATATCGACATTGCATTCTCGCCGCAGCAGGCAACCATTTCGGCCCTGCTTACGCATATTCGCCGCGGCGATATTGTGAATGTGCATTCACTTAGGCGCGGCGCGGCCGAGGCAATTGAAGCTATAGCCCACGGCGACGAAAAAACGTCAAAAGTAGTGGGCAAGCAGATTAAGGATATTAAGCTACCCCCTGGCACCACCATTGGTGCGGTTGTGCGCGCCGACGAAGTGCTTATTGCCCACAGTGATACCGTTATTGCGGCGAACGACCACGTTATTTTATTTTTAGTAGATAAAAAGTTTATTGGCGCTGTTGAAAAGCTGTTTCAGCCTAGCGCGCTGTTTTTTTAGTACGTTTGCAGCAAGCTCATCTAGTGAGCACTAACTCCGCCAGAATGCAGGCGAGAACAAGACAAGGAGCGAGAATATCTCAAGCCTGCCAAACAGCATTGCGGTCATTAGTAGCCACTTTCCAGCGTCTGAGACCTGAGCATAGGTGCCGGCAACAGAGCCTAAGCCGGGGCCAAGGTTATTCAGCGCCGCGGCGGTGGCTGAGAACGCGGTAATATTATCAAGCCCGGTACCGATTAGTCCTATCATGATAACCACGAACACCACCGCATAGGCTGCAAAAAAGCCCCACACAGCTTCAACCACACGGCTGGGAATAGCTCTTTCGCCTAGCTTAACTGAGTACACCGCTTTTGGGTGAATAAGCCTGTCTACTTCACGTTTGCCCTGAATAAACAGCAGTAGTACCCGAATGACTTTTAAGCCACCTGCGGTTGAGCCCGCACAGCCACCGATAAAGCTTGAGAATATAAGCAGTATTGGTAGAAATGAAGGCCATGCCGAAAAGTCTGTTGTGGTAAACCCGGCGGTAGCGCTTATAGATACGGCTTGAAACAGTGCTTGGTCAAGTGTGACCTCAGCTGAATCGTAAACAGAATATTTAACCAAAACCAAAAAACAGATGGTAACAAGCACGAATTGAATGGTGAAAAAAGCTTTACACTCGGGATCTTTAAAATAATTACGAATGTTTCTGCCACTTACTGCAGAGTAATGCAATGAGAAATTAAGAGCAGAGATCCATAAAAATACCACGCATATAATATTGACCGCAGTACTATTAAAGTGCCCTATATTGGCATCGTAATTTGAAAATCCACCGATTGCTATAGTGCTAAAGGCATGGCAAACGGCATCAAACAAGTTCATTCCAGCTAGCCAGTATGCAAAGCTACAGGCTACCGTTAACGACAAGTAAATGTACCAAAGGTGTTTAGCGGTGTCGGCTATACGCGGTGTCATTTTGGAATCTTTAACTGGACCTGGAATTTCAGCCCTATACAGCTGCATTCCGCCTACCCCCAAAATTGGCAGGATGGCCACCGCTAAGACAATAATGCCCATACCGCCTAGCCACTGTAGTTGAGCACGATAGAACAATACCGCTTTTGGCATAAAATCTAAGCCTTCGATAACGGTGGCGCCGGTGGTGGTTAGGCTAGAAAATGATTCAAATAAGGAGTCGGTAATACTCATTTGCGGTTGGTCGAGTAAAGCAAATGGCAAAGAGCCAAAGGTGGCCAGTACCGTCCAAAACAGCACCACAATTAAAAAGCCTTCTTTGGCTCGAAGATCGGCTTTTTCTTGGCGATGAGGGTACCAAAACGCTAAGCCAGTTATTAAGGTGAATATAAACGCAACTACAAAGGCAAGGCCACCGCCGTCACCGTATATAAGAGAAACGAGTGCAGGTGGCAGCATGGTGACACTAAAAAGTGAAACCAATAAGCCCAAAATTCTGATGATCGTGCCGTATTGCACCTACTGCGCACTCCGTTTTAACATGTTACTGTTCTTGCCTTTTATCAGTATTGTATTCCTTTGCCGTAATAATTACAGTGCTTTGCTTGATATATTTTGCGACGCTTTATATTTACGTACCGAAGTGGTGAATAGCGATAGTACAATACACGAGTATTAATCAAACATAGTGCCAAATCCTAATATTTATTTATAAGTCATTGAAGAAATTAAATAAAAAAAATAAGCGATAATTTCACTTGGCAAAAACAAAATGTGTGCTAAATTGTTTACGTAAGTGATGCAAAATCATTTAGTGTTTACTTTTTTGAAGCGCAACAATTAGCGTAATAAAAAATAAAATGAAGTAAAGCAAAATAGATAGAAACTAGCCAAGCTAGTTACAGCAACACAATAATAAAGAATATGGAAATACAGATAACCTGCTCGTTTCATTCCAAATCTTATCCTACCCAGTACTTTTTTTATGATAAAAAAGGTAGTTCCACTGTGCACTTAGAATGTGTTATTCACAAAGTTATCCACATAAAAAATTAGCAGATTAATCGTTTTAACGATTACTTTCAATAGCTTACAATCTTATATTTTAAACAGAGGCTTTATTATGCACAATGACAATGAATCACCGTTGGTACTCGTCGATGGTTCTTCTTATCTGTTTAGAGCTTTTCATGGCATGCCCCCACTAACAAACTCAAAAGGCGCAGATACCGGCGCGATTTACGGCGTAGTTAATATGCTGCGATCTTTGGTAAAAGACTATAAGCCTACCCATATGGTAGTGGTGTTTGACGCCAAGGGCAAAACCTTCAGAGATGACATTTACCCTGAGTATAAAGCCAATCGTGCCGCCATGCCCGATGAACTAAGAGGCCAAATTGCGCCTTTGCACAAAATAGTAAAGGCAATGGGTTTTACCATGATAGTGCAGCCTGGCGTTGAAGCTGACGACGTTATTGGCACGCTAGCTCGACAAGCGTCACAAGCTGGCATATCTTGCGTCATTAGCACAGGTGACAAAGATATGGCGCAGTTAGTAGACAAACACGTAACGCTTATTAACACCATGACACGCACCACCATGGATATAGACGGTGTGCTTGAAAAGTTTGGCGTGCCGGCTGACCTTATTATCGATTTTCTTGGCCTTAAGGGTGACAAAGTCGACAACATCCCTGGTGTGCCGGGTGTAGGTGACAAAAGCGCCGTCGCGATGTTAAACGGCATAGGCGGCGTGAAAGCTATATATGAAAATTTAGATAAAATTGCTGAGCTCGACTTTCGCGGCGCTAAAACCATGGCAAAAAAGATGGAGCAATATAAAGAACAAGCTTTGCTTTCGTATCAACTTGCCACTATTGACACCGAATTGCCCTTAAACTTAGAGCTGTCTTCTTTTACCATTGATGAAATGGATAAGCCGCTGCTGCGCGAAATGTTTACTGAATTAGAATTTAAACGCTGGTTAGGTGAAGTAAGCGACGCCGACACCCTTAAACAAGTGGCCGGCAAACAAAACAACAACGATAATATAGTATCGGGCAGCGAAGTTTCTGCCACCGCGCCTATCGACACCAGCCAGTACCACACCATTTTTAGCGAGGAAGACCTAAGCGCATTAGTTGACAAAATAAACAGCAGCGACTTTTACGCCATGGACACGGAAACCACCAGTGTTGATTACATGCAGGCTGACATAGTGGGTTTATCATTTGCTTTCGCAGACGACTCAGCTTATTACGTTCCCGTTGCACATGATTACCCAGGCGCACCTGCGCAGCTTGATCGAGACTATGTGTTACAAGTCTTAAAGCCGTTAATAGAAGACACCGCGCCCAAGAAGATTGGCCAGCACATCAAGTACGACAAAAATGTACTGGCAAACTACAATATACACCTCCACGGCATACTGTGTGACACCATGCTGGCAAGCTATGTGTTAAACAGTACCGCTACCCGTCACAATATGGATAGTTTATCACTGAAATATTTGGGCCACAAAACCATAGGCTTTGAAGAAATAGCGGGGAAAGGCGCAAAGCAACTTACCTTTAATCAAATTGAACTAGAGCTTGCTGCTAAATATGCCGCTGAAGACGCCGACATCACTCTACGCTTGTATTTGACGCTCAAAACATTGCTTGAAGCACAAAGTGGGCTCTCAGATTTACTCAATGATATAGAAATTCCACTGTCAAGTATTTTGGCAACCATGGAGCAAACAGGCGTTTATATTGATTCGCAAAAGCTTGGACAACAAAGCCAAGATCTCGCCAAGCGCATTATGGAGCTTGAAAACCAAGTCCACGAACTTGCGGGTGAAAGTTTCAATTTAGGCTCTACAAAACAGCTGCAGCATATTTTGTTTGAAAAACTGGCGCTGCCAGTCAAGAAAAAAACGCCTAAAGGCGCGCCCTCTACATCAGAAGAAGTGTTGCAAGAACTTGCCCTAGAATATGAACTCCCCGCATTAATTATGCAGTTTAGAGGACTCATCAAACTTAAAAATACCTACACCGACAAGCTACCACGGATGATCAACCATCGCACCAATCGCGTGCATACGTCTTATCATCAGGCCGTTACTGCCACAGGCAGGCTGTCTTCAAGCGATCCAAATTTACAAAATATTCCTATTCGCACACCAGAAGGTCGCTTGGTTAGACAAGCTTTTGTTGCTCGCAGCGGCTATAAAATAGTCGCGGCAGATTATTCTCAAATTGAACTGCGCATTATGGCGCATTTAAGCAAAGATAAAGGCTTGCTAGACGCGTTCTCTAAAGGTTTAGACGTGCACAAAGCAACCGCCGCAGAGGTGTTTGGTGAATCACTTGACGCGGTCACCGATAATCAAAGACGCAGCGCAAAGGCAATCAACTTTGGGCTTATTTACGGCATGTCAGCCTTTGGTTTAGCCAAACAATTGGGCATTCCTCGCTACGATGCTCAAAATTACATGGATAAATATTTTGACCGCTACCCCCGCGTGCTGACCTACATGGAATCTACCCGTAAAGGCGCAAAAGAAACGGGCTATGTAACAACCGTATTTAACCGGCGCTTATATTTGCCTGACATTAATGCCACCAATGGCCTACGCCGAGCAGGTGCTGAGCGCGCTGCAATAAACGCGCCAATGCAGGGCACCGCAGCCGATATTATTAAAATTGCGATGATTGCGGTAAGCGATTGGATAAAAGATTTAGACGAACCATCGCACGTTATCATGATAATGCAGGTTCACGATGAACTAGTATTTGAAATTAAAGAAGATAAAGTCGCAGAGTATGTTGAAAAAATAAATAAGCTTATGGAAAACTGCGTAAAACTTGATGTACCATTAGTGGTAGAGGCAGGCGTTGGCGATAACTGGGATGAAGCTCACTAATAAGATCACTTAAGAGTATGGCCGTCATAGCGATTTTACTAGTAGTGTTAGCCAAAGCGCGATGCAGTGCAGTGCAGCCTTGACAATAAAGCAGTAAGTGCGAACAAATGCTAATTTTATTTTTTAATTATCTGGGAACTTTTAGTATGGCAAGACGCTCATAGTAGTGTGTGTTGTTTTTCCCTGAGAATTGCCCCGCTTTGTGTGTGAACGGGGCATTTTTTTTAACCTTCTGCATATTCCTTATTTTGTAAGCTTTCTTGGTAACCGTTTACTCTCTTACAGCAGACTTATTTGGTATTTGAAGCCACTGAGATACTTTGCTTTCAACCTCCAAAAGACCTAATCCGTTGAGCGATGAAAATACGTTGACGGTAACATCGCCATTAAAAGCAATACAGGCTTCACGCACCATTAACAACTGGCTATTACGCTTACCCGATTTCAATTTATCGGCTTTGGTCAAAAGGATTAACACAGGCAAATTTGCACTTACCGCCCAATATACCAGATCTTGATCAAGATCTTTTAGAGGATGTCGTATATCCATCAACACAACCAGACCCTTTAGACATTCTCGTTTTTGCAAATACTCTCCTAGAGACTTTTGCCATTTCAGCTTCATCTCTAAGGGGACTTTTGCGTAACCATAGCCAGGAAGGTCAACAAGTCTTCGTTCATTGTCTAACTCAAATATATTAATTAATTGAGTACGCCCAGGTGTTTTACTGGTACGCGCTAGATTTTTCTGACGCGTTAAGCGATTAAGCGCGCTAGACTTACCTGCGTTTGAACGACCGGCAAAGGCAACTTCACCGCCCTTAAACGGGTCGAGGTGAGAGATATCAGGAGCACTGGTGAGAAATTTTGCAAGGGTAAAATAAGACATAAGTAATAAAACAAGTTAAATAAAGACTAAACAGGCGTTAAGTTTACACCTAAAGCATAAATTTGTTTGATGTAAATCCATAGTATTATGAAGGAAATGTTTTTTTAGAGCATTATTTGTGTAAAATATCGGGCTATCACAACTGGTGATCAGTTAAACCTCACTTTTAGAGAGCGTAAGTATGAAAAAATATTGTTTAATCTTAGCTTTATTCGTAGCCACCACCGCTATGGTGCAAGCAAAGGGCGACGCAGAAGCTGGAAAAACAAAGATGTTAGTGTGCGCAGCATGTCACGGCACTGACGGCAACAGCGTTATCCCTATGAATCCAAAACTAGCCGGTCAGCATCAAGGTTATTTGGTCAAGCAACTTCAAGAATTTAAGCTCGCATCGCAAACAGGCGGTAAAGAAGGACGCAACAACGCTATTATGAATGGTCAAGCGATGATGCTTAGTGAGCAAGACATGTACGATCTTTCTGCTTATTTCTCAAGTCAAGATCTAAAAATTGGTGAAACGCCAGAAGATGTTATTGCACGCGGTGAAGCACTTTACCGCGGCGGCGACTCTGCACGTGGTATTGCAGCTTGTATTGCATGTCACGGCGGTGATGGTAAAGGGATGAACCTTGCTGGGTTTCCCGTTATTGGTGGCCAACACGCTACCTACACTAAAACGCAGCTTGAAATGTTTCGGTCAGGGGAGCGTCATAATGATTTAAACGGTATGATGCGTGGCGTAGCGGTAAAACTAACAGACGAAGATATTTCTGTGCTTTCTCAATATTTAGAAGGTCTTTATTAATTTATTTGTAAAATTATTGTTAAAAATGTTGTAAATAATATTTATATGGGTATTATCACCTCACTTGCAAAGCAAGACAAAGACCATAAGAGTTAAGTCTAAAGCTTATTAAGTAATACTAAAAAATAATAATGCGTAAGGGAAGACCGAAAACAAGTTCGCTATCTTGCTAATAACAATAAAAAGAAAGCGTAGCATTGAACATAGCACATGAGGTGCTAATACGGGAGAGGTGTCTTAAGACGCTCATTCAATAAAGGTGATAACTTCGGTTATCGCCTTTTTTCTTGTTCGTTTTTTAAGCAATGCACTTATAATTAGTTATTCTTTTGAAAGTCCGTTTAAAACCCACACTCATTAACGAACACATTCTTTGTTGTATTGCTTGGCGTAAGGTATAATCAGCGAAAACCTATTCAAACTTACAACTAATCACTTAACATGCTAAGGCGTGTTAAATCGAGAATACAATGCCACGAAAAAAATCTAGAACTGAAGACCGTATTGCTATACCAAAGTCTAAAGTGCCACGCATAAACACCACGGTTGAAAAACCAAAAACTAAATCAGGTAATAAATCAGGTACCCGTCAGCAACTCGCTGAAGCGATACTCGCATCTAACAAAAAACGCAGTCAAGACCCGCGTTCAGGCAGTAAAAAGCCTATTGATTTAGCAAAGTATGCAAAAGATGGTCAAGATCCACTTAGCACTCACGGCAAAATAACGTCTAATCTTAGCGCCACTGAAAATATAAAATATAAAACGCCACAGGCCGAGTTAAACGCGATCGAAGCCGATAAAGAGCTTGAAGGTTTGCTCGAAAAACAAGAGGGAGAGATCTTGACCTCCTGGGAGCTGGCCTATGTTGACAAAATGACAGCACGATACCGAGTACTTTGCGAACTACTGGGCATAGACGTTGACGACTACAGCGAAGATGAGCTTAATGAAAATAAAAAAGAAGATGATCCATTTGCTAATTTAGACGCAATAAAGATTGATGATTTTAAGGATTAATCTTTTTATATGACTATAAATATAATTTTAGTAACAGCGGGCGTCGTTGTCATTGTCGGATTAGCGGTATATGCGTTTCGGTTAATGTCACAGGTGAAATCTCAGCAAGACAAACAGCAGGCAGTGCGCATGAAACGCGTTGCGTCAATGCAGTCGTCTATTCATACAATCGCATTTGCGATGCAACAACAGCAGTGCGATTTATCAGAAGGGGTTATTCGTATTTGTAGACTTCTTGAAGCCATGCCCGTAGTTCCGCATCCTGACTATGCCAAAGAGTTTCCACACACCCACGAACTGTTTGAAAAAGTCAAAACTTATCCAACTCACGAAGCACGTTCTTTATTAACTAAAGCGCAACGACGAGAGCAAGACAAGGAACGCCAAGAAATCGAAAGTCAGTTAGAGAGTAAAATCCTTACAGAAACTGAAGCATTACGCAAACTCGAAGTCGCCTAAACAATATCGGCGGCAATTCGCGCGTTTCACCTCTTTTACGCCTGCATTTGGCCATTTGCTGCTTAGCAGAATGTTTCAAATCGCGGTATATTCGCGTATTCCTCGATATTACTACGATTATACGTAATAATACTCACCGTTTATTTTATACTATTTAAGCAACTACTAAGGCTAAAGACTGTTAAGGCTATGCAAAACTACGATTTAAACACCTTCCAAGGGTTAATTTTGGCACTACAAGATTATTGGGCACAGCAAGGCTGCGTCATTATACAACCCTTAGATATGGAAGTGGGTGCTGGCACCTTTCACCCTATGACGTTTTTACGCTCATTGGGTCCTGAACCGATGAACAGCGCTTATGTGCAGCCATGCCGACGACCTAACGACGGCCGCTACGGCGAAAACCCTAACCGTTTACAGCATTACTATCAGTTCCAAGTAATGATGAAGCCCTCTCCGAGCAATCTTCAAGAACTGTATTTAGGCTCATTAAAAATGCTTGGTTTTGACCCTTTAGTGCACGATATTCGTTTTGTTGAAGATAACTGGGAGTCACCTACCTTAGGCGCGTGGGGTTTAGGCTGGGAAATTTGGCTAAACGGCATGGAAGTTACACAGTTCACCTATTTTCAGCAGGTTGGCGGCATTGAGTGCAAACCAGTTACCGGAGAAATCACCTACGGACTTGAACGTTTGGCTATGTACATGCAGGGCGTTGACAGTATTTACGACCTAGTCTGGACGCAAGGACCTTATGGCAAAGTAACTTACGGCGATGTTTTTTTACAAAACGAAAAAGAGCAGTCTACCTACAATTTCGAATATGCCGATGTAGGCTTCATGTTCACCACCTTTGATGAATGTGAAAAGGCCAGTAAATTGCTGATTGAGAAAAAGCTTCCCCTGCCTGCTTATGAACAGGTAATGAAAGCCTCGCACGCATTCAACATGCTCGATGCTCGCCATGCAATTTCGGTAACTGAGCGCCAAGGTTATATTCTACGCGTAAGAACACTGGCAAAGGCCTGCGCGCAAATGTATTTTGAGACCCGCGAAGCTTTGGGTTTTCCATTGTGCAAGTCTCAGGAGCTATAACCATGACCGACATAAAAACACATACTTTGTTGGTTGAATTAGGCTGTGAAGAACTCCCCCCTAAATCTCTCAAACAATTGTCGGATAGTTTCGCCGCGAATTTAGCGCAAGAACTTAACAAATTAGGCTTTGCCTTTAAAGAGTGTATTCCATTTGGTGCACCGCGCCGATTAGCCGCAGCATTCACATATTGTGCCCGCAAGCAAAGTGACAAACAGGTAGATAAGCGCGGACCTGCGGTGTCTGTAGCCTTTGACAGCGAAGGTAAAGCAACTCCTGCAGCATTAGGCTGGGCCAAAGGCAATGGTATTACAATTAATCAAGCCCAGCGCCTCAAGACCGATAAGGGAGAATGGCTTGTTTACAAAGCGCTTGTGCCGGGTCAAAGCCTCGATACACTATTACAAGGCGCCTTGGAGCGGACAGTCAAACAACTGCCAATTCCAAAAGCAATGCGCTGGGGAAGCAGTGATATTGAATTTATACGCCCCGTGCACACTTTGTGTGTAATGTATGGTCATGAAGTGCTTAACTTAAGTCTGCTAGGTCTTGAGTCTAGCAACATAGTATCAGGGCACCGATTCCATGGCGATCATGTCGTCAGTTTGGACCATGCAGACAAATATGTGTTACTAATGAAGCAACAGTTTGTGCTAGTTGACTACAACAGCAGAATGCGCGCTATTGAAGATCAGTTAATTGCGCAATCTACTGCATTAAACTTAACACCGGATTACGATAATGCGCTACTTGAGGAAATATCGTCATTAGTGGAGTGGCCTGTGGTACTTCAAGCTGAATTTGAACCCGCTTTTTTAGAGGTACCCAAAGAAGCTTTAATATATACAATGAAGGACGACCAAAAATATGTACCTTTGCTAGATACAAAAGGTCAACTGTCGTCTATTTTCCTGTTTGTGTCCAACATTGAAAGCAAAGATCCTGCGCAAATTGTGGCGGGTAACGAAAAAGTTATTCGCCCAAGGCTGTCAGATGCAAAGTTCTTTTTTGATGCGGATAAAAAAACCACGCTTGCAGATAAAGCCCGTAAGCTAAACACTATTTTGTTTCAAAAAGAACTGGGAACAGTGGCTGAGAAATCTGCTCGTGTAATGCAAATAACGCAAGCCATTGGCGCACTTATTCACGCTAGTGAGCAAGACCTCAACGATGCTGCGCGCGCTGCTACCTTAGCCAAAGCTGATCTAGTCAGCAATATGGTCATGGAATTTCCGAGTGTTCAAGGGGTGATGGGCTACTACTATGCCTTGCACGATGGTGAAAATGAAAATGTAGCCAACGCGATTAAAGAACAATACTTGCCTCGTTTTGCTGGCGACGAACTTCCTCAAACCACTGCAGGCATGCTAGTGTCATTAGCTGAGAAATTGGATACCTTAGTGGGTATTTTTGGCATAAACAAATTACCAAAAGGTGACAAAGACCCCTTCGCATTACGCAGAAGCGCCATTGGTATCTTACGCATCCTTCTGTCGTTTAATATTAATGTAAGCTTAAGCGAAATTGTGAGCAAAGTGGCTGGCTTATTTGGTAATAAGCTCAGTAATAAAAAGGTTGAAGCACAAGTGGTAGCGTTTCTACTTGACCGTCTAAAACCTTTTTACGCCGACTTAAACATTAACGCCGACATTGTAAGCTCGGTACTGTCAAGCGAGACCAAGCAGTCCCTTAGCGATATTAACCAACGTGTAATGGCGGTAACAGAATTTGCAAAGACCGATGTTGCTGAAAGCTTGGTAAAAGCAAACAAGCGAGTAGCTAATATTCTGGATAAGAACGGCATAAATTTGGATAACATTGCAAACATAAACCAAACATTGTTTGAAGAACAAGAAGAACGGGCTTTATATGCGAACTATGCAGCCGTTATGGAAAATTTACCGCAGCTTGTTGAGCAAAGTAACTACACCGAAGTACTCACCCAGCTTTCGTCGCTCAAAACTAGCCTAGACGATTTCTTTGATAAGGTCATGATTATGGCTGACAATGAAGCCGTTAAAGCGAATCGCATTGCGCTGATTTCGCATATTCGTAAGCAGTTCTTATCGGTTGCCGACATTTCGGTATTAAACTTTTAAATAATGAGAAAACAACTGTAATGTATGCAAGATTAATAAAATTCACCGCGGTACTTATAGCCCTTCAGGTGCTGACAGGCTGTGTTTCATCAGGCTCTTCTGACTTTCTTGAACAAGCAGAGCAAAAAGATTATTCAAATATGTATTTGCGCGGCGTATTTAACTGGTGGGAAGTAGATGAAGCTTTTAAGCTAGTGCAAAGTAGCAACGGTAGTTATGCAGTGTCTATAGAGCTTATTGCAGATGGACAACCTTACGACTTTAAAGTAGCAGACAATAGCTGGAGCATGCCTTTAAACTGCGGCAGTGAATTCGACGCAGTGCCTATAGAACTGAACAAAGCAGTTGAGTTGATGTGCACAAGCGACTCACTTAACCTTAAATTCACACCCGCCCAAACCGCCATGTATCGATTTATTTTAGATATTTATAACAACAGTGAACCTAAACTTGTAATAGAAAAAATGGATTGAATATTAATAATAGACATTAAGGACGCCACCTTGAGTGAATTTCAAATACAAAAAGACAACATTACCAAGTCACGCATCATTGATAATGACTTAAGTGCCCAGGTCTTACAAACGGGTCAAGTGTTGGTTAAAATTGACAAGTTTGCCCTTACCGCGAACAACATTACCTACGCAGTTGTTGGTGAACTAATAGGTTATTGGCAGTTCTTCCCGCCGCATTCACTTAATTTTAAGGGCGACACCTTAGACATAGTCGGTTGGGGAATACTGCCTGTATGGGGCTTTGCTGATGTAGTGAAGTCAAATTGTACCGAGGTACCCGTTGGCGAACGAGTATTCGGCTACTTTCCGCCTGCATCTCATTTAATTCTAAGCCCAATAAAAGTAGGTAAAACTAGCTGGTTCGATGCTAGTAGCCATAGAAGTCAGTTGCCCGTCGCATACAATGTATATCGCAGGGTAGTATTTGAGACTGCTTACAACAAAGCCGATGAAGATGACCGCATGTTGTTTTTCCCCTTGCATATAACATCGTTTGCCTTATTTGATTACTTTCAAGAAAATAGTTGGTTTACCGCCAAACAGCTAGTCATGCTCAGTGCCTCGAGTAAAACGAGCACAGGCTTGGCCTACGGTATGCAACATTATGCGAGCACGCAATCTGATGATAACAGCAGAACACCCTCGTTAGTTGCGCTAACGTCGACCAGCAACGTTGATATGGTAAATAACATGGCCGTTTACGATGCCGTGTTAAGCTACGACGACATTGCGAAAATAGACAATACTATTTCCACTCTTATTGTGGATATGTCGGGCAATGTAAAGGTTTTGAGCGCGCTACATAAGCACCTTGGCGATAACATGAAGTTTTGTTCGAACGTGGGCGTCACCCACAGACAAGAACGCGGCAAAAGCGATGACATTATAAAAGAGCGAAGTGAATTCTTTTTTGCTCCTTCGCAAATTCAAAAACGCCTTCAAGAATGGGGACCACAGGTATTTGAACACAAAAGTCGTGAATACTTAGCGGTATCGATAAGCAAAAGTAGACATTGGTTAAATATGACTGATGTTGACGGACTTGATGGTATGCAGGCTATTTTTGAAGAGGTGTGCAACGGCAAAATAGCCGCCGACACCGGTCTTATTATACGCATGCCTGACTAGAGTTGTGTAACGCTTACTCCCGCATGTTCTTTTAGGCGTTTTATCAAATGGTCGTTTAGTGCACTTGCCGGCGTCCAAAAGCCGCCTGCTACATCGGGTACGTCGTTAGCCAAGCATAGCGCTGCTTGACTTAGCATTTTGGCTGTTGAACCGTAGCCAGGATCGCGATCACCCTCAACTTTTATCACTAATTCCTCGCCGTTAGCAAGCTGTGAATAAAATCGCATATCAAACATACCGTTTAATTGCTCATCTTCACTGGGTCCTTCGCCGGGTTTAGCTAATACATGTTTAGCCATCAAATTGCGTACAGGCGATACACTGGCCGCTAGCATGAAACCTCCTAACCCAATCGTGAACGTCCACGCTTGAAAACCCGTTTTGGCACTCATGGCTTCATCATATCTAAACCCTGTGCCGTATTGGTCACTTAGCAGTGAATTAGTGCGATGCACTATCCTTTCGTTTATAGCTGCCATTACAAATGGCATAGTCCACATCTTTAAACTTTTGTCGAATTCAGCTTTTTTATGACTTTTTTGGCGGACTTTATAACTATGCCCGGATGTACAAAGCGCATAGGGGTTTGTGAGCAGTTTGCGCAGTGTCGGATTTTCTTTGGCTTCCTTAAATATATTGAGCATGCTAGCAATAGTGCCACCTGATGCTGCGCCTTTCACTTTTCGAACACGCATTTTAATTTGACCAGCAGGTTTGCCTGTTTTTTCCACGGCAATTTTTTGTAACGCATACACACCAATGTCGGAAGGTATTGAATCAAAACCCGCGCTATTAATAATACGCGCACCCGAAGCTTTAGCCTGTTCTTCATATTTATCAAGCATTGCTCTAATCCATTGGGGTTCGCCGGTTAAATCACAGTAATCTGTACCGTTAGTTACACAGGCTTTTACCATCATTTCGCCATATAAGGCGTAAGGTCCTACTGTTGTTATTATTACTTTAGTTTTACGCGAAAGTAGACTAAGTCCTTCAAAGTTGCTTGCCTCAACTATAAAGTGCGCTATGTCATTGATATTATGTTTATTTTTGAGCGCAAGGAGCTTTTTTTCGTTTCGTCCGGCAATGGCCCAAGTAATTGCCTCGTTGTTATAACGCGCCGTTATTTTTGCAGTGTAGTGTGTTAAATATTCAATTAGAATTTGGCCTACAAAAGAGGTAGCACCGTACACAATAATGTCAAATTCGCGTCCTTGTTTAGTCATTTTAAAGGCCTCTTTTTTTAATTTGTTTTAACACTAGTATACTGTATTTGGCCGGAAAAATCCGTACTATCCAATCCATAAGCTTTGCATCGAGCTCAATCAATATGCGTGTTTTGTCGTTAAGTATTCCGTTTACAATAATATTAGCGGTTTTAATAGGCGTCATTGTAGGCTGTTTTTTGAAGGTCTTCATCTCTTGCTGGCGTATGTTTTCGTTTCTTCCATCAAAGTGTATAGCGTTATTAGCGATGGCTGTATTAATGCCGCCTGAATGCACTACGCACACTATCACATAAGGGAAGTCTGCTAACGCTTCCATTTGCAATAATTCTGTTAAGCATCTTACAGCAAACTTTGAAGCGCAGTACGCGTTTAGCTTTCCTATAGAGCTTACACCCAGTATTGAGCTTATATTGATGGGTCAAGCCTGTTGTTTGATTTTTATTCAGGCAAGAAGATCTGCGTACCAAACAACACTCCATAAAAAATAATATTCATTCCGCATGTAAAATTTTCTTCTAGGATATTGTCGAATTTTATCAGATCGTGGGTGATACGCGTTGTTTGCTTACTTGAATCGACACTTAGATAAGACCTGCGCCCGGCATTTATAATTAGACATGTTTTTGGGACACTTGCGACTCTCAGCGGGCTCAGAATTTGGATTAATAAGAATCAACAAGTGCTTGGCAGAATATATGAAGTCTTAGGCCTTGCAGCGCATTCTTTAATCGTCGTGCTGATGTTATTCAAGAAGGGATTTATGTAGAATGTAGAGTCTCTCTTTTGAAAGCTTCAGATTTGCCTGAATGCGCTCTTGGCGAAATCGAGTATGGATTGTTTGCCACGCTTATCTGTTTGATCAAAACGCGCGTTAAAGTGTCATCCCGATTCAAAATAGACTGTTAAAAAGGTGCTCGATATGAGCACCTTCTGGAAGTAACAATGGGAAAATTTAGCAATTACACGAGATCTTTTGGCAAAGCTAATGTGATTGCACAAACTAACTACACATCTAGATTCTCTACGTTAAGTGCATTCGTTTCAATAAATACTCTGCGTGGTTCAACGTGATCGCCCATTAGCGTTGAGAACAATATATCGGCGCTTACTGCGTCTTCTATGGTTACTTGTAGCATGCGGCGATAATCAGGATCCATTGTTGTCTCCCACAGCTGTGACGGATTCATTTCACCTAGACCCTTGTAGCGCTGAATGTATTGACCGCGTTTAGCTTCTGCCATTAGCCATTCTAGAGCATCTTTAAACTCAGTAACGGCTAATGTTTTTTCACCACGTTTTATATAAGCTCCCTCCTCCATCAGGTTATTTATAGTTTCATTCAACCTACGGATTTTTTCGTATTCAGGAGAAGCAACAAAATCACTGCTAATGTGGTAATGGTAATCTATTCCGTGCTGACGCATGGTTATAATTAAATCGTTGAGACCATCCTCTGTTAACTCGACAGAATGAATAAAGCTTCTAGAATCACCTTCACTAACCGTAAGTTGTGCCACTAATTGTTCACCAATCTCATTCAGTGAAGCTTTGTCCTTTAGTATCTCCTGTGTTAAGGGAGGTGAATATAAAAGCTGTGTCAGCAGCGACTGCGGCATTCTTCTGTGCATGCGCTCAATCATTATTGTAGTGTTTTGATACAAAGTCACCATTCTTTCAAGCGCGACACCTTGAATTGCTGGTGCATCGGTACTCACATGTAGTGATGCACCTTCTACTGCAATATTGGTTAGTAGCTTAATAAGTGCGTCATCGTCCTTAAGATATTGTTCTTGTTTGCCTTTCTTTATTTTATACAGGGGCGGCTGAGCAATAAATATATGACCACGCTCTATCATTTCAGGCATTTGACGGAAAAAGAAGGTCAATAACAGAGTTCTTATGTGGGAACCATCTACGTCTGCATCGGTCATTATAATAATGCTGTGATAGCGTAGTTTATCTGGGTTATATTCATCTCGGCCAATGCCACAGCCTAATGCTGTAATTAACGTGGCGACTTCTTGAGATGACAGCATTTTATCAAAGCGTGCTTTCTCAACGTTCAGAATTTTACCTTTTAGAGGTAAAATCGCCTGATTTTTTCTGTTACGACCTTGTTTAGCTGAACCGCCTGCAGAATCACCCTCCACTATATATATTTCTGAAAGTGCAGGATCTTTTTCTTGGCAGTCCGCTAATTTGCCCGGTAAGCCAGCTAAATCTAGAGCACCTTTTCTGCGGGTCATGTCGCGTGCTTTTCGTGCCGCTTCTCTTGCGCGAGCCGCGTCAATAATTTTGTTTAAAATGGTGCGCGCATCGCTTGGATTTTCTTGTAAGAATTCAACTAGCTTCTCATTCATAGACGATTCAACCGCAGTCTTTACCTCAGAGCTCACCAGTTTATCTTTTGTTTGTGATGAAAATTTAGGGTCAGGTACTTTTACTGATATAACAGCGGTTAAGCCTTCTCTTGCATCGTCTCCACTTGCACTCGTCTTGTTTTTCTTATTGTAACCCTCTGCTTCCATATAAGTATTTAGGGTGCGGGTTAGTGCACCTCTAAAACCTGCTAAGTGAGTTCCACCGTCGCGCTGTGGGATGTTGTTAGTAAAACAAAATACGTTTTCTTGGAAGCCGTCGTTCCATTGCATTGCTACTTCTACCGTCACGCCATCATCTCTTTCGTGCGTAAAGTAGAACGCCTTACTATGAACGACGTTTTTATTGGTATTTAGATATTCTACAAAAGCTCTAATACCACCCTCGTAATGGAACTTTTCTTTACGTCCATCACGCTCATCTTCCAGGGTAATAGATACACCTGAATTCAAAAAAGAAAGTTCGCGGATACGCTTTGCTAATATATCAAAGTGATATACAACATTGGTAAATGTTTCTTCGTTGGGCCAAAAACGAATTTTTGTACCCTTTTTATCTGTTTTTGCAGTCGGAGCAATTGGCGCCATTGGCACGCCACGTTGATATTCTTGCTCGAATCGTTCACCTTGACGGTAAATAGTTAGTAATAATTTTTTAGATAAAGCATTTACCACTGACACCCCTACACCGTGCAGACCGCCAGACACTTTATAAGAATTATCATCAAACTTACCGCCGGCATGAAGAACTGTCATAATAACTTCTGCGGCTGAAATACCTTCTTCATGAATTTCAGTAGGAATACCACGACCATCGTCACTAACTGTGATTGAATTATCTGAATGTATTTTTACTAAGATTTCACTACAATGTCCTGCTAGCGCTTCATCGATAGAGTTATCCACTACTTCAAAAACCATGTGATGCAAACCAGTGCCATCATCTGTATCACCAATATACATGCCTGGTCTTTTTCTTACAGCGTCTAGGCCCTTTAATACTTTTATACTGGATGAATCATAGTTTTGCTCAGACATTTCTACTCCTCTATCACGTGGTTATGTTTCACGTGGAACACTTTTTTTTTGTTATAAGTTTGTATAAATGACATTTGATTCTTCTCAATGGTTGTCACAAATACCTGGGTGTTTTGCTCCAACACGGTGGTAATAAACTTTTCTCTTGTTGCTGCGTCTAATTCTGCGGTAATATCGTCCACCAAAAAAATACTCTGCTTACCCGTTAACTCTTTAAGCACTTTAACTTCTGCTAAAAGTAACAGTGATACTAACAATCTCAGTTGGCCCCTTGACATAAATTCAGCTGCATTCTTATCATCAACAATAAACTGCAAATCAGCTTTGTGGGGTCCACTTGAGGTTGAGCCTCTAAATATATCCCGGTCAACTTTTTTAGACAGTGACTCTTCTAAAGAGTTGCCTTTTTCCCAGCCGTTAGTATACCTTAATACTACGTCTAACTCAGGTGAAAATTTCGAATATAAGGCACTTATTTCGCTATTTAAGCGAGAAACGTAAGTTTCTCTTAGTGAACTTATAGATTCGCCGAGTTCGGCTAGCTGCTTAAGCCATACATCCTGTTTTTTAAATGCTTTGGCCTGTGAATAATCAAACTGCTTAAGTAAGGCATTGCGCTGGCTCAAACAGTTTGTATATCGCCCGCTCAGGCTCTGAAACTGTTGTTCCACGTGGAACAACAACCAATCTAAATAACGACGCCGACCTAAGGGAGCGCCTAAAATGAGGTCACTACTTTGAGGCGTAAAAATCTGAACAGGGAGTAAGCGCACTATATCAGCTATTTTTTTCGTCTTCTGCCCGTCTACACTAAATAAATAACCTTCAGCTTTTGAGCGTGTAAACCCTAACTTAAAAGAGTCATTATTAATTGTAAACTGACAAAAACCAGCCGCGCGAATTTCTTTATCATTTATGAAAGTATCAGGACGCGAGGTTCTAAATGAACGACCGAATCCAAGTACATGAATAGCTTCTAGTAAACTCGACTTGCCGGCGCCATTGTCACCGTAAATAACATTTAGATTTTCATGAGGTGAGAAATCTACGGTTGAGAAATTTCTGAAATTTTCTAACCGCACTTTAGTGATATACATAAATATGCTGGTAAGTTAAATGAACATTATGGATACTGAAATCACAAAAACTAAATTCGCATCGGCATAATTACGTACTGCGAAGAATCTTCGTCAATAGGCAAACCATCGACTAATTTAATACCGTGTATAAGGACCATTGTGTTTGAGTCGAATAATTTGAAAATAACCATATCAGTATCAACAGCATTTAATACATCTATTAAATAAGCCACGTTAAAACCAATTTCTAGATCATCACCCTGATATTCAACATCTATAATCTCTTCCGCGTGCTCTTGCTCAGGGTTATCAGCAGTTATTTTTAATTCACCCGCACTTAGACTTAAGCGAACACCTTTAAATTTTTCATTTGTAAGGATCATTGCTCGCGACAACGCTCCTTTTATAATGTCGCGATACACAATTAAGCCTTTATTAGTCTCTTTTGGCACAACTCGATTATAATCAGGAAACCTTCCGTCGACCAGTTTACTCGTAAACACAAAAGAATTACTCAGCATGCTGATATGATTTGCACCAAGCCTAACTTTTACCTTGGTTTGAGAATCATCAATTAGCCTTGATATTTCCATTACCCCCTTACGCGGTATAATAACTTGCTTTGTTGGTAACACTTCATCAGTGTATTCAACTACCGACATAGCGAGCCGGTGACCATCTGTTGCTACCGATCTTATAAGATGTTCAGACGTTTCTAAACTCATCCCATTCAAATAGTAACGAACGTCCTGCTGAGCCATAGAGAACTGCACAGACTCAATAAGCTGCTTTAAATTGTGCTGTGATATTTCAAACTCACTATCCCCTTCCCAGTCTTCTAAATTGGGGTAATCATCCGCGCTTAAGGTAGATAATGAATATCTAGCCCGTCCGGATTTGATCAGAGCTTTGTTGTCTTCTAAGCTAAATAAAATAGTACAGTCGTCGGGCAGTCCTCTTACAATGTCTAATAGTTTCTTGGCTGGAACGGTAATTTTGCCATTAGTGGAATTACCCACTAGCGCAACATTGGTAATTAGCTCAACCTCAAGATCAGTGCCTGTCATCCACAAAGCATCATCATTAACGCGAATAAGTACATTTCCTAATATAGGTAATGTATGACGACGTTCAACCGCGCCTGCGACTAACTGCAAAGGATGTAAAAAGTCTTCTCTACTAATAGTGAAATTCATGTGTCATTCTCATTGTTAATTCTTCAGTGCAATAAATTACACTAATACGATAATGTGCGTATTAAGTTTGTATAATCTTCCATAATATCATGGTCTTCTGCGCGCAATTGCTTTATTTTTTTAACCGCATGCATAACTGTTGTATGGTCTCTACCACTGAAAGAATTACCAATTTCTGGATAGCTGTTGTTCGTCAACTCCTTCGCCAATGCCATTGCCATTTGCCGAGGTCTTGCAATACTGCGAGTGCGGCGCTTTGATAATACGTCGGCTACCTTAATCTTATAATATTCTGCAACTGTTTTTATAATATTATCAATAGTAACTAACTTATCTTGCAAGGCAAGTAAATCTCGAAGTGCATCTCTTGCAAAATCAATGGTAATGGATTTGCCTGTAAAATTTGCATTTGCAATAACACGGTTCAATGCTCCTTCTAATTCTCTTACATTTGATCTTAACTTTTTCGCCATAAAAAAAGCTACCTCATGCGGCAGTTCAATTCTATTTTGTTTAGCTTTTGAGAGTAAAATTGCGACTCTCGTTTCAAGCTCTGGCGGTTCTATTATTACTGTAAGGCCCCATCCGAAGCGTGATTTAAGACGCTCTTCCACCCCATCAATTTCTTTAGGGTATCGGTCTGAGGTCAAAATTATTTGCTGATTGCCTTCTAATAGAGCATTAAAGGTATGAAAGAATTCTTCTTGTGATCTGTCCTTGTTAGCAAATAATTGAATGTCATCAATGAGTAATGCATCAACTGAACGATAAAATCGTTTAAAATCTTCTATTGCATTATTCTGCAGTGCTTTAACCATGTCTTGCACGAAACGTTCAGAATGCATGTAAACAATTTTCGCATTTGGGTTCTTTTCAACAATACCGTTACCAATGGCGTGAATAAGGTGGGTTTTGCCTAAACCAGTACCACCATACAGAAACAACGGATTGTAAGTTACGCCAGGATTTTGGGAGACTTGCGTGGCAGCGGCGCGTGCTAATTGATTTGATTTACCCTCTACAAAGTTGTCAAACGTATATTTGGGATTAACGTTACTGTTATGATTTCGCAGACTAGGTATAGGTAAGCTCCTTGAATAGGATGGACTTTGCCGCCTCCCTGCATTTATGTTGTCACTAATACGCAGCTTAGGAGATACTATATTTTCTGTCTTAGACACGCTTGTTTTGTCAGCAAGAGGCGCTGATTTTTCGGCAACCAGAGGTGGCTTTCCATCGATAATAGAGAGTAACGGTGTATCGGCGCCGTACAATTGTTTTAGCGTTTGCATGATCAAGGTAAAATACTCGTCACGCACCCAGCCTAATACAAATTTATTCGCGGCATATAAAAATAGGGTCTCACCATCAAAATACGAAACTAAGGGCTTCAACCACATGTTGAATTGTTCTGTTTCTAATTCATGTTTTAGGGTCTCTAAACAATCTTTCCAACTTATTGCCAATATCTTTCCTTAATTAGAGAACTTACATCACTAAACGCCTTACAAGGCCCCTAACTATAAGGGAAACTAACGAGCTTATCCACAAAACATTCGAGATTTCACAGAAAACACATCTTATATACACAGAATTTATGTAAAGCATTAATTAATAAAAGAATTAAATTATTGAAAAATCTCTACACCACACATAACACTGACAATACAAGGTTTTTATTACGTTAAATCAAAACTTTTCAAGAATTAACAAAAATTTTGTGGATAAGTTTTAAGACAGGTCTTACGTTAGCTTAACTATATTTAAAGCAAGCTGATATTAGACTAATATGCGTCTAAATTACCCACCCATCAATAGGCTGTTTTGATCATTTAAAATAGTGCTATTATTTGCTTTATCAGCAGTGTTTCACATGAAACACTTTATGCTCGGAAATGATAAAATATTATTACGTAAAATAAGATCTAAGCCTTGACTTTTCTGGACTAGATCTCTACCATTTCGCGTCCAATTAATAAGGTGATTTTGAATTGTTGCGCATTTAAATGCATAGCAACAGACGAGAATCAGCGTAACAACATATAAACGAGAATTAGGTCATGAAAAGAACTTTTCAACCAAGTAACTTAAAGCGCAAACGCTCACACGGTTTCCGTGCACGCATGGCCACTAAAAACGGCCGTAAAGTAATTGCTAATCGCAGAGCAAAAGGTAGAAAGCGTTTATCAGCATAAAATGGTTATTATAAACCATGAAAGCAAAACACTTCAGCTATCCGAGGGAGTCAAGGCTCTTGACTCCTCGTCATTTCTCACATGTATTTGCACAAGCCATCCCTGCTGTCTCTTCCACTATCACATTGTTAGCTCGGCATAACGACTTAGACTATCCACGTCTTGGCGTCACTATTCCCAAAAAGAAAGTAAAACTAGCTGTTAATAGGAATCGCATAAAAAGATGCACGCGCGAAAGTTTTCGCTTAACGGCGCATAATTTACCAAATGTTGATATTATCGTGATTGGAAAACATGGTATAAATGATCTCGATAACACTGAGCTATATATACATCTTGAAAACTTGTGGCGAAGGATAACTAAGCGATGCAAATAAGCTCTATACTATCATCTTTAATTGCGCTTCCTCTGCTGGGAATGGTTAAATTTTACCAACTATTTATATCCCCAATGCTAGGGCAAAACTGCCGTTTCTATCCAACATGTTCCTGCTATGCTCACCAAGCATTGACAGAACATGGCGCTTTTAAGGGCAGTTGGTTGTCCATAAAGCGAATTGCGAAATGCCATCCTATGCATCCTGGTGGAATTGATAATGTGCCAAGCGCAAATACATTAAATACGACTACACATGAAAAAAGAAACAAAAAACCTGTAATAAATAGTGAGCGCAATAACACTATAAAGAATCACCATTAAATAACTGAGACTTATATGGAATCCCAAAAAAGTATATTAATTATTGGTTTGTTGTTAGTCAGTTTCCTACTGTGGACTAACTATCAAAGAGATAATTCCCCACAAACCGTAACACCTACTGTATCCGACCAATCTCAAGATTTAAGCGCTCAAGGTAGCGATTTAGATAGCTACTTAAATGATCAATCCCTTGCTGATGAAAACAGTAATGGCGAAATAGAAGAATTTACTTTAGACGCTACAAACGGCCTGGTTACATCTTTAGCGACCCCTGCTAATAGCAATCGCATTATTACTGTAACAACAGACACACTTGATATAAAAATTGATTTAAACGGCGGCGATGTTATTGAAGCAAATCTCATCAAATTCCCCGTAACGAGAGGATCAAACGATTCGTATCCGCTACTAAAGCCCCAAACAAACGTCAAACACATTGCACAAAGCTTCTTAATTGGCGCTGAAAGAAATACCAATGATCGTGCATTATATACGAGCGAGTTTAATGACTATGAACTCACCGGCAACAGTTTAAGTATCCCACTATCATGGCGTAATGATGCCGGTTTAATTGTCACCAAAACATTTGTATTCACGCGAGACAGTCATTTGATTGACGTAAGCTATGATGTTACCAACAATACCAATGCAGCCATAAACTTTGCATTTTTAGCCCGTCTAGAACAAACCACTAACGACGTTGGTGACAGCAGTATGTTTATGCCAGTATTTAGAGGCGCTGCTTACTCTACAGCTGACGATATTTACGAAAAGCTATCTTTTGGCAAAATTGCTGACGGCGTGCCGCAAAGAACAACGACCGCAGGTTGGATAGCGATGATAGAACACTATTTTGTTGCCGCCTGGATACCGCCGCAAGAAGACACCAATACTATCAGTTCGCGCGCCACTGCCAATACCGCTATTATTAGCATCACCGGTAAGCCCCAAGCAATAGCCCCTAATGGGCAAGGCACGCTTACTGGAAAGCTATATGTGGGTCCTAAAGATCAAGAAACCTTGGCAGGTATTGCTAAAGGATTAGATTTAACGGTTGATTACGGACCGCTTTGGTGGTTGTCACAACAGTTATTTCTTCTTCTACAATTCCTGCATGGTTTTGTCATGAACTGGGGCGTTGCCATCATATTAATTACCCTTATAGTAAAAGGCGCGATGTTCTGGTTAACCAAAAAACAATACGAATCAATGGCTAAAATGCGTGCCTTACAACCTAAGCTAACGCAACTCAAAGACCGATTTGGCGATGACCGTCAGAAAATGTCACAAGCTATGATGGAGCTTTATAAGAAAGAAAAAGTAAACCCCATGGGCGGCTGTTTTCCCTTACTCTTACAAATGCCTATATTTTTAGCTTTATACTGGGTATTGCTTGAAAGCGTAGAGTTACGACACGCCCCCTTTACCCTATGGATTACCGATTTGTCGGTACCCGATCCATTCTTTGTACTGCCTATATTGACTGGCGCTAGTATGTTTTTACTACAAAAGCTACAGCCAATGACCATTCAAGACCCCCTTCAGCAGAAGTTAATGACCTATATGCCTGTCGCGATGAGTATATTCTTCTTCTTCTTCCCTGCTGGTTTGGTACTTTATTGGCTCGTCAGTAACCTAGTAACCCTAATACAAGCAAAAATAATATACGCGTCTATGGAAAAACGCGGTTTACAAACTAAATAGTTAACAAGCCATCATTAAGCGTTACCATAAAAGCCTGCGTTTGCAGGCTTTTTACTCAATACTAGTTCAACTTTTAGCACGCTTAGCTTATTATTTTAAAGTACTAAGCCTAATGACTAATAACTTTTTTAGTAACAATTGTGAGTATTTAACTCATATAACCCTTACCTGCATGGAGAAACCAAATGCCTTCTTTTGACGTTGTATCAGAGCTTGACACTGTTGAAACCAAAAATGCCGTTGATAATGCAAATAGAGACATCGCCACACGTTTTGATTTCAAAGGCGTCAATGCTACCTTTGAATACGTAGATGAAACCGTTGTAATGAAAGCTGAAGCAGATTTTCAGCTTCAGCAAATGCAAAGTATGTTGCGCGACGCATGTTCTAAACGCGGTGTCGACACCTCGACCTTAGATCCTCAAAAGATCGATCATTCCGGCAGAACGTTCAAGCAGTCTATAGCCTTTAAGCAGGGTATTGACCAGCCTCTGGCAAAGAAAATTGTTAAACTAATTAAAGATAAAAAATTAAAAGTACAGACCGCAATACAAGGCGATCAGCTTCGCGTAACAGGTAAAAAGCGAGACGACTTACAAAGCGTTATGGCAGTTCTGCGCACAGAAGATTTCGGACAGCCGCTTCAGTTCAATAACTTTAGGGATTAGCACATGACGGCCGCAGTATTTTCAAATGACACCATTGTTGCGCAAGCTACCGCACCAGGACGAGGTAGTGTAGGCATTGTGCGAGTGTCAGGCCCTAATGCTAAACCAGTAGCCGAACTATTACTTAAAAAGTGCCCTGTACCACGCGTAGCGACCTACCAGCCGTTTTATAATAGTCAAAACCACATTATAGACCAAGGCATTGCACTTTATTTTGCAGGACCTAATTCATTCACCGGCGAAGATATACTAGAACTACAAGGTCACGGCGGCCAAGTGGTCATGCAATTACTAATAGACACGTGTTTAAAAAGTGGCTTAGTACGTTTAGCCAAACCCGGTGAGTTCAGTGAACAAGCATTCTTAAACGAGAAAATGGATTTAACCCAAGCTGAAGCCATTGCAGATTTAATAGATGCATCATCACAACAAGCTGCTAAGAGTGCACTTAGATCACTACAGGGTGAATTTTCAAATCAAATAAGAAATTTAGTTGATAAAGTCATTTATTTACGTATGTACGTGGAAGCAGCGATAGATTTTCCTGAAGAAGAAATAGATTTTTTAGCCGACGGAATTGTGCAAAGTAACTTACATACTATAGTAACCTTGCTTAACAAAATTATGCATCAAGCCAAACAAGGATCGCTGCTACGCGACGGCATGCGCGTCGTTATTGTTGGCCGACCCAATGCAGGAAAATCGAGTTTACTCAATGCATTGAGTGGCAAAGACAGCGCCATAGTCACCGACATTGCGGGCACAACGCGCGATGTTTTAAAAGAACATATTCATATAGACGGTATGCCACTGCACATTATAGACACCGCTGGTTTACGCGATGACGCAGACACCGTTGAGAAAATTGGCATTGAACGCGCCTGGCAAGAAATCCATAACGCCGACCGTATATTATTTATGGTAGACGCTGAGCAAGAACCTAACTCTCAGCCTAAAGATATTTGGCCTGAATTTTATGATAAACTTCCCGCTAATGCAGCTATCACAGTCATTCGCAATAAGTGCGACTTAATCCAAGAAGCACCAGGGATTGATAATAATCAAAAGTATCCCGTCATTTGCCTTTCGGCGATGGCAAAATTAGGGATTGACACCTTAACAGAACATCTTAAGGAGTGTATGGGCTTTAATCAGGTAGGTGAAGATCAGGTTATTGCACGCCAACGTCATATTACCGCATTAATCAATGCACAGCAGCATATAGACATTGGCAAAGACCAGCTTGAATCGGCCATGGCAGGTGAATTACTAGCCGAAGAATTACGTATTGCACAAGGTTATTTAAATGAAATCACGGGTGAATTTAGCTCAGACGACCTACTTAGTAAGATATTTTCATCGTTTTGTATAGGTAAGTAATCTTCACATCATTATTGTATATCACTATTAACACAGCAAGGGGCATAAATGTGGACGTAAATATTGCAATTGGCTCGGTACTAGGCGCTAGCGAATACGTAGCAGAGGCTGTTGAAGCTATGCTAAAAACTAAAGGCTATAACGCAACTTGCCATTTTACCCCTTCTATAAGTGACATAAATCTTGAACAGCTATTAGTTATTATTACGTCTACCCACGGCGCAGGTGATTTACCAGACAATATACAGCCCTTTATTAAGGACTTAGCCGGCAAAGATTTAACCGGAGTACGCGCTATTATTATCGGTTTAGGCGACTCCAGCTACGACACCTTTTGTGCAGCCTCGCTTACCGTTGAAAGCACTATTGTTGGCGCAGGCGCTAGCCTACTTTTTCCAGTATTCCAAATAGATGTTCTGCACCATCCTATTCCTGAGGAACTAGCGGTAGAGTGGTTATCAACGAAATTAAGCACCATCACAGCCTAAGGATGCTAACGCGCTGTATTAAAAATATACACGTACTATTCTGTATGTACCTTATAATATGCAAGGCTTTTTAAACTGTGGATAAATACTCGTGAATGAGCTTGAAATAGAAACGTTACAAACACCCTTGAGCAATTTAGCGCGCGTTTTGTACTGTTTGTATTTACGTCCTCAATTAGTGGGAAATAAAACCGTCATATTAGTCAACAACCAAGCCGTTTTAGCGCTTGTTAATAATAAAAAAACCGTGATAAGCATGGGCCGTCAAATAAGCGCGCTATTTAAAGAGCTACACAAGGCTGGCCTAATTGAGGTAGACCCTAGTACTGACTTTTCAAAGAGTTTGCATAACAATAAAATTAGGTTACCGCTGAGCGCCCTTCCTCAATCGCTTGAAAACCCGCAGTTTCATTCTCAACATAAATCAATGCGCTTAGACTGGCGACCCGTGCAGTCGATATTTGAAGACCTATGTCAATTAGTAGGTCTAATTGAAAAAACCTATAGTGCAGATGAGCTTGGCGAATATATTGCTTATTGGTTAGGAAGAATAGACACTCAATGCACAGAGTATCAATGGACTCAAAAATTGGTGATACACTTAAAACAACGTAGGCAGCGCCTACCACTATCAGAACAAAAAACCAAAGCTGGCCATCAGTACGTAACACCAAGTGCTGGTATAGTATTTGACGACAATGTAAAGCAACTAATCAACCAATACAAAGATCAGGGTTAAAAGTGATTATGAAATGCTAGTGTATAAGCAAATGGAGACGTAGTAATGAAAACCTTAGAACAGCGCGTAGCCGAAATGAAAGGCGTAATGGGGCTAGATAGAAAGGCAGCAAAGTCAAATGCGCATATTCCTAAGTTTGACTATGAAAAAAATCGTCGCGAATATGAATTACTCGCTAACGCTGATTTACGAAAAATGCAGCAAGAATCAAAAATTAAACGCATTCAGCAACTGCATGGTAAATCCGAACTAAATCCAAAGTGGACCTTTGAAAACCTGCAGGAAGATGCTCAGGATGTGATTGAGGCGGTCAGTATTGCGAAAGCCTTTATTGCGGCGCATAAAGATCCCAAATGGCGCAAAAGTCGCGCCCATATGATGATTTTTTATGGTGACTATGGACGAGGAAAATCGCACATAGCTGGTGCTATTGCCCAAGAACTTATCAACAAGTTTGAAACCAGTGTACTTTACAGGCAGCTACAAACGCTGTTAGATATGCGTCTTTATTCATATGATTATCAGTCACAAGACAACGCTTCATATAGGTATCGCGAGGTAAACCAACAGTTGCTCGACGTTGATTTATTAATTTTAGATGAAGTTTGCGTAAATGAAACAGTGCTAAAAAAGAACGCTCAGTCTTGGTTAGGTAACTTGTTGCGTCAGCGTAAAGCCGCTAACAAAAACTGTATATTAATTACCAATCATAATTTAACAGAATTAGAGGACGCAATTGGTCGCTATTGTTTTGAATCGATGCGTGAATATGAAACCTATCAGGTGCATTTTCAGGGCCCCAGTAGGCGTTCTACGCTTACTCAGCAGATTATATCGAGCACTCAACCCGATGTTCAAACGCAACCCTCCCCCGGTGGTCCAAGTTCGCCTAAGTCATCAGGTTATCAGCCCAATCAAATAACATACAAAAAACGTTAATATATTGAGGCAAAAAACCACCCAATTTTTTTGTACGGGTGTCTTTAAATGACACCTACACACACTAGTTACGCTTAGTATTTATATTTATCTTTGAATTAGGTGCTAACGACTTTAGTGTTAGCAATCAGATCGTGGATACAGCGTTGATCTTCGCGAAAAATAAATAACACATTGACAATCATAAACAAAAATCCGACTACTGGGACTTGGTAGAGCAGTTGAATTAGTACAATGCGCAAACCTAGCAAGCGCTTAAACCCGATGCGTTCACCGTCGGTACGCACTATCTTTATATTCAATAAACGCTTAGCAATGGTTTGCCCATATTTATATAGTAAAACACCATTTATAACCATATATATAATAATAAATAGAGCACAATACGTATAAATATTCTTCATTAGCTGGGCCTGATCAGGGTTAGAAAAATCACCGCCCATCAGGCTAAATATGACCAAGCCTGGTATAAAAAATAAAACCAATATAAACGTATCTAGGAAGGCTGCTCCTAAGCGAGTCCCTCGGCTAGCTAGCTCAGCGCTATCAGATAGCATATTAATTTCGTCATGCTGTTCAGATTGTAGTGCTGTATTAACTTGCTCGTCATTATTGGACATACTGCTAATTTCCTTTTGCTAATGTTAAAAGACGCCTTCAAGAAACTCCGCCGACGCTGAAAAACCTGTAGCGAGGTGAGTACAGTAGCACTGTACAACAACGCTTGACAACTGTCCGTCGCGCTAGGAATCATTCGAAACATCTAAAACTCTTTAATAATGGTAATGAAACGAAATATTGAGTAAATATTAGACAACAGACGCAGATCATAAAAATTCTTATAAAAAAATATGTAAAAAAATATCAGTACTACCTAAAATGTGTCCACAGCAAGTCTCACCTTGAGTTAAAAAAGTGGAAGCTATTGCTAGTGATAGCTTCGGTGAATTCACCCTAAAGAATACACATAATATCAACATGCAATACATAAAAAAATATCTCCTGTGGATAAGTTAGCTAGAAAGCTGTGGATTAAGGACTAATAAGCAAGGGATAAAATCGTCTACTTTTTAACCTGTGGGTAAGTAGCTTAGTTATCCTCAAGCTATACATACTTCTTAGTTTGCTTATACAAGCCTTTTCATTCTTATAAACTATTGATATTTATAAATAATATTGAATTATTAACAGAAAAACGCTCGCATAATAGTAGTAGTAATAAAGATCTTTAAATAAAAGACTATATATACTACTGAGGGAAATTGACAAAAAAAGTCATTTTCTGACCTCTCGCAAAAGCCCCCCAATGTTTACTATTTAAACAACCATATTTCATATATGCTTTGTTTCATATACACTACCTGCCCTTTTGATGAAGGCTGTAACAAACAATATTTGTACTAGCACAATATTTGAGATTTAGTAAGGATTTGGATGTTTTATCAACAAAACTTTGATGTAATTGTAGTAGGCGGTGGCCATGCTGGGACAGAAGCCGCAATGGCATCTGCTCGCATGGGTGTTAATACACTTTTACTCACTCATAGCATTGAAACACTTGGACAAATGTCGTGTAATCCAGCCATTGGCGGTATTGGCAAAGGTCATTTGGTCAAGGAAATTGACGCACTTGGCGGGGTGATGGCAAAAGCGGTCGACAAAGCCGGGATTCAGTTTAGAACACTAAACAGTTCTAAAGGACCAGCCGTTAGAGCCACTCGCGCACAGGCCGATCGTACTCTTTATCGAATAGCAGTACGTAATGCCATAGAACAGCAGCCAAACCTTACTTTATTTCAGCAATCATGTGACGACCTTATTGTTGAAAATGGACGTGCCTGTGGCGTGGTAACACAAATGGGTCTCAAATTTCGGGCAAAAACAGTAATCATTACTGTCGGCACCTTTTTAGGTGGCACCATTCATATTGGGCTTGAAAATTACAAAGGAGGACGCGCTGGCGATCCGCCCTCAATTGCGCTGGCTCAACGTTTACGCGCACTGCCTTTTAGAGTCGATAGGCTAAAAACGGGCACACCTGCAAGGTTAGATGCAAGAACTTTAGATTTTTCAGTGATGCAAGAACAAGCGGGTGACACGCCATTGCCCACTTTTTCATTCATGGGCAATGTGGCTGATCATCCTCGTCAAATTCCTTGCTACATAACCCATACAAACGAAAATACTCACGATATTATCCGCTCAGGCCTAGACCGATCGCCTATGTATACGGGTAACATAGAAGGTGTAGGACCGCGTTATTGTCCTTCCATTGAAGACAAAATAGTGCGTTTTGCAGACAAAAATTCGCATCAAATATTTGTTGAACCCGAAGGTTTAAACAGTATTGAAGTTTACCCTAATGGTATATCAACCAGTTTACCCTTTGATATACAGATGTCCTTGGTAAGATCCATAAAAGGGTTTGAGAATGCGCATATAATTCGTCCAGGTTACGCCATTGAGTATGACTTTTTTGATCCACGAGATTTGAAACAAACATTAGAAACTAAATTCATAGACGGTTTGTTCTTTGCTGGCCAAATTAACGGCACAACAGGCTACGAAGAAGCGGGTGCACAGGGCTTAATTGCAGGCGCTAACGCTGCTTTACAAGTACAAGAAAAAGACCCATTAGTGTTAGGCAGAGATCAAGCCTACGTTGGTGTATTAATTGACGATTTAGCCACCATGGGTACAAAAGAACCTTATAGAATGTTTACCAGCAGAGCTGAATATAGATTGTTGCTACGTGAAGATAACGCTGACAGTAGGCTTACCCAGCAAGGTCGTAACTTAGGCTTGGTATGCGATGAACGTTGGGCTGCCTTTTCACAAAAGATGGAACTTATTGAGCAAGAGAAACAACGTTTAAAAAATAATTGGATCCACCCTACTCATAAATCGGCAGAAGCTTTAAACGGCATTTTAAAAACGCCCGTAAGTAAAGAACATTCACTTGAAGAACTCATTCGTCGACCTGAAATGACCTATAAAAGCCTAATGACAATTGAATCTATAGGTCCAGGCTTAAAAAATGAAAAAGCCGCAGAACAGGTTGAAATTCAAATAAAATATGCCGGTTATATTTCAAGACAACAGGACGAAATTGCAAAATCTCAGCGCCATGAAAATGCGCTACTTCCGCCTGATTTTGACTATTCAACTATATCTGGATTATCAAATGAAGTAGTGGCAAAACTGACCGATGCACGGCCCGAGACGATTGGCAAGGCATCACGTATATCAGGTATTACGCCTGCCGCAGTTTCACTACTGTTGGTGTATTTGAAAAAACACAGTATGTTATTCAAACAAACACGCGAATCGGCGTAGTAAAAAGATGTCAGGAATATTATGTAATGGATGAACTAACACAAAGCTTGCACATTCAATTTGACGAGCTGAGTCCCCAGCTTGATTTTGAGGTCAGCGAAACTCAAAAAAGACAGCTTATAGAATTTGTGTTACTACTGCACAAATGGAATAAAGCATATAATTTGAGCTCCGTAAGAAAGCCCAGTGAGATGTTAATTAAGCATATTTTTGATTCAATTGTAGTAAGTCCATACTTAACAGGCTCGCACATCGCCGACGTTGGAACAGGGCCAGGCTTACCGGGTATCCCTCTAGCGATTATGTGCCCACACAAGACATTTACCTTAATCGACTCTTTAGGTAAGCGTGTAGTGTTTATGAAGCAGGCCATTCATGCATTAGGTCTTAAAAATGTGAGTCCTATACAAAGTCGAGTTGAAGATATCACACCCCAAAAATATTTTGACTTAGTATTGAGCAGAGCGTTTGCGTCATTAAACGACATGCTTCGTTGGTGTTCCCATTTGCTTGATGATGACGGCCAATTTCTAGCCCTTAAAGGTCAACTTCATCAACAAGAATTAAACGAAATTCCTGTACACTTTACACTAGTGCAAAGCATCCCTCTTTTGATACCATCCTTAGAGGGTGAAAGACACTTAGTGCTGTTGAAAAAGAATGTGCAATAGGCAATCAGGGTCATTCATTATTCTCGCTGTCATTTTCAAAGAATAAAAGTAGCTAAAAAAATAGATAGTTTATAAGTCAATAAAGCTATTTTTTTAGGGTAAACTCAATCCAGTTAATCACGTGAAGGTATTCAACTAGTGGCGCGAGTCATCTCAATAGCAAATCAAAAAGGCGGCGTGGGTAAAACAACGACCGCGGTTAACGTTGCTGCGTCTATGGCGGCAACAAAGCGCAAAGTATTGCTGATTGATTTAGATCCGCAGGGCAATGCTACGATGGGTAGCGGCGTTGACAAGTACAATGTAGAAAACACTTGTTATGAATTATTAATAGAGCAGAAACCTGCTAGCGAAGTCATTATTACTCAAACTACGGGTAAATATCACCTTATTGCGGGTAATTCTGATATCACCGCGGCAGAAATAAAATTAATGGAAGTGTTTGCCAGAGAGCTACGATTACGAAACGCGCTTGCTCCCATTAAGGACGACTACGATTATATTTTTATTGATTGTCCACCTTCATTAAATCAGCTAACGGTAAATGCATTAGCCGCATCAGACTCGGTATTAGTGCCTATGCAGTGCGAATATTACGCATTAGAAGGTGTAACAGCGCTTATGGATACGATTGAGAAATTAGCGTCGGTAGTTAATCCTGATTTGAAGATTGAAGGGGTACTGCGCACAATGTACGATCCACGAAATCGTTTAGCAAATGATGTATCTGAACAGCTTAAACGCTATTTTGGAGACCAAGTTTACCGTACCGTAATTCCAAGGAACGTCAGACTAGCAGAAGCGCCCAGTTTTGGTGAACCTGCAATGTATTATGATAAATCATCAAATGGCGCAAAGGCCTACTTAGCGCTTGCCGGTGAAATATTGCGCAGACGTAAAAAATTAGAAGATGCATAGTAGCAAATGAGAATAAGAAAAAGAGGCGTTACCAATGGCACCGAAAAATAAAGGCTTGGGTAGAGGACTAGATGCATTACTTGCTACAAGCAAAAGCGTTGCCCATAAAGACGCACAAAGTGCCCAAGATCAAAATAGCACTTATGACGAAGCCACCAACGATTTAAAAAAAATTCCTATTGAATTCTTGCATGCAGGAAAATACCAGCCACGAAAAGACATGGCAGATCAAGCATTAGAAGAACTCGCTGCGTCAATTAAAGCGCAAGGCATCATTCAACCCATTGTGGTGCGTCAAACGGGCACTGATAAATATGAAATTATAGCTGGAGAACGTCGCTGGCGTGCCGCGCAAATGTCTCGCTTAGAGGTGGTTCCCTGCTTGATCAAAAATGTGGCAGACGATGCCGCTGTTGCTATTGCACTGATAGAAAATATACAACGTGAAGATTTAAATTCAATGGAAGAGGCGCAGGCTTTAGAGAGACTTATGCTTGAATTTAATCTTACCCATCAGCAAGTGGCTGAGGCGGTGGGAAAGTCGCGCACTACCGTGACTAACTTATTGCGCTTAAATGGGCTTGAAGAGGGCGTTAAAACACTGCTAGAACATGGTGATATAGACATGGGACACGCCAGAGCATTGCTGTCGCTTGTTGGTAACGAACAAGAAAATTTAGCCAAGCTAGTGGCTGAAAAAGGGCTTACAGTGCGTGAAACTGAGCGCCTAGTCAAAAAAGCTCAGGAAGAACCCAACACTGAAGACCTTCCCAAAGAAGAAAAGACAATTGATCCTGACGTTAGACGTCTTGCTACCACATTAACGGATACCTTAGGTACCAGTGTTAAGATTGATCACAACAAAAAAGGCAAAGGGAAAATGACAATTTCTTTTGAAGATTTAGACCAGCTTGATGGTATTTTGGCGCATATTACTACGCCAAAAGACGAATAGATTTTTTTATTAAGCGTAGATATTTATAAAAATAATACGAATTTACCAAATTGCTCGAAAAAAACTGTCATAAGACTATAGTATAAATGATGCCAGAATCTTTTATATTTTCCATTTCTGGTTGAATATTTTCGCATTAACAGTATACTTCGAACGCTTTTTATAGCGCAATATCAGCAGGAACTAAGATATGGCAACTGATTTGGCAGCGCCAGGTAAACGGCTTGCCGTCAAAGGCATAGTCGTTCAATTTTTGGTTGGTTTGTGTATGCTTTCGTTATCAATCTTTTATGATCCAAAGTTATCGTTGTCCATTATACTAGGCGTCATTAGTTTTTTAATACCACACAGCGTTTTTGCGTATTGGGTGTTCCGATATGCCGGTGCAACTAAAAATAGAGTAGTTGCGCAAAGTATGAATCAAGGTATGAAGTTAAAACTTGTTCTTACAACGTTAATATTCGTTATTGCGTTTTCACTGTTACATGTTCAGCCTTTATATTTATTAGGCGCATACGCAATAACAATGGTCAGTCAGTGGGCCGCAATGTTCGTGTTAAGTGTTAAAAATTAACATTTAATAAAAATACGTAAAAATTTTTAAATTAATAATTTGGGTTTAACAATGGCATCTTACGACACTACGCAAGAATACATTAATCACCATTTAACCAACGCAAAAATGTGTACTGCCGATGGTGGAATCGCATTTAATAAGGCCTGCGCAGACGCTGGCTTTTGGACGTTGCATGTAGATACTATTGGGTCTTCAGTGTTAATTGGCGTTTGTTTTTTATATTTCTTTTGGCGAATAGGGAAAAAAGCAACAATCGGTGTACCGAGTAAAACCCAGGCTTTTGTCGAGATGATTGTTGAATTTGTAGACGACAACGTCAAAAGCTCCTTTAATGGCACCAGTCGATTAATTGCACCATTAGCACTCACCATATTTGTATGGGTATTGTTAATGAACCTGACAGACTTAATACCTGTAGATCTATTTCCATGGATAGCAGGGTTAATTGGTCAGTATGCCTTTGGTATGGACCCAAAAGATGTCTACCTAAAAATCGTACCCACAACCGACATAAACACGACTTTTGCTTTAGCAATAGGCGTCTTTATACTTATTATATTTTATTCTCTTAGAGTTAAGGGCATAAAAGGCTTTGCTAAAGAATTAACCATGCAGCCACTAAATCACTGGGTTTTCATTCCTTTTAACTTGGTGATAGAAATAGTCACTTTGCTGGCTCGTCCACTTTCATTGTCGTTACGTTTGTTTGGTAACCTCTATGCTAGTGAACTTATATTTATACTGATTGCAACCATTGGTTATCTGCAACTACCATTGCATTTCGCTTGGGCTGTATTTCATATTCTAGTACTTCCATTACAAGCCTTTATTTTTATGATGCTAACCATCGTTTACTTAAGTTTGGCATGTGAAGAACACTAGTAACGATTTTACTTTTACTTTTATTTTTACTTTTATTTATATTTAACATTACTCGGAGATAACAATGATTTACATCGCAGTTGCAATAATAATCGGAATGGGTGCCCTAGGTACTGCTATTGGTTTCGGAATCATGGGGGGCAAATTCTTAGAATCTTCTGCTCGTCAACCAGAGTTAGCACCGCAGTTACAGGTCAAAATGTTCATCCTAGCTGGTCTAATTGATGCTATATCTATGATCGGTGTTGGTATAGCTCTCTATATCTTATTCGTTGTTGCACCTGGTTTAGGTGGTGTGTACTAACACTCTATTTTATAGGTTAACCAATGAACAATAGGAGGAGCGGACGTGAATTTTAACGCCACCCTAATAGGTCAGTTAATTGCGTTTACTGTATTTGTTGCGTTCTGCATGAAGTATGTATGGCCGCCGCTCATAGGCGCGATTGAAGAAAGACAGAAAAAAATAGCAGATGGTCTTGCTGCCTCAGACAAAGCAACAAAGGATCTTGAGTTAGCAAAGTCAAGCGCTACAGACCAAGTTCGTGAAGCGAAAGTGCAGGCTAGCCAGATTATTGACCAAGCTAAAAAACGTGCAAATCAGCTGGTTGAAGAAGAAACACAAAAGGGGCACGCTGAGCGCGAAAAAATTATCGCACAGGGTTACGCCGAAGTTGAAGCAGAGAAAAATCGCGTCAAAGAAGACTTGCGCAAGCAGGTTGGTCTACTAGCCATAGCTGGTGCCCAAAGAATTCTTGCGCGTGAAATTGATGCCGACGCACAAAAAGACATTGTTGCAAAACTTGTCCAAGAGCTTTAGGAGAGTAAGTCATGTCTCAATTGACAACAGCAGCTCGTCCATATGCTCTAGCCGCCTTTGATTTTGCAGCTGACAGCTCATCTATAGAAGAGTGGCAAAGTATGCTGGTTTTTGCAGCTGAAGTCGCAAAAAATGAGAGCATACAACAGCTTATAGTAGGTGCAGATGCGGCTAGCAAGGTTGCCACAATGTTCATTAGTATTTGCGGAGAACAGCTTAATAGTAAAGGCCAAAACTTTGTAAAGATTTTAGCGGAAAATGACCGTTTAGCATTATTGCCAGAAATATCGGCTATGTTTAACGAGCTCAAAACGATGCGCGAAAAGCAAGTTAATGTTGATGTAACCTCTGCCATTGCGCTTGATGATGCCCAAATAAATAGCTTAAGCGCCGCATTAGAAAAACGTTTTGACCGCAAAGTACATTTAAATTGTAGCGTGGATCCGAGCATTGTCGCAGGCCTAATTGTAAAAGCAGGCGACACTGTTATAGATGGCTCCTTAAATTCACAATTGAACCGTCTCAACGACGCGTTACAAGCATAACGGGAATATAAGTATGCAACTTAATTCTACAGAGATTGCAGAACTGATTAAGAAACGAATTGACCAGTTTGAAGTAGTAAGTGAAGCAAGAAACGAAGGTACAATCGTTGGCGTAAGCGACGGCATTATCCGTATTAATGGTCTTGCAGACGTAATGCAAGGCGAAATGATCGAATTGCCAGGCGGCAGTTTCGCCATTGCACTTAACCTTGAGCGAGACTCGGTAGGTGCGGTAGTTATGGGTCCGTATAATACTCTGCAAGAGGGCGATAAAGTAAAGTCCTCTGGTCGTATCCTTGAAGTGCCAGTAGGTCCACAGCTGTTAGGGCGTGTTGTTAACACCCTAGGTGAGCCTATCGACGGTAAAGGGGCGATAGACGCTGAGCGCTTTGAGCCGGTTGAAAAAATTGCACCAGGCGTAATTGAGCGCCAATCGGTAGATGAACCTGTTCAAACAGGTTATAAATCAGTTGATGCAATGATCCCGGTTGGCCGCGGCCAGCGTGAACTTATTATCGGCGATCGCCAAACGGGTAAAACAGCGCTAGCAATAGATGCGGTTATAAATCAAAAAAATACCGGCGTTAAATGTATATATGTGGCGATTGGTCAAAAAGCATCAACCATTGCCAACGTTGTGCGTAAATTAGAAGAACACGGCGCGATGGCGCATACCATTATTGTAGCTGCGTCGGCCTCTGAATCAGCGGCACTCCAATACCTTGCGCCTTATTCTGGTTGTACTATGGGTGAATATTTCCGTGATCGCGGCGAAGACGCACTTATTGTTTATGATGATTTGTCAAAACAAGCAGTTGCTTATCGCCAAGTGTCATTATTGCTGCGCCGTCCACCAGGTCGTGAAGCATACCCAGGTGACGTATTTTACCTACACTCACGCTTGTTAGAAAGAGCAGCACGCGTAAATGCTAGCTACGTTGAAAAGTACACAAAAGGTGAAGTTAAAGGTAAAACCGGCTCACTAACCGCGTTGCCAATTATTGAAACCCAAGCGGGTGATGTATCTGCCTTTGTACCCACAAACGTAATTTCAATTACCGACGGTCAGATATTCCTTGAGTCAGATTTATTTAACGCCGGCATACGCCCTGCTGTAAACGCCGGTATCTCTGTTTCTCGAGTAGGTGGCGCTGCACAAACTAAAATCATCAAGAAGTTAGGCGGTGGTATTCGTCTTGCACTTGCTCAATATCGCGAGTTAGCCGCATTTTCTCAGTTTGCATCAGACCTAGACGATGCTACTAGAGAACAACTAGAGCATGGTCAGCGAGTAATGGAATTGATGAAGCAAAACCAGTACTCACCGTTATCTGTTGCTGAAATGGCCGTATCGCTATTTGCGGCAGAAAAAGGTTATTTGAAAGACATTGAGCTAAATAAAGTACTTGATTTTGAAGCGGCCCTGCACTTTTACATGTTGGCTGAATACAAAGAACTGATGGACACAATTAATCAGACTGGAAACTATAACGACGATATTGAAGGCCAGTTAGCAGGCGCATTTGACAAATTCAAATCGACTCAAAGCTGGTAATCCACAGGCTCTAATTGGTATTAGAGCGGTCGTTGAGTAATCGGAGAAAATTTCATGGCAAGCGGAAAAGAGATTAAAGGTAAAATTGGGAGTATTAAAAACACCCAAAAAATTACCAGCGCGATGGAAATGGTTGCCGCCTCAAAAATGAAGAAGGCACAGGAGCGGATGCAATTAGGACGTCCTTATGCTAAAAGTATGAAGAAAGTCATTGGTCACATCGCCAGCGCTAACTTAGATTACCGCCACCCTTTCTTAGAAGAGAGGGAAGTGAAAAACGTCGGTTTTATTGTTATTTCGACCGACCGTGGTCTATGTGGCGGACTGAATACAAATGAATTTAAGGCAGTATCTAAGCGTATTAAAGCTTATCAAGAACAAGGTACAGGACTTTACTTTGCTGCACTTGGTGCAAAAGCAGTAAATTTCTTTTCCCGTTTTGGTGGCAACGTAATGGCAGCTGAGTCCGGTTTAGGTGACAAACCTACTTTAAGTAAGGTAGTAGGTACTGTGAGGGTCATGCTAGACGCATACGAAAACGGCACACTTGATAAAATTTACTTAGTGTATAACCGATTTATTAACACCATGAGCCAAGAGCCGGTTGTTAATCAATTGCTGCCATTACCAAAGTCAATGGAAGAAGAACGTAAACACACTTGGGACTATTTATATGAGCCCAACGCTGATGAAATTCTAGACGCTTTACTTGCTAGATACATCGAGACAGTTGTTTATCAAGGTGTGGTTGAAAACGTTGCGTCTGAACAAGCAGCCAGAATGGTGGCAATGAAGGCAGCAACGGACAATGCCGGCGATCTTATTGATGATTTACAATTAATATATAACAAGGCGCGTCAGGCCGCAATTACACAAGAAATCAGTGAAATTGTAAGTGGCGCAGCAGCGGTTTAGCAAAAGAATTTTAAAGTATAAGAGGACTAATTATGAGTCAAGGTAAGGTCGTCCAGATCATTGGTGCGGTAGTGGACATTGAGTTTCCACAAGATTCCGTACCACGTGTATATGACGCACTGCGAGTGGCCGATGGCGACCAAGCAGGTTTAACGTTAGAAGTACAACAGCAGCTTGGTGGTGGTGTTGTAAGAACAATAGCCATGGGTTCCACCGATGGTTTACGTCGTAACTTAATGGTAAATAACACAGGTGAGGCTATTCAAGTCCCCGTGGGCCTTGCTACTTTAGGCCGCATCATGGATGTATTGGGAAACCCAATAGATGAAGCTGGCCCCATTGGTGAAGAAGAGCGTATGTCTATTCACCGTGAAGCGCCCAGCTATGAAGACCAGTCAAGCTCAACTGAGCTACTTGAAACAGGCATAAAAGTAATAGATTTAGTATGCCCGTTTGCAAAAGGCGGTAAAGTTGGTTTGTTTGGTGGAGCCGGTGTAGGCAAAACGGTAAACATGATGGAGCTTATTCGTAACATCGCGATTGAACACAGCGGTTATTCTGTGTTTGCAGGTGTTGGTGAGCGCACCCGTGAAGGTAACGATTTCTACCATGAAATGAATGATTCAAATGTACTTGATAAAGTAGCATTAGTATATGGCCAAATGAATGAGCCTCCTGGTAACCGTTTACGTGTTGCACTAACAGGCTTGACTATGGCTGAAAAATTTCGCGACGATGGTCGTGACGTGCTGTTTTTCGTGGATAATATATATCGTTATACTTTGGCCGGAACAGAAGTTTCTGCTTTGTTAGGCCGTATGCCTTCAGCGGTTGGGTATCAGCCTACATTAGCGGAAGAAATGGGTGTCTTACAAGAGCGTATTACCTCTACTAAAACCGGTTCAATTACGTCAATTCAAGCCGTATATGTACCAGCGGATGATTTAACCGATCCATCTCCTGCTACTACCTTTGCTCACTTAGATGCAACGGTCGTATTATCGCGTGATATTGCATCTTTAGGTATTTACCCGGCGGTTGACCCGCTTGATTCTACTTCGCGTCAGCTTGACCCGCTAGTTATCGGCCAAGAACATTACGACACTGCGCGTGGCGTGCAGTCTGTGCTGCAGCGTTATAAAGAACTAAAAGATATCATCGCGATCTTAGGTATGGATGAATTATCTGAAGAAGACCGGCAGGTAGTATCACGTGCTCGTAAAATTCAGCGATTCTTGTCACAGCCTTTCTTCGTAGCAGAGGTCTTTACAGGTTCTCCGGGTAAGTATGTATCGCTTAAAGACACCATTAGTGGCTTTAAAGGTATTCTTAACGGTGATTACGACAGTCTTCCAGAGCAAGCATTTTACATGGTTGGTTCAATAGAAGAAGCGGTAGAAAAAGCGAACAAGAATAAGTAATCGCTGAAAATAACGTTGACGTTATTTAAGGAGACCGACAATGGCAATGACAACACACTTGGACGTAGTAAGCGCTGAGGCAGAGATCTTTTCTGGTTTGGTAGAAACTGTTCAGGCATCTGGTGCAGAAGGTGAGCTTGGGATTTATCCTGGTCATGCACCTTTAATCACTAGTTTGCTGCCTGGTATGGTGCGAGTTGTAAAACAGTTTGGTGAAGAAGAACTCATTTATGTGGCCGGCGGCATATTAGAAGTACAGCCTGGACATGTAACGGTATTAGCCGATGTTGCAGTACGCGCAGAAGAGCTCGATGAAGCAGCGGCACAAGCCGCTCAACAGCATGCAAAAGAGCGCATTGCAAAGGGTGGTGCTGACTTTAACTATGCAGAGGCAGCAATAGAACTTGCTGAAGCCGTTGCACAGTTGAGATTGATTAACAAACTCAGAAAGTAAACAGACTGCGCTTTAGGTAAAAAATCCAGCTTAGGCTGGATTTTTTGTTTTACGAGTACACAAGTACAGTTTCAATGGCAGCTATAGTACTATAGGGGCGCTGAAAAAATTTTATGTAGTAGCGCTCAGCATGACCGGTTTACGCATGTATATATGCCTTAGCAGTTAATAATCGAGCTGCACATTAAAAATGATGCTAAGAAGTCAAATATTGTGATTTCGCATTGAAATTAGCCTATTTATTCAACACAAAGGTACTAAACAAACGCCCTATGAAAATACCAAAACGACTACAACCTTTAGTAGACGACGGCCTAGTAGACGAAGTGCTTTACCAACTTATGAGTGGTAAGGAAGCGACTGTATTCGTGGTAAAAAGTCAGGGTCGCATATGTTGTGCCAAAGTATATAAAGAATCGATGAAGCGCAGTTTCAAAAAAGCCGCGCAGTACAACGAAGGCAGAAAAGTAAGAAGCACAAGGCGCGCACGCGCTATGGAAAAAGGCTCCAAGTTTGGCCGCAAGCAGCAAGAAGATCAGTGGCAAAATGCCGAGGTCGACGCGCTATTCAAACTTAGCAAAGCTGGGGTAAGAGTTCCGCAGCCCTATGGCTGCTACGATGGCGTGCTGTTGATGGAACTAATCGCCGATGAACAAGGCGAAGTTGCGCCACGTCTAAACGATGTGTCTATGTCTGCTGAGCAAGCTATTGAAGACCATGAACAGGTTATGCTATACGTCCAGTTAATGCTATGTGCAGGTATTGTTCACGGTGATCTATCAGAGTTTAATGTGCTAGTAGACGATTATGGTCCTGTTATTATTGACTTACCGCAGGCAGTCGACGCAGCAGCAAATAACAACGCCTACAGTATGCTATTGCGCGATGTTCACAACATGACAGAATATTATGGCGAATTTGCCCCCGAATTACTACAAACCCACTATGGTGAAGAAATGTGGGCACTGTTTGAAGCAGGTGATTTAAGCCCCGAGGTTATCTTAACAGGACAGTTTGAGTTTGATGAAAGTGCAGCTGATGTCAACACGGTTATGGAAGAAATAAAAGCCGCATTTGATGAAGAGCAAGAACGAATAGAGAGAATTCGTTCGGCGAATGAGCCTGACTAGGTCTTGTTCTATTAAAACTAGCTTGCTTCCACTTATTTTGGCTGATATAGATAGTTAAACGCCTATTGCACGGGTATTTAGCGAAGCGCCATTAGCCAACATTCAACGGGATATCCTCTATGTCTACAATGATCAATCTGCCCTCTATTTTACAAATCGGCGCGGGTGCCATAAATGAGCTACCCGCTATTTTGCGCAGCCTATCTTCTACTCGCCCCTTTCTAATTACTGACTCGACCATGGTTAAACTTGGTCTTGTTGCTACTATAAGCAACATTCTTGAACAACAAGATATTACCTTACCAGTATTTTCTAAGGTTATGCCTGAACCCGATGAAGCGTCAATACTAGCAGCGGTTAATTTAGTCGCCACAGATAACTATGACAGCTTAATTGCATTAGGCGGCGGCAGCGCTATTGATAGTGCCAAAGCAATCGCGCTTTTAGCCTCGCATGGCGGCAGTATGCGCGACTATAAAGTACCCTTTCAGGTAATACAGCAAAGCATTCCTGTTATTGCTATTCCGACTACCGCCGGCACAGGTTCAGAATGTACACGTGTGACTATTATAAGTGATAGCAACACATCTGAAAAAATGCTCTGCATGGGTCCCGGCCTCATGCCAAAAGCCGCAATAGTTGATTATGAGCTTACCTTAACTGCGCCCTTTCGCATTACCGCAGACACCGGCATAGATGCTCTTACTCACGCAATTGAAGCCTTCGTGAGTAAAAAATCAAATTTGTACAGTGATCAACAGGCAATAGCGGCTATGAAATTGATAGCGCCTAATCTACTAAGCGCTTGCCTAACACCAAGCAAACTAGCTGCAAAAGAAGCAATGATGTTAGGTGCAAGCCTAGCGGGGATTGCGTTTTCTAATGCCTCAGTGGGCTTAGTGCATGGCATGAGTCGCCCCTTAGGCGTTCACTTTCACGTGCCTCACGGCATGAGCAACGCTATGCTGCTGCCCGCAATCACCCAGTTTTCGTTAAGCGGTGCGCCAGAAAAATATGCACAGTGCGCTGTGCATATGGGCTTAATTTCTTCTACCCAGCACATAGCAGAGTGCCACACTCGATTAACGCAGTTTCTGACCACGGTAAATACAATATTAAAAGTCCCTATGATGTCTGAATTTGGTATTGTAAAACAAGCCTATGAAGGCTTACTTGAGACAATGGCGAATCAAGCGCTTGCATCTGGCTCTGTGGCCAATAATCCTAACGTACCCAATAAAGATACTATTATAAAGTTGTATAGAAATATCTATGCGTAAAGGATATGCCTAATAGTGAAGCACCTTAACTTTTTTCTTAACACAATCAAACACCCAAAAATCGTGATTTTGACCGGGGCAGGTATATCTGCCGAATCGGGTATTAGCACTTTTAGGGACAATAAGGGCTTATGGGAAAATCATACGGTAGAGGAAGTGGCTACGCCAGAAGCATTTGCGCGCAATCCAGAGTTAGTGTATCGATTTTACAATGCTAGGCGTCAACAGCTGTTGAACGATGAAGTTGCCCCAAATCCAGCCCATATTGCACTGGCTAAACTGCAAAGAAAACTGCAGCAAGATTTCGTACTGATTACTCAAAATGTAGATAACCTGCACGAGCGCGGCGGCTGCAAAAATGTTATTCATATGCACGGTGAACTGCTATCTGCAAAATGTATAAATTCCAACAGCGCCGTTAGCACTGTTGACGACGTAAGTTCTTGTACAAAATGTGCTTGCTGTGACACGCCAAGCCCAATGCGCCCCGACATTGTTTGGTTTGGTGAAACACCCTATCACATGAAGGCGATTCAAACCCACCTGCAAGAGGCTGATGTCTTTGTGTCAATAGGCACGTCGGGTAATGTTTATCCTGCCGCTGGCTTTGTTCAAGAAGCACAGTATGTGGGTGCTCACTGCATTGAATTAAATCTAGATCCCAGTGAAGGTCAAAGTAATTTTACTGAGTGTCATTACGGCCAAGCTTCAACGCTTGTGCCGTGGTTTGTAGATGAAATCTGTGCGGCTATCTAGCCATCAATGATAAACTAAATGGCAAGCGCAGCCCAACTAGGTTCTAGCGTTATCAAGGTCTTAGATTGACTTGAAAAATACCACTGCGGTGTTCATTAAAACCCTCCTGGCGCACAGTAAGAGAGCCTTAGCCTGTTTGGCTTGTAGCTTTTAATATCTATGTCAATACTATGTGAAATTAGTGTGAAATATACGATTTATTTTCACGTTTTTACCTTTATTAGCCGACTATCTAGTAGCCCTAATCGTGTTTGAAAATTCGCACTAGATGAATGGGCGCCTTGGACAGACAACGGCAGATCTACCGAAGTAGTAACAAACGATGCTGAACATGACCAAGTGACTGGATTTACCTTACCAAGCCAAGTGTTGCCACCCCAGCGTGCAGCTATGTGCTTGCTGCTTGGTCATTGATACCTTGCGATGCGTATACTTAATATGTTTACAATAGATATGAAAGCTCTTACGTATCTTATAAACAAATATACGCACAGCGTTTATAGTTGGGTAAAGCCATAAAACATCTTGGAGAATACACATGAATATGAAGGCAAACATCCAAAGTGAGCAAGTGTCGACTACTATTGCAAAGCTTGAAGACATCGCCAAGCTCGCAGACTACTCGCTTATGGACACTTTGAACTGCGATCCCGATGCCACTGCAAACGGAGATGATCACGAACCAAGACAGGTGTTTTCGGGTCATTATGTGCCGGTGACCCCTACGCCAATTGCAAATCCCGAGTATGTGACGCACAGCAAAGACTTTTTTCGTGAGCTTGGCTTTAACGACGCTATGGCTGAGTCGACTGATTTTATGGCTATGTTTTCTGGTGACATATCACACCTTCCACAGCCAATGCGAAAAGTGGGCTGGGCAACGGGCTACGCGCTTTCTATTTACGGCACTGAATATATTCAGCAGTGCCCGTTTCGAACCGGCAATGGCTATGGCGATGGCCGCGCAGTGTCGGTACTTGAGGCGGTTATTAATAATCAACGCTGGGAAATGCAGCTAAAAGGCGGTGGTCGCACACCATACTGCCGCGGTGGCGACGGGCGCGCGGTGCTGCGTTCGAGTATACGGGAATTTTTGGCCCAAGAGCACATGCATGCGCTTGGTGTGCCAACGTCGCGTTCTTTAAGTTTGTATGTGTCTAAAACCGAAAAAGTTAGGCGACCGTGGTACTCACAAGGTTCGCACGCGCAAGATCCCGATACCTCTTTGGTAGAGCCTGTAGCTATATCGACGCGGGTTGCGCCGTCATTCATTCGCGTTGGCCAGTTAGAACTTTTTGGCCGCCGCGCGCGCAGCAATCAACATCCAAACGCTATGCAAGAGCTTGAGAAAATTGTGCAACACGGGATTGACCGTGAGTACAGCAAGGTCATCGATAACAGCCTTAGCATGCCTGAAAAAATCGTGCTGCTAGCGCAAGAATTTCGCAATCGCCTTACGTCTCTTGTGGCGAACTGGGTGCGTGTAGGTTTTTGCCAAGGCAATTTCAACAGCGACAACTGCGCGCTTGGCGGCTACACACTCGACTACGGACCGTTTGGTTTTGTTGATGCGTTTCACCCTTTCTTTCAGTCATGGACGGGCGGCGGTCAGCACTTCGCATTTTTGAACCAAGGCGAAGCAGCCCAGCGTAACTTTGATATGTTCTGCACGGCGGTGCGTCCGCTGCTCGCACAACATCAGGATTTTGCACAGCAATTGACCGAGATTCAAATTAGCTTTTCTAAAGCAATGCAAACAAAAATGGAAACCATGTGGGCTGCCAAACTCGGGTTAAATATATATGACCCTATGCTGTTTAGTGAGCTTGAAAGCCTTATGGTGCAAACACCGGTAGATTACACCATCTTCTTTCGTGAGCTTTCATCACTTCCCCACGACATTGGCTCACTTGAAAAGAGCTTTTATAAAGGCGTGAACGGTTCTGCGCAATCCAACCACAGCGCAAATCCAGAAGCGTTGAAAAAAGCTTGGTCTGCTTGGTTCGTAAAATGGAATTCCCTTATTGAGCTTGAAAGTGTTGCTTCAGGGCATTCTCGTGAACAGGTTTCAAAGCAGATGAAACTCGTCAACCCAAAGTACAGTTTACGTGAATGGTTTGTGGCGCCTGCATATCAGCAGGCCAGTGAAGGGAATTACACGCTTGTTAAAGAGCTACAAGATGTAATGACGCAGCCTTACGCTGAGCAAACACAAGTGCAACAAGATAAGTATTACAAACTAAAGCCTCTGGCGTTTTTTGATGTAGGTGGGCTGTCGCACTATAGCTGTTCGTCATAGCTGTTCGTCATAGTTGTTCGTCACAGTTGCTCCTCATAGCTTATAGAAGCAAACATTAGGCTGTCGTCTATTACCGATGAATAGCCTAAGCTTATACGATCAAGTATGTAGTTTTGATTGAGTTTCCAAGGCTTGCTGCTACCCTGCTGGGGCATTTGGCTAAGCGATCGCAGCACATAGCTTGAAGTGAAGTCTATCAAAGGCTCTGCCTGTATGCCTTGTGCAGGTAAAACAGGCTGGCAGTAGTCATATTGATGCTTATCCATATGATTAATTAGGCGACAGACGTATTTCCCTACCAAGTCTGATTTTAAGGTCCACGACGCATTTGTGTAGCCCATCGTAAAGGCGAAGTTAGGCAGTGAGCTTAACATCATGCCTTTATAGCAATAGCTATCGGCAGGCGTAAACGCTATGTTGTCGACACTAAGATTATATGAACCAAGCACCTGTAGCGTGAGACCCGTAGCGGTCACAATAATGTCGGCCTCTAACACTTCGCCCGACTGCAGCTTTATACCTTGCTTAGTAAAACAATCAATTTGGTCAGTTACTAGGCTGGCTGAGCCATCTTTTATTGCGCTGAATAAATCACCGTCGGGCACCAAACACAAGCGCTGATCCCACGGCTCGTAGCTGGGTTTGAAGTGCTTATCCACCGGATAGTCTTTGCCTAAAACCGCGAATATCTCTTTTCGAAGCAATTTCTTTAGTACTTCTGGCCTGCTTTTAGCGATCTTATACATTAGCATGCCAAGCAATATGTTTTTCCAACGGCTAATGCTATAGGCCGCTTTAGCAGGCAGGCAGCGGCGCAAGAAATTCGCCACAGCGTCTTGTTCAGGCCTTGCCAGTACATAGCTAGGTGAGCGCTGCAGCATGGTGACATGCGCTGCGGTTTTTGCCATGGCCGGCACCAGCGTTACGGCGGTGGCGCCGCTGCCAATCACAATCACTTTTTTACCGCTATAATCTAAGTCTTGTGGCCAATGCTGTGGGTGAATTACACGACCAACAAAGGTTTCAATCCCTTTGAAATAAGGCGTATAGCCTTTCTCATAGTTATAATAGCCCGCGCATGAAAAAAAGAATCGACTGATATACGTGCAATGCACGCCGGTTTTTACGTTGAGTACTTTTGTATGCCATTTAGCACACGCGCCATCCCAGTTAGCGGCTATTACTTTATGCTCAAACACAATATGCGGCGTAATACCATTTTCATTGGCCGCTTCACTCACGTAGGTTTTAATATCTTCACCTGGAGATATTGCCTTTTGGGACGGCCAAGGTTTAAAATTAAAACCAAAGGTATACATGTCTGAGTCGGAGCGAATGCCCGGGTAGCGAAACAAGTCCCACGTGCCGCCCATAGCGCTGCGCGCTTCTATAATAGCGTATGACTTACGTGGGCAGTTTTTTTGTAAATGATAAGCTGCGCCAATACCAGAAATACCGGCGCCTATAATGAGCACGTCTACTTCTTTTTTCATGCTGCTCAAGCTAAGATCTCCTTTATTTTTACGCGGTAAATCGTAACTTGTTTCGCACTATAGACAGTCTGGTCAGCTATTTAATTAGTACCAAGGTGGTTACCATTTGCGGTCATATTTTTATTTTGCCTAGCAATTAACCATAGCATAAATCGCATAAAATAGTGAATTTGTTGGCCATATTATATAAGCGCAAGGGTCATCCTGAGAAAACCTTTGAGATTTATGAATTTCTAGATAAAAACAACATTTTGTCGTATACGGTACTAGAAAATTTCGCCTCTATTCTATTTAAAGAAGGCGATACACAAAGAGCCGATGGCTTAATGCAGAAAATAGAATTAACTAATGAAGATAATCCTTCTTGGCTGTATGCGGCGAGAAAACAAGTAGAACTTCAAAACTATACATGTGCAAAACGTTACTTGTGAATAAGCCTAGGGCTTGCAGCGCTAACAGGCGAAATTTATGGCTTATACGAATAAGGAGTCTAAAGCCTGACTATGCTTAACTCGTTTAAATCTTTGAATAGTCTATCCAAAGCATAATCGGTTCTGAACCAGATTGACCAAGGCGCGTATCCTATTATCTATGCGAATTTTACATCATAAGGCTTAATCCATGCTTGACGCACTTCAGCTAGTGTTATTATCCGTCATATTTGGCGGCATGGTGACATTCCAAATTCTATTTGCACCCTTAATCTTTATCAAGCTGAAAATAGATATTGCTAGGCCGTTTATTCGTGCTTTTTTTCCCTTCTACTACCTGTACTTTGCTGCACTTAGCCTAGCATACCTGATCATTTGTTTATTCGTGGGTGACAATGTTCAAGCGATTATAGCAGGCGTGTCTTTACTCGGATTTATAATCTCACGTCAACTCCTTATGCCTAAGGCAAATACAGCGTCTGATGCGAATCAAAAGTCGAGATTTAATTTACTGCACAGGGCTACGGTTGCCATAAATACACTGCAGTTGGCGGCATTTTTTGCTGCTTTGATATTAATCTAGCCACTTGCTGCGATACCAAATAAGCTAAAATTAAGTATGCAGTTGTGCTCTGATTGGTCGTAAATATTGAGTCAATCTTAAGCTTGGCTTTTAACAGGTAAAGGCAGCAGGTGTAAATATTACCTTGAAGCCAGCTATACGCTGGTAAACAGACCATCAAAGGCGAGTCCAATCGATATTATTGTTGTCATCCTAATAGTCAAGCTATGGAGCGCGTTTCGGGATTATTTTTTTCCCAGAAAATAGGCAATACATCCCTGTTAGATCTTCACAGCTAAGTTTTAGATTGGATTTGTCTTCGCTTCTATTCAGTATCAGCTCTATTATATTTATTCTGTTCGTTACTTTGGTGCCAATTAGGCAAATTATAGAATAACGTTTAAAAAATCAGTCGCAAAGGATTTAAAGTCATTACCTAAATCGGATGTTATTAAAATAATCGCAAAGATCGCTAGTCTTGCTGAAGATCCAAGGCGGGTTGGTGCAATCAAACTCAACGGCAATGAATTATACCGCATACGTCAAGGATTTTATTGTATTGTGTATGAGATTAAGCATCAAGAACTGACGGTTTTGTGCATAAGAGTAGGGCACAGGTCTGATATACACAAACGCACGTAACAATGCAAATAAAGACGGGCAGCCTAGAAGAGCCCTTAGTCTGACGCTTATTTCGGTGTTAATTTTAAGGTCTGTTATTAAGAAACACCTAAGAAACACCTAAGTATAAAGCATTGACATTTCGTGTTTTTAAATAGAGCTGTCTTATTCTTCAATGGCAGAAAGCTAATGGATCAGGTCCACTTAGCAAGCACAAAGTATAACTAGGAAAATCTCTCAAGGTCAGGTTGACTTAGCAAACACAAAAGGCATAACTAGTAAGCATGTAAACGACATGTTATTTTATGCATAATGACAACGCTAGTTACTATCAATCCCTTAATTTGCGAGAAAAAAATGACCACTACTAAGCAACTGTTTACCCATATTTCATCTGATGCGTTCTTAACCATTTCACTTGACGAGGTAGATGTACCCGCGCCAAAACCGCATGAAGTGATTGTTAAAATTGAAGCTGCGCCTATTAATCCCTCTGATATGTGGCCTATGTTTGGCCCAGCTAATCTGGCAGATGCCACGTTTGATGCCAGCAGCAATAAGCTTAGTGCGCCGGTGCACCCCGGTATTCTGTCCCGTATACGGTCGCGCGTAGATCAAAAGTTGCCCATCGGGAATGAAGGTGCAGGTACCGTTGTTGCGGCCGGTGACAGCCCACAAGCACAAGCGCTTATGGGCAAAACGGTTGGCGTACTTACAGGCGCAACGTATACGCAACATTGTTGCGTGCCTGTGCAGGCATGTATTGTGCACAATGAGGGTACGAGCGCTCGCCAAGCAGCCTCTTCTTTTGTTAATCCGCTCACCGCTTTGTGTATGGTTGAAACAATGTGCCGTGAAGGGCATACCGCGCTTGTGCACACCGCTGCCGCTTCAAGCTTAGGTGTTATGCTAAATAAAATTTGTATTGCGCAAGGCATCAGCTTAGTTAACATTGTGCGCAAACAAGAGCAGGTAGATATGCTCAGTGATTTAGGCGCTAAATATGTGCTCAATTCTACCAGCGAAAGTTTCAAAAAAGACCTATATAAGGCCATAAAGGAAACCGGAGCAACACTGGCATTTGACGCAATTGGCGGCGGCAACCTCGTCAGCGATATTCTTAGTGCAATGGAAGCCGTAGGCAGCAAAGACGCTACCGGCTTTAACACCTATGGCTCTGCCGAAAATAAGCAAATATACGTTTATGGTAATTTAGATTTTACCCCCACGGTATTAAATCGCGCCTACGGTATGACTTGGAATATAGGCGGATGGCTGCTGATGCGCTTCTTAGGTTCACTAGAAGTTAAAGACGTATTGGCCTTGCATAAACGAGTTGCCGATGAGATAAATACAACCTTTGCGCTTGAATTTAGTAATGAAATTTCACTCATTGACGCCATGAAACCTAAGAATATCACTCGTTATAATGCAAAGAAAACCGGCGAAAAATTCTTTATTAATCCATCTTTATAAGTCACTGTAGTGTAGCCGCCTATTTTGCGATTGCGGACTTGATGCGTTCTCAATCGCAGCGGCATCAACAATCAGTATTACTTATCTTTGCTTATTGGTGCTGTCTTTGTTTACTTGATAATTGAAAGGCTTTTCACATAAATTAGGGCCCATACTTAAATGCGCTATAAGTATTTTCAGTGCTCAAAATAATAATAACGATAAGAAAAAAAATGCGGGGTATAGCCTTCTACAGCTCAAAGTAATTTGTAAAGCACTTATAAAGCTGTGTACCGCCGAAAACGCTGGCAGACGGGAAGTGAAGAATAGGTATCAAATCGCAAGGTGCAATAACCTCAAACGTTGCTTTTTCATTATCGAGTTCATCAATATTAAGTACTCTTGCCAAAACCCCCCCTTTTTCGACAACCGTGCCGGGTTTTGCCACATATTCAACCATACCACCAAACTGACTAAACATTACTTTGTAGTCTTTCAGGTAAACTGCGCGCCTAATCATTTCCTTTGGTGAATACTGCTTTGTTACAAAGCATTTTTTATGGGATAGGTACGTTAGTATACTGATAGAATCTGCAACGCCTGCTTCAAATTCGATGACCTCTTGAGATCCCATTTCAACTGTAAAAGCTTCTACACCAAAGTCCCACTCTTTTTCTGGGAACTTTTCTTGCAGCGCGTTTTTCAAAGACCACCAAGGGCAAAACGTTGCCTCATCTAAGGCACCAGAAAAGACATTTGGGATCAGAATAACATTTGGAATATTGAAGAACTTCGCGGAATGTTGAGCGTATTCAGGCACGTAAATATGCCTGGTTGATACAGGACCATTATGAAGATCAAGCACAATATCTGCTTCAAGTGCCATTTTTTGGAGCTTTAAGTTCAAGCACTCAGCAAGCCCTAAACCCCAAATATTGTTAAGTTTCTTCTCAATTGACACCTTTAGTTTGCTGCGGTACTCAGTTTTGATTTTATCAATATCACTGTCTGGATTAATACTGTTTGCGTACTGCGCTATTAAATCTTTGTCGTAGTGGTAGGCGCGATTCCAGTTTTGACCGTTAACTGGATCAAATCGGCCTAAGGTATACTCTCCCGATTTAAGGTTACTTCCTACTGGGTTGCAGTTGGGAACAAGCGTGATTTCCCCTCTAAGATCAGCTCCTTGCAAGTGTTTTAACAAGTGAAACAGTACAATATTCCCCTGTACTTCAGCGCCGTGAATGGAACTTTGAAGGTATACTTTGGGTCCAGGCAAGTTACTTTTAAATTTATAAACCGGTACATTTAAGTCTCGCCCTGATGCATTTTGCGCGACGACTAAATACTCTTTTGAAAAGGCTACCTTAGCTTTAGCCATTTGCTATACCTCAACCTTATGAATAAAGCTTTGAATATAAGCGTTAAAGCCATGCTGAGGGTCACAAATTCGATAAACAGGCACGTTAAGACCTAGATCCGACGCATATTGAGCAACGGTGATATGAGAGTTTGGTAGACGAGTATGAGCTTTTGGCATTGTTAGGAATTAGCAGATTGCATTGATTGGCTTCGTCATTTGACAATAAAGCATTGCACTTTTGAAGTAAATCACCGCGTTAACAAAATTTACAAAAAATGCTTATAAAGCATCAAAGTATATGGATGTGAGCTATATAGTAATAGCAAGGCTTGGCATTAGCTCACCAATCTATACAATACTGGTTAAGCATAAGCACCATAGTAAGTAACAAATAGCATATTTGGAGAATTAAATGAAACTAGTATCTTGGAACGTTAACGGCATTCGAGCTGCAGTGAAAAAAGATTTTTTACAATCGCTTGCCGCGATGGATTGCGACGTACTGTGCCTACAAGAAACTAAAGCACAAGACGAACAGGTCATTGAAGCACTGTGTGATTTGCATGGCTACCATATTTTCACCAATTCAGCGGTGAAAAAAGGCTACTCTGGCACTAGTGTTATTACCCGCGTAGAACCCATAGATGTCACGAAAGATATCGGCATATCTGAGCATGATCAAGAAGGGCGAGTGCTTTGCGCCGAGTTTTCTGATTTTTATCTGGTCACAGTATACACGCCTAATTCAGGCAGTGAGTTGAAGCGCCTAGGGTATCGCGGGCAGTGGGATGCAGACTTCTTAACCTATATAAAAGCGCTTGAGGCGAAAAAGCCGGTGGTGATTTGTGGAGACTTAAATGCAGCGCATAAAGACCTAGATTTGGCCAGACCTAAGCCAAATTACAATAAAAGTGCAGGCTACACCCAACAAGAAATAGACGGCATAGACAATCTTATTGCCGCAGGCTTTATTGATTCATTTCGACATGTGCACCCTGATACCGTTAAATACAGTTGGTGGAGCTATAGGGCAGGAGCGAGAGAGCGTAACGTTGGCTGGAGAATAGATTATTTTTTGGTGTCTAGTGCATTAGCCGCAAATATTAGCGATGCTGAGATATATGATGATATTCACGGCTCTGACCACTGCCCGGTTAGTGTTAAGCTAGCGTTTAAATAAACGTGTAAAAAATATTAATGTGGAAAATAACATGGTGACGCGAAACGTGAGTAGAGGTGAAAAGAGATGAACAAAGGAGAAAAGAAGTAAATAATAGTGAGTAACAAACCAAAATCATAAATTATCGTACTAAACATAATATAAGTCTGCAGCACCGACACTTTGTATGCCTACTGCGACCTTGTCTAATTTGTAAGGAATACTATGCTAAGAAAATTAAAAGACTTTTTTACTGCCGAACTCCAAGTAAAAGATAAAATAGACCCCACCAAGGCCTTACAGAGAGCAAGTGCGATGCTATTAATGGAGGTGTGCAGAGCCGATTTCGACTTAGCCTCAAGTGAAAAAAACAGGGTTATTGACTTACTAAGGTCTTTATTCAATTTGACTGAAACTGAAGTGGCCGAACTGGTAGAGTACAGTGAAGCCAAAACAGAAGAAAACACCTCTATGCACCCGTTAACCTCATTAATAAATGAGCATTACGAATACGAGCAGCGAGTAAACCTAATTAGCTTAATGTGGAAAGTCGCCTATGCCGATGGTGACTTAGATAAATATGAAGATAGCATTATTCGAAAAGCCGCCGACCTGTTATACATTAGGCATAGCGACTTTATAAAAACTAAACTGGCAGCGGCTTAGGCCACTGTCACAGCTAAAAGAGCAGACAATGGCTAACGACAATAATTATAAAAAAAGCAAAATTGGTGATCACGCACTAAAGCCAGAAACAATGATGATGTCGTACGGCTATAATCCACAGCTGTCTGAAGGTTCTGTTAAGCCGCCTGTATTTTTAACCTCGACTTTTGCGTATCAAACGCCTGAAGAAGGCGAAGAGTTCTTTGATATTATGGCTGGCAGAAAGCCTGCACCAGCGGGCAGTGTAGGTGGCCTTATTTATAGCCGCTTTAATCACCCAAACGTTGAAATTATTGAAGATCGTTTGTCTTTGTTTGAAGGCAGCGAATGCTCTGTTGTGTGCTCTAGCGGCATGGGTGCTATAAGCGCTATATTGCTTGCCTATTTGCGCCCAAGCGATGTTATTGTGCAAAGCGCGCCTCTTTACGGCGGTACCGAAACGATTATTCGAAAGTTTCTACCGCAGTTCGACATTAAAACGGCTGAATTTCATGACGGTTTAGATGAGTCAGGCATGCTTGCTTCACTGCGTGCTGCAGGTGAAAAAGGGCGCGTGGCGATGGTGTTTGTTGAATCCCCTGCCAATCCAACAAATTCCCTTGTGGATTTAGCTGCGCTAAATCGCGTACTTGATATTATTGAAAAAGAAGCAGGTCATAGGCCAATTAGTGTGTGCGATAACACGCTTATGGGACCGGTCTTCCAGCAGGTTGTGCCACAAGGCATCGACATAGCCATGTATTCACTGACTAAATACGTAGGCGGTCATAGCGACTTAGTGGCAGGCGCGGTATGCGGCAGCCGTGATATGCTACGCCCAGTACGCGCTACGCGTGGCACCTTGGGGCTAAACCTTGATCCGCACACAAGCTGGATGATTTCTCGTTCACTTGAAACCTTAAGTATACGCATGGAAAGAGCGGCTAGCAGCGGACATAAGGTAGCTCAGTGGCTAGCCACTAACCCCTACATGCCAGCAAAAGTATTGCACCCTGATTTTATTCAAAACGAACGGTATCAAGCGGTATATAAACGCCAGTGTAGTGGCCCTAGCTCAACGTTTTCTTTTGTACTGGATGTGCCAAAAGCAAGCGCCTTTCGCTTAATTAACAACTTATCTATTTTCAAATCGGCGGTTAGTTTAGGCGGCAGTGAAAGCCTTGTTTGCCATCCAAGCAGTACTACCCATTCTGGAGTAGCGGCTGATTTACGCGATAAATTTGGCATAACTCACGGTCTTATTCGCTTATCTATCGGCTTGGAGCATCCTGATGATTTAATAGCTGACTTAGATCATGCTTTTCGCGCTACGTTTAAATAGCAGCGGCGAGTTCTGCGCCTTGGCGTATAGCGCGCTTAGCGTCTAGCTCGGCGGCAACGTCGGCGCCGCCGATAACGTGCACTTTTAAGCCGGCTTCAAGTAAGCTCGCTTCTAGGGTTCTAAACGGAATTTGGCCAGCGCATACAATAACGTTGTCTACAGCGAGCAGCATTGGTTTGCCTGCTATGGTTATATGCAGGCCTTCGTCGTCTATTTTGTTGTAGCTTACGCCGTTCATCATTTGTACTTTATGATTGGCGAGTGACGAGCGGTGGATCCAGCCGGTGGTTTTGCCTAAGCCTTTACCCACTTTAGTGGTTTTACGCTGCAGTAAAAAGACTTGTCGGCCGCCCTTAATGGGTTCTTTGGGGCTCAGCGCGCCGGGCTGTTTATATTCTTTGTCAATTCCCCAATGGTCTAGCCATTTATCGAGGTTAACGGTTAAGTCTTGAGTCTCCACCAAAAACTCTGATACGTCAAAGCCTATACCCCCTGCGCCAATAACCGCGACCCTCTTACCCACTGGCTTGTGGTCTCTTAATACATCAATGTAGCTCATAACCATTTTGTGATCGGCGCCTTCAATGTCAAGTTCGCGTGGGGTAATGCCGGTGGCCATAATGACTTCATCAAAACCTTCTTTTTTCAATAAGGCGGCGTCTACCTTGGTGTTTAAATGCAGACTAATGCCCGTGCGTTTTATTTGATTAGCGTAGTATCTTAAGGTTTCGTAAAACTCTTCTTTGCCGGGTATTTGTTTAGCATAGTTAAACTGGCCGCCTATTTCGCTAGATTGTTCATACAAGTGCACTTTATGGCCGCGATCTGCTGCGTAGGTGGCAAATGCAAGTCCTGCAGGGCCTGCGCCTACTACCGCTAATTTTTTAGGACTGGCCACCGCTTTAAAAATAAGTTCTGTTTCATAGCATGCCTGCGGATTTACCAAGCAGCTTGCCCGCTTGCGTTCAAAGCCGTGGTCTAAACACGCTTGGTTACAGGCTATGCAGGTGTTAATTAAGCCAGATTCGTTGCGCATGGCTTTAGCCATAAAGTTAGGGTCGGCTAAAAATGGTCTGGCCATAGACACCATGTCGGCGTGGTTATCAGCAAGCACCTGTTCGGCTACTTCGGGGGTATTAATGCGGTTACTGGTAATAAGCGGTATGGACACTTCCTTTTTCATACGCTGGGTGATCCACGTAAAGGCCGCACGCGGGGTCGACGTGGCAATGGTAGGCACTCTAGATTCATGCCAGCCAATGCCGGTGTTGATGATGCTTGCACCGGCTTTTTCAATTTGTTTGGCAAGGTAAACCACGTCATCCCATGGCGCGCCGCCTTCTACTAGGTCGAGCATAGACAAGCGATAAATAATGATGAATTCAGGGCCTACTTTTTGACGGGTTTGGGTGACCACTTCAATGGCTAATCTTGCTCGGTTTTCTAAACTGCCACCCCATTCGTCGTCTCTTTGGTTGGTGCGCTGGCAGAAGAACTGGTTAATTAAATAGCCTTCTGAGCCCATAATTTCAACGCCGTCGTAGCCCGCTTGTTTGGCATAGTTGGCGGAATCGACGTAATCACTTATGGTGCTCTTTATGCCGCGCTTTGAAAGTGCTTTGGGCTTAAACGGTGAAATAGGCGACTGTACATTAGACGCCGACACTGCAAAGGGATGGTAGCCGTAGCGACCGGAATGCAGTATTTGCATGCAAATTTTGCCGCCTTCTTTATGTACAGCATCGGTTATTACCCTATGTTTTTTGGCGTGCCGGGGGCTGCTCATGCGCCCTGCCAATGGTGCTAACCAGCCTGCTATATTCGGTGCGATACCGCCAGTTACAATAAGTGCAACGCCGCCTTTAGCGCGCTCAGCATAAAAAGCCGCTAATTTATCAAAGCCGCCTTTTTCTTCCTCTAGGCCCACATGCATAGAGCCCATTATTGCTCTATTCTTTAAAGTGGTGAAACCTAAATCTAACGGGCGTAATAAATGTGGGAATAAAGAAGCTGTGCTCATATTGTGACCTTTGTAATGTTACTTCATGGCTTAAGTATAGTGTATATTGTGTGTTGACGCTTTGATTACATGCAAATTTTACTACTCACATTAATCCTTATGATTACCCATAATTTGGCGATATAGCAATAGTAAGCTCACGTGTCGACTACTTACAAAAATATCCGTCAGTAAATAAGCCTTATTTCTCACCGCATGTAAAGTATTTTACAAAAAACCGATAAAAGGCTAAGCAAAATGGGCGCAAGCAAGTGCTTATTTAGCCGCTAAGATTGGGCATTTACCGTTTATAAGCGTGGGTGACAGGGGCACCGAAGGGTCCCATATTCTATCCCATATAGATGTTATTTGACCAAGATCTGGACGCATAGAGATCTTTTCATAGTTGCCTGCTACCACCGTGCCTTCTACATATTCTCCGACCGCAAAATTAAACACATAGCCACATTCAGCGCCCATTCGTAAATCTTGTAGTACCACGTTATTGCCATTTTGTTTAATCGCATAAAACCCTTTTGTAAACCAACGCAAACGCTGCACGCCCCATTCATTGTCAATGTTTTTGAGTAGGTCTGGGTCTGTTGCAAAAGTCGTAAAGCTTACTTCGCTTGGGCTATCAAAAATAGAGGCATAACCTTCGTAGTATTGATTATTAGACATAGCCACTATGCGCCATAAAAATGTGGTCAGGGGCGCGGGCGTGCTCATAAAGTGGGTGCTACTTTTACCCTGCTCCACCAAAGCGGCTTCTACCTTTTTGTCGATATAAACTTTAGCCCCTAGCGACCAAGCTATGTACAGAGTGCTTACAATAAGACCAACAGCATTTACACGACTAGCGTTGGCGTGACTGATTTTGGGTGTAGCGGCAATAGTAAGACAAAACAGCAAGGGTAGGGTGTATAAAGGATCAATAATAAAAAGATTTGAAACCCCAAACGGATATTCAGTAAGAGGCCACAGCAGCTGCGTACCGTAAACCGTTAGACTGTCTAAGACAGCATGTGTGCTCAAGGTTAAAAACACCAGCCAAAACCAGCCTTTTTTATAGACAGTAGTGTGAGTATGCACTTTCAATATGAGCCACACAATTATCGGGCTCACAAGAAGGTGCATTAATATAGAATGGCTAAAGCCTCGATGATAAGTGAAGGCCTCAACTTCACCTGCATAGGGCAAAAATACGTCAAGGTCAGGTAGCGTTCCAAGCGCAGCTCCCCAAAGTATCGCTTTGCGGCCTACTTTACTGCCTAATACCGCATAACCAACGGCGCCACCTAAGGCAATTTGGGTTAATGAATCCATAGTGTCGTGTTTTATCCGTGGGTTGAAATATTGTCTTGTTTGCTAATGCGGGAGGCGCTTCACGATTTTACGCTAACGACGATTGTTATTCACTAGCCACTGCTGCAAAGTTTTTTTGCTAATAGGCTTAATTAAATGACCTGCAATGGGAAAGTGTTCCAGCATGTGATGGTCAGGTTGGCTGCCGCTTAAAATGGTGACCTTGCCTAGCACAGTCCGTTCAAAAAACTTACGTATAAAGGCTTCTCCCTGCAGATCGGGCAGTCCTAAGTCGAGCAAATGATGCGATATTTGCGAGTTTGCTTGGCTATTTGCAATGGCTTGAAGCGCCGTACTTGAGTGAACTACCGCATAGCCTAGCTGTTCAAGCAGCATTTGCATTACCGCTGCGCTGTCAGGATCGTCTTCTACCAAATGGATAAGCTCTAAGGGGGAATTAGGTGAGTGTATGGCCGTTTTATTGTGATGTGCGCGTGAACATCCACTAGGAAGCACCTGTTTCAGCATTTCCCATAACTCTTGCTTATCTAAGGGCTTGGCAATGAGATGATCAAAGCCGTCTTGCAATAATTCATTGTGTAAACCTTTGCTAATAGCGGCCGTCATAGCGACAATACAGCAGGTGTTGCCTTTTTCTCGCAGGGCCTTTACCGTCTCTTTCCCCGTCAGAACAGGCATATGCAGATCCATAAAAATAACATCAATAGGCTTATTGTTTTGCTCTGCTTGGGCCACCTTAGATAGCGCTTGTTCGCCGTTATTGGCAAACTCTACCTGCACCCCCGTTTCCTTGATGAAGTAGCCAGCTAATTGCCTAATTTCAAACACGTCGTCAACAACAAGGACATGACCCGTATACCGAGGTGTTTTGAGCGAGTCTTGATTATCGTAGGATAGATTAAAATTATATTTTATGCGTTCAGGCGACATTCCATTGCACGGCATTTTAAGGGTAAACAAAGAGCCTGCAGCAGGCCTTGACTCAATAATGAGTTCCCCTCCCATTTTTTTAACTATTTCGGCGGTAATTGACAAACCCAAACCGGCACCGCCTGCTTTGCGATCTGCTACGTCTTCAAGTTGTTTAAAAGGCGTGAAAATACCCTTTATTTTATCTTCGGCTATGCCAATCCCAGTATCGTTTATCTCAATACTCAGTTGCGTTTCTTCCTCTTCCTGTATTAAACCAGCGGTGACAGTAACACCACCGCGATCAGTAAACTTAATCGCATTGCCTACTAAATTAACCAATGCTTGTTTAAAGCGAACGCCGTCTAAGGTGATCAGTCTAGGCAGCATTGTGCTACTGTCAAACGCTAAAAATAAGCCCTTGTCTAAGGCACTGACCGACAGTAATGAATTCACTTCTATAAGCAGCTCTTGAAAGTCAGTTGGTTCTTCTTTAAGTTCAAACTTGTCGACCGCTATTTTTGATAAGTCTAATACATCGTTCAGCAAGCTTAATAAATGCTTACCGTTATTAGAGATAATCTTAAGTTCTTTTTGATATGAGGAAGTGTCTTCTTTTTCGAGCAGCAGAGAAGTGTAGCCTAATATGGAGGTAAGCGGTGTTCTTAATTCGTGGCTTAAATGTGCAATAAACTTGTCTTTAGCCACATTCTCAGCTTCACTTTTTAGCGCAAATAAGCGCGCGAACTCTAGTTCTTTTCGAGATATTGCGTAATGCACCGATTTTTCAAAAATATCGTCATCTATTGACGATTTCATGACAAAGTCTTGCGCACCGCTTTTAATAGCTTGCTTGGCAACTTCATCATCATTTTGGCCAGTTAGCATAATAATAGGCGTAGCGAGTTCAGCCTGTGCCACGGCGTTTAAAATTTCAATGCCTTCGTAGCCTGCTAAACGATGGTCTAAAATACACAGATCAAACGCACGTTCGGTTAAGAGACTAATGGCCTCTTGCTTATCTGAACTGCTGACAAAGTAGCAGTCTGTGGCCACAAATTCTCTAAGCCTTTCTTCGATTAAAAACAAGTCGTCGAGATCATCGTCAATGATTAATACCGATTTTATATTATTCACTTTACCCGCCCGTGCTATTTACTATCTTTATCTATTACTACGTGCGGAATAGTGGCGGTCTCAAACCAGTAGTTGTTAAAAGATTTCATCATATCCACGAGTAAATTAAATTTGCTTGGCTTAATCATGTAAGATGACGCACCTAAGCGGTAGCTTTTACTCACGTCTTCCTCTTCGCTGCTGGTAGATAATATAACAACCGGTATGCTGCACAATAGTGTATCTTCCTTGAGCTGCTTAAGTGTTTCGCGACCATCCAGAATGGGCATATTTAGGTCAAGCAAAATAACGCTGGGTAAATCACTGATATCATTTAAAATATACTTGCCCTGACACCTCAAATAATCAAGCAATTCTTGTCCATCATTCACCGTGTGACATAAGTATTTGGACCCGCATGCTTCCATGGCATCTTGCGCTAACAATCTGTCATCTTCGTCATCTTCTGCCATAATAATGGTAAAGGGTCTTCGTGGGGTGGTGGGCAGGTTCATGTTTCACTTCCTCTGTTACTGCTTAATACTAATCAAGTAGTTGTTAATAGGCAAGGTCACTGTAAATACCGCGCCCTTGTCAATTTCGCTAATGGCGGCTATCTCACCATTGTGGCGTTCTACGATACGGCGGCAAATGGCTAGACCGATGCCCGATCCTTTAAAAGCTTGACGGCTGTGCAGACGTTGAAAAGGGGCAAATATCTTTTGGGCATACTCTTGGTCAAAGCCTATGCCATTGTCGCTTACGGCGATACATACCCAGTTGCTTAAGCCCTCAACCTCAATTGAGGCGGGTTGGGCTACCGGTTTTATGCTGATACTGACCATTGGCGATGAGCGTGTTTGTGAAAACTTTATAGCATTGGCAAGTAAATTAAAAAGCAGCTGATGCATTTGGGTTGGGTCTGCGCTTATGCTAGGGAGTGGCGCTATATCGATCACGACATCAGTTTCTTCTATAAGGACATTTAAGTCATCCACACAGTCTTGTAACACCTCATTTAGTGCAACAGTTTGGAAAGATTTACCTCGTGTGCTTATGCGCGAAAATTCTAATAAATCGCTAATGAGTCTGCTCATGCGACTGGCCGCGCCGCGCATTCGATACAAATAGTCGCGCTGTTTATCACTCAAATTTTGTGCCTGCGTTTCAAGTCTGTCGCCAAAGGCCATAATTTTACGTAGCGGCTCTTGTAGATCATGCGAGGCGACAAAAGCAAAATCTTCAAGCTCTCGATTACTGCGGCTAAGTTCATCTGAAAATAAGGATAGCTCTTTTGTGCGCTCATCTACTGCTAGCTGCAAGCGGTCGTTTTGCGCTTCCATTTCAAGCTCTCGCGTTCGTTGATTTTTAATGTTCAGCTTAGCTAAAAAGAACAAGCCGATTAACAAGAGTAAACTAGTTGCAAAAAACACACTCAGATTGCGCGCTGATTCTTTGGTGATTAAGGCTAATTTTGTCACCTGCGCTGCAGCGATAGCGTTTGTATTCGATTTTATTTCTTCAAACAAACGATGTATTTCCGCGTAATTTTCGCGCCCATCGCCAGCATTCACTATGGCTACCGCTCGGGCGAAGTCACCTTTTTGGGCTATCCTAACGGTGGCGCTCAATTCGTCTACTTTTGTTTGAATGAGGGTTTTAAGCGAGCTGATAAGCCTTGCTTGTGCAGGAACGATTGAATGCTGTGTTTGCGAATGACTAAGCGATGCCTGTAAATTAGTCACGGCGTCGTTATAGTGTTTGAGGTAAGCCTCGTTTTGATTCAATAAATAACCGCGCTGGCCCGACTCCGCTTTTAATACATTCCCGTGCATTTCTTCTAAGGCAGTAACCGTATTAGTGGCCAGTGCAATCTCGCTGTGAAGTGCGGTTAATTTACTAATGGTAGCTTGGCTAATATACGTGTTTATAGCTACCAGCGCTAGCAGCAGCATTGAAATGAAAATCCAAGAGCGAGTAGAGTGGGTCGATAAGAACGCCATTATGCGTGTCTATTATCTGTCTTTACTGGAGGCTGATGGCTTTGCTGCTAAACATTCTATCTCTTCATACAAGTCTTGAAGTAGATCGCTGCAATGCTTGGCGCTAAATATGATTTTATTAGATGCTTCTTCAACCTTTAGCGATGTGTCGTTTGCGTGGCTGAGTATTTTGATCAGCTCTGCCTGCATACTAATGGTATTTAAAGGCTTACGAATGTCGTGAACTCTTTGCTGTAGGCTGTTCATATTTTTTCACCATATGCGTGCAAACGGTTATACAAGGTTTTAGTGGAAATGCCGAGCATTTCTGCTGCGGTGGTTTTGTTGCCGCCCACTTCATCGAGGGTGGCGTAAATTAGCGATTTTTCGACCTCTTCAATGGTATTACCCGCACTCATTACAGACGGTTTGTGGCTTTTTTGAGAAAAGGGCGAGTCGAATGTACTGGGGAGTTCGAGTGTTTTGCTGCCAGGCTCACTCATAATAAACGCTCTGTGGAGCGAATGCCTAAGCTCGCGCACGTTGCCTGGCCAATCGTGGCTGGTGAGTATGTCAATTTGAGCGGGGCTTAGCACGAAGTGCTCGTTATGCTCGGTGTTTAACTGCGTTAAAAAAGCATTTGCCAACAGCGATATATCATCTTTTCTTTTTCGCAGCGGCGGTATTTCAATTGGAAACACGGCGAGTCTAAAGTAAATGTCTTCACGTAAAATATGCTCGTTTGCAATTTGATCAAGCGTGCGGTTTGTAGCACTAATAATTCGGCAGTTAACTAAAATTTCTTGCGTGCCGCCTACCCTGTTTACACGCTTGGTTTCAAGAACACGCAGCAGATTTGGTTGCATATCTATGGGCATTTCGGTAACTTCGTCTAAAAAAAGGCTGCCGCCGCTAGCCCTTTCAAAGACGCCTTTTTTCTGACCGATAGCGCCCGTGAACGCGCCTTTTTCATGACCAAACAGTTCACTGCCTATTAGTTCTTTTGATAAACCGCCGCAGTTGGTGGCAATTAAATCACCTTGAGACAAACTTGCGTTATGAATCGCTTCTGCTACAAGCTCTTTACCCACACCGCTTTCGCCCATTAGCATCACGTTGGCGTGACTAGGCGCGACTCTCTCAATCATTTTATACAGCGTTTTCATTAAAGCAGACTCGCCCATTAAGCAGCCAAAATGTAAATTGGGAAGCGCATTTTTAGGCGGTGTTGATGTTGTTTTTATGGGTGCTTTCGTACGGGCGTGTTTTTTTGGCGTAAGCACCGACTCTAAGTCTTCACGTTCAATGGGTTTCATCAAATAATTTACGCCAGGCCCGGCTATGTGATTTATGGCCGACTTAATTTGTGGATTGCCGGTTATAAAAGTAACGCGCGGCATTCTGGCTTTGTTCTTAAGCGCTTCATACACATGCAAACCACTGCCGTCTGGTAGCATAAAGTCTATTAACAAGTGATCAAACTCATTATTTTGCAACCACTGCTTGGCTTCTTCTACCGACTCAGCAACTGATACAATATGCCCTAAAAATTCTATAATATGGCTTGCGACTTGTGTAAACTCGGGATCATCATCGATTAAGAGAACAGATTTCACATGATATCCTTTAAGTGGTTAATCTAAAAATGTCTTAGTTATTTGCTACTGAAACAAAACATGTACAATTAATACTTCTAATTATACCACAAACGCTTTTGATTAAGGACTCCGCGATCTTCACATTGTATCTATCACTTTATTTATTTCAATATAATAAGGGCAAACTTCAGTTTCACTTGCACGTATACTAATATCGCTAAGCTACAGTCATAAACGAGCGTAAGTTAAAGACGCATTGTGTCAAATTTCTCTTATTGCTTAATTATATTGTTTTACACCTTACGAATAAAGGATTTTCGAGATAAACGCTTGTGACACACAAGAATAAATACACCAGTTAAATTAAGGTCGGCATGGAACACACCCATAAATGAAGCCTGCATCCACAAAAAAAAATGAATCGTTGATATCGGGTTCTATTATTTCCCACATGATCCGTTTATCAATTCCCGCGTCAATGGGGATGGTTTTTAATACACTGTACAACCTTACCGACATTTGGTTTGCAGGGTATATTTCTGACGATGCACTGGCGGGTTTGTCGATAGCCGGGAGCGTCTTTTTTTTACTGCTAAGCATCGGTATTGGTATTCAGGCTGGTGCGTCGGCTATGATTGCACCGGGCGCGGGCAGAGGTGAAACCCACGAGGTGAAAGACTGGGTTAATAACGTAAGCGGCTTGGCAATTGGCTTTAGTGTGCTGTCATTTTTGCTCGGCATGCTGGCAGCGCGACCGTTAGTTGTTTTATTAGGCGCAGAAGCCCATATAGAACCTCTTGCCATGGAGTATTTATGGGTCACACTGGCCGGCTCTATTGGCTTTACGCTTTCGTTTGGTGCCGCCGGTGCCCTCATGGCCTTGGGCGACACAAAGTCGAATCGTAACGCACTAGCAATAGGTTTTTTTGCTAACTTTGCTTTAAATCCCCTGTTCACTTTTGGCTTAGGGCTTGGCGTGACCGGCATTGCCTTGGCCACCGTGGTTATAAAGCTTGCCACCGCGTTTTACTTGTTAAGAGTACTGGCGCTACGCTTGAATATTAAGCTTAGGCCAGCATTTGACTGGCATCGCTGGCAGATCCTGTTAGCACAGGTGCTGCCAGCAAGCTTTAATATGCTGACCATTATTTTGGGCAGTTTTATTACTGTGGCGCTTATTGGCCAGTTTGGCAGCGAACATGTGGCGGGCTACACGATTGGATTACGTCTTGAGCAAGTGTTGCTGCTGCCGGCGCTAGGCTTAAATAGTGCAGTTATGGCTATTGCAGGTCAAAACATGGGTGCAGGCCAAAATCTTCGTGTTGCACAAACCTTTCAAAAGAGTCTGCTAATTGGACTGGCGATGGCACTCGTATCAATGCCCATAATGTACTTCTTATCGCCCTTTATGATGGGGCTATTTAGCACTAACGAAGCGATTAAAAATACCGGCGTGACTTACCTTCGAATAGACGCTTTGGCATTTTATGCATACGTGGTGCTGTTCCAAAGTGTGGCGGTTTTACAAGCTATGCAAAAGCCCATGTTTCCCCTGTATTTAGGCATTGCGCGTCAGCTTGTTATTCCCGCCAGCATCAACTATGTGCTAATTGTGGTGTGGGACTACCCCATGGTGTCTATGTTTTACACCATTGTGATAGTGGTAATATTAAGCGCGGTGCTTGCCTATTTTTATACTGCGCGTGAGATTGGCCGGCTGGTGCAGTCGACGTTAACGAGCAAGACTCACCGCGTATAAGCCTTTAAAATCTGTAGCTTGTATAAATTTTATGACGAAAATACCCTTTGTATGTTATTATTTTACGCATGTAATATGCCTGAATTTGCACGATTGTGATATTGTGTTCTACCCCATTATTTGATGTGTCGGTATTTTTTAAAAATACGTCGAAACTGTACCTAATACTATACCTAAAACTATGCCTAAAATTATGTCTAAAATTACCCCCGACTCACCGCGCCCTCCTGGTTTTTTGCAGTCTTTAATGTGTTTTTGCGTCATTGTTATTACCATTGCCGGCGGGCTTTTCGGCTTAGGTATCAGCCTGCATGCGCTGATGTTTGTATGCTTGTTGTGGGTGGCTGTTAACGCCTACTTTCTTGGCTACGGTTATCCGCAAATACGCGAGTTAATGACCAGCGCACTGACGAGAGCTATGCCGGCTATTTACATCTTTATTTTGATTGGGATGGTCATTTCAAGTTTTATGCACAGCGGTACTATCGCCACGCTCATGTATTATGGTCTTAGCTGGCTCAGTCCTGGATTATTCCTAGCAGTGGGTATGCTTTTATGCGCGCTAATGTCCGTTGCCACAGGTACTTCATGGGGCACCGTAGGCACCTTAGGCGTAGTTTTCATTGGTATTGGCGCCGCAATGAATATTCCCCTGCCCTTGGTGGCTGGTATGATTGTGTGCGGGGCCACGTTTGGGGACAAAATGTCACCCATTTCTGACACCACCAACTTAGCGGCAATGAGCGCAGGAACTGATCTGTATCGGCATATTTATGCAATGCTGTTTACCACCGTGCCAAGTTTTATCATTGCCTTGTTAATATTTTTAGTGATTGGAATGTACTATGGCGAAGAAAATATTGTTCTTGTAGAAATCACGTCTATACAGCTTGCGCTAAGCACTCACTTTAGTCTAATGCCTGTGGTCACGCTCGCCCCTTTGCTATTGCTTGCAACCCTTAGCATTCGGAGAGTACCTGCCGAAGTTACCATGTCGTGTAGCATTGTGTTGGCGGCGCTTATTGCCATATTTTACCAAGGCCTTAGCCCTATTTTTGTGCTCAATGCCCTGTGGGAAAACAGCCCTGGCGAAACGGGTATTGACACTTTAGACTCACTACTAGGCCGCGGCGGCATTAGTAGCATGAGCTGGACATTACTACTGGCTATAATGGCGATTGCGCTGGGCGGAATTTTACATGGTGCGGGTTTTTTGGCTTCCTTGCTAGCCGGTATTATCAAACGAGTACAGCGCACCGCTAGCCTTGTTGCCACCACGATTGTGTCGGGCTTTCTAGGCAATGTGGCTATGGGAGAAGCGTACATTTCTATTATTTTGAACTGCCAATTGTTCAAAACAAAATACGCCCAAAATAATATAGAAAGCGCCGTGTTATCACGTTCTGTAGAAGAAGGCTCTACCATGACTACTGGGCTTATCCCGTGGACAACAGCCGGTGCTTTTTATGCGGCCACGCTTGGCGTAGACGTTCTAGACTACGCTCCTTATGCGTTCTTTAATTATATGAATGCAATTGTTGCGGTGGTCATGGCAGCGTTGGGGATAGGCCTTCTTACACCGAAAGCCAAGTCCATTACTGCCAAATAATCGCTAACGCTAGTTACCCTGTCGGTGCGACTGCCTGCGCTGCTCACTGGCCAAAAGCGATCAGCCAAGAACTAATAACTGCATGCATGTACTTATGTTTAATGTCAATTTACGCAATGCTAGGCAGGCTAGCTATCACTCACTATTTTTGAAGAGGTATTATAATGGAAACAATCATTGGTTTATTGCTGTTTATTCCTATCGCGATCATATGGTTAATCCCGGTGATCATTATCTTGCTGTCTAGCCGCACTGCCGGTGGTGAAAAAATCGCATGGTTGCTGGCGGTTATTTTCGTGTCATGGTTTGCATGGATATTTTATATGCTGTTAGCGCCGCTAAATGACAAAAGTACGCGTGCATAATTTACAGCTAAAAATGAAAAAATTCTAATTAGATTGAACTTTTCGCGTAAGAACCTTTCATACCCTTGTAGTATGTTTTGGGATTAGAGCGGCTGCCAATAAGCAGCGAGAGGGACAGCGTGACAAAAGCAAGAAAGCAGGCCAACTTCAGAGGAAAAATAGCAGGGCTGTTTTTCATTTTTCTACTGATTAATATTGCGATGAAAATTGCTGGTATTTCCACTCTCGACGAATCCCAAGCGCTTACCGTATCTCATGCAATGGGAATGAAAATTAGCTATTATGCTATCCCTGTCTTTTTTTTATTGAGCAGCTTAGTCTTCATGCAGCTTAGCAGGCGCAAATCAGCCGAAGCAGAATCAATTGAAATAAGTGGCTGCAGTTGGTAATACTAGACAAATGCTTGAGCTAGCTGGGCAGCGATGAGTAAAACGGCATAAGCTCTCGACTTCGCGCCTGACAAAATTGCAAAACGCCTCTATCTCATAGCACCGCTAATAACTGCTCTGCAATATGCCCATCTCCATTGCCAGTTTACTGACTAAATCGCGCATCACGACGACTGCTTCGTCGTAGCCACCTTTTTCAAGCCTTGAGTTTAACAAAAAGCGCACTTGCTGTTGGCTTTTGTCTACACTGACTTTTGTATAAGTGCCCGAAAGCAAAACGTCGCCACTTTGAGTGGGATAAAAATGGTCAATGCTAACAATCAGCTCAGCGCACTTTACGCACTGCTGGGTGTAAATTACGCCAGGACTTGCAGCGTTGAGTTCACGCATCAGCACGCGCTGAATACTTTCACTTAAATCTTGCGCCCAAAAATGATAGTTAGCGATTTTTATTTGATGATTATCAAGTTTTAAGACCAAATTAGACTGCTGCAAATAGTCAGGTACACGCACCGTAGACAGTTTAATGTATGTTTTTGTTGGCTCTTTAGAAGCCCCAGCGGTGTTATTGTGTTCCTTCATTGGCGCAGCATCTAATAAATAGTAAAAAGACTCTTGCGGCGTTTTATTGCTTATGCAGCCTAGTAACAAATATGTGAGCAATAACAGACTTAATAGTTTTAGCATTATTGTTGTCCTTTTCCTTGTGGTTGAATATCGGCGGGTGAAGAGCCGCTAAATATCAATGAATTAGGCTTTTGGCGAATCTCTTGTAAAAACGGCTGCATTATTTGCATTGTGCGCTCCAACTCCGCTAGGTTGCGCTCTAAACGCAAGTACAACGGCGAATCTGGCTGCATTCCTTGCAGGGTCAGGCTAGCTTCTTTTAAGGTGTCTTCTACGCTAAGCAATACCGACTGCGTGGCAATTACCGTGTCATTCGCTGACAGTATCGCGGTGTTGGCCGAGCTTATCGCGTTGTTGGTGCTTTGCACTAGCTCGTTTAAGGGCAAGCTCTCAAGCTTACTTAACAATCTGTCGGTTTTACTTACAATGCTAGCAAAGCCTGTTTGGGCACTAGGAATAACGGTATACTTACCAAAATACTCTATCTCTGGCTGTATTTCGTTGCCTAAATCTAGGCTGACTTTCATAGTGCCGGTTAGATAGTTGGCGGTTTCTAAACGCGCTGCAAGGCCAGACTTTATCCATTTGTTAAATTGCTCGTTAAACCAAGGTAGATCGTACTCATTGTTAGATGCTAACCTTGCTGGCTCTAAGTGAATAATTACAGGGATACGTGTTTCGTCGCTATCAATTTGGTTCATTTCATAAAAGCCTAAATAAGGCTTGCTTACACGTCCTATTCGAATGCCCCTGTATTCGACTGGCGCGCCGGCTTGCAGTCCGCCAACGGTATCATCCACTAAAATGACATACTCTATATACTCATAAACCCTATCCTCTTTTATACTGGCGCGTGAAGAGTAAAGCTTAAAGTCGCGACTTTGAGTAATACGCTCGCCTAGCACTAGGTCGTCGGGCACATCAAAGCGCACGCCGCCTGATAAAAGTGATTCTATTGAGGCTAGGTCAATGGTAATACCGTCGGTGGTGGCGGCAAACGACAGTCCGCTTGAGTTCCAAAAGTAGGTGTTAGTGGTTATAAGGCCGTCATAAGGCGCTTGTATAAAGATACTGTAGGTGACTTGACGTGATTCTATGTCAAAATTTACCGACTCAACCGCGCCAACTTCAAAGCCGCGATAGGTAACCGGGTTACCCACGGTAAGAGACTTGCCACCACCCGAGATAAGTTTTAGCTTAATTCCTTGAGACGTTGGGGATGAGATAGGCGGATTTTCTAAACCGACAAATCGCTGTGATAGCGACTCTGATTTGCCTGGGGCAATGTTTATGTAAGCGCCCGACAACAAGGTACCAAAGCCGGTAATACCGGCGCTGCCAATTCTAGGGCGTACAACCCAAAATTGACTGTCGCTGAGTAAGTAACTTTGCATTTTTTTGTCAATTTCTATCATCGCTTCAATTGAAAAACCATCGTCAGAAAAATTAATCTCTTGCAGCGTACCGATGTCTACGTCTCTGAATTTCACTTTGGTTTTTTTGGCCTCAAGGCCTTTGGCATTATCAAACACAATAACAATTTCGACGCCTTTGTTTTGCCACTGCTGATACACCATGCCAACACCAATGATGACGGCAATAAGAGGCAATAGCCACACCACTGAAAAGCGTGATTTTGGAATGACTATTGGCTGTGATGTATCGTTTGTATCATTCATTATTTTTTTGTTTATCCCAAATCAGTCTTGCATCAAATTGATGCGCTGCGATCATCGTCAATATGACCACTCCCGCAAATGCTTGCGCAGCGGTGCCTGGCTCAACCACCATAATACCGGTTATGTGTACTAGGGCGACCAATATGGCGACCACAAAAATATCTATCATAGACCACTTGCCGATAAATTCAGTGGCGCGATATAGGCGGCTTAGTTCAGGTCTACTTAGGTGGCTTTGCCTTGAAGTGGCATAGCATAGCCACAGTATAATGAGCATTTTTGCGATGGGGATCAATACACTGGCCGCAAAAATAACCGCGGCTATAAAGTATGAACCACTTTCAACAAACAGCACGACACCGCCTACAATCGTGCTAGCGGTTTTGTCGTTAAATAAAACGGTGTTCATTATAGGGTATATGTTAGCCGGAATATAAAGCAGTATTGCGGTTATTATCAGAGCCAAGGTCCGCTGAATGCTGTTAGGGGAGCGTAAATATAAAGTGTCGTTGCACCGGGGGCAGTTACCTACATTTACATCAGATAATAATTGGCAGCTACGGCAATTAGCAAGGCCCTCAAAAGCCGCAGTACCGGGTGGATATTGAAAATGCTGTGTGAGCGTATTCGCTTTTTTTTGTGCGGCGATGTCGCTGGCGACTTTTGCTTTATCGTTTCGCACGGTCTATCCAATACCAAAGCTGGTGGCGATTAGATATATTCGCCGTTAGAGTAAACAAAATAGCAAAACCTATGTAAGCCCAAAATGAAAAGCCCACAATAATATCGGCTAAATCAATCACTTTTATAAGCGCAATTAAGACCCCAACAATAAATACTTCAGCCATAATCCAGGGTCTAAAATACCCAATCAGCCTGCCAATAGATACCGCGAAAAAAGACTTTAGGCCAAATTTAATCGGAATAAGTAAGATCAGCAGTAGGCTTAAGTATGCCATGGGTAGCAGCAGCACAAATATATATACCAGTACGGCTAAAAATACAAAATCTTGGATGAACAAGTCGTTGGACGCCTGAATTAACGTAATGGTGCGAATTTGTCCCTGCACGTCAAAGGATAAGAACGGGAAGCTATTCGCCATTACGAGCAGTATTAGTGACGACAAACCATAAGAGATGCTGTAGTCAAGCGGACGATTGTAGGTGGTAAACTGCTTGCTTGAACAGCTTGGACACACCAGCGTTTGGTTTATCTGCATCTCAGGCAGCATAATTAGACAGTCACAGTCGTGACAGGCTATTTTGGATTGTGTTTCCATCTACTTATGCCTGCAAAGAAATTTTTTACTGTAAAACATAAAGCGACTCGTTTAAAAACAAAGGCTTATACCTTTATTTACTATAAGCCTTTTTATGCACTTAGTCTACAAATCCTTCATTCGCGCGTATAGTCAGCGGATGATAGCCTGGTTTAGCTTCTTCAAATGCCTTTTTAGCGAAAGCCTTGCCCTCTGGTGTTTTTGACAGCGCTTCGTATAAAGGCTTTACTAATTTATTACGGCCTATGCTAGTAAGGTAGCTATATAAGCGATCGTAGGCAGGCTTATACTCATTGCTAACCGCTATCATTAGCCAACTGTGGGCTATTTCATTATTTTTACTCTGCGTGAATGCAAATGTAGCATCAAGCTCAGCAAGCTGCTGTGGGCTGAGTTCATTGGGCATATTATTTAAAAAATATAGCCACTGATGAACCGTCCACGTTTCGGATATGATATCTGTTACCGGAATATCACCGCTTAGCCACGCGTCGCGTTCGTTATCAACAAAAACAAAGGCATCAGACGACGGCACAGGTGCATCTTGTGGAATACCGGGGGCGAAAATCCACTCTTGAATGCGCGTTTTGCTGAGCTCATTTGAATAGGTTTTTAGCAGCGTGTTGTCTAGGTAGGCAATAAATTCGTCGGTGGTAATACTTTTAAATGCAAATGCATCGAAGTAATCAAGCAAGAATTGATCAAAGTTATCGCGGCCAATTTTCATTTCAAGCTCGCGCAAAAACAAGGCACCTTTTTCATAGGGGATAGTTGAAAATACATCGTCAGGATTGCGTCCGCGCAGGTCAATGGCTAAGATTTGATCATTCTCAGGCAGCCTAGCAATAGCCGCCTGCAGGTCTTGATAACCTAACACCGCTTCCATATTGTAGCGGTCGGTGCCGTAAATCATCTCCATGATGCGGTAGGTCAGATAAGTCGTAAAACCTTCATTTAACCACAGGTCACGCCAGGTAGCGTTGGTCACGGTATTGCCCGACCAGCTATGCGCAAGCTCATGCGCAATGAGTGACACTAAGCTTTTGTCTCCCGCAATGACGGTAGGGGTAATAAATGACAGGCGCGGGTTTTCCATGCCGCCAAAAGGAAAAGACGGTGGCAAAATAAGCAGGTCGTAACGGTCCCAGCTGTAGGCACCATATTTTTCTTCGGTAAGCTCAAGCATACTTTCGGTGTCTTCAAACTCTGCCGCAGCAGCCTGTAATATTGATGGCTCTGCATATACGCCGGTGCGCTCTCCCATGGGCATAAAGCGTAAATCGCCAACGGCTAGGGCAATTAAATAGGAAGGAATTGGCTGTGGCATAGTAAATTCATAAACGCCATCTCGCGGGGTATTAGGATCATTGGATGCGCTCATCACCGCAAGCAATTCTTTGGGAGTGCGAATAGTGGCGTTGTAAGTTACGCGCACTTGGGGAGAGTCTTGCAGTGGTATAAAGCTTCTTGCATGAATAGCCTGAGCTTGGGTAAATAGAAATGGGTGCTGTTTGCCGGCTGTTTGCGCAGGCGTAAGCCACTGCACGCCCGACGCGCTGGGTGAGGTTTGATAGTGAACAGTAACTTGTGTAGCCCGCTTGCCAACATCAATATGCAGCGCTGCGCCTAAATTTTCATCGGCTGGTTTTAACGTGTAATCGACTGGTTTGTCGTTTACAGTCACGTTTTTAATCGTCAGATCACGCGTGTCTAGAATGAGTTCGGTCGCTTTTTGCTCAACGCGTTCAAAGCTAAGCTGGGCGCGGCCTATAAGGCTTTTTTGGCTGAAGTCAGCGTTTAGATCAAGGTTTATGTGCTTAACTAGTATTTCACTAGGATTGCTAAACGAGTGGTAATCGGTACCCGATTCAATCGCGACGTCATCAGGTGCTGCTGAAGCTTCAGGTTCTTTTGGAGCGCTGCATGCGCTAAGTGCTAATGCCGAGGCAATAAGCGTAAGGCATAGCCAAATAGAGGTTTTCATTGTTTGTTCCTTATTATAATCAGCGCAATGCGCAAGTATGATATAGGAATACCATACTCGATAAGTCAGTTCTACACCATTTGTGTTTGGTTTAATAAGCCTCAATAGCAATAGGTAACCTAGTAAACCGCTTACCTATTGCCATTGAACCGGCTCCACCTGCAACCGTTGAAGTGCTAGAGCGCAAAACTTGGTAAGCAGTTTGTAAGGATTCGGTAAAACGTGCGACTATACATAGAATTAATAATAATAGCCTACTAGGCAATACTAGGATGTTTAAATGAAATACCGTTTGGCAATATTAGTTAGTGTTGTTTTGCTAATATCTTGCGGCAAAGCAGCTGATCCCGTGGTTCTTAAGCCAGTTCCTACAACAGTACCGCAGTGGACAAAAGAAGCCATATGGTATCAGATTATGGTTGACCGGTTTTATAATGCCGACTCAGGTAACGACCCTACAGCAGCGACGCTTGTCGGCAGTGCACCGGGCTATATTCCACCTACTTGGGAAATCACCCCGTGGACTCAAAACTGGTATTCACCAGACTCTTATTTTGAGGATATGTTTGGAAAAACAGACATCAATGGCGGTGTCATACACAGTTTCGATGCAAAAGTGGCTCTTAGGCGTTACGGAGGCGACTTACAAGGCGTGCTTGATAAGCTCGATTATTTGGAAAGCCTAGGAATAAACGCTATTTATTTTAGCCCTATAAACGATTCGCCCTGCGCTGATAAACGTCAGCCGCGCAGCTGGCGTCACATCGATGTTAACTTTGGTCCTGATCCTGCTGGTGATGTCGCGCTCATAGCTTCTGAAGACCCTAGTGATCCAAGTACTTGGCACATGACCAGCGCCGACACCTTGTTTTTAGAGCTTATAAAGCAAACAAAAGCGCGTAACATTCGTCTCATCTTGGACTATTCATGGGGCGCTCCTGGGCAACATTTTTGGGCTTGGCACGACGTTTTAGATAATCAGCAATCATCTCAATATATTGACTGGTTTGACATGAAAAGCCCTGATAACGTTGGCCGAATAGCAAGCGATATCACACCATTGCCTGCGCAAAAAAATGCAAGTGAGGCTACTTCAACACCCAGAAGCTTAGTCCAAGGTGATATTAAGAGTCAAGCGGCAAAAGCGCATATAATGGCTGTGACACGCCGGTGGCTTGACCCTAACAAAGACGGCGACTCCAGCGATGGAGTTGACGGCTTTATGTTAAGCGACGCCAATAATCTTCCCTTGGACTTTTGGCGTGACTATCGTATTTACGTTAAATCTATCAATCCACAAGCTTATTTAGTGGGTGATATTTCAACAGATAAAAACAGCGAAATGCGGTTTACTGCCGACCTTGCGCTGCAAGGTGATGTATTTGACGGCCTCATAGATAATGGCAGATACAAGGCTGCAAGTGACTATTTTTCAACGCCCGCTCAGGCGCAAAGGCCTTCACAATTTGTGTCTATATTACAGCAGGCCGAAAAAGGTCTTAATAGGGAGTATGTGTATTCGAGTATTAATATATCTGCTAGTCATGAAACACCGCGTCTTCTGAGCGCTTTACTGGCCAATAGTAGTGAAAAAACAAAAGGCAAGGACAGCAATAATAAAAACTATAATGCTCTTAAACCAGGCTTAAGTACTATCAACACGGCAAAATTGCTGTTAGTTTTTCAGTTTACTTGGTTTGGAGCGCCACAACTCTTGGCGGGAGACGAAATGGGTATGTGGGGCGATGAAAGCCCGCATCATCAAAAACCACTTATATGGCCAGAGTATTCGTTTGCTAATGAAAGTGAGCATCCCCTAGCTAGCATGGACCAAGTTAAGGAGGTGCAATTTAATCAAGATTTATTCGATTATTATCAATTTCTAGTGAAGTTAAGGCGCGCTAATCCAGTGTTATCTCAGGGAGCTATAGAGTTTTTTCAACAAGACGATAAAAAGCGCTTAATGTCTTACAGACGTTATAATGACGAGGGAGAGAGTGCTTATATTGTATTCAATACTGGGCCTAAGCGCCAACAAATCATATTACCAAGTGCGGTCGTAAACACCCAAAGTTGGCTGCTCTGGCATTCCAATGACAGCACTAATATTTTGCAAAGCGTACCCAGTGAGCAACTTTCTATAGATGCCGAATCTGCTATTGTCATTATTACTAAACACTAACAAAGAAGTGCACATTTTTTTAAGATCTTGTTTTTAAGATTATTATTTCGATGCGGTTAACAAAATACTGGCTCATGCTTAACATTTTTACAAAGCACTTTAGTCTAATAATCGTTTTTAAATAATTAAGCAGCCTGACTATGTTGTATTAGAACAGCATTAGACGAAATATTATGTAAAAACACCGCGGATTCACACTAATTTAGCTCAAACTCGTTCTTGTTATACTTTTTTCCTAAGCACTACTTCACCTTGACCTTTGCTTGCTTCCATTGATTTTGTAATTTGGGTCTGTGTGTTTTTAGCATTTAATTGCTTCAATGTCAGTCGGCTTAGGCTAAATGTAAAAAAGTTACACCTTTTGTGTGAAAATAGTGTACAAATTAAGCTGCAGTTTTGTCGTCATATTGTAGAACACGCAAGAATGATATAAATAAGATTTTAAAAATGCGTACCCAGAATACGCAGGGCTATTACTAAATAGCTGACTAAGGGAAAATAATAATATGCTAGCAAAAAGACCCGACGGTGAGGTTCAGCCCGGTTTTAAATGGGGACCGTTTACTATGCGGATACCGCTTATTCATCTGCGCTTTTCACTAGCTGACATGCTCCAAGGATTCGCGGTCGCAGGCGCGACAGGACTAGCCTTAGTGCCTTACTTTATGGCCTTGTTAGGCCTTAATTTTGAAGAAGCGGTGGTAATGGCGATGTTTCATAGCTTGCTCATATCGTTTTCTTGGATGTTTTTTGGGGATCCCTATGCGCCCGGCTGGCTAACGCCGGCCATACCATTTGTAGTCGCTTTTATAACCACACCGGCTTATTTAGGTGATCATGCATCTCAATTTCAAGCGATGACAGCGCTGTCGCTCAATTTTGCGTTCATTCTTATTTTTTTGGGGGTGACGGGGCTAGGAGAAAAGCTCATAAAAGTAGTGCCCAATGTGTTCAAAGGCGGCATTATTTTAGGGGCGGCGATTGCGGCGTTTATGCGCGTTACGTTAGAGGGCGATGTAGCAAACGTGTTTGAGTCGGCGCCTATAGCCGGCACGCTTGGTGTGGTAGTGTGTTTAGTATTTGCTTTTTCAAAACCGCTGCAGACATTGGCTATGGACCAAAAATGGTTTGCTAAAATTCTTGGTTTTGGCTTACTCCCTGGTTTCGTCGTTGCTGGCACAGTAGGCTACTTCACTGGTGAGTTTCAATATAATATACGGTGGGAAATTTTAGATGTGGGCGCTGCTACCGCTTCACTTTGGGAAAAGGCATCACCTTTTTCCATTGGATGGCCGCCTATCGACACGTTCTTAGCTTCATTTCCCTTAGCGTTAATTACCTATATTTTGTTTTTTGGTGATGTAGTAACGGGCAACGAAATGATTGAACAAGCGCAAAAAACAAGAACAGATGAAATACTAGAATTAAACGGCAGCCGCGCGCATATGGCAACTGGTTTACGAAATGCCATGATGGGAATAATCGCACCCTTCTTTGGCACTCAAGGTGTGCTATGGACCGGTATTCAGGTCGTTTTGTTGAAACGTTGGTCGCAAGGGCGCGACAAGGTCGACTCAATCTTTGACAGTATTGGTAGCTTTTATGCGTTTGGCCTGCCGTTCTTATTTATATTATTGCCACTGGTGACGCTGCTTGAGCCGCTCTTACCAGTGGCCTTAGCGGTAACACTTATACTTACCGCTTTTGCTTGTGCTACCTTAGCCTTGTCTTTAGTCAGTGACGCCACAGAGCGCGGCGCAATGGTAATTACCGCGATGGCCTTTAGTTTGTTTGAGCCATGGCTTGGCTTGCTGGTTGGCCTTATTACTATTGCTGCGCTGTGTGGGTTTAAGGTGTTTATGCCGGCAAAAGAAGCGCCCGAGACCAAATAGAGCATAGTTCCTAGCGCCCTATTGCTTTAAAAGATAAATGAAAAGCTTTTTAGCAATAGGGCGTATTTATTTCCATTACGCTCTATTTAACGAACAAGTAGCGTTCAATATTTATTGAAGAAGATGAGACTAGGTAAATCTCTCTCTTTGTATAGGAAAACATAGCTTATGAAATTACAAAAAATTCTGCTTATAATGTTAAGCGCAGTCACCATCGCCGCTTGCTCAAGTAATAATGCAGGTCTTGAAACGCCCTCATCAGACCTTTACTTAGCTACAGCAGAGGTAAGCGCAGCATCATCACAAATATATAAGGCAGGCTGGAGCGCACCCGCTAATTACGCGTACACAAACCAAAACACCCTAAAAATTATCTCGTGGAATGTTGAACACTTTGTTGATCAGCACAATGACCCTTACGTGAACAATAGCCGCGAAGACGATGCACAACATATGGGCAATAAGCGCGCCGACTTAGTTATAGCCTTACAGCAGGCAAATGCCGACATAGTGGTATTACAAGAGTTTGAAAGTGCAAAATTGCTCAGAGAAATTGCAAGTACCGATTTAGCTGACATGGGCTATCAGTTTTTTGCTGACGCGCCGTCACACACTTGGTACATGAACGTGGTTATTATGAGTAAAGTGCCTTTGGGCGTGATGTATAACTACGGTAATTTGCACACCGAACTGGTTAATTGGCGCGACGAGGATGGCGAGCCTGCTACTCAAAGCCGGCTAAACACTCGCACGTGGGCAATCGAGGTATATCCATCGGATACTTATTCTTTTGTGCTAGGCGCGGTGCACTTAAAAGCAGGTAGAGACGAGCGAGATATTGCAACGCGCTTAGGTCAAATTAATATGCTAACAGCCCAGTTTGAGCGATTTTTAAATGAAGATAACAATAGAAATATACTGCTAGTAGGCGATTTCAACGCGCTGCCCAACACCCTTGAGCTAAGCACATTGTTAGCAGGCACCAACGCGGGTAATACCTTTGTTGATCCCTTAGGCGCTAGCGATTTTACCCATCCAGCCATTGCGCCGGTTCGCAGGCTTGACTATGCCGTGATGAACCACAATATGCACGCTGAGATGGTGCCAAATTCGGCCAAAGTTATCACCTACTTTGACGCGCAGCGTCAAGATGACTTAGCTGACCATTTGCCCGTTGTGATCGAATTCTTTTTGCAGGATGCACCGGTTAAAAAACCTGCTATGTAATAATTGACGTATCATTTGCTTGCGCCACGGATCAAGCCAGGCATGTTTAATACCTTGCATGCCTACTAGTGCTAGCCAACAATGATAATAACCGCCGTGTAGGGCCTTATCATTAGGGCCTGTGATGTAACAAAGGTAGTTGCTTTAGGGGAATCTGACTGCCACATGGTAATTTTAGTTGAGGTCATAAAGCCAAAAGGTAATGGGACTTCGACGGTGTCAAAAGAAAAGTTAAACGCAACAAATGCGCGGGTATTTCCCAAGGTGCGCTGATATGCAAATAGAGAAAACTCTTCACTGGCCGTATAAATATCTATTTCGCCTTGCTTAAACACATCAAACTCATCGCCAAGTGCTATTAACGAATCTACATACTGTGACCACGTTTCGTTTTGCTGCAAATAGTCATTATCTTTTGGGGACAAATAGAGCTCACCTAAAGATGCGAACTGATGCGCAATAAACTGTTCATTTCGCTGCTGCTCAATCGCCAAACGCGCTTCATTCTCGATGCTACTGCTAAGTGATCGAGTCAGAACATTCTCTATTATTAAGGATTTTTGTGCAGCTAGACTGCCGTCATTAACCTTTGTTGCTTTACTTAAGTCATTGAGACTTTTTGCAAGCAGAGGAATTTGCGCAGGGGAGGTGTTAAAGAATAAATCGTAAGACTGGCCATACCAGCTTGGAAGAATATTAGGGTCATTGGGTAGATTATAATCACCAGATTGATTGGTTGGGGTACAGGCAATTATTAATAAAACCAACGAAAATACTATTAGCTTGATAAACTGAGGTATGAAGGTCATAAAACAACGCTGGCAAGAGAAAAAGATGAATACAAGTATTACGTGCGTGGCCTAAAATAGTTTTTTCATTGTTTTTCTCAATGGTGCTTATTTAGGTATCGCTTATACTGCCGCTAAGCATGGGTCCAATTTGATGACTCTGGCCATTAAAAGAACCAAATTCGCCGACTTTTCCAAAGCTGTTAAACATTTCTACGCTTAGGGTAAGTTTGTTGTCTATGCTTAACCGCCATCTGAATATAATTTTCACACAAGTGCTGCCAGACAAAATATCCGACAGCATACCAGATTATTTATACAACAAGTAAAGGGCTAATGCGCGCAAAGCCACTAAAGTAAGCCTTATTGTGTGGTAAGCCATGCAATAAGATTAACCATATCGTTTATATCCATTTCTTGGGTGAACTTTACCTGATATTTTCCATTTACAATGAAGGTGGGTACGCTTTGTATATTCGAACGATATTGCGTGAATGTATCGCTGTGTTCTTGCACTAAGGCTGCCAGTTCTGGCGAGGCTTGGGCAGTTGCAAAGTCTTGCGCCGAGACTTGATTTGCTAAAAATAGTGGTTCTATGTCAGCTAAACCTGCAATCTCTTTTTTTTCAACGTGAATGTGGTCAAATATGGCACTGTTGATAACATCCTCTTTGCCCATATAGTCAGCAATTAACATTGCCTGACTGGCGCTTTGTTGAATCTCCTTCGAGGTAAAGCCCATAAAATCCACGTGTACCTTTTTAAACGCGGTTCCAGCATCGAGCTGGTCTTTTATAAGCGCTACTATGGGCTCAAAATTATGGCAGTGAGGGCACCAAAATGAGAAAAACTCTTGCACCTGAGGGGTTTCGCTGGCGGGTTGATCTAGCACAATATAGTGAATATTTTCAAGCCAAGGCGCTTGTGCTTGAGAAGACGCTTGTGTATCTATAGAGGGCTCGCTGGGTGCCTCAAGTGGCGTTTGACTTGGCTCTTTGGAACAAGAAGCCAGCATTAGAAGTAAAAGCAAGAAGAGAGACTTTTTCATACAAAGACCTTATTAAAAATGAATAGAATGTGTTTTTGGTTTGGGCTGTGGGTTTTGCAAATGGCGATTAGTATATCAAAAATTTTTACACTAAGGCTCAAGTTTATGGGCGCTTAGCTCTAGGCTATAGTGCAAGCGCTTGCTTTTATCATCGCTGCTGTTCTTACTCGCCGAGCAGCTCAACGTCGCAAGTAGCACTAGAGCAACGACACTGACGCTTCTTATTATCTGCATGCTTACTCCAAAATATAGCCACTGGAGCAGGTATTTAATCTAAAAACTTACCTTCACTTGTTGCCGTAAACATGGGATATGAAAACCAGTAATATCTGGAGGGCGCTGAAACGCTTGGCGCCGTGCAGTTAATGCGGGCACGGCCAGCAAGGCTTGTATGATTTACTTTTACAGTAAGGGTATTGCCGTTGGCCATAAATTTAAGTTTTTCGCCTTTAAAATAGCAGGCAAAAGCACTTAGGCGAACGTCGGCACTAGTTACTTCTAGTATTAGCTCATCGATGACCGTGTTTGGCGTAAACTCAAATGTAGCAGGCGCTATTAATTTAACCGGCATGGCTAAGCTGTCAAGTTTCACTTTTAAGGCGCTAATTTTGGCGTATATGCCAGCTGCAGGAAAACGAGGCAGCGCGCCAAAATCACTAAAGCGGCTCACCGCGCCAGACTGCTGACCAAAACCAATGTAAGCTTGGACCTGCAGCTCTTGCTTAAGTGCATGGTTGAATTCACCGAAAGGATAGGCCAGCCATTTTTTACTATAGCCTAGTGTCTCAAGCATTATTTGTTCAGCCTGATTCACATCTTGCATTACCCGTTCAAGCCATTGCGCTTGCGTCTCGCCAGGGTATTTTTCTAATAAGTGAGCATGGTCCAAAGTATGATTGGCAAAGGTGGCTAAGGGCTGCATTTGCTTTATTTGTGCCCATGTTAATTGATTTGCAAACTCTCCTATTATGGCGGGGTTAATAAATATAGTGTATGGGAACTTATGTTTAAGCAACACCGGATGTGCGTTTGTTAAAATATTAGTAAAACCGTCGTCAAAGGTAATTGCGACTGATTTTTTGGGCAAAGACTGCTTGTTTTGAATAGCGGAAATCGCCTCAGCAAGGTCTATAACCTTATAATTTTGCGCCAAAAACGCCATGTGCTCAGCAAACACTTCAGGTGTCACGCTAGTGCTTGCTGGCGTGTCGCTAGCAACATGATGATATTGCAAAATAACAAGATTAGCGTCTGCGGTAGAAAAAGTGCTGGCGGCTATTGCCTCCTGTGCTTTTACATCACCAATAGTGAAAAGTAAGCATTTTATGCAAAGCAATGTCAGTAAAGTTCGTATAAATAAAGTTATGCTCATGTCGTCTAGCCGGTTTAATAAGACCTGCGCACATATTATCACTTTTTGAAATCAAACTCACATTTGCACTTTGTTAAAGGTGGATGCTTACTGTGGTGATCGCATTTGTGTGTGGGCAAGAGTTTAGTAAGCTGTCAGTGTCAGCGCAGCAAATTTAGTAAGCGAATACTCAAGCACACCACTTGTCCTTGTTTGCCGTTAACAGATGTTGAATCGCGGGTGCATTTTGTTTATTATGCATGCACATTCACATCAAATAACAACGCACCGTATGGAAGCTCAACAGCAAGGATGGCAAGGCCGATTACAGGCATTAGGCCCGGGTATTTTAATGGCTACCGCTGCCATTGGTGGCTCCCATTTGGTGGCGTCTACGCAAGCCGGTGCGCTGTTTGGCTGGCAGCTTGTTTGGCTGATAGTACTGGTTAATATACTCAAATATCCATTTTTTCGGTTTGGCGTGCAGTACACCCTAGAGCGCAATGAAAGCTTACTTGAGGGCTATCAGCGAAAGGGCAAGGCCTATTTCTACAGTTTTATTGTGTTGATGATTATCGCTGCTGTGGTCAATACCGCCGGGGTGCTGTTACTCACCGCCAGCCTCTTGCAGTATGCGCTTCCAGGCAATGTGTCGATAACGTTATTATGCTGGGTGGTCTTGGCTGCCTGTTTGCTGATTTTGCTGCTGGGTCACTATCGAGCACTCGACGCGGTATCAAAAATAATCATGCTGGTGCTAACCGTTACCACCTTAATTGCCGTGGCGATTGCTTGGCAAAACGGTGCCCAAGCGCCACCTGACTACATTGGGCCGTCGCCATGGACCTTAGCGGGCATGGGGTTTTTAGTGGCCTTAATGGGCTGGATGCCTGCCCCTATCGAGATTTCAGCTATCAGCTCATTGTGGTTAAAAGAAAAGCAGCGCCATGTGCAAATAACGCGCTCCCAAGGTCTGTTCGATTTTAATCTTGGCTATTGGCTTACCGCTGGGCTAGCGCTGATGTTTTTATCTTTGGGTGCCTTAGTACAATATGGCAACGAGCAGCCCATTGCGGTGGCTGGAGGGGCGTTTGCGCAACAGCTCATGAATATGTATGTGAGCACTATTGGCAGCTGGTCGCGGCCGCTGGTTGCTCTGGTGGCTTTTTTATGTATGTTTGGAACCACTATTACGGTCCTAGATGGCTATGCGCGCAGCCTGCATGCGTCGTTTACCCAGCTCGGCTGGATTGCCTCTACCGCGCCGCTTAATTATTGGTTGCTGGTCCAAGCCGCATGCGGTATGGCGCTAATTTTATTTTTCAAATCAGCGCTGGCACCCATGCTCACCTTTGCTATGACCTTGGCCTTTTTAACCACGCCGGTATTTGCCTGGCTCAACTATAGCCTGATGCAAGGCACTAACGGCATTGCGCTGAGTTTGCCGCTGAAACTGCTTAGCTGGATAGGCTTATGTTATCTCACCGGCTTCGCCCTGTTATTTCTCGTCTTTATTTTTTAGACCTCACTTGGTTTGCTGGACATTCTTGAGACTAATACACACTCATGAAAATAAAACAGTTCTTTAGTGTGGCTAAATCTCCTACAGTTTCATGGTTTAAATTTAGATAGGATATAGCGATGAATAATTTTATTGGCAAAGTAGTACTGATTACGGGAGCTGGCAATGGTATTGGGCGGGCTACGGCACTGGCTTTTGCGCAGCAAGGTGCAAATGTTGTGGTGGCTGACATTAGTCAAGCAGATGGTGAAGAGACGGTTTCTATAGTCAAACAAGCGGGCGGAATAGCGAGATTTATTTTTTGCGATGTAACCAAAAATGAAGACGTTAAAGCAATGGTTGAGGCTACTTTATACGCCTATGGAAAGTTAGACATTGCGTTTAACAATGCGGGTATTGAAATAGAACAGTGTAAGTTGGCAGATGGTGACGAGGCTATTTACGACAAAATAATGGACGTGAATGTGAAAGGGGTTTGGCGCTGCATGAAGTATCAAATTCCTGCTATGCTCAAGCAGGCTTCGTCGTCTATTGTGAATACCGCGTCGATTGCGGGTTTGGGCGCCGCGCCTAAAATGAGTGTGTATAGCGCCAGTAAGCATGCGGTAATCGGGCTTACGAAGTCAGCCGCGGTTGAATATGGTAAAAAGGGCCTGCGTGTGAATGCGGTATGCCCTGGGGTTATCAATACGAAAATGTATACTCGAGCCATACATATTGAGCCGCAAAAAGAGCAGTTTATCAAAAACCTTCATCCCGTTGGGCGCATCGGCCAGCCTGAAGAAGTAGCCGCAGCCGTGCTGTATTTATGCTCAGACTTAGCCGGATTCACTACAGGCATTGCTTTACCAATTGACGGCGGCTCTAATGCTATTTAATAATAAACTCTTGAATTTACTTGCTTAGTGAGATCCCAGCGCTAATAACATTCGCGTCTTATATGTGATCAAATAATGTTGAATGCGGCTATAATAACGAGACATTTATTAAATAACATAGTGATGCGGAGCTGTGAATGGCCGATATGAATTTGTATGTGGTAGTGGCGATTACTACGCTACTAAGCACGGGGCTTGCGCTGTTATTTTTTGGTGCGCTGTTAACAATTGCCGCTGCATTTGGTAATAAACGAACCACGTGGGGAATAATATGCGTACTGCTGCTGCCGCTTACGGGTGCCTATGTAATGCTGTATTGGGATGAAACCGCGTATTCACGTAAGTACTTACTACCAGGCGCTGCACTTGTAATCGTAGCCGCCGCTTGTTTTTATCTCCTTTAATTCGTGTTAGAGGCCATAATGTCTATATTTTCGCGCGCAGTGAAACTAACATTGAAACTAAGTATGCAGTTAACTTTCAGCTACGCTAGGCTTTTCGCGCTAAAAAAATAGTATGCCGGCTGCCCTTTCCTTTGCGTGCTCTAGCAATGCGAGTACTGACTTCATACCCCGCTTTCTTTAATCTAAGCGTAAATAAGTTATCTGGCCCAGCGGACCATATTGCCAGCACCCCTTTAGGTAAAAGGGTTTGATAAATATCTTTAAGCCCACTTAAGGAATATATCCAATCATTGTCGCGTTGAGTTAGGCCTTCAGGACCGTTGTCTACATCCAGTAAAATGGCGTTATAGGTAGGCGCGCGCGTGGCCAATAGTGTTTTAATATCCCCTATGTGCACCTTAGTGCGGGGATTATCAAGTGGATTTTTTGCACACCTCCCCAAAGGGCCCTTATTCCACTGAACTACCTCAGGTACCAGCTCCGCTACCGTCACGGTTGCGCTGTTGTTAGTGGCGCCAAGCGCGGCAGCTAAGGTGTACCCCATGCCTAATCCGCCCACTAATACATGCGCGTTTTTAGTAGTGCTTATATGAGCGCAGCCAAGTGTAGCCAGCTCTTGCTCTGAGTTGTACACGCGGCTGTTCATCAATTCTCCGCGTATACCGGATAGTTTTATCGAAAACTCTTCATCGCGCCTAGACAGGGTTAACTCGCCGCCATTGTTGGGTATAATGGCTTTACCCAGATACACCCAGGGGATCATAAGGCCGCCTTACAAGCTAATGTAACAACAATAGTATTGAGCATGTTGGCCTGCCTTTTATTACTTTTCACCAATCCACTGTACTCTGTATAAGTCTCTGCGCTTGTCTAAATAGTTACGTACTGAACCTTCGTTCTTAAGCTTCTCAAGCTTGTCTAAATCCAAATCGGCAATCAGCATCATTTCCGTATTAGGGGTTGTTTCAGACACAATAGCATCGTGTGGGAAGGCAAAGTCGGAAGGTGAAAAGACGGCGGTTTGTGCATACTGAATGTCGACATTGTCTACTTTAGGCAGGTTCCCTACGCTGCCCGCAATAGCAACGTAACACTCGTTTTCAATGGCGCGAGCTTGAGCACAGCGGCGTACACGCAAGTACCCATTTTTGGTGTCAGTCCAAAACGGTACACATAAAATTTGTATTTCTTCTTCTGACAAAATACGCGCAAGCTCTGGAAACTCAACGTCATAACATATTAAAATACCTATTTTGCCAAAATCAGTTTCAAACGCAGCGAGTTTGTCGCCGCCTTTCATCAGCCAGCCATTTTTTTCATAAGGCGTGGGATGCAGTTTATATTGGCTTTCAACACGGCCGTCTCGGTGACACAAGTAAGCGACGTTATACAGCTCATTATCTTCAATTAAGGGCATTGAACCGGCCACAATATTAATATTGTAGCTTACTGCCAGCTCCGATATTGCCGTTAACAGCTCTTCGGTGTACTCGGCTAAATGCCAAATAGCGTCTATGGGTGCGTCTGAATCGCTTAGACCCATAAGCGGTGCATTAAAAAACTCGGGCAGCACGGCTAAGTCGCATTTATAGTCAGACAGCGCGTCAATAAAGTACTCAACCTGCTGGAGCAGTTCAGCCACATCGTCAAAATAGCGCATTTGCCACTGCACCAATCCTAAGCGGGCACTTGAATATTTACTTGCTAATAAAGAGGGTTTTTCTGCGTCGTAGTACATGTTGTGCCACTGCAGTAAAGTAGCGTAGCCATGTGAGGCTTTATCTTCGGGTAAGTAAGCTTTTAGTATTTGCTTAACCACAAAACCGTTGCTCATTTGAAACGAGAGCGTTGGGTCGTGGATCTCTTTTTCTTTTACTTGCTCAATATATTCATACGGCGTCATCTTATCTGCGTATTGAGAATAGTTAGGAATACGCCCGCCCGCCATAATACTTTTTAAATTGAGGTTACGGCATAGCTCTTTGCGCGCCTCGTACAAGCGGCGACCTAAGCGCATGCCGCGATATTCTGGGTCTACGAAAAAATCTACCCCATACATTACGTCGCCTTTCGGATCGTGAGTAGTAATGTAGGCATCGCCAGTTATTTCTTCGTAGGTGTGTTTGTCACCAAATTTTTCGTAATCAACAATCACCGCAAAGGCGGCCGCGATGACTTTACCGTTGTCTACTATACAAATTTGTCCGTCGGCAAAGGTATTTATTTGTGCTTGATAGCGCTTTTTCGAAAGTGCCCCACCGTTGTTTTTATACACAATATTCATAAGCGCTTGAATATCTTCGAAGTCATCAAGGGTTAAATGCCGTAATTCAATATGTGTTCCGGTTTCTTCAATCGAGTTGGGTGAATTGTCGTCGTTCACAGGTGTCTCCGTAAATGGTGGCTGCTAGTTTTGTTAGCTAATAATATGGTCAAGGTTTAGCGGCAGTAGGTTCGATATGTAAGAGCTACATCACTATGAGCGCTGTTATGTGCCTGCAAGATAGAGCAGGTACATTAAAAAAGCAATGGGGTCACAGAAACTAAGAAACTAGAGAGGCCTGGTTAAATTAGTTTCTCTTGCTAACATCTGTTACATCCTCTATATTCGCGGCTCCACACCATGCCCAATTTTCTACCTAAGCACACCATGCACGCTACAACAAATGCAGCGCCAGCGACCTATATAAATAGCGCCAGCGACCTATATAAATGGGTAAGACAATGCAGCAATACTGCACATATTGTTTAGTAAAACTTGTTGATTAAGCAGCATATCCGCTTATTATATTTACTCTCACATTAGGAACGCTCGGAACAAAAATGTCTATCACATTAATAGTCAGTGACTACGGTCAGCAAATTTCTGGTGTGCAAGCACAAGTATTGAGTTTTGCAGAGTATTTAGCGCAGTACCCGAAGGCGAATGAGCAAAAGACGAGAGTCATAAACTTGTGCGATACAGAGCAGTATCTCAGTGAGGGATATTACTGTTCATTGCTGGCTCAGGCGCGCCAGCATGAAGTGTTACCCAGTGTCAGCACTATTGTCGATATTGGCTCACAGCTTCAAAACGGCGGCGAAATGCAGTTAATTTTGCCCAGCCATTTTAATAAAGCCTTAAATGCTGAGCTAAACGGGACAGGCTCTAGTGCTGAAACATTTGAACTGCCAATATACTGTGGCAATACCGCTTCAGTGAGCTTTACCCGCTTGGCGAATTATTTATTTATGCAGTGCCGACTGCCCTTGTTAACTGCTCGCTTTAGTAAAAGTGGTGATCTTTGGCGTGCATTTCTTAAAAAGAAATCTATTACTAGTTTGACTGAAGACCAATTTAGCGATTTTCATACGCAGCTTGAGAAGTTTACACAGCAAGTTTGGCGAAGCCGCACTAAAACCAAAAAGCACCGCTGGGATATGGCTATTCTGGTAAATTCAAAAGAAGAGACACCGCCAAGTGATAGCAAAGCCTTAAAGCTTTTTGTAAAGGCGGCATCGCAGCTTGGCATTAAAGCGGAATTAGTAGAATACGACAACTGCATTGATTATCGCAGCTTTGTTGCCCGTTTCGACGCGCTGTTTATTCGCGAAACAACCTCCATCAAAAGTCATACCTACGAATTAGCAAGAGCCGCTGAAAAAGAAGGTATTGTGGTAATAGATGACCCTAGTTCTATACTTCGCTGCTGCAATAAAGTGTTTTTGCATGATGCCTTTAGTTACCATAAAATACCGTCACCCAAAACGCGCTTTGTGACTAACTACACGCCAGAAACCTTAACAGATTTAGCCGATACCTTCGGTTTCCCGATGATTTTGAAACTGCCTGAAAGCGCCTTTTCACTGGGCGTATATAAGGTTAAAGACGAAGCCGCGCTGCTTGAAAAATTAAAAGAAATGATAAAAGTGTCAGCGCTAGTGCTGGTGCAAGAATATTTATTCACTGAATACGACTGGCGCATTGGCGTGTTGAATAACAAGCCTATTTTTGCCTGCCGCTATTTTATGGCGCCTAACCACTGGCAAATATACAACCATGCAAACAACAGTGAAGCTGGTATGGCGCAAACCTTACCCACCTTTGAAGTGCCTAAAAATGTGCTCAGCAGCGCCATAAAAGCCTGCCGCTTTATTGGCAATGGCTTATATGGCGTTGACATTAAAGAAGCCAACGGTAAAGCCTATGTTATTGAAGTAAATGACAACCCCAATATCGATACCGAGGTTGAAGACAAGTACGCCGGCAAAGAGCTGTATATGGAGATTATGCAAGAATTTGTGAATCGTTTAGAAGCCAGAGGGCGTAAGTAATGTCGTCAAATAGAGTTGGCGTAACGCGCATAGAAGCTGCTTTTAGGCAGGCAACCATGGCCGACGTCAATGCGCTAACAGAGCTTGAAAACACTTGTTTTCAGACCGACCGCCTGTCTAGGCGGCAGTTTAAATACTGGATAAAAGCGCAAAATAAAGTGCTACTGCTGGCAACCATAAACGACACTATTGTTGGCTATGGATTAGTTATTTTGCGTAAAGGCACTAGCCTAGCGCGACTTTATTCGCTAGCCTTATTAAATGCGCACCGGGGTAAAGGCATTGCTGGGGCACTAATGCGTCTATTAGAAGAAGCTTGCATCGAACATAAACGTGCTTATTTACGTTTAGAAGTATCTGAAAAAAACGCCACCGCGATTTCACTGTATGCGTCTATGGATTATAAAAAATTCGGCTATTATCCGCATTATTACGAAGACGACTCAAACGCAGTGCGTATGCAAAAACCTATTATGCAAGGTCAGCAAAGCGCACGTTTGGCAGCCTACCCTTACTATGCACAATCGACAGAGTTTACCTGCGGGCCAGCATCGTTGTTAATGGCGATGGCGAAACTCGACAATAATATTGCCTTAGCGCAAAATGCAGAGCTTGACATATGGAGAACCGCGACCACCATATTTATGACCTCTGGGCACGGCGGTTGCCACCCTTTAGGCCTAGCTATAGCCGGGGTTAATAATGGCTTTAGCAGCGAAGTGTTTATAAATCAAGAGGTACCTTTGTTCTTAGCTGGTGTGCGCCAAGCGCATAAAAAAGATGTTATTGCACAGGTAGAGCACGATTTTGTCGATAAAGCGCAGCGAGCTGGTGTGAAGGTTAACTACAAAGATTACACCACCAACGATATAGCCGATGCACTTAACACCGGTGCTAGCGTAATGTGCTTGTTGAGTAGCTATCAGTTCGACGGTTTCAAAGGCCCGCATTGGGTCGCAGTTACGCATATAGATGAGGACTTTATGTACATTCACGACCCTGACATTGACTTTAAAGACGCTACTCAAATTAACGAAGGCGAAAACGACAGTAGTTATAGGCAGCACGTGCCGGTGAGCTTATTAAATTTTGAACGTTATACTCGATTCGGCAAAGCAAAGCTACGCACAGCCCTTATACTGCGATTGGTAAGCTCATCGTTAAACCAAAGCAGCACACTAAAACCTTAAGCTAAAAGAGCAAACAAAGTCTCCATATATACCAAGACCGAAGGAGTTTTGCACGCACGTTCTTATCAACTGCCTAAGTTCCCATTTGCAATTGGTGCAAATACTTTTTAACGGGTAACCCCGACCGCGGTATTTATTATCTTAGGTAGCCCTCAATGCCCCGTTCTAAATCTGCTTGCGAGATCCGTCCGGTATGACTGTAGACTAGCTTGCCGTTAACGTCGAAGAACAGTGTGACTGGCAGGCTGAAAAGTCCCTTGTTTGTGGCAATTTCGCCTTTGGTATCTATGAGTACGTGTTGAAAATTGATGCCTTCACGCTGCAGAAACTGTGCTACCGTTGGGCTTGCTTCGCGCTGATTTAGTGAAATGAAGGTGACATTGTTATAGCGCTGCTCAGCTGCCATCAACACAGGCATTTCTTGTAGGCAAGGATCACAAGAAGTCGCCCACAAGTTGACAACAACCGGTTGTTGCTGACTAATATCCCTTATTTTAATCTCTTGTCCATTTAGCTGCATAAAAGTGCTTTGCGGGAGCACGGTATGTGAACGCGCTAAGGTAATTACCAAGCTAAATACCGCATATGTGCCTAACATAGTAAACGTCCCGCTAAGGAGCGCTCTACGCTGTTTACCTTGGCGAAGCTTTACAAATAAAACAAGCGCAAAGCCAACGAAGGCGCCTGCATAATCAAGGTCGCCGTCGCGTATATCGAGCATGTGCCAAAGGCTGTTGTAGCTATCAAAAAAGCGCAGTACAAATACCAGCCTGCCAAGCACCAAACCCGCTAGAAGCATCGTTAGCATGACATCTGACGCACGGCCTTTATATTTTCTTGCCACTATAAGCGTTACTATAAAACCAATTATTACGCTAATTAACGCTAATACGGGTGATACAGATAACGCAAAAGGGCCAAAATTAGAGGAAGTCATTATTCGCCCATTACTGTGAGTGATGCACTTAAGTGTGGATCAGTGTGCCGGCTTGCACACAGCCGGCTCAATCCAACGCTAACAACTTGATTGCACAGATTCATTCAACTCTCCACATCAATGTTTTAATAACAATTTTAGTTTTGCTTGCTACATTAGCAAAGTTAAGCGTGCATAAATAAAGAATTGAATGCATTAAAACATAAATTTTGTTTTCGATTACTTAATGACATTCTTATTCTAGGCCTATTGCTGCCCTTAGATTTACTGCTAAACAGCAAAAAAAGCGCACTTTTCTATTGAAAGCCCTATCAGTTGAGCAAGTAGTAGTGGTCCGGTCCCAGTAATGCATAGTTTTTAATTCCTACAGATGGATACACTAATTTTCTTGGTGCTATTCAGGGCTTCAGCCCAAAGCGGCCAGTAGTCCCGATGCTGCAAAGCCTAAAAACGAGCTGCAACAGCTGGCTACATCAGCGAATAGTAAGCCGGTGGTCGTAAAGAAAAAGTAGCCCCTAGTAAGGTGGTGATTATTTCGTCCAATCTTCAATACTAAGACCCTTCACACGTGCAAACTCTTTGGTATTATTAGTGACTAATACGCAATCTACGGCGATCGCGTGACCTGCTATTGCGTTATCATTGGCACCGATGGTAGTGCCGCTGTCACTTAAGTGTTTTTTTATTTTTGTTGTGGCGTCAACCGCTTCTTTATCCCATGGTAAAACACTTTCAATCCGTGACATAAATTCATCCACGATGACATTGTGTTTGGGGGATAACTTTTTGCCAATAGCACCAAACCTCATTTCTGCATATGTAATAGCAGAAACTACAAGCCGGTCTTTGGCTTCGACATGTTTTTGCAATATTTTGAGTAACTCTAAAGGGCGTTCACGCATAATGAAAGAACAAATATTTGTATCTAACATGTATGTCTTTTTCAAAATGATACCCTACCGTCGGTAACTACATCGGTGCGCTCATCCATAAAATCATCGTCAGCTTTATCAACTAACGAGAAAGTCGACCATGATTTGCGTCTAGGCGTTAACACGATTGAATCACCGTTTCGAGTGATTTCAACTTCGTTTATCCCTTCGAATTCTAATTCCTTGGGTATCCTAACCGCTTGGCTTTTGCCATTTGTAAACAATGAAGCAGTTGCCATATTGTGTCGCCTATGTATAAGTCTAGTATATATTATTGTATGTTCAACCATGTATATGTCAAGCATATACATGGTTGAATATATGTCAGTTTTAAGTATGACAGCAGAAGTAAGATCGCACTTTCAAGGCCTTTGGGAAGCTCTTCGTATATCTTAAAAAGTTTTAAGCTGTTGATACATATATTTTCTAAATTTCAAGTTCTTCGTTAAACGAGCTTATATTGGCATATATCAATTAATAATAAGGAAGATCTTGTTTACCAACTTCCCAAATATTTAAAAATAGCAGACAAGATATATAAAGTCTTTTACTAAGCACTTATGATCGAAGCGACCTATACTTACATAAGAAGAGTGATATAACTCAGCGATAGCAATTATGAAGCCTACTTTAGAAAAGCACAAAATAGCGTCGCGTGCTAGACAGCGATTTTATAACATCAAAGTTATACTAAGACTTGGCTTTGTGTTAATGACAGCAACAATAGCAGGCACTGCGATGGCAAATTCTACATCAAGCCCACAAATAAAACTCAGCACCGCCGCTGAAGCCCAAAATTGGATAGTGGTAAACGACACCGTAATGGGCGGCCGTTCTCAAGCTAGCATAAAGCTAGGCGCTGATCACATGCGCTTTGATGGCGACTTGTCTATGCTAAACAACGGTGGTTTTGCTTCTATAAGACGGGTAGATGAGCCGATAAACTGGCAGGCCAGCACACCCATGCAAATTGTGGTGAAAGGCGACGGTCGCACGTATCAATTTCGCCTTCGCACTGACCGTTATATCGATGGCGTAGCCTACGTGGCGCCGTTTCAAACTGTAAAAGGTGAATGGCAAACGATTCGTTTCACCACTAATGACTTTACCCCGCAGTTCAGAGGCCGCTTAGTGCCGCGCGCACCAGCCCTCACTTTTGCCGACGTTACTCAGCTTGGATTTATGCTAGCTGATGGCGCACCGGGCGAGTTTGCGCTTGATATTAAGGAAATTTCCCAAGGTAGTGAAGGTAGCCAACATTCGCTATAGCGTGAGGAAATAAGGAAGTATTAACATGGATTGGAAAACATTTACTGCGCAATCTAGACAAGCGCAGGTTACCTTTTTAATGAAGCTGGCGGAAGTGTCACTCCGTGCGGCCGTGATTGAGTCTTTTAGAGCCTTGGAGTCGGGCTTGGAAAAAGCGTTTGTTATGGCTTACCCTGAGCTCAACGCAAGTGATTTTAGAAGCCCTGCACAAATGCAAAAACAAGCCTTCATTGCTAAAGTAGACACCTACTTCAACGAACAAGTGTCGGTGTTGTGCGCAAAATATATATCTTTAAAAGTATGGCTTGATGAACAAAATAAGGATCGTCAGTGCAGCAGGTAGGGTTCAACGCCATAAGACCCCTTTGGGTACTGGCTGTATTGTTATTTTTATACGGCTGCGCCGCCACGGGTGACAACGCTAAGGTGCTTAACTATACCAAGAGCGACACCGACTATTACGCCATTATTGATAAAATAAACAACCACCAAGCACACGCAGCTGATTATGACCGTATAATTCAGCTATACCCGCTGACGTCCTTGTACCGCCCTAGAAGTGATGACGAGCAGCGTTTTAAACTGCTGTCTCAAGCATATATGCAAAATGGCCAGTGGCAGCAGTGTTTGAATATAAACAATGAGCTGCTGGCAACAAATTATACCTCACTTACCGGGCACTATGGCGTGGCTATATGCGCCGCAGAATCGGGCAATATTGCGCTAGGCAGGTTTCATAATGCAATACTCGATAATTTTATTGAAGCTATTTGGCGCACCGGCAGCGGACAAAGCCCCGAGTCACCTTTTTACATTACCAGTGTGAGCGATATTTATGCCTTCATTCAACTGCATCAATTAGTCGCGGTGGGGCAGTCGCTTACGTATATCAATAACTTGCCCATTCAGGCTATTAGAGTGCAAAATCCTGAAACGAACCGCTCGCTTACTTGGTATTTTAATGTTACGCCGCAGTTTAGGCGCGGCGTAATAGATCAGTTAGAAAATACACCGTAATATACCGAAGTACACCGTAGTACACTGTAGGAAATACTCTCATGGAAACCTTTCTCACTGAACAATCTTCTCAACAGGACCCTGGTGAAAGAAGCGTTACAAAGTACGCAAACTTTACGCTTTATTTAAGTGATTAAAAAGCGACTGTTGTAGTGCTTCTTACTTTTTCATCTGCTGCGCTACATAGGCGCTAAAAGCTGGGCCGGCGGCTCTTTTATCCTTTGCGATCGCCTTAACTTCGGGCATGGCGTTAAGCGTTCTCATAAGCTCTTGGGCGCCTGGTGCTTCGGCTAATAAGTCTATGTTGTAGAGCTTTTTGGCGACACCTGATGCTAAATCGAGCGAATATAAAAAGAAAATATCGGCGGCGCTTAGCTTGTCTCCGGCTAAATAAGGGGAGAATGAGGCGGCGCGAGAAATTGCCTGCATACCGTTTAGTAAGGCGCGCTTAACTTCTGATTTCGTGATGTCGTCAACTTTTCCGCCAAAAAATGCTTCGCTATGGCAGCGTCTAGCCGGTAATTCAACATATAGCTCAACCATTTTCATTAGCTCGCGTATACGTGCTTTTTCATATGCGCTGCCATGTATTAGGGGCATCTGGGGTGAAACTTCTTCTAAGTAGTCAAAAATAACGTTAGTTTCTATTAGCATGCCATCGCTCGTTTGCAGTGCGGGCACTTTGCCGGTGGGCACTATCGCTAAATACTCTGGTGTTTGGTTGGGGTAAGTAGGAACCGCTTCATATTCAATGCCTTTTAAGGCCATGGCGAGTTTAATCATGTTGTAGTAGTTGCTTACGTCGAATCCGTATAATTTTAGCATTTTGTCTCCGCTTGTTTTATGAGGCTTGTTGTCATCATTTCTTGATAACGTAAACTTGTACGGTGCGATGAACTATTCAGGCTCATTTTTTGTTTTTATGGTTGCTTATAGGTCATTGTTCGAACTCTAATAAAACTTGCGAACCTTGGAATACCTCGCTTGGTATAGCCATGATAAGCAAAGGTAACGGTGCTGCCTATTGCCGGTGGTTTATTGCGCTGGGCATCGCTAAAGCCAGTGCCAATTTTAAAACGCACCGTGTGGCCGCTATCGTTTATGTGTTCAATTAGCATTGCGCCCATGCTGTCTGTGTACTTACCTTTACCATTTAAGTGCTCAAGCACTAGTCCCTCGGCGTCCATGTATTTTTTTAGTTTGAGCAAATTGCCGCTACGACCATTGGTAAATAGTGCGTCGGCCTTTTGCAACATAAGGCCTTCGCTACCGTTTTTTGTATATTTTGCTAACAAAGTCATTAAGGCCTGATTATTGTCAACTGTGAACTGCTTAACAGGCTGTATATGAGGAATATTCAATTCGTTTAGCATATCGGTATAATGCTGTGCTCGTTTTTGAAAACTATCGCGCTTATTGGGCGCATCAAACACCATATATTTTATATACTGCCACTGCTCATCAATTGGAATGTGTTTAGTCACGGCAGAAGCCACAAATTCAAACTCTTCGCGCTGATACCAAAGCTCACCGTCTAGCCACACATTTGGCAAGGCTTGTGTAAACCACGCTGGGGCATGTATTAAGTGTCCGTTTCGTGTGCGAAGCTCATTGTTTTTCCAGATAGCCCGAATGCCGTCGTATTTTTCACTGACCAAATAGGCATGAATGTTTTCACTTTCATAAACCTGCGCAAGCTGCACGCTTGTGGTTACTTGTCTTGCAAACGGTGACGGCGAAGTCGTTAATGGTGAAGCTGCTGATGAAAATGCCCACAGTGTTGTCGTGGTGCTAATATATAATGCTAAAAAGACGAAAAACGGCGACATAAAAAATGCGCGGCGCATGGCTTCATATTGTGTTGTTTTCATGACACGTCCTTGTGTTGGTGAGTTTCATATTTCAATCGATGCTTGCTGCAATATATATGCTTTTTCAAGGGGCAATCAATAGCGCAGATGAAAAACTAGCCAAACGGCCAGCAAACTTCAGGATGTGCTGACTTGACAAATATTACCTAGAAACTGCAAAAAGCCCTCTTAAAAAGAGGGCTTTTAAATACGCCTAACTCAGCGCTTAGCTAATTGAGTTTTCTACCACACTAGCGTTTAACAGTGTTGGAAATACCGTTACTTAAGATCCATACCTTGAATAATTTCGTGGGCAATTTCGGGGGTGGTTACTTCTGGCTTATCATGCAGGTCGGCTTTTAATTGGCCCTTTCTATGCTTAAGCGCTGCATCTAATTTTTTTCTCGCTTGGGTAATGGCGGGGTACATAACGCTGTGCTTGCCGGTTACACCAATTTTGGTGCCTTCATATTTTGTGGCAACTTCTGCGCTGTATTCACCGTGCTCTTTGGTTACAATAATGTCTATGGATATAAGAGTAGGAAAATGGCTAGCTATTTTTGAGAATTTCTCTTGAACGTCTTCTTGCACTTGCTCGGTGATATCGCAGTGATGACCTGAAACATTTACTTTCATAGGGTTTCCTTTTGGCTTCTGTTACGTTTTTGAATGCACACTTATATACCTTGGGACATTGTGACCACAACACAAGGGATTTCTATATTTTAGTTACACAAAAATTACGTCCCATTCACACAATACATCAATGCGATGCGTCTTGACAACACGTGTATTGTCACAAATTATACAAATGTATAGTGGCTTATACTAATGTGCCAATGCCCGCCGCGCTTAAACCTGCCGAAACACCTGCAAACGCGGCTGCCATACCAATAAGCGGATTGTGGCCAAGGCCAGCGTATAATAGGCCTGCCAGCGGAATAAGCACCAAGTAGCCGGCGTCAGTCGCAATTGAGCTTAAAATACCAATTAACACTGGCAGTAAGGGCAGCCATGCTTGTGGAATACGACCGGCCGGCGCGTACTACAAAGCTACCTAAAGATTTTTTGTTTATGGGCATAGTGTTTTTCTTATTATGTGAATAGCATAATCGTTTCTTTATTAATCTGCTGGTTGGTCTATTTTCATATCTAGACAAATAAAGCCTTGTGTAAAATTTGATTACAGCGCCAATATAAGGTTTATAATATGAACATAAACGATGCCTACACGCTTGTAAATCTGCGATGAACCTTTGGCCTTGATGACCGCACTGTGCTGATACAGCCTGATTGTGTCGATTGCGTGAACAATCGACACTTATATCGCGCTCTGGTAATGTCAACTAAGCGAAAAGAAAGCTTAAATACTGCGCTTGTGCTACTTCAAGCATAGGCTACACTAGACTTATATTTTACGGCCTTTTTGTGTTTATGAATAAAGCAATGATGACTCTACCCTATTTAAGCCATTACCCACAAAGCGTTCAGCAGCAGGTCGCGAAGCTGGTTGAACATGATACTTTAGGAACGTGGCTACAGCATAAATACAGCGGCTTACACAAGGTTAGCAATGACGCCGAGCTGCGTGATTATGTGATGGCAATTAAAAATAAATACCTGAAAAAAACGCAGCCTCTAAGTAAGATAGCATACGACAATAAAATGCATGTTGTTAACCATGCCCTAGGCCTTCACACCTTTGTGTCGCGCGTGCAGGGCGCCAAATTAAAAAGCAAAAATGAGCTGCGCGTCAGTAGCTTATTCAAACAAACCCCATGCGCTTTTTTAAATATGATTGTGGTGCATGAGCTGGCGCACCTAAAAGAAAAAGAGCACAACAAAGCGTTTTATAAATTGTGTGAGCATATGCTGCCGAGTTATCATCAAGTAGAATTTGACGTAAGAGTGTACTTGACTGAATTTGACCGCAGTGGCAATGTTTTTTTAAGCGAACAGAGGTGATAAGTGGATTATAAATTTTTTCGAGATGTAAGCGGTAAGCCTACAGCAGAATGTGAAGAAGAGGCAGCCACCTTTGGTGACTGGCTGAGCAATGAGCTTAGCGGCGATGACAGCGCAGTTGCCGACGTGCTTGTGATAATCGAACAGTTGCAAACACAAGCCATTAAAACACATAAAATTAAAGGGCACGATTACACCCTTGTGCTTGATCAAGACGAAGCTGAACTGCATCGTCATTTAGGCTATTGGGATGAAGATACGCCCTTGCCCGAAGGCACCGAGCTTGATTTGCAAGATGATGTGGGCTGTGGATTGCAAGACTTGAAAGAGCTCCTGCTCGACTGGCAAGACTTTGTGAAGGATACTAAGCTGTTGTCTGAAATGGACTAGTTAACCCTTACTTAGTGCCTAAGCGCATAAGGGGTTAATTGGAAAAAGGTAATAATTATACGATCATCGCCTTTTTATGTTCTGCTGATCCTGTAAATTGAGTTCTATTATTGTAGCGCTGTTGATACTTGTTGAGATGCCTTTCATAAGTAAACTTAGCATCGCTAGCGCTTTCTGACCGCCTTGTACTGGCTTGAGCAGTAACCGCGGCTAACATCTTTGCTGCGCAGTTTTAAATGTTTGGTTTTGCGGCCTGATACGCGCGCCCGCCAGTTGTTGAAGGTTTTGCGTTTTATGCTAGCGCGCATAAGTGAAATGACCTCTGGCTCTGATAGACCATACAGTCGCTCTATCGCTTCAAATGGAGTGCGGTCTTCCCATGCCATTTCAATGACGCGTGACTTGTCTTCTTCAGATAGGGTGATGGTTTGTGTCATAATCCTTGCGTTCATTTCCTGTTATTTTATTTTTTACGTGTTTTATGTAAAAAAGTTTAGCGTTTAGGCAACATCGCTATTTAAGGCGTCTTTGAGCTCTTGTAAATAGGGCTCAAAGTTTTTCCATTGTGCAAGTCCGCTGGTATAGATGGGTTGCCTGACTTGCTGGGCACTTGGCGTTTTAACCGCGCGCTTGTTTTTATGGAAGTCAATGCAGGCTTGTTCAAACTCTAGGCCGCAGAAGTCGAGCATTCTGCGTATTTGAGTGTCGGTGTTGGCCACTATGTCTTCATGATTAACCAATAATATTTCACCCGGGAATAGCTGCTGCCAGTGGTCCATTAACGTGACATAATTTTTATAATATAACGCAATGTCGGTCAACGAATAGCTGAATTCTTGGCCTTCGCCGAATAGTTGTTTAAAGCCACTAAAACAGCAGGCCATGGGATCGCGTCTTGCGTCAATTATTTTGGCATTGGGCAAAATGAGTTTTATCAGGCCAATGTGCATGTAGTTGTTAGGCATTTTATCAATAAAATAGGTGCCGCCTTGTCGATACACTTGGGTGTCGTTTATGAACTTTTCCCCAAAGCGAGCAAAATAGTCGTTGTTAATGCTGCCTAAATTAAAGGGATAGCTGGGCTTGTTGCCCTGTTTCTTACTCAAGTTTGCCGCTAAGCCCATTATTTCATGTAGCTCCATGGTGCCGTCTACAGTGGAGTGCGAGGCAAGTATTTGTTCTAATAAGGTCGAGCCTGCACGGGGCAAGCCCACGATAAATATAGGCGCGGCGCTACTGTGGCCTTTGTCTTTGAGCTGTCTGATTAATTCAGGCGTGAAGGCATTTATTTGCGATTTTACAAACGATCTGTGACTTTCATGTGAATACGCAAGGGTTGAGCGCTGAAGTTTGTTGCCAATGGCATAGTGAGTAAATGCGTCTTTATACTTGTTTGCGCTAGTAGAACCGTTTGCCCCTTGGTCTTCATAGGCTTTGCCAAGCGCAAAATGCAGGTGAATTTTGTCTTTTACGCTAATATCTTGCTGCTGGGTGCCGCTTAGCATGGTATCAATTTCGGTGGTGGTAAAGGCGTAAGTTTTGGTGTTGGCCAAGCTCCAATAGGCATCTCCGCAGTATGGGTCTGCGCTGTATGCCTGTTGATACGCGGTTACCGAGGCCTTTATGTCGCCTTGGTTTTTATATGCATGCCCTAGAAGCAAATATATATTGGCTTGGGTGTGGCCATTGGCAACGGTGTCTGTGTAAATAGTGATAGCAGCGCTTATATCGCCAACGCCAACTAAGGCGGTTGCTTTGGCGAGTTGATAAAACGTGTTTTGTGGGTCTTGCTCGGTAAGGGTATTGGCAAGTGCGAGGGCTTTGGCAAATTTGCCTAATTTGCTGTAAATCTTAAACAGCTGGTATTTGACCTCTGGCTTTTCGGGGGCTAATTCTACGGCTGTCTCTAAGATAAATTCCGCTTCTGATGTGGCTTTTAAAGCAAGCGCAATGTCGGCCAGAAGTTGTAAGCCTGTTATAGAGTGTTTGTTTTTTTGCAAATATTGCCGGCACATAATGTCGGCTTGAGTAATTTTGCCATCGTAGAGCAAGTCAGTGGCCGCCAAAATAGGCTTGGGCAGCGCGCTTAACTGCTTTATTTGGCTTTGGCATAGCTTTGTGGCGCTGCTTTGGTTGGCCTGTTGATAAATAGGTAACAAGGCCTGCCATGCCGATAACAGCGCGGGGTTAATTTTGGTGGCTTTGTAAAAATGAATGCTGGCTTGTTTGCCTTGCTTAAGTGCGCGGTAGTTATAACCTAGCTCTTGAAACGCCCTAGAATGCTCAGGGGTAATGACCAGCAGCGTGTTAAGTGCTTCAATGGCGCTTTCATGGCTTTGTTGTAAACGGTAGCCAACGGCTAGCAAATACCAGCACATTGTGCGTGTTTCTTGATCAGTGCTTTTGGCTAATAAGGCCTTAGCGTCTAATTCTGCTTGAGCAAAGTTACCTTGTTGAATATTTTGTTGGATAGCACCTAATGCTTGCGCTGAGGTATTTGCGTTTGCTTGGGTTTCAGTTTGTGGCGTGTTAATTGATGACATAGTATTAGGTGGCTACCTTAGTTTTTTAACGCTGCGATGTTACGGTGTCTATGAATGTATAAATATACATGAAGAAGTTGATGATCATAAGTATCTTTCATATATAAAAAGCCCCTAAAAAGGGGCTTTCTGGGGTTTTACTAAGTAATTGATACGTCGTTTACACTACCTAGGTAAATACTAGGAGTGCGGGCAACGGTGTTCAACTCTTTAGAAAAAGTCGTACGAGAATCTTACACCGATAGTACGTGGACGGTTGGTGACCACCTTAGGTGTAAACTGCTGATTATCGATATGTAGCACAGCGTTATCATCAAACAGGTTGTCGATAAATAGCTCAGCTTTCCATTCGTCGTTAGTAATACCGTAAGCTACATTGGCTAACACGTAGCTGTCTTGAATGTAACGTCCGCCTTTGAAGGCATCGCCGTTGGCGTCAGTGTAGTTAACGCCTGCAAACACGGGTGCTTCTTGTTGAATACTTAGGCCAGAGCCGGTGCCATAGACAAGTTCGGTTGTTTCTTCAAGAACGAAGGCATCCATGGTCATGCTAGCAATACGGTCACCGGTATATACCAAGGAGCCATTTATGTAACTTGTTAAGCCGTTTTCCAGCTCCATGAAGTAGCGCGCTCTTATATTACCTGAGAACGATGCTGAATACGGTAGTTCAGCGCCTACAGGAGGCGCAATGCCGTCTAGCTCTGAGTTTATACGTGTTAATTCAGTGTCTAATAGACTAAACGAGGCGTCTAATATTAGATTGTCAGTGGCTAGCCACGTCATGTCACCGTCTATGCCCATAATCTCTGCATCGCCGACGTTATCGGTGAATACTAAGAAACTAATATTGGTGGGGTCAAACCGTGAGGTTTGTAGGTCGGTAATCTCTGAATAAAAGGCTGTTGCGTTCATACGGAATACGCCGTCAAAGAAGTCGCCTTTCATGCCTACTTCGTAGTTTTGCAAGGTGTCGGTAGTTGAATATACCGGTATGCGGAAGCCCTCAAATGCGCCTGTTTGTGAAGTCGATTTGCCGCCGCCAACACGGTTTGTGACTGGTGGCCTGAAACCTTCGCTTATTGTGGCAAAGAACAATAGATCGCTGGTTGCTTTCCAGTCTATTGAGGCTTTGAAAATGGTATCGTCTACGGTAAGTACGCCGTCGTCATCTAGTAATGACACATCTAACTGGCCGCTGGCTATAGCGGCGTTAACGGCTGCTGGATCTTCGCCAACCGCAATAAGTTCATCCGGGTCAAGTGAACCAAATGCGCGTAGTCTTCGTGATACATCAACGGTCGTGGTGGAGCCTTTATAGTCGTCTTTGATTTCGTACCAGCGAGCGCCTAAAGTAACCGTTAAATCTTCGGTTATATCGTACTCTGCTTGACCAAATAAAGCGATTTGATCAATACCGTGGCTTACATCATTTACGAAGCCTACTTCTGATTCAAATGGACCGCCGTTGCTGTTGATGCCTTCTTTACCTACTGTTTCACGTGCTAAATCAGTGAATTTCTCGGTGTTGGGTATTTTGAACCTACCCACGGTGTTTAATTCTTGTGAATCGTAGAATATGCCTGCGGTGATGCGCCAGTCTCTTGCTGCGTCAGTGTTCACACGAAATTCATGCGTTATACGTGAGGTATCGGTTTCTTCTTTATAAAACTTGGTCGGATCTAAGCATTTGTCATCAGCCTGATCGGCGTTGTTATAGCTACACACGTAGTAGGCTGAGAATAGGCCGCCGTTGGTGTAGCCGGTGTAATCTACCAATGAATCAATATCTCGGTTTAATAATCCACCTGTATAAACTAGTTCAAGCTCATTTAAACGACCGTTTAGTGTCCATGTAGTTAAGCCAAAGGTATCGGTGTTCTCTTCTGGTTGGAAGCGGTTAACGCTTGATGTGCCCTGCAGATTAGGATCGTAGGCAAACACGCCTTCGGTTTCAAGTTGCTGGGCAGTGTGCTGAACTAACACATCCCAATCGCTACTAAATTCATGCGCAATACCAAAACGTACGCCTGAGTATATTGCATCGTTGAAGTCGTCTTCAACTAGTGCATCGTTTTGAGGTACAACAACCGGGGTGTTGGCTGGGTCGGCTAAGGCGCCGCCTGAAATTCTACTGATAACAACGGAACTGCCTCTGTAGCCACCTTGGTCTGGGTCGTTAAGCACGTTGTCTATCCAACCGCCTTGTCTGTCGTTATAAGCGGTTATTCGTACTGCGGTGTTGTCAAACGGTACAAAGTTTAAGAACGCTTCAACTGAGTTGCTCATTTCACCGCCTTTAGTGAAACTAGTGCCAAAATCGAGGCCGCCTGCGAAACCTGCAAAATCAGGCTTTTTAGTGATCATACGCACGGTGCCAGACTGTGAGCTGGCGCCAAACAAGGTCCCTTGTGGACCGGGCAACACTTCAACGCGTGAAATGTCTGCAGCATATATGTCAAGGTTTCGACCTTGCATAGACACTGGCTGTTCGTCTAAATAAAACGCTACTGATGGCTGCAAAGCTTGTACGGTAGACACCGCAATGTTAGTTTGTGACGTCGCCGCGCCACGGATGTATATTTCGTTTTGACCAGGGCCTGTGCCTTGAAACACTACGTTAGGTAGAAATTCGACGTAGTCTTGAAAGTTGTCAACGCCTAAGTTTTCAAGAGCATCGCCGCTTAGGGCGCTTACCGTTACGGGAACATCTTGAATAGATTCTGCGCGTTTAGTGGCAGTAACCTCTATGGTTTCAATAACGCGTTTGGGTTGTGCTGTGTCGGCAGTTTGCGCTGTTGCAATGGATGATACGCCTAATGCAGTTATGATTGCATAGCTTAATTTATTGATTTTCAATAGCTTCCCCTAATTAATTAACGAATAACGTACAATCAATGCATAATAGTTAGTGTGCTAAATATTACAATTATACGCTTCTTCTGTGTAGTGTAGCACATACTTATGTATGGTATGACACATAAACTGCATAAATAATGTAATTATTCATTTGTGGACTAATTATTTGGTGTTTATTTAATTTTTTATTAAAATAATCGTGTTTAATACTACGCAATGTACTAAAATCGGACTTGGTTTTAATAAAGGATCACCCCGTGAATAAAGATGCACCAGGTAAGCTAAATAAAGCAGTATTCTATCCAGCGTCGGGGCTCGTTATAAGTTTGCTGATGTTCACACTTGTTTTCCCTCAGATTTCTGGCTTGTTTTTTAATAACTTACAAACGACTATTGTCGACAACGGCAGCTGGTTTTATGTGTTCGTGGTGGCCGTTGTGCTCGTTTTTACGCTTTACCTTGGGCTGTCGCGTTTTGGCAATGTAAAACTAGGCCCCGATCATTCTGTGCCTGATTACCCATACTTAAGCTGGCTTTCAATGCTGTTTGCCGCAGGCATGGGTATTGGGCTCATGTTTTATGGGGTTGCAGAGCCTTTAATGCATTATTTGGCGCCGCCCACGATGGAAACTGGCACTATACAGGCGGCCCAAGAGGCAATGAAAATGACCTTTTTTCACTGGGGCTTGCATGCGTGGGCTATTTATACAATCGTCGCGCTAATTCTGGCGTACTTTAGTTTTAGGCACGATTTGCCGCTTACTCTTCGTTCAGGGCTTTATCCGCTTATTGGCGATAAAATTTACGGCTGGCGCGGTGACTTAGTGGACGTTTTTGCAGTAACGGGTACGCTTTTTGGTGTCGCTACTTCACTGGGCTTAGGGGTATTGCAAATAAGTGCAGGCTTGAATTATTTATTTGGGTTTTCAACTACCACCATCGCGCAAGTATGTCTTATTATTGGCATAACCTCACTTGCGGTGCTGTCGGTGTGCAGCGGGCTTGATAAAGGGATAAAATTACTCTCTGAGTTCAATATGACGCTGGCGGTGGGTTTGTTGTTGTTAGTATTAGTGCTGGGGCCTACCGTGTTTTTGCTGCAAGCGCTTATGCAAAACACCGGTGCTTATTTGTCGGATATTGTGCGCAACACCTTTAATTTATTCGCTTATCAGAAAACCGATTGGATTGGTGGTTGGACCATCTTTTATTGGGGTTGGTGGCTAGCGTGGGCGCCTTTTGTTGGCTTGTTTATTGCGCGAATTTCACGCGGTCGTACTATTCGCGAGTTCATTTTAGGGGTAATGATAGTGCCAACTATTTTCACCTTAATATGGATGACGATATTTGGTAACACTGCGATAGACATGGTGTTAAACCAAGGCAATGAAATGCTAGGCACCTTGGCCAATGACAACACCCCAGTGGCGCTGTTTTTGTTTTTAGAGCAGTTCCCCTGGTCGAATTTGCTGTCGGGTATGGCGGTATTAATGATAGTCGTCTTTTTTGTCACCTCATGCGACTCGGGCGCAATGGTAATTGATATGTTGTGCAGCCATGGCAACAATAATACACCTTTGTGGCAGCGAATATACTGGACAGCAGGCGTGGGGGTTATAGCGGCGGTGCTGCTACTATCAGATGGGATTAGTGCACTTCAAACCATGACCATTGCCAGTGCGCTACCCTTTGCTGTTGTACTGCTTATTGCAATGGTAGGGCTAATGAAAGCTTTGCGTGTAGAATCGTACAAAAAAGAGAGTCAGTTACTTGGGCAACCGCCCATGCAAGGCACAGGTAATTTGGGAGATTGGCGAGAGCGCCTAAAAAGCGTAGTGGATTTTCCAAATAAACAGCGCGTCAGTCGCTTTATTACCGAGGTAGGCCTGCCTGCATTTGGTGCGGTAAAAGCTGAACTTAAAAATCTTGAAATTGACGCAGCTGTCGAGCAGAATAGCCGCGGAATTATGATTAGTGTTGACCAAGGGGATGATCAAAGCTTCAGCTATGCGATAGAGCCTAAGCGCCATTTGCAGCCTGAGTTTTCCCATGACAACGTGCATAATGACGATAACGACAGCGTGTATTATCGCGCTGAGGTCCATCTTAACGAAGGTGGTCAAGATTATTGCGTAATGGGCTGGTCAAAAACTGCGCTTATTAATGATGTGGTTGATCAGTATCACAAACATTTGTACTTTTTGCATTTAATGCGCTAAGGATTAAAAGAAATATGAAGAAAGATGAAGAGTTATTGGTTGCCCTGCGCAGAATTATTCGCGCTATTGATATGCGCTCGCGTCAGTTGAATAAACAAGTTGGTATGACAGGCCCGCAGTTGTTAATACTACACAAGGTAGGCAAACAAAGCGGTGTAATGGTGCGCGAGATTGCCGAAGATATTAATTTAAGCTCAGCGACTGTCACCAGTATTCTTGATCGCATGGAAGATAATAACCTCGTGAGACGCATTCGCAGAACGCAAGACAAGCGCAAAGTTGGTGTGTTTTTAACAGAGGCCGGTGAAAAAGCATTTGAAACCGCGCCTATGCCCTTTCAAGAGCATTTTACAAATCGTTTTAACAGTCTAGAAAAGTGGGAGCAAAGTCAAATGGTGGCGACGTTGCAGCGCATTGCTTCAATGATGGACGCGCAAGATGTAGATGCTTCGCCAATGCTTGAGCTTGGCAGTATTTTAGATCGTTAAGGTGTGTTAAAAAAGTGTAAAAGGGTCAGGTCCAATTACATTTTTTTTCCACTCATCACTTCCAATAATTGTGCATTAGTCGGATACTTTTCGAGTAACTCAAACAATTTAGCGGCGCCGTCATATGCCTTGAGGCCGGTCAGTCCTCTGCGCAGCGTTCTAACATTCTCGATGTCTTTGGCGCTTATAAGAAGTTCTTCACGGCGCGTACTGCTTTTAGCAATATCTAAAGCGGGGAAGATACGCTTGTCGGCGATGTCGCGCGATAACACAATTTCCATGTTGCCGGTGCCTTTAAATTCTTCGAATATAATTTGGTCCATGCGGCTTCCAGTGTCAGCCAGTATGGTGGCTAAAATGGTCAATGATCCACCGTTTTCAATCTTTCTGGCAGCGCCGAACAGTTTCCTTGGAATCTCCATTGCTTTAGCGTCAAGACCGCCCGACATGGTGCGGCCGCTGTTTTTTGTGCGCGCATTATGTACCCGTGTAAGCCGGGTAAGTGAATCTATCACTATCATCACATCATGACCTTCGCCCGCTTCACGCTGCGCTTTTTGAATGAGCTTGTTGGCTACCCGTACATGGTGTTCATAGCTTTCATCGGTAGATGATGCGTGTACCTGCGCCTGCACGCTGCGGGTGAAGTCGGTGACCTCTTCTGGCCGTTCATCAATTAATAAAGCGTACAGTTTTATTGCAGGATAAGCGCAGCCCACGGCTTGGCAAATGTGTTTTAAAATGGTGGTTTTGCCACAGCCTGGTGGTGCCACAATAAGGCCGCGCTGGCCCATGCCAATGGGCGTAATTAAATCCATCGCTCGCATTGACAGCTGCGATGAACCTAATTCTAGATGAATACATTGAGTAGGGTTTACCGCCACACCGTCTAAAAATCGCTTTAATGGATCGCTTTGTGGCTCCCTGCGAGCTACTTTCTTAGCGGTCTTATCTGTTTCTGGTTTGAGCTCTTTCTTTTTTGGCAGGTTCAAAGATAATATTTTTTTTGTCATGGTATCGCTTTTTAGCTGTGGTGCACTAAATTTTTTAGATGCGTGTAATGGGAACAGCCCAATAAACATTATACAGGCTCATTAGGCATATTTCACGAAAGTCATTCATTGTTTCAGTAATAAGCTTCGTTAGGCAAAACCTGTGTTGCTGTGTAAGCACAAGCTACTTGTTTTTCAACATTTCTAGTTACACAATAGACCAAATTGTGATAACAATCTTTGCGGCTGCACTAAAAATGATAAAAAAAGAATTCGCGATACCTCACACGCTCATTTTACTACTGTGCATGATGTTTGTCGCCTATATTGCGACTTGGCTAATTCCTCAAGGTTTCTTTGAAACCGTCATTTTAGACAATGGACGAAGTGCGGTAGTGGCCGGCACTTATGCATTGGCCGATGAGCAAATTAGGCTCACGCCGATGGACTTTTTAGTGGCCATTCCGCGTGCTCTTGCGGCGGCGCAAGATATCATATTCTTTGTATTTATTGTCGGCGGTGTGCTCTCTATCGCGCGCGCTACCGGTACCATAGATGCTCTCATCGGCAGTTTGTTAGAACGTTTTGGCCATAAGCCTCATTTGCTAATATTTATGGTGGTGTTTTGTTTCGCGCTGGCCTCTGGTGCTATTGGAACGGCAGGTGAATATATTCCATTCGTGCTTATTTTAGTGGGCCTGTGTAAAGCGATGCGTCTTGATGCCATGACCGCTGTGGGCATGGTGGTCACCGGTTATGGCATAGGCTATGGGGTGTCGGCTTTCAGTCCTTTCACCGTTATGGTTGCGCAGCAGGTAGCTGGTATACCCTTGTATTCGGGCATTGAATTGAGGTTAGCGATATTTGTGCCCTTTGTATTAATCGGGTTTCATCATGTATGGCGCTATGCAAAAATGGTGCAAGATGATCCAAGCAAATCTTACACTGCTGGTTTGCCCTGCCCTCTAGAGAATAGCGAATCGGGCAACTATCCAGGCTTAAACTTTCGCCATAAACTAATATTATTTGGCTTAGTGGCAAGTATTGTAATTGCCGTGTGGGGAATTTCGCAAAGAGGCTGGTATCTTTACGAGCTAGGTGCGGTGTTTATTTTGTGGGGAATATTAACCGCGATAGTGGGCCAGTTAAGCGCCGACCTTGCGGCAACCAAATTTATAGAAGGGGTGCAAGAGCTTGCCACAACGGCGATATTAATAGGGGTTGCACGCGGCATTGCGCTGATTATGGAAGATGGTCAAATACTCCATACTTTGGTGCACGGCATGTCTATGCCCTTGTCGCATTTAGGCGCAGAATTTGCCGCGGTGGGTATGTTTATCATGCAGTCTTTGCTCAACCTATTTATACCTTCTGGCAGTGGCCAAGCTTACGTTACCATGCCTTTGATGGCGCCGGTGGGCGACATTATAGGCGTGAATAGACAAATTGTGGTGCTTGCCTATCAGTTTGGCGATGGTTTCTCGAATATGATTATTCCAACTAACGCTGTCTTAATGGGCATTATTGGGATGGCCGGGGTGCCTTATCATCTGTGGTTTAAATTTTGTTACCCGCTTATTTTGAAGTTGATGCTTGCGGCGTCTGTCGTGTTGGTGTTTGCGGTTATATTTGATTATGGGGCTGATGTGCAGCCAGCTGCTGTGAATGCTGTGAATTTGCTGATTGGACCTGACCCCATTAGTTCTTGGTCTTAGTGAGGCTATGGGCTCAATGTAATACCTTATCTTCTAGCCTCGTTGACTAACTTTAACAGTTCACTCGCCGCGACTGCGTCAGACAGAGCGCGGTGATGGCGCTGCATGCCAATATCAAAATGCCTGGTTAAATTGGCCAGCGAGTAGCTAGGCAAACCTTTGTAGTGGGTTCGCATTTGCTGGACGGTGCACAATTTTGGGCGTTTGTAGTGGCGATTTATGCGGGCAAACTCTTCTCTTATAAAGCCGTAGTCGAAATTGACATTGTGAGCAACAAATATGCAGTTTTCGGTGAAAGCTTCGAGTTCATCTGCAATATCGGCAAACAACGGAGCGTCGGCAACCATGTCGTTAGTGATGCCGGTGAGTGAGGTGATCATTGATGGTATACGCCGCTGCGGATTTATGAGGCTTTGCCATTGATCAACTATCTCGCCGTTAACCATTTTCACCATGCCTATTTCAGTGATTTTATGTGTGCCCGCGCGCCCGCCGGTGGTTTCTATATCGATAACCGCATAGGCTTGCATAGGATCCAAGGTCCAGCCCACGGTGGTGATGCCTACATCAATGCCGAATCCGCGCAGGCTTTGTAACTGCATAAGCTGATTGCGGCGCAAAGTGTCGCCTTGCGCTTTAACTTCTTCAAACCTAAGCTTATTGTTTTCAAGCACCATAATGTCAGGGTAGCCGTCGTTGTATAATTGCCAGTCAGAGCACATCGCGCGCAGTTGTCCTTTAAGGCCATTAAGCGGCAGATGTTCAATGACTACTGTTAGCTTATCGAGCATGTTCGTGTGCCAATTCACTATGCCTTGGCTTTTACTGTAATGGGCGGTGGCGCTTTTTGTTACCTGTAGCAACAAGTCTTTACATGAGGAAAACGAGGCAAGTCTTGACGCAATTTGTTTGCCGGCAACCGCTATGAAATTATGGTGTTTAAGGCATACTGGAAGGTAATCAAAAGGGGTCGCTAAGCCCAAGCCTTCTAGCTCGAAAAGCTCATGCCAGAAGCACAAACCAAATAAGTTTTTCCACACACTGTTTTCGGTTCGCCATGCCTGTATGTCGCGTGCGTGATAGTAAGCAATTACACCGTACTCAACACTTCCTTTATAGCTTTCATCAAGCAGTAGATGCCTATTATTTTCGCGCAGCATGTCAGTTAAGATGCTGGTGCGTTTTTTATGGTATTTACGGGCTAAAAAATCTTCGGCAAATTGCAGCAGTTTGTCTGTGTTTGGGTCGTCTACTATGGCATTGAGCTTTGCTTCAACGGCGTCTTTGAAGCCTAACTTATAGGCTTGCCTGCACCAAAACTCCTGCGCGAGTGGCGCTTGCAGATCTTGCGCGATGCTGAGCGCGGCAACGGGGTTAACCGTCAGCATAGATTTTGCCATCACATATCCAAGCTTTTGTGACACAAGAACGGCTTGAGGGCCATTGGCTTTTGGTAAGGTGGCCATGAAACTGACAATGTCACGTTCACTTTCATAAGTATGCTTTTTGGCAAATTCATATGCTTGGGTGAGTGCAAAGCAGCTGTACGCACTCGCATAATCAGCGAAGCGAGACTGCATTTGCGCCTGTTCGTCTCGGGTTCGCATTAGGCCTAAATCGCGCATAGAAAATTGATTCAGTTTGCCATTGATGTGGCCAAAGTATAAAAATAAAAAATAATCGACAAATGCGTCGGTTGTGCGCATTATATAGTCTTTAGCGACGCCGCTAGTGACTATTTTATGCGGGCATAAACGCTGGCAGTGTCGAGTAAAACTGGCTTTGTTTGCGCTTTTGATGAGTTTAGGAGAATCTGCAGCAGCGACTTCTTCATATAGTGCAGCTAATTCAGGTTTTGTTAATACCTCAAGCAGGTTTAAAACGTTTTCTACGCTTACGCTTTTTACAAAGCCTGAGGACACTAAATCAACCAAAACTTCTGAGGCCAAGGGAATTTCAGGAAAAGAGAGGGAACTGCGTTTTATGACCGGATATTTTCGGTTAATCAAGCGAACCGTTAAACACTGTGCTAAATGCGCAGATTGTGAGTATTTTTGCAGAAACTCAAGATCAAATTCGCTGAGTAAATGCGCGCTGGGCCCTTTTACAAAATCGAGAAATTCAGAAAAGTGAGTATGATAGTAAAATGTAGGTAAGTCGCGAAATGCCATAAAATCTTGCCGTTAATGGAGACTAGAAGGTGAGTAAAGAACAAGGAAATTAACTTGCAAAGTAGGCTCTTTAATTACTGGTTTAATATACAGTATTACGTGGGCACAGGTAAACCGTTTTTTTTAAGCCTTAAACGTAATAATCCAGACGCTACCTTTTGGCGTAAACAATACACAATTGATGTAAAGTAATAATAGAAGGCGTGAGAATTTATGAGTTTATCCCGAGCCGAACGCTTTGAGTGTCCCTACTGCATGACCATCAACGACATCGAAATAGATGAAGCCAACGATATTGGACAGCAGCAAATTGTTGATTGCCAAATATGCTGCGCGCCCATAGAGGTACTTATCATAGACAATGGCTTTGGCCTAGAGATTATTGCGAAACGAGACGACGAGTAATGACTAATAGAGTATTTACACAACGCGACATAATGCAGTTGCCGCAGCGAGAGCGTGCGAATTTCATCAACTCACTGTCAGGTTTCAAAAGCGCTAATTTAGTTGGCACGCAAAGCAAGGAAGGTCTTAATAATTTGTGTTTGGTGAGTTCGGTGTTTCATGTAGGCGCGCATCCTCCGCTTGTAGGTATGTTAATGCGTCCACACACGGTGAGGCGAGATACGCTTCAAAATATCAAAGACACAGGCGTTTACACCCTGAACCATGTCCATGTTAGTTTTGCCGACAAGGCACATCAGTGCAGTGCGAACTACCCCGGTGATACCAGCGAATTTGAAGTGGTTGGTTTAACGCCGAAAATGTCAAGTGTAGTGAAGGCACCGTTTGTGGCAGAGTCGATAATAAGCATGGCGCTTGAAGTTGAGCAAATTAATGTGATTGAATTAAATCAGACCGAACTTGTTATTGGACGTGTTGTTGAGGTTGTATTGGCTGACAATATTTTGCTTAATGACGGCTATGTTGATATTGAAAAAGCGGGGTCAGTGGCAATATCTTGTTTAGACAGTTATCACAAAACAGCGAGATTAGATCGTTACAGTTACGCGAAACCTGAGCAAGCGTTAAGCTCTATATGGCTAAATGATGATCCCAAATCTTGAGCAACTGCTGCTTGTATGTGGTATTTCGCTTGCAGGGGTAGGGCTAATAGTGTGGCTAATACTCAAAATACCGGTAGAGCCTGAGACTGACGATGAAGATAATGATGAAGATGAACGGATTAATTAAGTCCCTTGCAAGAGCAGTTTTAGGCCTTTCTGTTCACTTTTGTTAACACAGCACAATAAAACTAAATAAACACCTTTACAATCCGTTCTATTTCCACCACAGTATAGATTACACAACCCAAAAGGCCTGCGATTTTTCGCGGGCCTTACTTGTTTCTGGGAACATGTAAAAAAGAATTGTTCTCATTAGCGTTTTGTAAAAGGAAATATAATATGAAACCAGTAAATCGTCGTAACTTCTTAAAATTAACTGGCTCTGGCTTAATCGGCCTAACTCTTGGTGGCGTTGCACTTAGAGTTAATGCACAAGAAAAATTATCGCCTGACGACGCCACTGCCAAAGCGCTTCAATATGTACATGAATCTCCTGTTGAAGGTAAATACTGCGACAACTGTATGTATGTTCAAGGTGAAGATGGCGCAGAATGGCGTCCGTGTGCAATTTTCCCAGGTAAAGTCGTAGCCGCTAAAGGCTATTGCTCTGCTTGGTTGACAAAAGGCTAAGCCCTTACTACAAGCGCGCAGAAACTTAAAAAGCCGGTACCGTCGTTGTTCCGGCTTTTTTACGTCTAGGGCTTCCCCTAATACATTGATCACTAATCTATACTTTAGACATTAATATTAATAGTCTATACGCGCATGTATTAGACGCACGTGAGTAATAATGAACGAAAATTCTATTATTTGAAATACCGCCCTTTCTTCGCCTGTGCAGACTATTACTTGCGCTAGTAAGCTATCTGTATGAGCTTGGGATGGTATTAAGCAACAATCAACTTGACGCGCTATAATTTAGGGTAATCGTTTTATTCCACCTAAGGTGATTGACCTGTATGAGATTTATACTAGTGTTAGCAAAGACCGGCTATATAATGCAGGCCTAAGAGTTCTTAAACCGGCACTAGCGTCGCAGTTTGCGCCCAATATGGCTCAAATTGTTTAGAAAGGGTCACAGGGAAATTGATTTCCCGTCGATTTTCCTCTGACCCATTGATTTTCTTTGTTAGTATACGGATGTTTATAAACGTAAACATAAAGGATAGTAAATGGATGCCTTAAGAAGCCAATTCAAAGATTCGGCTTTGCTGTGGTTGCAGACCTACGTGCCGGGTGAGGCAGCGCTGTATGTCAATTTTATAGCCTTAGCATGGATATTGTTTGTGGCGGTGCTGCTGCATATTTCATTGCGCATGATATCTTCTAGATTGGTCGCAAAGTTTGAAGAAAGGCGTCGCTCGCGCACCCAACTTACTGCTTTGTCGCATAAGTTACTGCGGCGCATATCGTTTATTATTCAAACTGCGGTGGTACTGCTTCAGGCCAGTGTATGGTTTGAAGAGGGATCATCTGCACTTCGCGTCATAAGTGTAATAGGAGACCAGTTTATTGTAGTGTTCGCCTTGCTGGCATTTTTTACGCTACTCAATATTTTCCAAGCCTTTAATGACTCGCGCACAAGGCGCACTCAGTTCCCGCTGAAGGGTTTATTGCAAACCGTTAAACTAATTGCCAGCGTGCTAACTGGCATACTGCTGGTGTCCCTACTCATGGATAAGTCGCCTTTAATACTCTTAAGTGGTTTGGGTGCGGTATCTGCAATTTTGCTATTGGTATTTAAGGATCCCATACTCGGTTTAGTTGCTGGTATTCAGCTGTCAGCTAATAATATGTTGTCGGTGGGTGATTGGCTTGAAATGCCAAAATATGGCGCCAACGGAGACGTGGTCGATATTGCGCTTACTACAGTAAAAGTGCGCAACTGGGACAAAACAATTACCACCATTCCCACCTATGCGCTTATATCAGATTCATTTAAAAACTGGCGTGGAATGACCGAAGTAGGCGGGCGGCGTATTAAGCGTTGCGTATACTTGCAAATGAGCAGTATCGGATTTTTAGACGAAAATACGCTTAATCGCCTGTATAAAGCTGAGCTGTTAACCCCTTACCTAGAAGAAAAGTTAGCGCAAATTAAAGAAATCAATAGCAGCTTAAACACGGATATGTCAATACTGTTGAACGGCCGCAGACTGACCAATATAGGTACGTTTAGGCAGTATTTGTTGTCATATTTAAAAACGCATCGTCATATTCGTCAAGACATGACCTTAATGGTGCGCCAACTCCAGTCATCTAATTTGGGTTTACCCATTGAGATTTATGCGTTTACAAATACGACAGTATGGAATGAATATGAGAATATCCAGTCGGACATATTTGACCATGTGTTAGCGGCACTGCATGAATTTGGGCTACAGATACATGAAGATCCTACCGGCCAAGATGTGCGTTTTTTGCAAAGCGCGTTTAAGATTGAGCCGGCCAAGATTGACACTGCCAAGTCAGATTGAGTTCAAAATTAAGCACGCTCGCTGATAAAAGCGCGGGGTTTGAAAGCGAGCAAATTAGGTTTAGCCGAAATCGTTGGGGCAAAGGAAGGGGGTAGGACGTAACTTGAACAAATAATTGAATGATAATGATTGTCATTCAATCTATTTGATGTATAGTTCTACTCTTGAAGTTTGTGCTCCTAGAGCTTTTTAGTGTGTGTTGAGGCGGGCTGTGTGGGCCCGCTTTTTTATGTCATTAATATGTGTGCTAGTTTGACCATTTTATCTGAAATTCTATTTCTTCCTCTGAATCATCTCTCTCATGCTCAATGCTATATACCGCCCTCACTGGAACATAGATTCTTTCACCGGCTATCTGAATATCAAAGCGTTCTCCCGATTCTAAGGCATCCGCTAGGCGTCTCAACTTTGAAATAAATTCCGCTGTTGTATATTCTTTTTCTATATCTCTTTCGTTCTTCATAAATTTTATCCTTTTGAACACGGTAGTTATCTTAAAAAGCGGTGAGCATCGGTACGTTTAGCGGCGATTTTAATCTTAGCTTTTTGCAAGCAACAAGGATTCAGGATACCAACGACTGCGCTAATCACCCTTTTCAGGCCACAATAATAAATACCTATTAGGTTCGCGTATTGGATCATTTCGTACTAAAAGCAGTAAGGTATATTTCAATTAAAATATCAGCATAAACAATGTCCCGCCTGTGTCACTGTTGCCTACTTTAACCGCACCGCCGTTGTTGAAAAGGCAGAGAATTTTTCATATATCTAGTACGGCGACAATGATGTCTAATGCAAATGTAAAGTAACTAAAATAGCGACTATTGTCGCCATTATTTAAGCCTAGATGGGCCTTTAATAAAATGAAAAACGGATAGTATTTAATTGTGGTGACCTGGCGGTTTCTGTGTTGCTTACAAATGTTAACGTGAGCTTTGCGACGAATTTTAATACGCTTATTTATGCTCGCTTTAGCAAAGTTGCTTAACAAACTACACCGTTAACTCAGGCTTATGAGCCGCATAGTAAGTATCGCTATGATTTGAAAACGATATACAATCATTGCTTTGAGTCGTTATATTGTGATTGAATATTAGTGAACTGACGTCGTAATAAGTACTGCAACAAAACGGGTAAAGTATGAAATACAATCACATTCCAAGAGAGCGTTTAGGGTTTTTCCCAACACCGCTGGTTGAACTTAGTAAATTGAGTAAAAAGCTTAATGGCCCTAGAATATTCATGAAGCGAGATGACAACACCGGTCTTGCAATGGGGGGTAATAAGACAAGAAAGCTTGAGTTTATTTTGGGAGACGCGCTGGCTCATGGCGCAAACACAATTGTTACAGCAGGTGCGGCGCAGTCAAATCACTGCCGGCAAACAGCCGCCGCCGCGGCTAGTTTAGGGCTTGAATGTCATTTGGTGTTAGGCGGAAAAGAACCTGCTCATGTAAATGGTAATTTATTGCTCGACAAAATTTTTGGCTGCCATATTCATTGGGCAGGACAAAATCGCAAAGGGGAAGACATTCCTACTATTGTTGAGCAACTGAAAAGAGACGGCAAAACGCCCTATGTTGTGCCTTACGGTGGCTCAAATGCGCTGGGGGCTGTAGCCTTTGTAGAGGCTTTTGCTGAGTTACAGGCTCAGTGTAAAGACTTAAGGCTATCATTCACGCATATCGTTTTTGCTTCGAGCTCTGGCGGCACCCATGCTGGTTTAATGCTGGGAAATAAGCTTTTCAAATCGCCTTGCCAAATAGTGGGGATAAATATTGATAAAGATGAAGCGGGTGAGGCTTCCTTTCATCAAACCATCGTATCTCTTGCAAGCAGTGCAGCGAGGCTAATAGGCGAAGACTGTACGTTTTCAGACTCGGATTTAACGCTTAATCTTGATTACGTAGGGGAAGGCTATGGTGTGATGGGCGCCTTAGAAAATGAAGCTATTTCGATGACTGCGCAAACACAAGGGATATTATTAGATCCGGTTTATACGGGTAAAGCGATGGGTGGCTTAATTGATATGATCCGTGCTGGCCAATTTAAGCCAAGCGACAGGGTTTTGTTTTGGCATACCGGCGGAGCACCTGCTTTATTTGCTTATTCGAGTGCGTTAGATTTAGCGCAAAATAGTAGTACGCTTGGATAGGAATTTCGAACGTTTTGCGCTTACGCTGCGATCGCTAAAGCGGTAATTGCGCTGGGTAAGAAGAGCTTAGGCTTACAAGTGCTTGCCCAGGCAGCGGAAACCTTAAAGCAAGCGCAGATACTAAAGACCTTACAGTGCGATACCCCGCAGGGTTTTACTGTAGTGGGCCGGTAGCGTTTGAACAGGCGTTGCTTCACGCTATGATTTTTGTTGAGTAGCTCTAACGCTCAACAGGGGCATCGTTGATTTTTGGCGTGCCATCGTCGTTAAATTCAGAAACTGCTTCATTAGAGGACGCCCAGCGCTCTTTTTCTTTATCTGTTGCTTTGGGTGAAAATAGTCCCGTGAACGCGTAAAAAATACCAATTAAGGGCGCCGTCCAGCAGGCAAATGCGAGCGGTATATACAAAAGGTTCTCCAAATTGCCATCTACAATACCAAGACCGAGTGTTGAAATCACAAACGCGCCACCTGCATTCCACGGAATTAATGGCGACATTAGGGTGCCGCCTTCTTCAATTGCACGCGATAAATTTAAGGTTGAATACCCCATACCACGGTAGACTGGTGAATACATTCTTCCTGGCAAAGCGACCGATAGATAAGGATCACCCGCGACTATATTCGTGGCAAAAGCAGTGCCAACCGCAGCTGTTTGAATGCCAGCAAAGCTAGTTACTTTGCTCTTTATTTTATTAATAATTGACTTTAAACACCCTGTTTTTTCAAGTGCACCGCCATAGCCTAGCGCAATCAATATCAATGAAATTGTCCACATCATTGATTGAATACCCCCACGATTCAGCAAACTGTCAATCTCTTGGATGCCGGTACTAATTGAATAACCATTGTTGGCATAATCAAAGATTGACTGCAGGCTTTGCCCCTGCAAAATCATCGCGGTTGCGCCACCCACAACCACGCCAGCAAATAGTGAGGGAATGGGTGGATATTGCTTTATAGCCAAGCCCATGACCACCACAGTTGGCAATAGCACCCATCCTGAAATATAAAAATTTTCATTTAAGGCACTAGTAATACCCTCAACTTGCCCAAACGAAACGCTTTGGGTGTCTATCACGAAAAATCCGACGAGCAGATAAATGACGAGGGCGATTAGCATAGCGGGGATTGTTGTTGGCATCATATTCTTTATATGGGAAAAAACGTCTGTGCCGGTAACCGCAGGTGCTAAATTGGTTGTATCGGAGAGTGGCGAAATTTTATCACCAAAAAACGCGCCAGAAACTACAGCGCCGGCCGTCCAATACATAGGAATGTCAAAGCCTTCTCCAATACCCATCAGGGCTAAGCCAACGGTTCCTATACTCCCCCAACTGGTGCCAAGAGAAACAGATATCAGCGCACAAATAACCATAGCAGACGGCAAGAATATTTCAGGTGAAAGTATCTTTAAGCCATAATAAATAATACTGGGGACGGTGCCGCTGGCAATCCAAACACCTATAATCATGCCAACTATGATTAACACAGATACTGATGGCAAAGCCACGTGAATAACGTGAAAAATCCCTTTCTTAATATCGTCCCATTGCAAGCCTAACTTAATGCCAACGATGCTAGTAATGGCTAAACCGATGGCAAGTGGAATGTGTGGTTCAAAAACGCCGAAGTAAAAAATTTGAGTGCCAAGAATGAAAAGCGTTAACACGATAGGCGTCAAGGCAAGCGCAAAGCTTGGTGTTTCATAGTCTGTTTTTTTCATTCAAATGCCTCATGGCTTTTTACGATTTTGGGACCTTTTCTTGGTTGAGGTCAACAATGACGATATCAGCGCCATCTTTTGCTAAGCCAAACGCAATAGCTCTTCCAGCACCTTTGGCAGCGCCAGCGGCTAATGCGGTTTTACCTTGTAATGACATACGTGTTCCCTCTTCGTTGCTGGATTAAAAAGGTCGCTGTACCGATTTGGGTCTTAATTTACTTCCGAAGTTACTTCGATATCAATGTTGTTGCGGGTGGCTTTAGAGTAGGGGCAGACTTCGTGTGCCTTTTCGACCACTTTTTGGAAGGCATCGGTTGACAAATCTGTACTGTTTGCGATGACGTGAATTTTAATCGCTAGTTTGTAATCGTGATTATCGCCCTGCAGCAAATCTACTGTCGTTTCAGTAATTGAAGCAAAGCTGACGCCTTCCATTTTTTTAACCACGCCTAGCGCACTATCAAAACAAGCGCCATAGCCCATGGCTAGCAGTTGTTCAGGATTGTTTCCTGTTTTATTGCCGCCAGGTGGTGACATGCTGACCTCAAGGTCGCTGTCGCTTAAGGTAGCCGTGCCGACACGGCCGCCTGTAATGGTAGATTTAGTAGAATATAGAGATTTCATAGTGGATCCTTTATCGTTGATTTATAAGTGACGGGGCAAACTTAATACGTTTTCGGAATGATTAAGAAACGACTGATTCACTAGGCAATCTAATTGCTTGTGAACCCAAGCCATTTAAGTGTGAAATTTTTTCACTACCTTGGTAACTTTGTAACAGTATAGAAATGCCTTTGTAACCTTTTAGTCTTTCTCTAATATTAGCAGTGAAGGATGTTAACTGATTGAATAAAAATGATTCTTTCGCCATATTTACATGCCTTTTTCATTTGAATAGTGTTCAATTGTAAGATTTCTACTTTTACTTACTTCAAGTTTTAGGCCATGTTTACAATCTGATACTTACATCATATATATCGCAGTTTATATATTTTAAGGACGACTAATAATTGAAGCGATGATTTTATTTTTACTATTTTCCTACCAGCTTTCAATCGTTTAGTGCGTTTACCACCATAAAAATTTACAATGCCTAGCAATGCCGTTCAAACGGAATCTATCGTTATTAGGATATCCCACAGATGAAGCAAGATGTGCAAGTGTTAGCTGATTTAAAGCGTCTGCGTAGCGGCGAGCGTCTTTGGCTAGCCGTGTTTTTGGTAATCATACTTATCAGCACTTTGTGGTTTAGTATTGAAGGTACCGACTGGCAAAATACGCATTCTATACTGCTTAATTGGCTGGTAAGTCCGATAAGCGCTATTAGCGGTGTATTGTGCGTGGTGATGGTGGCCAAAGGCCTATTATCTAACTGGATTTGGGGACTTATTAGTGCGCTTTGCTATGGGCTAATTGCGTGGACCTCAGGTTACTATGGTGATTGGCTGCTAAATTGGTTTTATTTCCTACCGGCTCAGATTTTTATTTACCTTAGCTGGAAAAATCAGATGAGCAGCGATACTAACATCGTCAATATGCGTAGGCTTGGTTGGCACTGGCTATGGGTAGTTGCCTTAGTGCTGCTGGGCATTGGATTGGGTGCATTGCTATTGATGCAGGTCGATGGCTTTGTCAGCGAAGCACTGAAACGCAATTCAATGGTGTATGGCAGTTTGCAGCAGCTAACCGGCAGCAATTGGAGTGGACCCCTGCTAGACAGTTCAACTGTGATGCTTCAAATCACTGCCCAGTTGTTGATGATCCGTATGTTTACCGCACAGTGGGCTTTCTGGCTATTAACCAATGTGTTAAGCATTTTTGCATGGTCAATGGTGCTTATTACCGAGCCTAGCTCAGCGCCCTACGCTGTGCCAACCTTATTTATGTGGCTGGCATTTTTAATAAATTCAGTGTACGGTGCGGTCAATTGGCATTATGGAGCGAAAGCAGCGCAATGAAAGTTGGTTTATTTCCGGGTAAGTTTCTACCGCCCCATCGCGGGCACATTACGGCGATATTGCGTGCTCACGCCCTGTGCGACAAACTATATGTCGTGATCAGCGAGCGCAGTGCTGAAGATACGGCACTGTGTGACGATGCAAACTTACCGCATATTGCTGGCGTGTTGCGACAACGCTGGCTATCACAAGAGCTACAGGGCTTGGGTATCGAGGTCATACTGCAAAATGATGGCAATACGCCTCCTTTTCCGCAGGGCTGGCCCGACTATTCCGCACTGCTCAAGCAAAATACACCTGAACCGTTCAACCTCATCTTCGGTGGAGAGGAGAGCTATCGTGATGGCTATAACCAGTATTTTCCGGGTACTGACTACATATTATTAGACCCTCAGCGCACCCAATGGCCCATTAGTGGCACCGCCATTCGTCACAAGCCATACCTACACTGGGACTATATTGCCGGCGCTGCTCGCCCGTTTTTTGCCCGCAAAGTGCTGATCACCGGGCCAGAATCCTGCGGAAAAACAACGCTAACGCGCAAGCTGGCAAAAGTCTATTGCACTTCATGGTCTGAGGAGCTTGGCCGCGATTATCAAGAGGACGTGATTGGCGGCAACGGCGATTTATTTGATTTAGAAGATTTTAATCGCATAGCGCACTTGCAATATGAGCAGGATCTTGTGGCCTTGCGCAGTGCCAACAAGGTCTGTTTTTTTGACACCGATGCTGTGGTAACGGCGTTTTTTAGTGAAGTGTTTCTGGGTGAGGTTGCCACTCGCGTGCACAGCTTTATTAATCCAAACAAATACGATTTAATCATTGCGCTTAAGCCTACAGTGCCATGGATAGCGGACGGTATAAGGGAGTTGGGCACGCAAGCTGAGCGCGATCACAGCTTTGATAAACTTATGCAGCTGTATCAAAGCTGTGGTTTTGATGCTAATAAGGTTTTGATCATCGATTCGCCGGACTACTATCAGCGGCTAGAAGCCTGTATTACGGCAGTAGATAAACTGCTATAGCGCTGCGATGCCCAGTGCTGAAGCCCACTTGCTAAACACCGCAACTGAATCTAAAAATCAATCGCCAAAACCACTTTACCCTGGGTCTTGCGTTGTTCATTTTCGTCTTGAGCCTTTGCCGCTTCTTTTACAGAACGAATATTAATCGTTGGTGTTTTTACTTTTTTAGCATCAATTAATTGCGCGATTTCTTTTAACTCTGCACCAGAAGGTTCGACGAAGACAAAAGTTGCTTGAACACCAAGTTCACGAGCTTTGTTTTCATCAGGTGGCTGTACGATACTTACCAGGCGGCCGCCCTTTTTTATCGTAAGCCATGCTTCGTCAAGTGAGTCTCCCCCAGAAGCATCAAACACTACGTCAACGCCTTGGGGAGCTATTTTTCTAACCGATTCCACAACATTGCCTTTGGTATAATCAATCGTATGATCCGCACCTAGAGTTTTTAGGTAGTCGTGGTTCTTAGAGCTTGCCGTGGTAATTACAGTGGCGCCTTGGACCTTGGCGAATTGAATTGCTAAGCTACCGACGCCACCTGCTCCCGCAGTAATAAAGACAGTTTCACCCTTTTTTAAATCTGCTGTATTAAAAAGGCTTTGGTGTGCGGTCAGGCCCACTAGGGGGATCGCCGCTGCTGCTGAGAGTTTTAGTGTACTGGGCTTCAATGCCACTGCGCTCTCTGATAGATTGATAAACTCCGCGTATGTACCATCATGGACCTCTGCTTTTCTAGCGTAGGCATAAACTTCGTCTCCCACTTTAAAAGAACTAACAGCGCTGCCGACTGCAGTAACTTTGCCAGCCACATCCCAGCCTGGGACTATGGGCAGTTTGTGAGACAGCATTTCCACAAGGTGTCCGGCTCTAATTTTTGCATCTACAGGGTTTACAGAAGTAAATGCGATGGCTACTGTGACTTCGTCATTATTAAGATCGGGAAGTGTTATGTCGGAAGTTTTAAGAACCGATGAATCACCAAATTTGTCAAAAATTATTGCTTTCATTTTTTCTCCATTTTTTTAGTACCCTTGCATTTGCAAGGGGCGATGTTGCTAAGATAGCCACTGTGTGACATTAATCAAACGAATTACAATAATAATTGGTATCAAAAATATTAATATCAATACTAAAGACCTGAATTTAGACTGTAGGATGAATTAACACTATACCCTTCGTTACAGCTGTCTTGTGGCATGGATTGATATTTGCTAAAGGAAGTTTGTGGTGATATTTGTGAAAATGGCAGCCGTTAATAACGTATGTTAGTAATCCTTTGGTACTGAAATCCTGCAAATACCAAGCGCTAACATGAGCGCCATTTAGCAGCGCCCATGTTAGCGAGGGCTTTGCCCCATCATATCGGCCGCCTGTGTTAAAACGCAATGTGTCTAACAATAAAAGTGTATCATCTCAAATAACGGCAGACCGAGCATGTTTGCTTTAGTTTCTAAACTAAAAATGTCTAAGCAATTACAAGGAGCTTAACCAGATTATGACATTAAAAGCGATTTTATGGGATATGGATGGCACTTTAATTGACAGTGAACCTGCTCACCAAAAGGCCTTTCTCAAGGCTTTAGACTCACTCGGTGTGAGCGTGGGGTTTGGCACTCAAAAAGAAATGTTGGGGCTTAGCTCTGTTGAAGTACACCAAAGGGTGGTAGAGCTGACTGGGCTTAACATTACGCTAGCACAGTGGCGATCTGAGAAATGGCGGCACTATCAATACTGTTCAAGAAATATTACCCCACTGAAAAATAGTCAAGCCATTCTTGATGCTTTTAGTGCAAAAGCGATTCCAATGGCCTTAGTATCTAACTCAAGTCGCGACGAGCTTGAGTTGAATCTTGAAGTGACGAATTTACGAAATTATTTTAAAGTTATTATTAGCCGTGACGATGTAGAAAATGGCAAACCTTCACCCGAAGGATATTTAGCAGCGGCAAAAGCACTATCAATCAAAGCCAATGAGTGCCTAGTAATAGAGGATAGTTTAACGGGTGTTAAAGCCGGTTTAGCAGCGAAAATGACAACACTGTTTCATCCAGAGTCCGATAGTTTGGCGCCGCTTTGTCCTGAAGATGCAATATTGCTAAGGCCAGACAAAGATTTGAATGCATGGCTATTAAAGGCTTTTAACTACCCAGATGAAAATAGAAAACGATGACTAGCAGCTTACGCATAACGTAAGATCATGTTTTACCACAATTGAGCGAAAAGCCCCGTCGTTCAAGGCTGGGGAGAATTCAGGCGGCAGCTGGACTACAAGGTGGCATGGAACGGCGGCATGCTGCACTGTTGCGAGCTTATCCTCCGTCTTTAACCCTGCCTCTAATAGAGGGCTCTACACGACATCTTCAGTTCATTCTAAACCGCCATTAGGATTCCGACTGAAAATATCAGCAAATCTTAAAATAGATCGCTTCATTACCTTATCGAACAATATATATCTTAATTCAAACTGGCAATTTTTAGGAAACGTAAACGTTTCAAGACAGTGAGTTAAGCTTAAATCAGATAATAATATGAATGCGAATGATTCGCATTGCTTTCTTAGCTTTATTATGGATAATGCCTCTCTCAAATTAATGTATTAATGGGCCTTGTTTGACTATAATGCTTGGAGAAGAAAATTGAAATTAAAGTTAACAGCAATCGCAACGGCAGTACTAATGAGCAATATTGCATATGCTCAGAGTGAAAAAGACGTAGAAGTGATTGCGGTAAAAGGACAATACCTTTCTATTAATGAGTCAAACTCAATCAAAACGCCTACGCCTATTATTGACGTTCCACAAAGCTTATCTATTTTTACGGCAGATCAAATAACTGAACGCGGGATCACCAGCGTTGGGCAAATGATTGACTACACGCCGGGTGTGAATAATTCTCAAGGTGAAGGCCATCGTGATTCAATCGTGTTTCGTGGTAACCGATCAACAGCAGATTTTTACATAGATGGTAACCGAGACGACGTCCAATACTATCGCGCGCTCTATAACGTAGAACAAGTTGAAATATTACGCGGGCCAAATGCGCTGTTGTTTGGCCGTGGTGGCACGGGCGGCATTCTAAACCGTGTATCAAAAAAGGCACAAGTGGGCGAGCAGTTTAATGTTTATAAAGCGTCATTGAACACATTTGGCGGATTTAACCTTGAATTTGATTCTAATTTTGAGACGGGCGATACATCTTCAATCCGCATAAATGCGATGTATGAGAGTGTAGAAAATCACCGCGATTTTTATGACGGCGAACGATACGGTTTTAATCCAACTGCACACTTGGAACTGAGCGACGACACCACGGTTGACCTTTCTTATGAGTATATTAATCACCAGCGATTTATAGATCGCGGAATACCCACTGGAACCGACGGAAGACCTGTAGAAGCTTTAAAAGATGTGGTATTTGCCGACCCTCAAAATAACTACCATGAATTAGAGGCCCATATTTATAGAGCCAACCTAGCGCATCAGTTTACCGATAGTATTAAAGGTAATTTCAGCGCATTTTATGCCGACTATGATAAGGCTTACGCGAATTTTTATGCTAGCGGCTATGACCAAAGCACTAACGTTGTTGAGTTAGACGGCTATATTGACAACACTGTGCGCGATAATCTCATATTGTCGAGTAACATTGTTGCCGAGTTTCAAACCGAGAGTTTTGGACACACATTGATTGTGGGTGCTGATTTCATTCAGACAAACTCAGACCAAAACCGCTTCAACCCTGTGTTTAGTACGACAATGGATGATCGTGAGTTTTTTGTTGCAAATAGGCCCATTTCTTTAAACGGTTTCGCTGGGGTTAATGCAAGTGGCGAGAGTTTCACTACCGGATTTACTGACTTAAATGATGATACTCGAGTAGGCCTAGATGTATTCTCGCTATATATTCAAGATGAAATTGAAATTTCTGAACACCTAGATATTATCATTGGCGCACGTTTCGACAGCTTTGACATAGAGGTACTTAATGCAAACCCAAGTGCAATTGAGACACGCTCACGCAAAGATGAACAAGTTTCACCGCGCGCAGGTATTATTTACAAACCTCAAGAAAACGTATCAATCTATGCTAGCTATAGCGAATCATTTTTACCTCGCAGTGGCGAGCAATTTGCAAATATTAATGGTAATAATAATCAACTCGACCCTGATACTTTCGCCAACCAAGAGATAGGAATAAAGTGGGACTTTGCCGACGGTCTCAGTTTAACGGCTGCGTTATTTGAGAATGAACAAAGCTCGCCTCAAGTCGCAGATAACGACCCAGCAACCCTAGACGTAATTGACTCTGAAATATCAGGTTTTGAACTGCAACTCGCTGGACAAGTCACTGATGCATGGTCTGTGTCGTTTAACTACAGTAATTTAGACGGAGAAATAGTTGACCGCAACGGTGGCACAGGACGCTCACCTCGAGAAGTGCCAAAGAACAATATCTCTATTTGGAATACTTATCAAATTAGTGATGTTATGGGTCTCGGCTTAGGCGCAACTTACCAAGATGAGAGTTTTATCAACAATTCGAACACGGCAACCTTGCCAAGTTATACACGGGTTGATGCATCCGCTTATTATGATGTTAGCGACACTATGCGTATTCAACTGAATGTAGAAAACTTAACAGACGAGTTGTATTTCCCTAATGCACACTCTACTCATCAAGCGACAGTTGCCGCTCCTTTAAATGCTAGATTATCAATAATCGGGGGGTTCTAAACAGTCGAACAGGGCCACATTTTGTGGTCCTGTTCAATCTAAGTCGCTTCGATAATTAATCCAGAGCACTACAATACACAGAAATTGACGGGCGCCGATTGGCAGCTACTAGCCCATTGCAGAGCCAAGGCTCTAAAATTCTATAAGGGCTTATCTGCAAACCTGCCGAATTCGGTATTGCACTGGCATTATTCTCTGGCATGTTACTTTATTTTGGGCTTCATCATCATTCCTACAGCCACCAAAATAAGTGTGAGTCCAGCCGCGTGGTAAATCGTAAAAGCTTCATCCAAAAGGATAACGGCAAATATCGATGTTATTACTGGGCCACAGGTACCGACAATACTGGTGAGTTCTGGGCCAATTTTATGTATAGCTTCTGCCACAAGCAGTGAAGGAATAACTGTACAGAAAAATGCAAAACCAGCGACAACTAAGAAGGCGTGGTTTGAAACGTGCTAGCGTTAATTTGTCTTCTACTCAAATACAAGGCATAAAATTTAGTCAGTCGTTATTCACCTTATAAATTTTACAATACTGTAGTTATTCATATTAACCGTTAAGATGAATAGGTAATTAATCAACTTGGTATAACGTGTGTTGACAATTGCCGGTGTCGTTTGTATTGTGTTGTTTGCTGCATTGCCAACACAGCTATCATCCTTGATTGACCTACTTGGACCAAAGTCTGGCAGAACGTAAGAAGCTTTTCGACTGGTCACTAGACGGTTTTTGCATGCAAAAGGAGCGAAATACTGCCTTGATTTTACAATAACCGAACGGCCGGTTCTCGCTCAAAACGGACTGTCGAAGCATCGATTACTTATAACGGCTTGCCGCTCTCTCCTGCTTAACTTTATTACAAACAAAATTTTCGCCGTGTCCTCTCAAACCAAATTCTATTTTTGTTTACTAATCTCCTCACCCAACACTCGATCCCAAGTTTCAATAGTAGCCGTTTTTTTCTCCAAATACTCATGCATATCATAGAGCTTTGCTGAAACATCTTGTGCCGCGTGATTGTTAAGCTTATCTAAATCTGTTTTTGGAATACCTAGCGCTGTCATGTTAGTTTTGCAAGAGCGCCTTATGTCGCGGACAATAAAAAATGGAAAGCTTCGGTTTTGAGTTCTGAATCTTCCAACTGCTTTAGTTAGTGTAGTTCTAACGACTGACACGTTAAAGGGGTGCGAAATGTCAAATACAGCGATTGAAATAATATCAGTTAAATAGTTCCATTCAATAAATCCGCATTATGGAATAAATGACACCGGTGTTTTTTAACGATAATTTCGCGTCAGCTTAGATAGATAAAATAAATGAAATATTGTTTTTACAGCAGCTGAAAATTATTTTAACTATACCTAAGCCATATCAAATATCAAAAAAATTATTTTAAAATCAATAAAATCATATATTTATAGCATTAATACAATAAAAAGCATAAAATTTACAATTGCTTTACAAATTGAATTGACATTTAAAATAAAATAAATTACTTTATGATACCGGTGTCAATTATGGTTTTATTTTTGAAACCTCGGGTTAAAAACATCCTTGTGATATCGAATTGGTTTTAGCCACTATCGCCTTTGATAGCAAACCAGAGTCATACGACCCAGTTAAAATCAATGAGTAGAACTTTAATTATAAAATGAATGAACTATTGGGAGATGCATTATGGTAAACAAGGTGAACAAAGTAAGCAAAGCGGTATTAATGAGTCTATTTTTCTCCGGTGTGGCGGTCTCTCAAGAGGTCTTTTCTGATGAATCTAGCCAAGAACAAGAAATAGAGAAAGTATCAGTAGTAGGCGTTAGGTCGTCACTTGAGGCCGCACTCTTTAATAAAAGATACGCAGATTCCATTCAAGACGGTATTTCGGCCGACGATGTTGGCAAATTTCCCGACTTGAATTTAGCTGAATCACTCCAGCGAGTAACAGGTATTCAAATGGACTACGCTGGTGATGAGGGAGAGCGAAGAGAGGGTCGTATTGCAATACGCGGTTTGCCAGTAAATTATGCTATAACCACATACAACGGACAAATATTAGCAGCTCCAAGGCCAGACCTTGGCTTCAGTTTCGGTAACATCGAATCAAGTGTTATTTCTGCTGTGAATGTTATTAAAACTCCTACGGCAAAGATGGATGAAGGTGGTCTCTCAGGCATAATTGATATTCAATCAAAACGCGCACTCGATATCAGTGAAGACTATTTTTCTGCAGGAATAAAAGGCACCTACGAAACTCTGACGGATGATATATCACCTGGTTACTCGTTTGCATTTGGCAAAAAAATACTCGATGACAAGCTTGGTATTGTTGCTTCATTAGCCATGGCAGAACAAAAATTTAGAGGCGATGTAATACGCGTTAATAGATATAGTTCTAAAGATTTAAATGATGATGGTTTGGCAGATATATATACGCCATCTGAAATACGCATACTCTCTAGAAAAACTGAAGGTGACAGAATATCTGCAACTCTAGGATTAGAATACGCCGTAACTGAAAATCTTAAACTAGGTTTAAATGGACTTTATGTGGATGATCCTTTTACCCATGATTGGATGATGGGTCAGATTGATAAGGCAAAGATTACGGAAGTGCTCGACACGGTTACAAACGATACCTTTGGAACAACAGTAACACGATTAAATATGGTGAACCCTCGAGTTAGAAATCAACAGCGCATAATTGATGTTGACAACAAAACACAAGCAATTACAGCAGATTTTGAATGGGAAAGGCACAATTGGATTGTAACGGGTGCGATACATAGAGCAAAAGCAAGTCAATTATCTACTGGTGCTATTGCACGTCGCCAACTTAGAGATGGAACGGGCAACGGTATAAACTTACTGATTGATACTGGAGCTGGTAACGTTGATAACTTTATTTTTAAAGATTCAACAGGGGCATTATCTGATCCAAGTTCATATGCTGTAAGTGGATGCTCAGCTGCTGAAATATCTAGAGGAGACTCACAAAGTAAGTGTGTAACCTCTAGCTCAGGTGTTGGAGATTGGTTTTTAACGTACGACTCGGGTCATGAGTTTGATTCTACGGATGAAGAAAATGCTTTTCAAGTAGATGTAGAGTACACATTTGATGATTCAGTCATTGAAAGTGTTGAAACCGGATTTAAACTCAGACAATCTGAACAGTCGTTTGTCCGTCCCGAATGGGCACTGCCAAACAATGAATTCGACTACAGCACCATACCTGACGGTGGTTCATTAATTTCCCTCAATGATTTTACTTCAGCGACTGGTTTTTTTGATGGTCGGTTAGGCAACCAAATTGATAACTTCTATTTTCAAGATGGTGCAACGATGCGTCAAGCACTTGTTGGCGACAGAACCTTTTCTGGTAACACCTTCGATGGACTTCCTTTACCTGCTGATGGAGGTGATATAGCAGGTACATTCAGTTTAACAAATCGGGATATTTTATCAGTCTATGCAATGGCTAACTTCAATTTTGAAAAGGGTTCTATAGATCTACCTATCCGGGGTAACATTGGCTTGCGGTATGTCGATACCAAAAGGGAAACTGATGCATTTCGTGATAATAATGGTAATTTAGAACCGATTACTGCAAAAACAGACTTCAGTCATGTACTACCATCTTTAAACGTCACTTGGGCAATTCAGAATGACTTACTGTTGCGGGCTGCTTTTTCTGAAACTATTGTTAGACCGCATGCTACAAATTTTGGGGTAGGTCAAAACGTTGATGTTAATTTAACAGCAGAAGCTACGGACAGTATAAATATTGAGCTCGGAAATCCAGAGCTAAAACCTTTTGAATCAACTTCCTTCGATCTTTCTTTAGAGTGGTACGCTGAAAACGGTCCCACGATCACGATGGCTTATTTTCAAAAAGAGATTTCCAATGGTTTCGATGATCGAATTCTTTGTCCTAGCAATCTTGCAGATATACAGGCACTTGAAAACACGAGATTAGATAGTTTGCTTTCAGGACCATTGTCGTTTAACTCAAGTGGTATATGCTCTGATCCTAGTGGTGCAGAAGTACTGATCACTGATCAAGTTAATAATTCTGATAGTTTTGATATTTATGGTTTTGAAATTGGACTATTGCAAAGCTTCGACTTCATTGATATCCCTATCATTCGTAATATGGGTTTACAAGCTAACTACACTTACATTGATACAAGTGAGGGCCCTGATAGAGATTCAAGTGGTAATAACTTACCTCTTGCTGGCGTCTCTAAGGACACAGTCAACCTTATCGTTTTTTATGAAGTAGAGCAATTTGCAGTGCGACTAGCTTATACAGCTCGAAGTGAATATTTTGACAAGACAACGAGCACAGTTTCTGGAGATAACAGATTTATTGATAAACAAGATCGATTAGATGCTCAAATATCATACAGTCCAAAACAAATTGATAATCTATTTCTAACGTTAGAGGTGTTCAATTTGACGAATGAGCAATTCTACGCTTACCAAGGAACTGAAAGTAGATTTAGAGAAGCAAGAGAAGTCGGTCAAACGGTGTCCTTCCAAGCACAATATAAGTTTTAAATTTAACCGATCCATCAGCTCAGTTTTGCCTCCCCCCTCTTAACTAGATAGCTTTAAGAAGGGGGATATTTTATCGGGTCGGTGATATATTTTTCAGTAGTGTTTCCGCGGATATTGAAATCAGACAAGCCAATTTGACAACGAGTATGTGTTTGTTAAGCGCTTTTGGCAAACCTTTTTGCATGAGCTGAGTTCGAATTAATCATTACTGCCAATATAAATATCATAACTGTTTCCTATATTGTGCCCAGAGCCGTATTTTCCGGAGCTTGTTTAAAACAACACGGGGGAATCAATTTAGAAACGGTAGCTGTGTTTTATTAAGTTAAATAGGACATGAAACAAGAGGTTACGTTTTGTAAAAAATTATTAACGTCTAGTCTCGTGATGAGCAGTTAAGGATAGGCATAGTATGAAAAAGCGTAAATTTTTGAGAGTGACAGCGTCGATAGTAATGACGCTGTCAATAATTTTTTTTATGAGCGCAGCAGCCTTTGCTGAAATTATCATCAGGGTGACGTTACAATTACAGGAATCACACCCATTAGGTGAAAACCTTAAGTCATGGAAAGAGATTGTTGAAAGAGATAGCAACGGTCAATTAAAAGTGCAGATTTTTCCTTCAGCACAATTGTTTAAAGATAACTTTGTAGGGCAAGCGGTTGGTGCAGGCGCAGTGCCAATGGGAACCGCCTCGCTTTCAAGTTTTGCTGGCGATGTTCCTGCAGTAGATTTCGTGTTTTTGCCTTTCATGATGGACAGTCCAGCAAAAATAGAAGCAGTAACCAATGTAAATAGTCCAATTAGAAAGATTATTGATACTGCTATATTAGAGGCAACAAACAACAAAGTATTATGGTGGCAGAGCTACGGTAGAACGGTTTACTTATCAAATAATACGCCGTTTAGGACACCAGGTGAAATTAAAGGTAAAAAAATACGCACGTTCGGGCGCCTGCTCGGCTGGACAGTAGAGGCCTTAGGTGGAGCACCTACTTTAATGTCAGGCTCTAGGCAATTTCTAGCTTACCAACAGGGTGCTGTTGACGGTGGAGTTACCGGTATCACCGCAGTAAAGTCGCGGAAGCTGTATGAAGTTATGGACTATTTGAATCTGACCTATGATTCTAATATTGAATTTGTAGCAATAATGAATAATGATTTTTTCGAAAATTTGTCGCTTGCACACCAAGACATAATAGAGAAAGCGTCGTTGATTGTGGAAAAACAATTACGCCAAAAAATTACTTTTTTAGAAGAGTCTGCATTAGAAGCAATCAAAGATGAAATAGTCATAGTTGAGCTTTCAGATGAAGAGAGAGAGCAATGGCGCGAGGCCACAAAAGATGTTGTCACTCGCTTCATCAACGAAGGTGGCCCACTCGCGCAAGATGTCGTTAGTCTACTCAATAAACTTTAAAGGTCTTATCGATGAGCATTGTTCAAGTAGTAGATAAAATATCAGAGGTTGCGGGAAAATTAGCCGCTTGGCTTTTTGTATTAATAGCCTTGAGTATCAGCTATGAGGTGGTTGTGCGTTATTTTTTTAATAGGCCAACTATTTGGGTAGATGAAGTGTCAACGATCGCGCAGGTATGGGCGACCTATCTAGGTGCTGCCTATATTTTAAAAAGAAGGAAATTGATTGTGGTCGAATTAGTGTTTCACGACACCATGACATTAACCCGTAAAATATCCGAAAGTTTCGCGTTACTGGTAATCGTTTGTGTGTGCCTGATTGCGGTTCGTTATGGTTACTCAGAATGGCTAGATAAAACCCTTAAAGGCGCAACGTCAGCCTCCTTTCTTGCCACTCCTAAATGGGCAACATTGTCTTGTATATGGATTGGATTTGGGTTGCTGTGCTTACAGTCGATAGTTGAATTATGGCGGATTTGGACCGTGGGTATTCCTGACTCTGAAAAATCTTTAGGAGCGCATTGAGTCATGGAAATTCTCATAATATTAATCATTTTGTTAGGCTTGTTAATATTGCGGGTGCCGGTTGCTTTCGCTCTGGCCTCATTAGGTATTGGTATGCTCTGGCTGAAAGACCTGCCTTTGGTAGCGGTGCCAATAAAATTGTATGACACTATGGACAGTTTTGAATTATTAGCGATTCCAATGTTTTTACTAATGTCGAACATTCTGTTAAAAGGCAATGTGGGTAAAGATCTCTTTGCTGCCGTACAGGTATGGGTAGGGCACTGGCCTGGTGGCCTCGCCGTCGCAACCATTCAAAGCTGTACGCTTTTTTCTGCTATTTCTGGCTCTTCGGTGGCCACGGCAGCAACGATTGGCACAATTGCTATTCCTGAAATGGAAAAGAGAGGATATGAAAAGCCATTTATCATGGGGCAATTGGCAGCAGGCGGCACACTTGGAATATTGATTCCGCCTTCTATTCCACTGATTTTATACGGTATGTTAACAGAAGTTTCTATTCCCGCACTCTTCTTGGCTGGCATTGGACCGGGCTTATTCTTGGCTTTTATTTTTATTATTTATTCGATGATCCATGCAAAAACCAAGGGGACTGCTCAGACGTTAACAAGAGTTCCATTGGTGGATAGGTTGAAGATAACACTAGTCGCTTTTCCTACGGTTTTTCTGGCGGTATGTATAATTGGCTCCATCTATGCAGGTGTAGCTACGCCATCTGAAAGCGCCGGTATTGGTTTTGTACTGGCTGCTTTAATGACGGTGCTTATGGGTCGAATGAACTGGCGTCTTTTTAAGCAGGCCGTTTATGAAAGCCTTGATACCACGCTGATGATTTTTCTCATTATAGCAGGTGCTAAGATTTTTTCTTATGCCATTACGCTGTATTTAATACCACAGACAGTCAGTAGTTTTTTAACCACACATATTAGCGATCCAGCACTTTTTATACTGGCAGTTGGAATTGTGTTACTTATTGTTGGCTTTTTTCTCGAATCAATTTCTATGCTCCTGATCATGGTTCCGGTGCTTTACCCAGCATTGCAAGCTATGGGAATAGATCCCCTGTGGTTCGGTATATTTTTTGTAGTGTTGATTGAAACAGCGCTAATTACCCCGCCAGTAGGCTTAAATTTGTTTGTTATTCAAGCCGTGGGCAATGCAAAGCTAGAGGATGTTGCTAAGGGCGCGTTACCTTTTGCAGTAATTATGCTGGGTATGGCTTTTCTACTTTGGTTTTGGAAGGATTTAGCGCTATATATCCCACGAACATTTTAACGGCTTGATAGTGGATATAAGGAAAGGAAATATTTTGAGAGAGAGTCAATCTGATATGAAAGTAGGACCCCTAGCTGGTCTTAAAGTCCTTGAGTTAGGCAATTATGTTGCTGCACCATTTTGTTGCCGTCTTTTGGCTGATTTAGGCGCAGAGGTTATAAAAGTTGAGCCGCCGAGAACTGGAGACCCTGTCCGTGCTTGGGGCGAAATGTTAGATGAAAAATCTATTTGGTGGTCGATGCATGGGCGTAATAAGAAATGCATTACGCTTAACTTGAAACATGAAAAGGCAACAGCACTTGCTAAAAAATTGGTTGCCCAATCTGACATTGTTGTTGAGAATTACAGACCAGGTCAGCTTGAAAGTTTTGGTTTAGGACCGAGCGTGATTGAAAAAATCAGGCCGTCCTGCATCTTGGTTCGTATTTCAGGCTATGGACAAAGCGGTCCGTATAAATCCAAAGCAGCGTTTGGTTCGATCGGAGAAGCGGTGGGAGGTATACGTTATCTGACAGGTTATCCTAAAGATATCAGTGACCTATCGTCGGTTAGGACAGGGGTTTCCATTGGCGATAATATAGCTGGGCTTTACGGTGCGTTTGGCGCATTGTCGGCTTTAACCGAAGTGAGAACGAACCCAACTGACACGTCGTTGCGCATAGTCGACGTTGCTTTAACAGAAAGTATATTAAGTATGTTAGATGGCTGTATTCCTGAATATAGTGTCACCGGCAAAATCCGAGAGCCTGCGGGTCCAGCACTTTCAACAACAGCGCCTAGCAATGCTTATAGATGCCTAGATGGCGTTGATATTTTGATTGCAGCAAATTCAAGTTCTTTATTTATCAATCTTTGCAGTGTGATGGAAAAAGAGTCGTTAGCAAGCGACCCGCGCTTCATAACCAACAGCAAGCGAGTAGAGTATATGTCGCTTTTAGATACGGAGATCAAGCAATGGACGAAGCAACGTACAAGTAATGAATTGATAAATATACTTGAAAAATCAAATATTCCTTGTTCAAAGATTTTCACGGTCGAAGATATCGTCAACGATCCCCAATATAAAAGCCGCATGGCTATTCAGTTAGTGAGAGACAACTTTCTTGGTATAGATGTTTTGCAAACGGCTCCAATGCCTTTTTTTTCTGATGGTAAAAACGGATCGGTTCGATGGGCTGGGCCCACCATAGGGCATCATAATAAGGAAGTTTTATCTGCTTTACTGCAGGAAGGTGATGATTTGAGTATGCTGGAAAAACAGGGTGTTTTATGAAGCAAATAGAAATTGTAGATGTGACCGCTCGTGACGGCTTTCAATCGGTAGTGCCGTGGATTGCTACTAATCAAAAAATTAGAATTATCCGTAAGCTTTTTGAAACAGGTTTGCGCCGTATGGAAGTTGGTGCGTTTGTGAGCCCAAAACATGTACCTCAGATGAAAGACGCTTTACGGATACATGGCGGCCTGCAAGATTTAAACGGTGCAAGTTTATATTATTTGGTACCAAATCCTGAGGGGCTGCTGCGCGCAGCCCAGGCCGGTGTCCAGAATTTTTCTTATGTTATTTCAGCCTCAAATGCTCATAATTTGGCGAATATAGGCCGTTCTATTGATAGCTCAGTCCAAGAACTAAAAGTAGTATGGCCAGAAATAGAAGCTAGGGTTACAAGTTTTAAGCTTGCCCTGTCTACATGTTTTTATTGTCCTTTTAATGGGGAGGTGTTAATAGCAGACGTTATCAATATTGTTGAAAAAGTCCGAAGATTTACTGGAGCCATTGAAGTGGATATTTGTGACACAACAGGTAGAGCAACACCGGACAAAGTTGAGCGGCTCTTCGGTGCTTTGTTTGAGCGTTTTTCTGGTAATGATATGCAATGGGCCTTTCATGGGCATGATACTTACGGACTAGGTGTTGCCAATGCGATTGCAGCCTATAAAGCTGGTGTTCGCGTTGTTGAGGGTTCGACTGGCGGGTTGGGAGGCTGTCCTTTTGCTCCTGGGTCATCGGGTAACACGGCAACGGAAGACCTTGTTTTTGCGTTTGAAGCTATGGGAATTAAGACTGGAATTGACCTTAGATCTTTATTATCTGTTGCTGATGAAATTGTGAATCTGGATGGCGTGACCGTCGGCGGTCATATTCGTAACATTCCCAGAGATCGCGTTTTCAATTAAATCGAAAACGCAAAAACAAGATAAGAGAACAGTATGAATTTACCTATCAAAAAATTGGGTCAGCACAATTTAGCTGAAATAATTAATAATCAAGACATTCAAACGCCAAGCTACGACCGGGTGAATACTCAAATTGGTATTGTTCATCTTGGCCCAGGTGCTTTTCATCGGGCTCATCAAGCTGTTTATACCGAAAATGCAATGAATTTGTCCGGCGGAAACTGGGGTATTTGTGGTGTGTCGCTGCGAAGTGTAACAGCAAGGAATATATTAGCTGAGCAAGATTATTTATACACGCTTGCAATTTTAGATGAAGAAGTTAACTACCAAGTGATCGGTGCAATAAAGGAGGTATTATTTGCTAGCGAGCAAAGCGCTGAAGTTATTACTCGTATGTCTGCTGCAAGCACAAAGTTAGTTACACTTACTATTACCGAAAAAGGTTACTGCTTAGCATTTAATGGTTCTTTAGATTTAGACAATGATGACATAAAGCATGATTTAGCGAATCCAACAAACCCTATTAGTGCAATTGGATTTATCGTTGAATCACTCAAGCAAAGGAAAATAAATGGGGTTGATGCCTTTAATCTTATTAGCTGTGATAATATTTCTAAGAATGGTGAAAAGCTTCGCCGCGTGGTCTTAGATTATGCCAAACAGTTTGATGTAAGCCTGCAATCGTGGATCGATCAAAACGTCGCTTTTCCGAACACAATGGTCGATAGTATTACACCTAAGACTGAACATTACACTATTCATTCAGTATCAAAGGTTATTGGTTTACAAGATAACTGGCCAATACAAAGAGAGCGCTTCACGCAATGGGTTATCGACAATAATTGGCAAGGGGAGAGACCAGATTGGCAAAGTGTCGGTGTCATATTTACGGATGATGTAGACGGTTTTGAGAAAGCTAAATTAAGGTTATTGAATTGTTTGCATTCTACACTAGCATATTCGGGTTTATTGGCAGGTTTTGAAACTGTATTCGACGTGACCAGTGACAAAGGTTTTAATTACTTTATTTCTAAACTGGCCTCCGATGAAATTATTAACTCATTTGCTCCGCCAAAAGAATTAGATGCAAAGGTTTATGGTAATGAAATTATTCAACGTTTTTTAAATCCTTCTATTCGCCATTTACTGGCACAAATTGCCTGTGATGGCTCACAAAAAATACAAATGAGAGTGTTACCTATTATTGAAGACAACTTAGCACTAGGACTTCCCACTAAATTGCTTTCGTTATCACTAGCTTGCTGGTTTGAATTTATTTGCAATGCATTAAAAGAAGGCAAGGAAATTATTGATCCTATGGCTAACGACTTTGCAAACATGCCTAAATTACTGAGCAACGATATATGTGAAGTGGTTGAAACTTTTTTGAGTATTAACACAATTTTCAGCCACGCACTCAGAAACAATATCTTATTAAAAGTCCAATTAGTTAATAGTCAAACAGCTTTGCGTCTTGGTGAGATAAATAAGATTAACGATATTGTGGAGAAGTTATGTCGAACCCAAGGCATACCTCAATAGTTCAAAACAGTCTTATCATGACGGTTTTACAAATGCAAAGCTCTGAGTACATGGTTACTGTTACCCATGCATTATACCAAAGATGTATCATCAGTGCTAAGCATTGTATTTACTAAGCTACTCCTGACGTAATTTGACTGACTTTTTCTTCCATACCTATAGAATAATTGGACAGGCCAATTTTACAATTGCAATTCCAATTATTAATAAAACCATTGGCTAAAATAACTAGCCAAAATCAGAGTAGTATAAGGTGCAAAAAAATAAATATTTAGGATGCCTAATAACCATGCCAATCGATATTCGGCAATTACTTATAAGCAATAATAAACACGAAGACACCCTTATAAAAAACGTGATTCCTTTTCTGCCTCCCTGTGAAAACATAAGTATTTACGTACCCTGCAAATATTGATGTTAAATTCCACGATAATCAAAAGAGAGTAAAGTACTATGTATAAAAGAACAAAGATGAAATTTCTAATCGCAAGCATCTTGGTGGTTTTTCTATTTGCTTGTAAGTCGGTTAATGAGCACGTCCCTGCTCGTCAACTAGTTACGCTTAAAGAGGCGCACATAGGTTCGTTAGAGATGGATACTAAATTGCTTGATAGTTATGAACCTTTACCTGAAAATCTCAGACAATTTTATATTGATACTCGTTTTGTTTTTGCTAATGACTCGGTCGCTGATTTTACGCATCCTGAGATCCTGAAAGCGGCAGAAAAATATGGGATACCGCTAATTGGTGGGCCTATGCTCGGACAATTACGTGATGATGGCGTGACCCTTTGGCTGCGTCCATCTTCTAAAGACTCTTTAACCGTAAAAGTAAAAAAATCTACTGACAGAGAGCCCAAGAAATTTATTATAAGTGATAATGTACCCGGCGTAGAGCAACGTATTAAGTTAGATGGCTTGCTTGCAAATACCCATTATCAGTATGGTGTCTATGCAAATAATAATCAGATTGCAGAAGGTGCCTTTACCACTGCACCGCCTATGGATAATAAAGGATTATTCAGTTTAGCATTTGGCTCCTGTTCTCATAAAATAGGCCTACACAACCCTAATATTATAAATCAAATCATGAAAAGAGACCCTGATATTATGTTGTTATTGGGAGATATTGCCGTTGATGATAGATTGAATAATATTAGCATGCATAAAGCTGACTATGCATTGCGTGATATTTCAAAACCATGGCGTTATTTGGCCGCTAATACTCCGATTTATGCGATGTGGGATGACCACGATTACTTTGACAATGATCTTGGTGGTATTCCTGAAGGTTTTAAAGCTGGTGACAGAGACACTGTTAGAAATGTGTGGCAACAAAATTGGAATAATCCTCAAACGCAAAGTGAGGGTATTTATTTTAATACACGCATTGGACCGATAGAAGTTATAATGCTTGATACACGTTCATTCCGCGAAATTGATCGCCGCGGTGGTTATGCCTCTTTTCTAGGTAGCGTACAACTAGGTTGGTTAAAAGATACATTGAGTAATTCGACCGCGCCTTTCAAGATAATTACTAGCGGAACCATGTGGAGCGACGACATTAGTAACGGAAAGGACTCTTGGGGAACTTGGGATACAGTAGCTCGTGAAGAGCTCTTTACGTTAATTGAAGCAGAGCGAATTTCAGGCGTATTGCTCATCAGTGGAGATCGACATGGTGCACGTGGATTTACTATTTCTCGTCCTTCAGGCTATAAACTTCATGAGTTTCAAGTGTCAACACTATCTGGTGTAGAAGGTCCTGAAGCAATCGCAAAAAATCCAACTAATCAATTGTTTGGTCATATTGGGAAAGACACAATTGCTTTCGGAGAATTTATCTTTAACACGCAAAAAGAAGAAGCGTTAGTGACGTTCAGGTTGATTGACGAAACAGGTAACATCATGGAAGAGCATGTATTACCGTATAGTCAATTAATACCAAATGAGCTAGTGAATTGAGCATGCTCTGAAAACTAAGGTGGCTTGTAAATATACTAAGTCTTACTGGTTTAAAAGGTTAGCTGCTACTGTATATTATGGTTGCTCAATGTAAAACAATTGAGTGACCAAATATACCCGTTCTACTATTGATATTGCTGTTTAATAACTAATACTGATGTAATGTACGTGTATGCTCATAACGTGGCTTTAGAAACTCAGCAGTAGGCAAAAAATAACTTAATTGCTCTGTTGCTGCTGTATAATTTGAAGATGTTTGTTTAACTTAGACAAGTGTGGTGTCGAGAGCCCCCCTCCTTTTATTAACAGTATCTGTGATGCTGCTTTTGCAGCAAAATTTACCGCATCATAGGGAGTTAGACCTGCCAATCGAGCGCCTATATATCCACCATTGAACGTATCACCCGCGCCAGTTGTATCGATAACATTTTTGGACGGTGTTATCGATACAGTAGTTAGGCAGTGGTTATAAATTATCGAGCAATTCCTGCTGCCATTTTTAATTACGGTTTCACTTATATCAATAGCCAATAAGCGCTCAAATATATCCTTCGACGATGTACAAGCAAAAAGTATCTCTTCTTCTTCATAGCCAGGTAAATATATATCTACATGCGGCAATATTCCTTTAATAGCCTGAGTGGCAGCGGCTTGATTAAGCCATAGACTAGGACGATAGTTTGGGTCGAAAATAACTTTCCCACCGAGCTGTCTATAATGTTCGAGAAACCGGATAAATATTGATGCATTTGAAGTATTGATAAGTGCAAGGGTAATACCTGAAAAGTAAAGATAATCGTGATTTTTTACTTGATTTAATAATGGCAGTAATAGATCCTGATTATTAAATAAAGCTTTTGCAGCTGAATCATCTCGCCAGTAATTAAAAGAACGTTCCCCATCCTTATCATTGTATACTATATAAAGCCCTGCTGATTTATTGAAAGCAGAATTCGGCTCAAGTATTTGAACATTTCGCTGCTGAGCGTCTTGGCGAATAATTGCTGCAGGTTGGCCCTCGCCCAAACTTGTAATATATGTGACACTAATGTTAAGTCCTGCAAGTGTGCACGCAGTGTTATAAGTATCACCGGAAATCCCTAGCACATAATTTCTTTCACTAGTAGAAGAAAACTCGAGCATCACTTCACCAAGGATAGCAATATTGGTCATAAAAACTCTCTATAGATTGGCTGAAAATAGTAAAGTGTGACTGGCAAGGTTACTACACATTTAATGTACTGATACATAGTAAGTGAAAAAATACCGGCCTTACCAGTTATTTTTTATTTTTTGCTAATTATCAGGCATATACCAGTTTTAAATCGTAATAAGCTACTATTTAATTATTATTATTATAATAATCAGCCTTTTACATTTAAATAAACAATATATTACGTTATTTTATTTGGACTTACCAGTGGCGTATCTGTTATATTGCGTTACCGTTTTTATTTCAATTAACCCATCTCCTTTTTTATACATTCGAAATTGGTCAGGCCTTGAGATTGGTTGTATTTTGATAGGATAGTTATCTGTCTAGGAAGAAGGTTTCATGATTAAAAAATTAGCATTGCACCCCGATAGACTCTTTTCATCAAATGTAAATATTCGAAAAGTTGCGCGTTCTCTATATCAAGTAGTGAAAGACCTACCGATATTAAGTCCGCACGGGCACACTGACCCATCTTGGTTCTCTGAAAATAAAGCTTTCAAAAATGCCACTGATTTACTTATTAAACCCGATCATTATGTTTTTAGGATGCTTTATAGTCAGGGAATTCCACTTGAAGACCTCGGGATTCAAACAGCCGGAGACAATAAGGTTGAAAAAGATGATCGTAAAATCTGGCATACATTTGCTAGACATTATTATTTATATCGTGGAACGCCCTCACGAATGTGGCTTGATATGGTGTTTTCGGAAGTGTTTGGTTTTGACCTCGTGTTGTGTGAAAAATCAGCAGATGATTATTACGATAAAATTAATGCTGCGTTAGTAACTGACGCTTTTAAACCTAGGGCTTTGTTTGAGCGCTTTAATATTGAAGTGCTTTCAACCACCGAGTCTCCCCTCAATGACCTGGCACATCATCTAGCAATTAATGCAAGTGGGTGGAGGGGCAGAGTAATCTCAGCTTATCGGCCTGATCCTGTAATTGATCCAGATTTTGTCGGTTTTGTTAGTGCAATTAGAAGGTTTGGCGAAATTACTAATGAAGATACGTCAACATTTTGTGGCTATCTATCTGCTCACAGAAAACGACGAGATTACTTTAAATCAACGGGTGTGACAGCAACAGATCACGGCCATCCTACGGCTCAAACAGCTTACCTTGACAGACAAGCAATAGAGACACTTTATGCCACAGTTATTTCAGGTCTAGCATCTCCGCAAGAAGCTGAACTGTTTAGGGCACATATGCTTACCGAAATGGCAGGAATGAGCATAGAAGATGGCTTAGTTATGCAATTACATCCAGGTGTGTTTCGCAATCATAATCAAGCCATTTTTGAACGTTTCGGTTACGACAAAGGGGCAGATATACCAGTACAAACTCATTTTACAGAGCAGCTCAAACCACTGCTTGATAAATATGGTGTTAATCCAAATCTAACGCTCATTTTATTTACTCTTGATGAGACTAGTTATGCGAGAGAGCTTGCTCCTTTGGCAGGGCATTACCCTTGTCTGCGTTTAGGTCCTCCGTGGTGGTTCAATGATAGCCCTGAGGGTATGCGGCGCTTTCGTCAACAAACAACAGAAACAGCTGGCTTTTATAATACCGTTGGTTTCAACGATGACACACGCGCTTTTTTATCTATTCCAGCCCGTCATGACATGGCGCGAAGAATGGATTGTAATTGGCTTGCAGAGCTAGTGTGTGAGCATCGTTTAGATATTGACGAAGCAGAAGAACTAGCGATTGACTTATCGTACAGACTAGCCAAGAAAGTTTATAAGTTATAACAGTGAACGAAAATGGTTAGTCATTAAACTGATGGAGGTTTTATAATGCGTGAAGCTTGGAGATGGTTTGGCCCCAATGATCCAGTATCAATTGCCGATATTAGGCAAACGGGAGCAACAGATATTGTTAGTGCATTACACGCGATACAAACGGGTGAAGTCTGGCCTTTAGACAAAATACGAGCGCATAAAGTGTTAATTGAAAAGGACAATCGTGCCCAATCATCTCTTGTATGGTCAGTTGTTGAGAGTATTCCGGTACATGAAGATATAAAATTAGGTCTAGAAAATATACAAGGCTACATTGATGCCTGGATTACATCGATGGAAAATCTAGCAAAATGCGGTATAAAAACGATTTGTTATAACTTTATGCCAGTGCTTGATTGGACCCGGACAGACCTGAAGTTTCAACTACCAAACGGAGGGTTTGCTCTTAGATTTGATCAACAAAAATTTGCAGCCTTTGATCTGTTTATTTTACAACGTGAAAATGCAGAAGCTGATTATTCTGCTGAAGAATTCGCCCAAGCAAAACAAATTTTTTTAGAGATGCCTGAAGATGAAAAGGCATTATTAACCAAAAATATTATTGCTGGTTTGCCAGGTAAAATGACGGATTCTTACGAGATAGATGATTTTCGGAGAATGTTAGAAAAATACAAAAATGTAACTAAAGATATTCTTAGAAAGAATTTATTTTCTTTTTTATCGCAAGTCTTACCAAGAGCCGAGCAATTAGGTGTAAAGTTAGCCATTCATCCAGATGACCCCCCTAGAGACATGTTAGGGCTCCCACGCATTATTTGTACTTCAGACGATTTAGATCTTCTCTTTTCAGCTCTACCTAGCCCATCAAATGGAATAACCTTATGTGCAGGTACTTACGGTAGTCGACCTGACAATGATTTACCGCGAATGGCTAGAGTGTTCGGTTCTCGTATTCATTTTGCCCATTTACGAGGTGTTAGCAGAGATAAGAATGAACAACGTTCATTCTATGAAGCTGACCATTTATCAAGTGATGTTGACATGGTTGGGATTATCTCTGCTCTACTAAAAGAAGAGCAGTTGCGCGATGTTGCCACAAATCCTCAAGGAATATTTATCAGGCCAGATCATGGTCATCAAATTTTAGATGATATTAATAAATTGGCTAATCCAGGATATTCTTGTATTGGGCGCTTGAAAGGCTTAGCTGAGATAAGAGGCGTCATTAAAGCGCTTAGTACTCCTCATTAGCGCGCGAAAGGGTGATAGCAGATACACGTTCTTCGATTTTTTTATACAATACTTGTCGTTAACTAAAAGCTGACAATAGGTATATTTTGAGGGGCATATTTGAGCAGGTGATTGTTAAAACGAAGAAGTTATAACTGTTTTGCTACTAGGGATAAATATTTTGCAAAATCATCGATATCGCAGTACAACTCGACTAATTTATTGATGCTGGTTCCTTCTTGGATTTGTTCAATCTTTGTCGAAATTTCAGATCTTGGAAACAGCATTTAGTTCAATTTCTTAAGTATGATTCGGGTTAATGAGTCAAACGAGATCGCCATTAGCATTACGAGAGGCTATTCGTGCGACCATCCCACTGAATTAAGACAAGTTATCCTCAACGTAATTCGTAAAAATCAAGCCAGTATTCTTATGTATATGAAGCTTGCAAATGGCAACAGTAATGACATAGCGGGCTTTAAACAGACAGTGAAGTCGCATATTCATAACCTAAAAGCCGCACAGGCCAGTCAATACTTGGGAAAGATGCCGCACTTCATGTCAAAGAGACTCTGGAAGATCTAAACAAGCTTGTGCAATTACTTTTACGCGTGTACCGCAAACATTAATAGAAGCCAATGACCTGATTAAATAAGTGCCTACCAAAACGTTCGAGGCGATGGAAAACTGCTACTCAGGTATATGGGCGAACTCTCAATATGCAGGTGTTGTTAGCGCCGGCGAAGATCCGCTGATATTTGCCGAATTATAAAGTGGGTGGTTAACGATGTTAATTGCCATTTATAAAAGCTCTTATGGAACTAGTTCCTCAAATTCAACATCCATCAAACAATACTATCTTACTTATTAGCCAAATTTAACAAGCCTACTTTGCCAATTTTTATTTCTGTATGACCAATTATGTGATATAACTTTCTAACGCTACTTTGATGTAAACAGTATGTTATGCGTTCGAAATTGCATAGATTTAGATTTTATAAAAAAGGAGAAGTAGGATAATGCGAAAATTAAAGGTGTTATTGATGTCGTGTTTAGCAACAATCCTGATGAGCTGTTCGTTGCTAGGTAACGCTGCAGAATCTGATGGCTGGCAAAGTTTATTTGACGGTAAAACTCTCAGTGGTTGGAAACAAATCAACGGCTCTGCAAAATTTGAAGTCATTGACGGTGTCATTGTGGCTACTGCTGATGAAACATCAAAAAGTAGCTATCTTGCCACAGAACTAACATTTGGTGATTTCATCATGGAGTTTGAGGCAAAAGTTGATAGTCCATTAAATTCAGGAGTCCAATTTCGTAGCGTAAGTAAGACAAGTTATAAAAATAGCGATGTTGTCGGTTACCAATTAGAGATTGATCCAAGTAGTCGTGGGTGGACAGGCGGGATTTATGATAAAAATCGCGGTAAGTGGTTATATCCATTGTCATATAATGATGCTGGTCGGACCGCTTACGAAAAAGATGAATGGAATAAATTCCGTATAGAAGCTATCGGCAATGTTCTACGCACGTATGTTAATGGTACAGCAACCGCTAACCTTTCGGATAACCAGACATCAGAAGGTTTCTTTGCACTTGAAATTGAGTCTACTGCTGGCGACATTTCAAAGTTAGGCAACCAAGTTAGCTGGCGAAATATTCGCGTTAAAACTCAAGATTTAGATCAGGAGCGCTGGTCAAATGGTAAAACTATAGCGGAAGTTAACTTTATTCCTAATGAACTAACTGAGGGTCAAATAGCGGAAGGATGGGAGCTACTGTGGGATGGCAAAACAACTCAAGGGTGGAAGGGTGCTAAGCTTGATAGTTTCCCACCGATAGGTTGGGAAATTAAAGATGGAGTATTAAGTGTCTTATCATCGGGTGGTGCTGAATCTCGAAATGGTGGAGATATTACTACTTTGGAGGAATTTAGCGACTTTGAACTGGAAGTTGATTTTAATATTACTACTGGAGCAAATTCAGGTATTAAGTACTTTGTTGATCCAACCTTACTTAAAGGTGAAGGCTCTGCGATTGGTTTAGAATTCCAAATTTTAGACGATGACACACATCCAGATGCTAAAAAAGGGGTTGCTGGTAATCGCACTGTAGGGTCTCTTTATGACCTTATTGCAGCCAGGAATTTAACCGAACTTAAACGTGATAACAAATACTTTAACGATATTGGGTACTGGAATCGAGCGAGAGTAGTGGTGCAGGCTGGCGACGTTCAGCATTGGTTAAACGGTATAAAAGTCGTTGAATTCAACCGCCATAGTCAAATATTCGATGCACTTGTTGCCTACAGTAAATATTCAAAATGGCAGAATTTTGGTGGTTGGGAAAAAGGCCCTATTTTATTACAGGACCATGGCGATTTAGTTCATTTTCGTAGTATTAAAATCAAACGTTTAAATCGAGTTGAGGAAAAATAAAATGACCATTACACGCAGAAAATTTTTAGGAACAGCAGCTGCTGCACTAGGTGTTGCGGCGGCATCAACTTTTTCAGCTAGTAGTTACGCCCGAATTTTTGGAGCGAACGAACGAGTTAATGTAGGGTTTATGGGACTACATAGCCGAGGTGAAGGTTTAGTGGGTTCATTTATTAATGGTGGTGGTGTTAACATTACTAATATTTGTGATGTTGATAGTCGCGCGATAAGTAAAACGTCAATGATTATAAAAGGAGCTGGCTTTAAAACGCCTAAAGCTACTGCAGATATTCGTACCATGCTTGAGGATAAAAATATAGACGCTATTTGTATTGCGGCACCAGATCACTGGCATGCCCCTGCCGGTGTGATGGGCCTAGAAGCAGGCAAGCATGTTTATGTAGAAAAGCCACTTAGTCATAATCCCCATGAAGGAGAAATTTTTGTTGAGGCGCAAAAGAAGCATGGAAAGATTGTACAAATGGGTAACCAACAGCGGTCTTCAGTTGAGACTATTGAACTGATTAAACATATTCGTGAAGGTATGCTAGGAAATTGTTATAAAGCTGAAACTTGGTATGCCAATAACCGTGGTTCTATTGGTAATGGAAAATCTGTACCTGTACCTAATTGGTTAAATTGGGAGTTATGGCAAGGACCGGCGCCACGCACTCAATATAAAGATAATATTGTGCATTACAATTGGCATTGGTTTTGGCATTGGGGCACGGGTGAACTATGTAATAACGCGGCTCACGAACTTGACATTGCACAATGGGCGTTAGATGTAGACTTTCCTGAAAAAGTATCAACTACCGGTGGGCGTTACTATCACACTTCTGATGATTGGGAAATGTATGACACTATTCGGGCTCGTTTTAGCTTTAAAGGCGGTAAAACCATAGAATGGGCAGGTAATAGCTGTAATAATATTAAACGTTTTGGCCGCGGCCGCGGCACCTTAATATTAGGTACAAAAGGACATGCAATAGTCGATAGAGCTGGATATGAAATTTATGATGTGTCAGGTACTCTGATTAAAGAGCGTAAAGTCGAAGGAGCTGCTACTTCAACTAACGATCTAATAGGAGTAGGCCCATTAACTGAAAGTCATATTGCTAATTTCCTTGACAGTATTCGTGGTAAGGCTTCTAAGTTGAACTCGCCTATTGACGTGGGTCATGTCAGTACGCTGCTTTGTCACTTAGGTAATATTTCCTACCGAATAGGTGAAGATGTTAATTGCGATCCTCTAAACGGCCGTGTTCAAGGAACCAAAGCGAATGAACTTTGGGGTCGTGAATTCCAAAGTGGTTGGGATATTAAAGCTTAATTAACCTGAATCGTGGACAAAAAAATTGAACTAAATGCCTGTTCCAAGATCTGATCTTTCGACAAAGACTAAACAAATCAAAAAAGGAGCAGGCACCCATTAATAAGTTAGTCGAGTTATATTACCATATCGATGATTTTTGCAAGATATTTATCCCCCAGTGGCTAAAGCAATTACTGGAAGATTGCACTCAGAAGCGTCAGTGAAATTGCTGGCTGACAACGAGTGAAATTGCGACACTTGTTTTTTGTGCTGCTCATGCTTACACGCCAGCTCACTGCGGATAAGTAGCCACGTTTGTGCAAAACCCCCGTAGTCACTGTCATAACTCGCGCCTTCGTAGCCTTGCGAAATCGTCGGAAAAGTTAAGGTCGGCGCTTGCTTAATAAATGATTTGGTTTCTTTGAGAGTTTGTGGCATACCCGCGACAAACAATTGCCATTGAGCATCTAAGTTTTCAATGGTTTCCTTAGCTTATAAAACGGCCTCGGCCACTAAATAGAGGTTCGCTTGGGCCACTTTCATGTGAACCGGTATGCCGGACTGATTCTCACAGATAAGATTGAGGATGGCTAGATTAAGCTCACCGCCATCAGTGGCTTTGCCATCATAATGATTGAATCAAGATGTAAGGCATTTGTTTCCAAGCCTATTACTAAGGCTTAGCCTATATCTTGGCATGGTCAGTGGCGCTACCTGATAAAACGGTAAGAACTGCGTTTGCAATGCTGCCCAAAGGTACAGAATATAAAGCTAAATGCATTCACACATAAAAAGTGTCAACAATAAAGTGCGTAAAAAAAAGTAAAAACGAGCGCGTTAAATCAGTATTACTCTAAGAGCCTATAGTCCGCAAAAGAGATTTGAAAACATGCTCGCGGAAATATTATAGAGTCTGATTCACCTACTCAATTAGAACTCGTATATAAGTTCGCATGTACACCTTTAAAAGTAAAGTTTGTTGTTGACAACACGGGGTCCACATAAGAGCAATAGATCAAGGCTTGGGATCTGCTTTGACAAAAATAGGATAGGTGTCTAATTAGTGAACGAATTGAATTTTAAATAGCGGTACTGAATGATATAAAAATGATACCGGTATCATTTTTATATCATAGATGGTAACATCATCACGTTCCGTATTAATTTTTAACACTGAAAGTTAGGGGACTTTGTGAGATCTTATTGTGATAAAAAAAGAAAAAAAAGCGACTATTAATGATGTTTCTAGGTTGGCAGGTGTTTCAAAAAAAACTGTATCTCGCATAATCAATAACTCCCCAAACGTCAGAGCAGCGACTCGTGAAAAAGTCGAAAAGACAATAAAAATATTGAATTACTCTCCAGACCCTCAAGCCAGGGGTTTAGCCTCGCAGCGATCTTTCTTATTAGGTTTGGTATACGATAATCCGAATGCATCATATGTCGCAGAATTTCAACAAGGTGTTCTTGATCATTGTCGCTCTCAAGGCTATGAATTAGTCGTGCACCCGTGCGACAATAAAAGTGTTAACTTGGCCGGGGAGCTAATTAGGTTCATAAGTCGACTTAAACTCGATGGTATAGTCATTCTTCCACCCTTGTCAGCAAATGCATCACTTGCTGAATTAATAGAAAAATCTGGTTGTCACTGCATTCGGATATTGCCTGCAGCCTCTGAAGCACCGGCTCAAGTTGTTCAATCAAATGATTTGCATGGCGTCAGAAAAATAGCTCAGTTATTAGTGAAGCTTGGTCATACAGAAATAGGCTTCATTCATGGACCAAAAGACTCCTTGTCGGCCAAAGAACGTTATGTCGGCTTTGAAAAGACTTTGTTAGATCTCGGTGTAACATTACCTCAACAGCGAATAGTTTGGGGTGAATATACGTTTGATTCTGGAGTCGCATGTGCAGAAGTATTACTTACTAAACAACCAAGACCTACTGCAATATTTGCCAGTAACGATGAAATGGCACTTGGTGTAATATTAACCGCAGCAAATATGAAAATAAAAATACCAGATGAGCTATCTGTTATTGGCTATGATGACGAGCCTCATGCTTCAAAGATTTTCCCCTCACTAACTACAGTGAATCAAAATGTAAGAGAGATGGGAAGATTAGCTGCAATTAAATTAGTAGCATTATGCAGAGGAAGCGGGGAAGAAGATGAACCAATGGAACACTCTGTAATGCCGACCTTAATTGAGAGGCAATCAACAGCCAGGGTGAAATTCAAATTCTAATTCCACTGTTTTTCTGTCATTTTTCACAACAAAAATTGAAAGTTTTTAAACATTATGCCACCTAAATAGCTTTATTAAAGTCTTTTAAATATACTGTTTTATTAGTATCCATTGCTTTTATTCCCATATCAATAGCAATAGAAGTTTTCGCTCCTGTAAAAACATTTGATAAAGGAATTGTCGTATTAATAATTGCATCTCTAAAGTCTATTAGTGCCTGCTTTGTGGGATCCAAGTGCTCGAACTGTATGGGCTTACCTTTACTTTCTTCCCAGTTCATGGTCGCCCCCGAGACACCATCTACGTCTCCATATGTTTTATTATATTTCCCTTCAGTGAATTCCCACGCCGCATTACGACCTATAATAATTGTGCCCTTGTCGCCAGAAACTCTTATTTGATAATCATCTTTTGCATTAGATGTTAGACAAGTAAATGATGCTTTTAAGCCGCAAGGGTAAGCATAAATTACGTGTGTATTATCGTAAGTTTCGCGCCCATCTTTCCAATAGTCAATACCACCAAACCCAGTAACCCTTTCTGGCTGCGAGTTTGAAAACCAATTAACGAAATCAATTTGGTGGGAACTTAATTCTGCAAGCAGTCCGTATGAATATTCTCTGTACATTCTCCAATTAATTTGTCTTTCCAACGATGGCTCATGAACTGCGCGACGCCAATTACCATTTCTATTCCATTGCGCTTGAACAGACGTGACCTTTCCTATCTCTCCGTCTTGAATTTTCTCTACTAAATGAGAATACAAACGAGAACTATGGTATTGATGGCCGGTCTGGAAAACTTTTTTATGGTGGTTTGTAACTTTCTCAGTTAACTTGAGAGTATCAATATATCCTTTCACCATTGTTTTTTCGCAGTAAATATGGACTTTTGCATCAATTGCAGCCATTGCAATTGATGCATGAGTACTTAAAGGAGAGCTTATTATAACAGCATCAAGGCCTTTGTGATTTAGTAAGCCTAAGTGATTGGAATATGTTTTTGCATTGGGAGAGATGATACGAGTCTCTTTAAATCTAAACTCGAGTGGGTCACATATAGCCACAATCTCAAAGAAATCTAATTCAATTAGAATTCTCATTAAACCTTTGCCTCTAGAACCTAAGCCAATTACACCGATCCGAACTCGCTCTCTGTTTTTAGGAAGTAATATTCCAAAAGCACTATTAAAAGGATAAATTAAAGACGAAGAAACGGCTACAGTAGCTGCTGCTGTAATTTTAAGGAATTTTCTTCTTTTGATCATAAGTTTTTGTTCCGTTATTAATATTTATAACTAAACTTTTTCAGATAGAACACGCGCTATTTTAATATTACTATCCCAATCGGTAATTGTAGCGAGTAAGGTAAGAGTCTCAGAAACTTCGATATCTTTCCCTAGCCTTCCGTGATTGATCTCGCGCATCCTCTACAGCCTCAATTTCAGTTGCTTCTAAAATATCATCTATAACTCGCATTAAATGTTCTCTCATTAACCTCCGCGAAGAATCAGCGTCATGCGCCTTGAGCGCCTTGTAAACTTCGCGATGCTCCTCAACAGACGGCTTTAGGCCACTATCACGTACTTTCTCATACATACGCTTTGTTAGTATAGAGTGCTCGCGCTCATCCCAAAGTTCTTCAATAACAGACATAATAGCGGTGTTTTTCGTTGCTCCCGCTATAATCATATGGAATCTTTTATCAGCTGCTTCGTGACTGTTTGTATCGTTGTTATTTTCACATGCCATTTCTTCTAAGGTCTCTGAAAGTAGGGCCAACTCTTCGTCAGTGATCATAGTAGCAGCGAGTGCCGCTGCTTCGCCTTCAAATAATGCTCTAGCTTCTGTTAAATCAAATGGTCCGATATCTTTATCTGCAAAGCGACTTGTGACTCTGCTGTTTTCAATGACATAAACACCTGATCCCATGCGCACTTTGACATAACCTTCTAATTCGAGTGCAATAACTGCTTCACGTATCGTCGGTCTACTTACACCAAACATTGACGCTAAATCTCGTTCAGCCGGTAACCGCATACCTACGGTATAATTGCCGGTGTCTATTAAAGCTACTAATTTTTCAGCCACTTGCTGATAAAGTCGCAGCACCTTTACTTTTGATGAGGCCATAAAAATTCATTCACTGTAAGTTCATATAGTATTGTTGTTGTAGGTTTGGCGTTAATTGACTAATTCAACTTAATATTAGAATGTACACTACCTTCAACTATTGATTGTTTTTATAATAATTGGATTGACCAGTTTATCTAGCACCAAACTATAATGCAAAATATATTTAAACTTTCTTAAAGTGCACGCTCAAAATGAGCATATTATCTGAAAATCTAAGTATTTAACTACTAACGGAAACATAATTCTTTACTGCGTTTATCACCATGTAAAGATAAATACTTTGAGTACTACTTAAGAACCATTGTGTATGGCATTAATAGGCGGCGTCGTACGACATTAACTAACAAGACTTCATTGTGTTTGAGGTGACAAAGAAAGCCAAACATCTTAGCTCGAACAATGCGATTTTTTACTCCATAGTTAGTCATCATTTAACAAGAATTAATCAACTCAGGTAGGCAGGCGGCTAAAACAATAGAAGTCTTATATAGTGTTTTTGGGATGGTTTAAGTTAGCAGTGTCATTTTTAAAAAAAGCTGGACAGACCAATTAATCATAATACCTGCCGTGGTAATCAGAGAGATAATCACATCCCCGACAATGGAACCTTGATCAATCTTGTGTTTTATCAATCTACAAAACATGTTTTTATTTACATTAATCCATTAATCTAAGTTTTGACAATATTTAAACCTTAACTGGAATTCAACGGGGTTACTAATAAATGGGACACAATATCGTATGGGCATTTTGCCTAAGTGCCTTAGGGTCATCCAGCTATCTGGCATGAAACTAATAAACTTTCTGCCAACAAGAGTTATATTTGTATCAATGTAAATAAAAAAAGCCTTACCAGTTTTGTTATGTACCCAATCTAGGCGTCGAGATAACCTAGGTCCTTCATACTCTATTTCCTTTTAGAGCAACTTCTTTAAGCATATGCAGCCCAGTTACTTTCTAAAATGGTGTGCAGCATTTGCGGTGGCTGATTCAATGATTAAGCGTATTTCTAAAATTTCGAATGGGCCAATACCGGTGTCATCTAATGCAAACTTTTTATTTGGCTTATCTTTAGAGCCATAAATACCCGAACCAGAACGGATCTCAATCACCCAGTAAGTTCAAGTGCAATCATCGCTTCTCTTACCCTAGGGCGACTTACGCCAAGTTGCTCGGCTAACTCGCGCTCTGAGGGAAAGCGTTCTCCGTGTCTTGTTTCATTGCTCTCAATAAGTTTGCGTAACTGTTTTGCTACCTTTATATAAAGGCTATGATTTTTAACGATTTCTAATTGTAACGATTTCATTGGATATCTCTTCTTAGATACATGGTGGCTTGACCAAAATTTATTTGCCAATACTAATGGCTTAACGAAAGAACTAAAATTACTTAGTAAGGTATTCTTTGCGAGCTATTTGAGACGTATGAGAGGCCTTGAAGTAAGGTATTGCAAGCAGCAATACCTTAGATTTCTCGATATTTTTAACACTTGTATCAGATCATTGTCTCAAATAACGAGTGCAAATCTGACAGGAAAGTAATGGCAACCAAAGACATAACGCCGTTATAACCCCAAAAAGGAGGTCTTTTGGCTACACGATAGTTAAGTTAAAAATTGACAACACAATAACATGCTGTTTACACTACTGGTAAGGAGGCATGACCAATTGTATAAGTGGAATGTGTCGAGATTTTACCTTTAAGGAATAATTTTATTGCACCAGATAATCTAAACCGCGGACAGACTATGGTGCGTTCTAATACCTACTACCTTTATAATTTACCTTCATCAGCAAAGACTAAGGCCTACTAATGTCTCCAACGCTCCACTTAAATGAAATGCATATACTCCCTGCCGAAATCAATGCCAGGTTGGGGTGTAAAATGCTCTATTATCACGTAAAAAAAATTCCTACTATAAGTCCAGCTAGTCATTCGTACCCTAGCTGTTTCGTAGAAATTCAGCTTTTTGCAAATATTACCTCACTACTATTCATCTCCAACCATTATCTCTTGCCTATCTTATGTAGCCAAGGCCTTAGCATGCAGCCGCTAAGTTTAACTAGTAAAAACGGCCCACTTTTTGAGCAAGACACCAAAAATGTGTGGCACCTGTTTGCAAAACACTATTGTTTTTTTTGCGGATCCCCCACAAAACGATGGCTAAACTATATGTTTACCGGCATCTGCTTCGTAGTTGCAGCATGGAAGCAGTACGTTTCTGGTTTCAAACCAAAAAATCTAGCAGCCAAAGCACAAGAACCTAAGACGGGTGTTCTTGCCCAAATCGGAAAACAATATGCTTCACAAACCGAGAGGTGGTTGTCAGATACGATGTGTCAAGATACAGTATTTGGTAGAGATTTGGAATTTCAGGTGTACTTAAGTCACAACCTAGTTACTTGCTTAGAGCAACTGCGCGTAAACGCAGACATTGAGCTAGCAGTCACTGAGTTTATGGATACAACACAATGAGCTCAATAAACAGTCTAATATTAGGTCGCGCTAAATATTTGCCGCCGTCAAGCATCAGTCAAGTAGTGTTTCGTTCCTTAAAATTGGTCTTTTCGAAATTCCTTCTCAGCATTGGTTTGTTATTTCTATTAAGCGCCTGTTCAGACAACAATAACACCGTAGAAATAAAATTGGGCCATGGTCTAGATACCCAACATCCCGTGCATTTAGGCATGCAATATATGGCCGACAAGTTAGTACGCTTATCAAACGGTGAGATGAAAATAGACATCTATCCGAATCAGCAGCTCGGAAGTGAACGTCAAACACTAGAACTACTGCAAATTGGCAGCGTGGGTATGACTAAAGTGTCTGCCGCGGTACTTGAAAATTTTGCGCCAAACGTAAAAGTATTAAGCCTCCCCTACATTTTTATTAATAAAGATCATGCTCACCGCGTTATGGACAGTGACATTGGCAGAGATCTGTTGACCGAAAGCGAACGGTTTTGGCTAAGAGGCCTGACATTTTACGATGCAGGTAGCCGCAGTTATTACAGTATAGACAAACCTATCTTATCGCCCGACGACTTGGTTGGAATGAAAATACGAGTGCAGCCAAGTGTAACAGCTATGAGCATGGTAAGAGCGATGGGTGGCGCGCCTACACCTATTGCTTGGGGTGAACTGTATACCGCGCTGCAGCAGGGTGTAGTAGATGGTGCTGAAAACAATCCGCCTAGCTTTTATTATTCGCGCCATTATGAAGTCGCCAGATACTTTTCGTTAAACGAGCATACTTGGGTGCCTGATGTGCTAATGATTTCAACGCATCTGTGGGATCGCCTTACCAAACAGCAGCAAAAATGGCTGCAGCAAGCCGCAGATGCCTCGGCAATTGAACAACGAAAACTATGGGCAATAGCAAATCAAGACGCGTTAGCTGCTGTAAAAGCGGCAGGTGTAGAAGTGATTTATCCTGACAAAAAGCCCTTTGCCGACGCCGTGCAAGACTTACTTAATACCTATACGCAAGAGCCGCAGGTGTATCAATATATTCAGCGTATCCGCGAGGTAGCCAATGACTAGTCAACCAGGTGGTTCACAAAAGAGCCTTGCACTGCACAAGTTTCTTAACAAATTACTTGAACCGCTGCTAATCACAGCACTTACAATGCTGGTGTTTGTTGTGCTGTGGCAGGTGTTCAGCCGTTATGTACTGCAGTCGCCAAGTACGGCCACAGATGAAGTTGCACGTTTTTTGTTAATGTGGCTAACGCTGTTAGGGGCGGCATGGGTAGTGGGCCAGCGCGGGCATTTGGCCATTGATTTACTCAGCGGTAACCTGTCTACCAAAAATGTAGTAACCCTGCAGCGCTTACTAATTGTGCTTATGGCAATTTTTACAATGGCAGTGCTCATCATAGGCGGCATTAGTTTAGTGCACGTTACCTTAACGCTCGCACAAACTTCTACGGTACTTCAATTACCAATGGGATATGTATATTTAGCGCTCCCTGTGAGTGGAGTATTCATGGTGGGTTTTAATCTATGTGCATTCATTCAAGCGAAAAGCGAAGCTTTACCTTTACATGGAGAAGAATAATTATGGCTTTTATCGAAGTACTTGTGTTGGTGCTTACCTTTATTATTTTGTTAGGTGTTGGTTTGCCAATTGCTTTTAGCATTGCTATTTCAGCCACCGTTACCCTATTACTTAGTGTGCCAGCTATGGCCGCTCTAACCACGATTGCTCAGCGTATGGCCACTGGCCTTGATAGTTTTACGTTACTGGCCATTCCATTTTTTATTTTAGCCGGCCAGCTAATGAACAGCGGTGGCATTGCACGGCGCTTAATAGACTTTGCTCGTGCGCTTGTAGGCGCTCTTCCCGGTGGCTTAGCGTTTGTAAACATTGTGGCGAACATGTTGTTTGGGGCTATCTCGGGCTCTGCTGTAGCCTCAGCGTCGGCGATTGGTGGGGCGATGGGTCCGCGCATGGAAAAAGAGGGCTATGACAAAGCTTTCTCAGCGGCAATTAATATTAGTTCGGCTACGACCGGGCTGATTATTCCGCCCAGCAATACGCTGATTGTATTTTCACTTGCTAGCGGCGGCGTATCTATTGCCGCGCTGTTTATGGCCGGTTATCTGCCTGGACTGCTGATTGGTGGCCTGTTAATGCTCACCGCAGGTATCATGGCCAAACGGCGTAATTATCCACGAGGCGAAAAAGCTAGTTTTGCTGAAGTTGCCAGAACTTTGGTGTCTGCAACGCCAAGCTTGCTGATGCTAGTAGTGGTGATTGGCGGCATAGTAAACGGCTTATTTACGGCAACCGAAGCCTCTGCCATTGCAGTGCTATACTCGGCCTGCTTGGCTGCGGTTTACCGCGAGGTGTCTCAAAAGCACATTCGTCCTCTTTTGCTCGACACAATTAAAACCACATCAATTGTATTGTTTTTAGTAGCAACCTCCATTGCTCTGTCGTGGGTAATGGCCTATGAAAACATTCCGCAAAGCATAACCACTGCGCTATTAAACATTAGCGACAACCCCATTCTTATTTTATTGATCATCAATGTGATATTACTTGCGGTGGGGGTATTTATGGACATAACCCCTGCGATACTTATTTTTACGCCTATCTTTTTACCTGTAGTCGTTGCCACTGGCATGGACCCAGTTCATTTTGGCGTTATGATGATATTAAACCTTTGCATTGGCTTGTGCACCCCGCCGGTCGGCTCAGTGTTATTTGTCGGCTGCAGCGTGGCAAAAATTAAAATTCAGAACGTAATAAAGCCTTTGCTGCCACTTTTTATTACTATGCTGGTGGGCTTAATGCTAGTGACCTTTCTTCCAGAGATTAGCTTGACTCTGCCGCGCGCATTGGGACTTATTGATTGAGATCTTAGGTACGAAAAACATGTTGGTACCTCATTTACTTGCTCTTATTGCAGTTTTGGACAAGCCCGTCCGGACACTTATGTGGATTCCCCCGTTGCGGTGTATGTCATGATCTGTAAGTGTCATGATACACAGAGGGGTGAACTGCATATTTTATATATCTATATGTTTGGTCTTTTTTATTTTCATTATTTGTCACTAAACCTAGGAAGGTATTTTTGATCGGGTTTAGTCTGGGCTTTATTGTTGCGTATTTTTAAAAAGATAATCATTTCAGCTAAAAGTCATGGTTGCCTGAACGACTGAATAAATAAGTCATAAAAAATTACCATTATTCAAACACAAGATAATTGAGTGCACTTTTATGCCCTAGTATTCGTCTTACCGCTACATATTAAGACTCTTTGCTAGGGAGACTGGATGCAAAACATTGTGGTAAAAGAGAAGCCCTTACTTTAACGATCGGGCTTGCGCTACCACCGCATAAATACATTGGTTATTGCACTGGCATTATTCTCTGGCATGTTACTTTATTTTGGGCTTCATCATCATGCCTACAGCCACCAAAATAAGTGTGAGTCCAGCCGCGTGGTAAATCGTAAAAGCTTCATCCAAAAGGATAACGGCAAATATCGATGTTATTACTGGGCCACAGGTACCGACAATACTGGTGAGTTCTGGGCCAATTTTATGTATAGCTTCTGCCACAAGCAGTGAGGGAATAACTGTACAGAAAAATGCAAAACCAGCGACAACTAAGAAGGCGTGGTTTGAAACGTGCAAGGTTTTAATATTTTGTGTGAACACGAAAAATACCAATATGGTAATACTAGCTGCAATCATTGCTATACTAGTAAACATCTGGCTACCAATTTTAGTCATTATCGGCTTACTGTAAATAACATAAACTGCAAATGCAATAGCACTTAAAAACACTAAACTTGTGCCAAGTGCAACGTTAGAGCCCATAACTCTCAAATCATGAGCGAAAATTAATAATATACCCGTATATGATATCCCCAACATCCACCAAATATTCTTGGGTAATTTGGTTTTAAATACAAAATACGATAGCAATACTACAATGATGGGAAAGCAAAAAAGTACTATGCGTTCAAGCTGTGCTGAAATGAATTGCAGGCCTAACAAATCTAGATAACTTGCTACAAAGTAACCTAATACGCCTAGTAGTGCCGTCGGCAAGATATTTGCAATATACGCCCTACGCTTATCACTGTTTTTTATCCAGCATAAGATTACCACCCCGATATAAAAAGGCAGTGCAAACATCATTCTAAGTGTAATGACTTGCTCACTTGTCAAGCCAATTTCATAAGCATATTTAACGACAATGGGTTTAAGTGAAAACATGAATGTGCCGGCCAGAGATAATAAAATGCCGGGCAAAATAACATTATTCAAAGATGAGTTGGTTTGCAAAAGAATGTTTTTCCAAAGTCGTAGAAACCGCTGCGAATATTATACAAAGGCGCAATAAGTGTATCTTTTAATATTACTTTAACACCTTCACGCTGTTCTGATTTAAATATTTTAATACTTCAGAAAGAGGCAGTACCTGACCATATTTTGCGTGCATATCGTGCAGGCTCATGTCATGAGCATCAGGGTTTCTATCGCCACAGGCCTCCGGTACCACTATGCACATAAAGTTATGCTGCAAGGCGTCTACGCAAGTAGCGCGTACGCAGCCTGAGGTGGTTAGGCCTGTAATAATGAGGGTATCTATATTTAGGCCTAATAACTGACTGGCTAGAGATGTGCCAAAAAAGGCACTTGGATGGTGTTTTTCAATCACATTATGGGCATTAACATATTGGCTAAAGCTTGAATGAATGTTTACCCAGTGTGAGCCGCGCTGCAGAATATTTAAAGCAGGCAAGCGTTGTCTAAAAACACTTGCCTGTTTTTCATTATCGTACACGACAGTGCTAAAAAATACCGGCACCTTATACTTACTCGCAGCCCTCAACAGCGTAAGGTTAGCCTGTTCTGGTTGAATTAGCAGGACACATCAATAAAGGATAAACTCCAACTTATTGAGGTGTAAAAATGACTAAACGTACAAATAAGAATTACCCAAATGATTTTAAGCAAGAAGCGGTATCACTGGTAACTGAGCAAGGTTATTCAGTTGTTGAGGCGGCTGCTTCATTAAATATTACTGATAAATTGCTTTATAATTGGGTGGCGAAATTTAAAGAACAAAGCGAAAAGTCTGAGTTATCAACGGATGAAAGAGCTGAACTCATTCAACTCAGAAAAGATAAAAAACGCTTGCAAATCAGTAATTTAGTATACCTGTTGCTTTGATGACTTGAATCCTCAGTAGCCTTTTTTAATATTTCCTTCTCTAACTCAGCACGCGCAAGACGCTTCTTCAAATCACGAATTTCTATCTGCTCAGGTGCTATTGGTAATTGCTTTACCCTAATACCTTTTAGCTCTTGTTTGAGCTGACTTACCCATTTGCTAATAGTGGAAGGAGCAACACTCATTGCCCCTGCTGCTTCTTCCTGGCTGTAATTTTGGTCAACAACTAATTGCGCCGTTTCCAACCTAAACTCAGGGCTATGAGTTGGTCGTTTCTTTGTCTTCATTTTTGTCACCTAATCTTGCTATGCAAATAGCATAACATTTCTAGTTAGGTGGCCAAATTAACTATGCCACTACACTGCTATTTGTTGCCTCTAATTAAAAATTAGAGACGACAAGCATGGTGACACAGGGTGACTTCGGGTTAGTATACTACTACATTTTTATCGGAGGGTTGAGTATGGGTTATTGGTATTTGGCAATAGCGATTGGTGCTGAAGTGATAGCAACATTAGCACTTAAAGCATCAAATGGTTTTGCTAATTCAATCTCAAGTATTATTTGTGTGATTGGTTACGCAGTCTCATTTTATTTCTTGTCTTTGGTACTAAAAACGGTTTCAGTTGGTATCGCATATGCTATTTGGGCTGGTATGGGCATTTTTTTAATTACTTCAATTAGTGCAGTTATGTATAAGCAAATACCAGATTTAGCTGCATTTATAGGTATGCTCTTAATTTTATCTGGTGTTGTAATTATTAGCGTATTTTCAAAAACTGTGAGTCATTAAACATATTACAAATAAAGACAGGTCCGGAGTATAAGGCACTCATCAAGCAAGTGTTTTATACTCTAGAAGTACATAATATGAATAACTATTACATAGTCGAGTGCTGGTAACTGATCAACCATAGTTAATTTGATGCTTATTAGTCGCTAGGTGCTAACTAGTTTTATCCGTTACTGTTGCGAGTTTTTCCTCCTTCTCCGACCCTGCTTCTAATAGAGGGGCTCTGCACGACATCTTCAGTTCATTCTAAACCGCTATAGATTATTACTCTTGTGATGTCTCTAATATTGTCGGACCACTGCCATTATGATACCGACTGAAAATATCAGCAAATCTTAAAATAGGCCGTTTCATTACCTTATCGAATAATATATATCTTAATCCAAACTGACACTTTTCAGGGAATGTAAACGTTTCACTACGGTTATTTATATTTAAAGCTAAAAATATTAATAATGCGAATGAGTCGCATTCCTTTCCGTATTTTATTATGTATAATGCCCCGCTCAAATTAATGTATTAATGGGTCTTGTTTGACTATAAGGCTTGGAGAAGAAAATTGAAATTAAAGTTAACAGCAATTGCAACGGCAGTAATAATGAGCAATATTGCATATGCTCAGAGTGAAAAAGACGTAGAAGTGATTGCGGTAAAAGGACAATACCTTTCTATTAATGAGTCAAACTCAATCAAAACGCCTACGCCAATTATTGACGTTCCGCAAAGCTTATCTATTTTTACGGCAGATCAAATAACTGAACGCGGGATCACCAGCGTTGGGCAAATGATTGACTACACGCCGGGCGTAAACAATTCTCAAGGTGAAGGCCATCGTGATTCAATCGTGTTTCGTGGGAATCGGTCAACAGCAGATTTTTACATAGATGGTAACCGAGACGACGTCCAATACTATCGCGCGCTTTATAACGTAGAACAAGTTGAAATATTACGCGGCCCAAATGCGCTGTTGTTTGGCCGTGGTGGTACGGGCGGCATTCTAAACCGTGTATCAAAAAAGGCACAAGTGGGCGAGCAGTTTAATGCTTATAAAGCGTCATTGAACACATTTGGCGGATTTAACCTTGAACTTGATTCTAATATTGATACGGGCGATACATCTTCAATCCGCATAAATGCGATGTATGAGAGTGTAGAAAATCACCGCGATTTTTATGACGGCGAGCGATACGGTTTTAATCCAACTGCACACATAGAACTAAGCGACGACACCACGGTTGACCTCTCTTATGAGTATATTAATCACCAGCGATTTATAGATCGCGGAATACCCACTGGAAGCGACGGAAGACCTGTAGAAGCTTTAAAAGATGTGGTATTTGCTGATCCTGAAAATAACTATCATGAATTAGAGGCCCATATTTACAAAGCCAACCTAGCGCATCAGTTTACCGATAGTATTAAAGGTAATTTCAGCGCATTTTATGCCGACTATGATAAGGCTTACGCGAATTTTTATGCTAGCGGCTATGACCAAAACACTAACGTTGTTGAGTTAGACGGCTATATTGACAACACTGTGCGCGATAATCTAATATTATCAAGTAACATGGTTGCCGAGTTTCAAACCGAGAGTTTTGGACACACATTGATTGTGGGTGCTGATTTCATTCAGACAAACTCAGACCAAAACCGCTTCAACCCTGTGTTTAGTACGACAATGGATGATCGTGAGTTTTTTGTTGCAAATAGGCCCATTTCTTTAAACGGTTTCGCTGGGGTTAATGCAAGTGGCGAGAGTTTCACTACCGGATTTACTGACTTAAATGATGATACTCGAGTAGGCCTAGATGTATTCTCGCTATATATTCAAGATGAAATTGAAATTTCTGAACACCTAGATATTATCATTGGCGCACGTTTCGACAGCTTTGACATAGAGGTACTTAATGCAAACCCAAGTGCAATTGAGACACGCTCACGCAAAGATGAACAAGTTTCACCGCGCGCAGGCATTATTTATAAACCTCAAGAAAACGTATCAATCTATGCTAGCTATAGCGAATCATTTTTACCTCGCAGTGGCGAGCAATTTGCAAATATTAATGGTAATAATAATCAACTCGACCCTGATACTTTCGCCAACCAAGAGATAGGAATAAAGTGGGACTTTGCCGACGGTCTCAGTTTAACGGCTGCGTTATTTGAGAATGAACAAAGCTCGCCTCAAGTCGCAGATAACGACCCAGCAACCCTAGACGTAATTGACTCTGAAATATCAGGTTTTGAACTGCAACTCGCTGGACAAGTTACCGATGCATGGTCTGTGTCGTTTAACTACAGTAATCTAGACGGAGAAATAGTCGACCGCAACGGTGGCACAGGACGGTCACCTCGAGAAGTGCCAGAGAGTAATATCTCTATTTGGAATACTTATCAAATTAGTGATGTTATGGGTCTCGGCTTAGGCGCAACTTACCAAGATGAGAGTTTTATCAACAATTCGAACACGGCAACCTTGCCAAGTTATACACGGGTTGATGCATCCGCTTATTATGATGTAAGTGACGCTATGCGTATTCAACTGAATGTAGAAAACTTAACAGACGAGTTGTATTACCCTAATGCACACTCTACTCATCAAGCGACAGTTGCCGCTCCTTTAAATGCTAGATTATCAATAATCGGGGGGTTCTAAACAGTCGAACAGGGCCACATTTTGTGGTCCTGTTCAATCTAAGTCGCTTCGATAATTAATCCAGAGCACTACAATACACAGAAATTGACGGGCGCCGATTGGCAGCTACTAGCCCATTGCAGAGCCAAGGCTCTAAAATTCTATAAGGGCTTATCTGCAAACCTGCCGAATTTGGTATTGAAAGATATGATATTTTCCGGTTTTTGAGAATTTTGTTTTTACTACATAGTCGGAATGTCTAAGGACCGCTTTGGCCCGCAGCCCGTGTGAAAACTCAAAAATGTTTGCAATAACGCATAAATAAACTCGTTATTGCACTGGAAGTGATCTCTGGCATGTTACTTTATTTTGGGCTTCATCATCATTCCTACAGCCACCAAAATAAGTGTGAGTCCAGCCGCATAATAAATCGTAAAAGGTTCATCCAAGAGGATAACGGCAAATATCGATGCCACTACTGGTGAGTTCTGGGCCAATTTTATGAATAGCTTCTGCCACAAGCAGTGAAGGAATAACTGTACAAAAAAATGCAAAACCAGCCACAACTAAGAAGGCGTGGTTTGAAACGTGCTAGCGTTAATTTGTCCTATACTCAAATACAAGGCATAAAATTTAGTCAGTCGTTATTTATCTTATAAATTTTACAATACTGTAGTTATTCATATTAACCGTTAAGATAAATAGGTAATTAATCAACCTAATATAATGTGTGTTATAACAGCTTAGCATTGCAAGTTGCCATACTTACGCTTTTACATATTGTTTTCAATTGTCCATTCTTTAAGCTCTTCAAGAATAGAGAGTGCGCTTACACCTTTTTTTGCTATCTTATAACTAACCGCAATAGGCTTTGTTGATAGCACTGTTCTAGTGATAAGTTTATTGGCTTCCATGGCTTTTAAACGCTCTGCAATCACTTTTTTACTAGCGCCCGCTAGCTGTCTCGAAATTTCATTAAAGCGCAAAGGTTGGTCTTTCAAGTGCCATAAAATAGACCCAGTCCATTTGTGACCAATAATACGCATACCTCTTTCAACAGGACAGGGCTCATAGCATTCTTTATTCATGATAGTAGGTTACAAAAAGTTAACTGGTTGACTATAGTAACCTAGCTGATATAGTCCGCACAACATTTAATTACCTAAAGAAATACTGATGGAAAATAAAACGATTGTTGTCAATGCTGGCGGAGGCTTTAATGCTGTTACCGTTGGGCAGACAAAAGTAAACCAGCCAAGTCAAGATGAAATAACAGTAAGGCTTCATGCTAATTCTTTAAATTATCATGATTATGCTGTAGTGAAAGGTCTTTGGGCGTCGCCAGAACGAAGAATACCTATGGCTGACGGTGCAGGGGAAGTCGTTGAGGTCGGTACGAATGTGACTGAGTTTAAGGTTGGTGACAGCGTGGTCAGTACCTTTTTTCCAACATGGATAAGCGGTGAACCCATCGTTGATGGTTTTTCCACCGTGCCGGGAGACGGTATTGATGGCTATGCTCGTGAATATGTCACCACTTCGTTAAATGCATTCACAAAAGCGCCTAAAGGCTGGTCACATGTGGAAGCTTCAACATTAACGACAGCTGCCTTAACTGCTTGGCGCGCGTTGACCGGATTTAACACGGTTAAAGCCGGTGATAGTGTGCTATTACAAGGCACTGGAGGTGTTTCAATCTTTGCGCTGCAATTTGCAAAAATGATGGGTGCTAAAGTGATTGCAACGTCGTCCAGTGATGAAAAACTGGCACGATTAAAGGTAATGGGCGCCGATCATGTTATCAACTACAAAACTGAACCCAATTGGGGAGCGCGCGCGAAAGTATTGAATGGTGGCATTGGTGTTGATCACGTGGTTGAAATTGGTGGTGGAGAAACATTAGAGCAGTCGTTAGCTGCAGTAAGAATAGGTGGACAAATCTCTCTTATTGGCATCTTGTCGGGCCAAACGTGTGAGCTTAATCTTGTTAACGCGTTTACACAACAAGTTAGGCTTCAAGGAGTACTGGTTGGAAGTCGAACTCAGCAGCAAGAAATGATAAAAGCTATTGAAGCTAATCAAATGAAGCCAGTAATTGATAAAATATTTTCACTTGACGCTATAGTCGATGCTTTTGAGTATCAGGAAAGTAATCGCCATTTCGGTAAAATATGCCTTGAATTTTAATTCAAATAAATACAGGTATTAATGCTATATATTAATACCCGCACCATAATCGGCGTAACTGTCCATGATTAACGGTTAATGCCTCTTCATCAGGAGATTAAACGACTGAAACACGAAACCAATTTTTCATTATGAATGGCAGCCGCTTCATCAAGAGATAAATTACTGTCAACAAGTCAATCGGCACATTTTCAGTGCCTTTTAATTTAATGTAATTACCTTCTTTGTTTACAGAAAGCTTCTTATGATTCACTAAAAGTATTAAATGCTATGCCATCAACAAATGTGGTTTTGGTTCAGTGTGCCCTTGCAACTTTTTCTACTTCATCAAGAAAAGCGGGCTTATTGCCGGTCATTTCCCATGTGCCCATCGCGATGGGTATACCTCCTATACTATTTAATTGGTCAAAAAACGATTTTAAGACAAAAATTTGTCCCTGTTCTTCGTCTAACTTTGCTTTTTGTGCGATGGCGGTATCGAGTAGAGCTTTACCGGTAACGTAACTGGTGCCATAACCGGGCTGGCGCAAATAAAGATGCTGTTCAAAAATGAGTAAATCAGGTTCTGTTTTCATCCAGCCTCTAGGCGTATAGTTCATATGAATTTCACCCGCTTCCTCCATCGTCATTTGATTCGCATGCGCATATAAAGAGCCTAAACCTCTAGCGGCTCTTTGGGCAAGCATAATCCACACAATTTCACGTGAACGTGGATTTTCATCATATAGACCGGCATGCATAAATACCTCTTCAACAGCGGTAGCTGTGCCTTCGTTTCGGCTATCAAAAATATTGTATAACAATGCACCTTTTCTGATAGTTCGTGGGTTAGGATCATTCTCCATTATCGCCAGCTCGAACCAATGATAAAAATGCGAATATAAAGGCGTTGGATCAAGGTGCGATCCAATATAAAAGAAATTACGGGTGGCTTCAGGCACAAAACTACCCAATTTTGCGTAAAGCGCGGGTTTAAAATAATCAGCAACCGTAACAATATTCCTTTCATCCAAAAATCTAAGGAAGAAATCAGCGGAGCGAGTAGCTAAGAGATCATATTCTTCTGCGTTTTTCGCTGGCACTAATGCTGGTAATCCAATATTTCTTTGCTCTTCTAACTTTAATGATGACCAAGCTCTATCCAGTTCGCGTTGCAGCAAACTTACCTCATCTTGCCATGTCATAGGCAATAAATGCACATGCTTTTGGTACCAGGTGTACTGCTCAATGCCAAGCCCTGAGGGCCCCGTTTTTAAGGCACTCTGCCCTTGTAACCACATAACAAATTGCGCCGTTGACTGCGTTGCCTGCTGGTGTATTTTTATGAGTGTCGCATTATCCGTCGTGTCAATTTTCGATGTAATATCTAGTAATGTTTTGTGCTGCTTTTGAAGATCACGAATGCCGGCAACCCATAGTTCTTTTGCATTTCCCGTTAAGTTCTCTTTGGCTTGAGCATGAAACGGTTTTATGCGAGATAAATCACTAATAAGCCTATTTTGCTCGCTATCGCTAATTGGAAATGAATAGCTCCATAGTTCGGTGACATAATGCGGAGTTGGACCTTCATGAGCGGGTACATCACTTTTATATGTCCACACTTGCTTGTAAAACGCCGGATCTCTGCGCCACGGCATTAGCACCTTGTCGTTAAATTCATAGCCATTGAGTTCTGCCAACATCACAAACCAATCTATTTGTTGTGGCACCGTCCACTGTGATTTATCAAAGGCTAGCAATTGGGTTTTAAATTGCGCCCATTCAACATGACGTTTTTCGAAGGTTTTTTTCCGATAATCTGGCGCAAGCTCATGTAAAGGCGCCATCTCAAAAGCACGCCATTGTGTAAAGAGGGTTTCTAATTGGCTAAAGTCTGATGACGATTTTACGCCAAAAGAAAATACCAATAGTGCTATCGCTAAATACTTAATAGTCATTTCTATATTCCAAAGTGAAGCCTTCTTGCACAACAGCGCATAGGACATTGAGAGACTATCATGTACGCAAACAATAAATTTTACCAGCAACACTTCTCATATATTTGATATCAACTTAAGAATAGCGATTCATTTTTAATAAAGACATATATCTGAATATATACCTTTATCCTGCAACAGCATGCTCTTAGAAGGTCCACATTTTTGTATAAAGAGAGTAGCTGCCAACCTAATGATCACTAAAGATCCAAGGACTAAACCGCTCCGCGGTAGTTGGTTGCCGCTTTAACATTATAATACTTCACACTCTAGATGTTCCGGGTCTAAGGTAGGTTAAGGGCATTGTGCCTTTAACCTACTCAGGAGCACCATCATGAATCAGCTTATCCAAACCATAAGTCCCCTTTGCCATGCATGATAGACGAAATGAATATGCGTAAACTCAATCCCTCAACTCAGACTAACTAAATGGCGGTTGGTTGTTTCCAGGCCAACTGCCTATTAACTTAATAACGACTCGCCAAATGAGTCGTGTATGCAGAGCGGCGGCAAAGGATGCAAACATCGGTAAGCGCGCACCATGCTAGGTGCATGACATGGCTGGCAGGGACTGCTCACAGACCGGTGACAGGCTAGTTAGAACGCGTCTTCAATATAGACATTACCGAATGTGAGAAATGTCAAAAGCACAATGTGACGATAATTGCCATCGCTGCGAGCGCCTCCCGACTAGCAGCACACCAAAGACTTTGCTGTTCAACGCGACTTCGATTTTGGGGCATAGCACAACACGACACAATATTAGGAAAATCACTTTTTCATGGTAGGACCGTTTGTACTTTACTCCCCAGGTTTCAGTACCAATGGACTATTAACATAAGAAATTAACGGCCCTCATAATCACGAAAGTTACCTCAAACTCCCTTTTGCTAGCATCGTTTCAGCCTGAAAGACACCTGTAACGAAGGGTAGTGAATAGCGTTAACAAGCTCTAAAATCAAGAAAAATACGCCCTGTTGCATAGATTAGGGATGTGCTTTATTCTTCCTACCCACCTCAGTCAACTGGATACTAGTCAATGTCTATTTTAATTCTCACAGATATCCCAGAATGGGTTCGCCCCCTCGTTGATATTTTAGAATCCAAAGGCATCAAAGTACAAATCGCTGATGATCCGCAGGAGATCGTAGCAAATGGCTTGATTGTCAACCGCGTATCTTCCCTTCTTGCTGCGCGGGATAAGGCTCGGGCGGATCGGATCACCCATTCTTTGCGCACCTGGGAGGCCGAGGGTAGATCTGTGATCAATGGATCATTCTGCTTCCAGACCGGCTACAGTAAGCTGGCTCAAGCCAAGCTTTTTATTGAGTGTGGAGTGCGTAGCCCGCAAACGTGCCTCGCCGTTCCTGGCGGACGCGCCATACATGGACAAGCAGTACTTCTTAAGCCACCTGCAGGTGGTTTTGGCAGAGGGATTGTGGCGCTCAAAGACGGCGAACCCGCCCCGGATGGACTTTTCAGTCGAGAAGAAGGCTGGATTGAGCAAGAGATGCTAACCGCCGCAGACGGCTGCGTCCACCGGATCGAAGTCCTTGGCCCCGACATCCTTTACGAAGCCCGCTCACCGATTCAAGCTGACGAGTTCAACTACTGCCTGGCTCACCCGGAATCGGATGTTACTCTCTTGCCTCCTCACGAAATTGCCCCGAAGGTGACCGAGGCAGTCAAAAAAATTCTACGGGCCGCAAGGATGGAGCTCGGCGCAGTCGAGTACCTGCTGGATGAAAATGACAATCCCGTTTTCATCGACCTGAACCCGGTTTCCAGCTTTCATCCCAAAGCGACAGCCATCCTTGGTTGCGATCCCCTCGACGCCACCGCTTCCTATTTGATTCATAGATCTGCGGGTCTTAAAAATAAGGGTCAAAGGTAGGCCTAGAGTGACTTTTTCTTAGTGTGTATCGAAATCGTTAAGCACTTTCGTTATTTTTTTATTCATGATCTGCTTATAGGATAGATAGTGGTTTTGCGATGACTATCAGATCAAACTCAGAGCATGTTTTTAACTGTTTTATTCCTTAATATTCAAGCCATGGTATGGTGTTAGGCGGACTTTGAAGCTTAACGAAAAGTGCGTTAAGCTAAAATGAACATGTCAGCTAAGCGTTAAAAGAGAGTAAATAGATATGAATGACATTAAATTTGAACCCACTAAATTTTTAGATTGGTTAAGACAAGAAAACGGCGAACAGACAGAGTTTTTATAAGCCGCAAAAGAAATCGCACACAGTCTTGAATCGACAATTAATAACTCTACACCTTTTAGAGTGAACAAAGTATTAGAAAGGCTAGCGCAGCCCGACCGTATAATTTCGTTTCGCGTTACGTGGGCTGACGACAATAACGACATTCACATCAACACAGGCTGGCGCGTGCAGCAGTCAAATGCGCTAGGACCTTATAAAGGTGGGTTAAGATTTCATCCTAGCGTAAATGAATCGGTGCTCAAGTTTTTGGCTTTTGAACAATGCTTTAAAAACTCGCTTACTGATTTACCATTAGGCGGCGCGAAAGGGGGGGCAAACTTTGATCCGAAAGGGCGTACCGACCATGAGATTATGCGATTTTGCCAAGCTTTTATGTTGGAGTTATATCGTCATATAGGTCCACAAACAGACGTACCCGCTGGCGATATCAACGTAGGCGCTAGAGAAATAGGCTATTTGTATGGTCAATATAAGAACATTAAAAATGAGCTTGGCGGTTATATAACGGGTAAAGATATTGAGTTTGGCGGTAGTGAGGTAAGAACCGATGCTACAGGTTTTGGGGTGATTTATTTTTTAGAAATTGCCCTTAAGCATCACGATGAAGAGCTTTGTGATAAGCGAATAGCGATTTCAGGTGCTGGAAATGTAGCGACCCACGCTGCGTATAAAGCCATTGAAAAAGACGCCTCTGTCGTTTCTATGTCCAATAGTCGCGGAACACTTCATGTGACAGACGGCTTAAGTGCAGACGACTTGGATTGGATAAACGAGAATTCCACCAGCGACAACGTCTTAAAAGCATTTTCCAAGGACCATGACAAAGCCCAATGGCTGTCAAACAAAAAACCTTGGCAACTTGAATGTGACATTGCGGCGCCTTGTGCAACTCAAAATGAGCTTGACCAAGACGATGCAAAGAAGTTAATGAGCAATGGCTGCAAATTTATTATTGAGGGCGCTAATATGCCATGTACTGCACAAGCCATAGAAACCTTCAGTGAAGCGTCTGCACTATATATTCCAGGAAAAGCCTCTAACGTAGGTGGTGTCGCTTTGTCGGGTTTAGAAATGTCGCAAAATGCTGGTTTTGAACAGCGTGGATTTGCCGAATTAGATAAGCAACTTCACTCTATCATGCACACCATCCACGAAAAATTTGTTCATTATGGCAAGCAGGAAGACGGCTCAATTAACTACGCTGATGGCGCTAACCTCGCAGCGTTTCAACGACTTGCTTCTGCAATTGTGTCGCAGGGGCTTTAAATGATGTTAAGCCTTTACTGCTGTAAACGGCGCTAACATCTCGGTTAATCTATATTCGGCTGCGCCGGCTCTAATGTTTGTCGTTCACTGGTCACTCAATTTAATAAATTAAGTGACCAGTTAGGATCGCAATCTTCTTGCTTCGCTTTTTTAAGCCAAAGTAATGTATAGCCTGCAACTAAGAAACCCGAAACTAGATTAGAAGTAGAAATTGCGATATAGATCCAACGCTCATCAAACCAGACAGAAGCAGCAAGACTCAAGGGCACATACAAAACAAAGGTTCTTAGCGCATAATAGCTTAAGCCTGTGACTGACTTTCCTAATGAATTAAGGGCCGCTGAAGAGACGATAATCCAGCCATAGCCGACTAAACTGACACCAACAATAAGTAAGTAATCTGTGGATTTAGATGCGACGCTGTCGCTAGATGCTAACAGTGACGCGAAGACATCGGCAAAACCATAAAACACTGCAATAATTATTAATGACCAAAGCACACAAATCAGATAACAATACTGTAGCGCTTTTATCACCCGTTGTTTATTTCCTGCTCCCCAGTTTTGACCCGCAATAGGACCAATAGAGGCAGATAACGCCATCATAGGAATGCAAGCAAAGGATTCTATTCTTGTTGCGACCCCAAAAGCCGCGACGGTATCGGCACCGTATCCGGCAATAATAGCGGTAACGATCCCTATACCAATTGGGTTGATAACGCTGCCGGCGCCCGCAGGCAATGCGATTTTGAGTACGGATTTGCAAGAAGCAACAAATACGTAATAATCGGGCTTACACAACTCAATAATTTGTTCACGATAGTAAGCAACATATAGCGCCAAAACTAAGGTGACCATGCGCGCTATCATCGTGCTTATTGCCGCGCCTTCAATATCCATTGCCGGTATTGGGCCAAATCCAAATATCATGGCCGGTGTTAATGCAATATTGATCCCCGCGGAAAAAAACATGATAAGGCTTGGCCAGAGCGCGTTTCCAACCGAACGAATTATGGCATTTGCCACAATGGGGATAACGAGAAACGGCATTGAGATATACCAAATGCGCATATATTGCGTAATGTAAGTCAGCACGTCGCCGGAGGCGCCTAGCAGGGTAAAGAGGGGGGCAATAGTGAAGTAGCCGACAGCCGAAATAAACATAACCAGCAAACCTGCCAGCAGCAAACTGTCGGTAGACAGACGCTTAGCGTATGTTTTGTTGTTAGCCCCAATTGCTCGAGATACGACCGATGAAGCGCCTGAGCCCAATCCAACAGATAAACTGGTAACGGCCATAGTGACAGGAAAAGTAAAGGATAAGGCAGCTAGATAGTCGGTGCCTAATTGACCTACAAAATAAGTATCCACAATCGAGACTGAAAATATCGCGGCGATGCCAAAGATCATCGGCATGGTTAGCCTAGAAATAATGGGCAGTATAGGGCCTTCTACTAAACTATTTTTATCTTCTGATTTTTTTGATGATTCCGTCAAAATAGCCCTTTGCATCTCGCACTGGATGCTGTGAAACCAACGTAATGTTGAGTGTCGTTATTACATTCATAAAATGTGTACGTAGACCGCGGGATAAAAGACTCAGTAATAGACATGAGCTAGTAAGTAAAACAGGTGCTAATTAGAGTCCTTAGACTGTAGTGCTCTTTGTTATCGCAAACCAAGTTGCTTGTATAAGCCAATATTAGTAGGCTGCTAAGCGATTACCAAATTTTTGCTGGACTCAATGAACTGGGTCTGATTGATGCCGATGGTAACCGTGATGTCGTATCATGGACGACCCTGCAAACATATTGGTTATTATTTCAAAGACGCGGCGCTTAATTTTACTATGGATAATCTGCTAGCCTAGCAGCAGGCGTTTGTCGATGTCTGTTATGGATGAACAATTATCTTAACGGCTGACTCGTTGTTGTGAATCAGCCTCTCGAAACCTTCTGCCACTAAATCATCGAGTTTAATTCGCTGGGTAATGAAAGGCTCCAAATTAACTTTGCCTTCCTCCACTAGCTTGATAGTTTCCTCATGGTTATTTGCATAAGCAATCGTTCCGCGAACGTCCAGTTCTTTCATCACAACGCTATGAACATTCACCGTTGCCGGATGGCTCCAAATAGATACTATTACAACGGTCCCACTGGGTTTTGTTGTCTCTACCAGTACATCCAATACTTCATTGACACTGGTGCATTTGAAAGCAACATCGACACCACGATTTTCAGTAATCCGCATAACTTCTTCGGCTACGTTGACTTCAGAGGGATCCAAAACATAATCCGAAACGCCGGTTTCTTTTGCTTTTTCCTTACGCTTCGCGCTCAATTCCGTGAGGATAACGGTTATACCCTTGGCCTTTAATACAGCCGCCAATAGCAGGCCAACAGGCCCGCCACTGCAAATTAGAGCAATATCGCCGGCTTTGGCGCCACTGCGAACAAACGCGTGATAGCCAACAGTAAGCGGTTCAATCAAAGCGGCTTGATCAAGGGGAATGGCGTTAGAAATGGGATGCACCCAGCGACGCTTGACTGCGATTTTTTCGGATAAGCCGTCACTAACAGCATAAACCACACCCGAAAACTCATGCCCCATTGTTATCGGCGCAGATTCTGTCGAGACCGGGTGGGGGTGGCCGCAGGGAGGAATAAAGATTGGGCCATCCATGAATTCATGCAAATCGGTACCGCAGATACCGCACCAGGCTACATCTATGCCAACAGTTCCTGGTTCTATGGTCGGTTCGGGGATATCTTCGATCCGGATATCACCTTTGTCATAAAAACGAGCAGCTTTCATTTATCCAGAGAGTTACCAGATTTGGATTCATTTGCAAACTTTTTGCTGCTTCAGCTCGGGTATATTGTTGTTCAACCACCGCTCATGGCGTCTATCCTAAATTCGTTTGAATATTTTTCTTAACCGGTACGTCCGGATCAATTAGACCATGTCAGTTTGAGAATGCTATGCAGGTAGATTTAGCTAGATTTAGTTGTTCGCAATAAGCGCCCAAGTTTTTTATCTGTAATGTCAATATTTAGTGCTTTTGCAGTAGCCCAATGTAAAGCAATATCGGCAGATAATATGGGCACACCAAATTCTTGTTCTAGCTCCTCTATAATGTTTAAGAACCTAAGCCCAGCGCCCCCGACTAAAACCATTTCAGCATTCGGTGCCGAAGCTCGGGCTAGGCGAAGACTTTGTTTTATTTCTTCTGCACTAAAATCATAATAGCGAATGTCAACTTCTTGTTGTGAAGCAAATATTCCTTGCTCGGTGAATGTTTGGCAGCCTTGAATAACTAAATCTACAGATTGTAAAAATGTTAAAAAGCGCAATTTCCATTGTTCATTATAGTATGGGCAAGCCAGAATTACACGCTTACAACCTAAATCGTGTATAGCATCAAGTACAGCGACACCATTGAGTATGACTTTGCATCCACAAGCATCCGTTAAACGCTGTTGCAATGCCCGAGCTCCTGCAGATGTATAATCATTGAAATAAGAAAAAGCGGGGCCTACTTGAATGATTAGCTCAGTACCCGAGTCTTTTAATAACTGAGCCGCAGTTTTAATATGAGGTTCTAGCTGTTCTATTTGTTCAAAACTATAATCAAAACCTACCGGGGGCATAATCGTTTGAGCTATTTCAACCGCTTGGTTGCATAAACTATAAAATTCTCTAGCGGTTGGATCAATCCAGCCAGGGGCGGCAATAATACCTAATTTAGGAATAGCATAAGAGGGTGATGGCAAAACAGTTTTAGACAAAATTTTCATAACAAATACACCGAAATAGAGAAAAGTAATAGCTTCAATGAAGCTGAAGCTATTTGTAGAATTTAAGGTTGCTTAACCGTGATTATGCTTAAGTCGCTCCATAGTCTTTTTTTAATGAGCTTAAGAACGAGTAAGTCATTATCATATATACAAATAAAATAGGTAATGACACCACTAACACAGCAGTTTGTGCTATTTTGTAGCCTCCGACATACATTAAACAAATAGGCAGTAAAGCTAATGTTAGTGCCCAAAATGTTCGGTGAAGGCGATGAGGGTCTTCCCCCACAGGAAGTTCGGCCGTCGCGCTGCTGGCGAGGACATAAGAAGCCGCGTCATAAGTTGTTGCTACGAAAATAATACAAACAATACAGAATAAGCCAATAACAATATTAGACAGGGGTAACTGTTCAAAAACGGTAATAATTGCCTCGGGTATGCCACTTTCATTCATAAGCGTTATCACGTCCAGATTACCTGAAAGCTGTTGATATAGGGAGAAATTACCAAAAATCATATAAAACAGTGAGCCACCGATAGTACCAAAAGTGAGCATACCAACGATAACTTCTTTCATGGTTCTTCCTTTTGATATACGAGTAACAAAAATACCCACAAATGGACCAAAGGCGACCCACCAAGCCCAATAAAAAACAGTCCAGTTTTCAACAAAATTTGATTCTGTAAAAGGGTCTGCCCAAGTATTCATTTGGATGAAGTTTTGTAGAACGGTGCCTAGACCACTTATACTCGCTTTGAATATAAATACTGTTGGGCCTGCAAACAGGAGAAATGCAAGCAATGAGAACGATAACCAAACATTGGCTGAACTCAATCGTTTCATGCCTTTTTCTAAGCCAAAATAAACACTTGTTGCAAAAATTGCGACACACGTGCAGACCACGAGGACCTCAAGCGTAAAATTTGACTCTATACCAATTAGCCTCGCAATACCTTCGGCAATCAAAGGTGTTGAGAAGCCTAAAGATGAGCCTGCGCCGCCAATCAGCGCTATGCGAAAAAGAAAATCGATAAAACGGCCAGCAAGAGAGTTTTCCTTACCTCCTAATACGTGATGACAACTGATGCTGAACTTTAGCATTGGGATTTTTTTAACATAATATGGGTAAGCAATCGCTAAAGTGGGCAAACAATAAAAGGCCCATGCGCTAATTCCCCAATGAAATAATCCATATGATGATGCCCACTTAGCCGCTTCTGTTGACATGGGTTCAACACCAAACGGAGGTGTTTGATAGTAAAAAGCCCACTCAATAGTCGCCCAATATAGTAATCCGGCACCCACACCAGCACAAAATAACATGCCACTCCAAGCAAAATTATTATATTCAGGTTTATCAGTTGCATCGCCGAATTTTATACTGCCATATTTACCAAAGGCTAACCAAATAAGCAGAGGTAATATTGTCGACGCAAGAAAAACATACAGAAAACCAAAATTACTGCCTATATATTCGTAGGCTCGTTGCATAACGGTTGATGATAATTCTGGTGCAATCATTAAAGGTACCGTCATTAACAACATCACAGCAATAGTTGCAACAAAACCAGTTTTATCAATTCGTTGCTTCAAGTTAACGCTCCTCTATTATTATAGTTTTTTTGAGTTTAATTTTAAGAAGGGCAATATTTTTTGACAAATTGAGAAATCAGGTGCAGCAATGACAGATATTTGCTCTGATAAAGCTAGCACTTTTGGATCATTTTCATCAAATTGAGGCCAAATAGGCAGAATAGTCAATTTTTCATCATTGGGATCCCCAGTTTTAGCAAAATTAGTCCAATACCTTATCATCGCCGTGGTTAGCATTTCGTCGTCTTTGTTTGTTGTTAGCCAGTCATCATGAGTATTAAATACATAGGGAATTTCTGCGCCATGATAGGCCTGCAGTTTGTCTCCACCGCTGCCTGTTCGAACTCGTTTAAAGCGATAAATATAAGCACGTTTATCTGATTTAGCTATTTGTTGTGCGTACGCATAGCCCGGGCAAACCATGTCCATTAAGGTCGATGTTTGATCATGTCCCCGCGCAATACTTGGCTCTTGTTGTGCTCGTTTTTTTAATATGTCTTGAATTTCCTTGGGGTATGAATTTATCATTTGTGCAAGTTTTTCGGAGGAATTATCTAAATACATTAACCATTCATCTTGATTGCTACCGATAAGCAGATCAACTTTTTGCTTTTGCCTAAAAAGCAAATTCAACGCCGTATCAGGAAGCACATTTCCATCCACGGCGGCACCATAGTAATATTCAGAGAAATCTTGTTTTGCTTTGTTAAAAAGAACTTTTGCCGAGGTTTTTTTTAGCATCGACAGTGAACTGTCTTTCATATCCAGAGAACTGGCTAAGTCATGACCAAACGTTTGCTGGCTTTTTAAATCGGCATTATTCCACAGCTGGAATCCACCGCTTTGACTGATTGCACGCTGAAATAGTCCATCAGCGAGCGGTGATAAAATTAAATTACCAATATTAGCTGCACCAGCTGATTCGCCAAAGAGCGTTATATTTGAACTGTCACCACCAAACTGCGCTATGTTCTTATTGATCCAATTCAGTGCTTCGATTTGGTCTAACAAGCCAAAATTTGCAGGCGCTGTGCTGTGTGTTAATTCAGGATGTGAGAAAAAACCAAAAACACCTAAACGATAGGCAATACTAACGACTATCACTTGTCCTTGTTGCGCAAGTTGAGCGCCGATATAATTTGCTTCGTATGACCAGCCAGCCTTATTACTGCCGCCATGGATCCAAACCATCACCGGTAATTTATTGTCCTTGTGCAACGATGGCGTCCAAACATTTAGATATAGGCAATCTTCACTAAAGGTTGGATCAGTGAATATCTCAGGTGAGGCACCAAAAGCTTTACCTACTTTTTGATACCATTGAGTATTGTAGTTGTCTTGAAAGCAAGCGTCGGCAAAGTGAATTGCCAACTGTTTTCCTGATCTTGGTTGGTGTTTTTCTGGTGCTTGCCAACGACGCTGATTTACTGGTGGCGCAGCGTATGGAATACCCTTAAAAGCGGCTACGTTTTCTGATTGATCAGCATACTGGCCAATCAATATTTCATTGCCCGCGGTTACTTCAATTGATATCGGTTCACTTGCATAGCTAACCTGAGAGGCAATAGTAAAGGGCAGAGAAATTAATAGGCCCCAACGAAGAAAACAAATAAATCTTTTAGAGAATAGCGATGTATTCATGATGAGTTGGGTCCTTTAAAACTATAATTTACGCTTCTATATCAACGACAACGCTTCCGCGTAATCCACTTTCTTCTATTAACTCAT
>NZ_BAET01000029.1 GCF_000252165.1 Glaciecola punicea ACAM 611
GACTCTTTGCCATTTGCTTAAAAGGAAGTATATGAGTCACTCTATGTTTCAACTCTCCCGCTGCTAATCTTTTGTAGATATCGTCGATAGCGTGCTGTTTAGCTGACTCTGGCATCGCATACACTATGGTCATGCGTATAGTCAGATCCATAAACATCATTTGGAAAAAAGGTAATTTCGGTTCTTTTATCTGGGTGTTTCCGTAAGTGGCGATGACACCACCAATGCGGATACACTTAAGTACTTCAGGTAAGTTGAAGCCAAACTCAACATCAATAACGCGATCAACTTTTTCGCCATCATTCACTTCTTGAACTTTATCACCCCAGTTAACATCGCGATGATTAACCACGAAATCAGCACCGGCTTCGATACAACTTGCTTCATCTATTGGGTTACTTGCCGTTGTAATAACTTTAGCTCCAGAAAGTTTAGCCCACTGAATAGCATAGTAGCCAACACGACCAGCGCCGCCGGTTACCAACACTGTTTGGCCTTTAACACAGCCATCGGATGAAATAACTCGATGGGCAGTCATTGCTGGAATACCTAAACAAGCGCCTATTTCAAACGATGTATTGCTCGGTAACGTGGCCGCTCGAGAGGCATCAATTGCGACGTATTCAGCCGCCGTTCCTAGAAGGCGAGCATACTGCGCCTGATAAACCCAAACTCGTTCACCTATCCTACTTTCAGGTACTCCTTTACCCACAGCTTCAATGATCCCAGCGCCATCACTATGTGGAATGATATGACCGTTATCTAATAGATTAGGAAAGGCGCCAATGCGCTTTTTAACATCTGAAGGATTAACCCCTGTGGTTTTTAATTTTACTAATACCTGACCATCACCCGCAATAGGCTTTGGTTGTTCACCTATAATTATTGTGTCTGCGGGTGTACCAAATTTTTCAAACCAAGCTGCTTTCATTATTTTTTCCAATTTTTTATTTCATCGAATTAAGTCACGCTGGGCTGTATTTAATTAATAATTATCGATTAACAACAGCTGCGTCTATTATTTAAAATTTGCTAGATAAATTTTCGGTATGACCGTCAATTCCAATAGCCTGCCCGGAAAGACTGGCTCCTAGGTCAGAGCTTAAAAATACGGCCATATTCGCAATATCATCGGGACTAACAAAAAGCCGCAGTGAACTTTGCTCTGCATATATCTCTCTCACCACATCTGGCGTAACGCCACGTTTTTCTGCATCAAGACGAATAACATTGTCAATTCTATCTCCTTTGACACTGCCTGGGCATAAGGCATTGACTCGAATATTATGTGGACCTAACTCCATCGCCCATGTTTTTGTTAAGCCAATAAGTGCCCATTTAGATGCAGCATAAGGCGAGCGCATTGGGAAACCGAAAAAACCAGCATTAGAAGAGATATTAATAATACTGCCCGACCCATTTGCTTTCAATAAGGGCACTGCGAACTTGGTGCAATGGAATTGTCCGTTCAAATCAACATTAATGGTGCGCGCCCAATCGTCGGGGTCTATATCTTCAACAAGCGCTGTAGGGCCAGCGATCCCAGCATTATTTACTAAAACGTCCAGATGTTGATAATGAACCATTAAATCAGCAAACATTTGCTTAACTTGATCAACATTTGCAACATCAGCCACCGAGGCTGTCGCGCTAGGATTTGCTTCAAGAAAGTCAGCGATGACCTTTTTATCAATGTCGCAGACATGCACTTTACAACCATATCCCAGAAACTTTTCGGCTATTTTACGGCCTATGCCGTTGGCTCCAGCTGTCACAAGCACGACATGCTCTGGGCTCAATCCGTTATTAACAACAGTCATTAGAATGTCCTCATATTACAAAGGTGAATATTAAAAAATTAGAAGAAAGAGGTGCGTGTCTTCGCTGGATTTAGCAAACCAGCGAAGACACGCGAGAAGATATTTATTCAAATAACATGTGATACCTGATCCCGAGATTTCTAGGGCGATTGACTGTTACAGTGCTGTCCCAGCGTGCGCTGCCTCGCGATAGCTCAGCACGTTCATCGGTCAAGTTATCGACATATAAGTTGACTCCCCAGCTACCCATATTTATTCCTGCGGATAAATTTACAATACTATAGCTGCTATTAATATCACGTCGGTCTAGGTTTAAATCACTAGTTTTATACTTGTAAATATCACTGTATGTCTCACCGACATAGGCATAAACGACTTGGGCAAAGCTTCTATAATCACCAATAGCAAAGTTATAGCGACTGGTTAGATTCCCTTTAAAGTCGGGCACGTTGGGAAGTTCAGTACCGTCAGGTGATAAATTGCTGCCGACTAGTAAATCAGCAGATAACTCAGCTTGATTAAAGTTAAATGCGGCTGATACAGTCCAGTCTGTTGTTAGTAGGTAGGTGAGATCAGATTCAATACCCACAATTGTTGATTCACTGGCGTTGATTGTTAAACCAACAGGAGAACCATACGATGCATCATAGCGGGTAAACTGCATATCATCCCATTGCATATGGTAAACAGCGCCATTCCAACGTAGATTATTTTCCAACCACATGGTTTTCCAACCAAGCTCTGTATTTGTCACAATATCAGGTTTGTAGATACGCGGCACCAATGCCGTTTCGTCTCGGTTTATGCCACCGGGGCGATAACCTTCAGACCACGTGAGATAGACCATCTTTTTATCGTCAAGTTTATAGCTTAGATTGAATTTAAAAATACTATCACTGTCGTCATCTTTGCTATCAACGTTAATAATAGGAGAGCCTGGAGCAATCAGTCCGTAACCAGACACTCCTAATAATGTACTTTCATTTTTAAACCACCGAGCACCCAACGTTGTGGTGAGTTGGTCGGTAAATGAATAGCTCACTTCACCAAACACTGCCGACTGCTTATCTGCCCGCTTTTGATCCGTTAAATACCACAGGTTGGCCTCACCAAACTGTCTAAAATCAGCTCCTTGGGCCATGCCATTCATTTCCCATTCTTGGCGGTAGTCATGACTGGCATCTTCATAATATAAACCAACAATGTACTGCAGTGAGTCGTTGTCTGTTGATTGCAAACGCAGTTCATGAGTATTGCGTTTATATTTATTATCATCATTGTAAAAAATGGCCATACTTGAACAATCTGCATCTGCAGTACCATAATATTCACAACCATAAGTTTGAATCCAACTAGTAGAAAAGTAGTCTGCATAGTCGGAGTAATCATTAAAGTACTGTACGTCTCTCTCCATAAATGAGCCTGCATACACTAAGCTAGAAGAACCTAAATCTCCCTCTATTGTGAGTGCTGCTTGATTAAATTCATCATCCATTGTATCTGGGAAAAAACGTTGAACCTCTAAGTCATTAATTTCACCACTGGGATTTTCTGAGTCTTGAAACCATACACCTTCTGTCTCCTGCTTTTGAGTCAGGTAACTTGCTGTTGCTGACCAGTTATCATTAAGATTTACTTTTAAAGCGACTCTAGCTCCGCTATTGGTTAATTCATTGAAATTTTCTTTTACTAAAGCATCATTATTTTCTTCAACTGTTGAGAAATTTCCACCATCAGTTAACAATCCATAAGTCCGTGTGCCGGCTATATTATCAATATAGCCGCCATCTTTTTTGGTCCAAGCAACTAAGCGGATTGCAATATTTTCACTTACCGGAAGATTAACGAATCCTTCTAATGAGTGACTAGCATCGCCGCTTTTTGTAGTACCATAACTAACATCAAAACCACCTTCAAAAAAATCCATTTGAGGTTTATTGGTAATGATCCTGATAGTGCCTGACTGGGCGCTGGCCCCAAATAATGTGCTTTGCGGTCCGGCAATTGCTTCCACTCGTTCTATATCATAAATATGTAAATCAAGATTTCGCCCGATAGCGGTTACCGGTTGTTCATCTAAGTAAATAGCAACCCCTGGCTGAGAGCCTGATGCATTTCCACTGCCACCATCTGATGCTCCACGCATGTAGACTTGTGACAAACCAGGCCCTGATGATTGATAAGAGAGACTCGGTAACATCAATGCGTAATCATCGAAGTTTTCGATCCCTAATTCATCTAACTTAGTGGAGCCCAATGCGGTGATACTTAAGGGAGTATCTTGAAGATTTTCAACACGCTTGCGTGACGTAACTATTATTGTTTCCATACCCTGAGACGACGCTTTAGTATCAGTTTCGGCCTGAGCCGTATCAAGGTCTTGTGCATTGGCGCTAGGCATCGCTGCCATGCCACCCACCATTATTACTGACAAAGCAATACTTTGAACGTTTTTGTCGTTAATAGAATTGCGCATTGCCGCAATTAGGGGGTTTAGTCGGATAGACCTCGTTTTGTTTTTTAGATGCTTATCAGTCATTGTATGTACCCTTATAATATGTTTATCGAGCAAGTCGCAAAGCCCGACAAAATAGAACTTAGACTCGCAATATCACCCTGAATAGTTAACATTCACTTAACAGATTGTTAACACAAATTTGATGGTAGCAATATGAACGTACTAAAAACAAACGATTATATCTCTCCTATGATTGAATAAAACTAAACCATATAAAGCTTTTAGCTGCTATATAGAATATAAGTACTTATCTTAAAATAAATTTAAACTTATGGATTATATAGATAAATATAAAATATTAGATTCATTCTTATAATATTTTAAAATTCTCAGGTACATTCTTTTGAACCACCCTTAAGCAGAAAATGTGCTTGTATCATTCTTTTAATCGGTACCTCATTTTCCCCAAGAGAAACATACAGATGACTAATTATCACAATATGGATGACAATTTGCTTTGCAATGGGGAAAGGAACTCTTCAAAAGGCTTCCATGCATCGAGCCCTTTTGTATTGATAGGTTGTCTAACCTGCTCAGAACTAGCCGTGTTGACCGCACGAGAGTTATTATAAAATTCTAGGCAATTCGGCTCAAAAGGTAAGCCACAAAAGTCTAGAATTTGCTTAACCTGATTTTCAAAATCATTAACGACATCTTCATAAGAAACAGTGAGCACTTGGTTAGGAAGCACTTTGTGCCAATGATCCATTAAGTGAAGATAATCTTTGTAATAGCGGGCAATATTTTCTAAGTCGTAACTAAAAGCCTGTCCGGCTGAAAACAATTGTTTAAAGCCACTAAAACACGCAGACATCGGCTGGCGACGTGCATCGATTATTTTTGCGTTAGGTAATATCAGCTTAATCAATCCAATATGAGCAAAATTATTGGGCATTTTGTCAATGAAAAAGGGAGCATCGCCCCGATGTACCTGAGTTTTCATTATATATTCGTTACCCAGGTCAAGACGCTGCTGTGCAGAAAGCTTGGCAATAACCTCTGGATATTTTGAGATCTCATTACGTTTTTTACGGTCACTTAATTTTCGAACCATCGCAATAATATTTGGCAACTCCTTGGTGCCATCCACCATTGAATGACTTGCTAATATTTGCTCTAGCAACGTAGAACCAGAACGCGGAAGTCCAACTATAAATATTGGATCGGCTCTACTGCAACCCTGCTCACCATTTTTTTCAAAAATGGGTAATTGACACGTTGTAATGGTTCGTTCAATGAGTTCGGTCGTTTCGTCGGCATCATAACGTTCAATGCTCTGTTTGAACTGATTACCTAATTTATAATAATGGAATGATTGTTCAAACTCTTTGTTGTCTTCGAGCGCTTTACCTAATGCAAAACATATATTGATACGATCCAACATAGGGAGATTTTTTATCGCCATCTGTTTTTTCATCTGCTGTATTTCAGACTGTTCAAAACCGAAGGTCTTTAGATTAGCCAAACTCCAATAAGCTTCCCCGTAATTCGGATTACAAGCAATCGCAGCCCTATACGAAGCGATAGCCGCATCTTGTTCTCCAATTGTTTTGAGTGCGTGACCTCTGCTGGTATAAAGATTTGCTTGTTCAGGCAATGCTGCAATCAATTTATTATAAAGCGCAATAGCCTCTTTGAACTTCCCTAACCTGACCAAAATAGAAGCTTTGAGTATTTGCTGAGGCGGCACGTTGGGCTGGTATTTTTCTAAAGTTTCTATTTCTAATAGTGCTTGCTCGCTTTTTTCTCGTTTATTCAACACATGCGCGTAATTTAAACGAGCAAGGTGATAATCTGGTGCTAAACTTAGACAACGAACAAGCAACAGTTCAGCATCCTCAAATACGCCCAATTTAATTGCTATTTCAGCCAACAACCTTAAGCCATTGACATCACCTGGGGATTGCTTTAAAAAATTACGGCAATGGCGCTCGCTTAATGCTAATTTATCGTCGATAAAAGCTTGTAGCGCTTCGCCTAAAAGTGGGTGCTTGGCCGAAAATCGTAAATAATTATTATAAGCTTTCTCAGAGGCTTTGCTTTCGCCTATCACTAGCAGTAATTTAGATAAAAGTCGCCAGCTATGAGTTAACTTAGCGTCAACTTCAACTGCACAGTTCAATGCTGCTATCGCCGCTGTTATTTGTTTTAAAGCATGCAGTGTGATGCCAAGCTCTTGATGAGCTAGCGCAAAGTCCGGGGTTTGCTCAATCAATGCTTGTAAGATTTTTTCAGCTTCACTAAAGCGACCTAAACCTTTGAGTGCGACGCCAACGATAAAAAGTGCGTTGGGTTCATTAGGAAAAGATTTTAGAATTTCTCTACCCTGTTGTTCCGCAGCCGAAAAAGCGTTGTGTTGTAACATTTCCTGCGCGTGCTTTACCGCAACACGAATATCACGGGTGCTATGGCTATTGTGGTTTTCGGATTGCGTCATCAACCGTCTCTTTTTTAACATTATATTGACATGCCTAACTGGCTCTGACAAACTAATTTTACTTGTTTATGGTATCAATTAATTCAACCATAATTGGACTTATAAGATTGGGAGGGTATTCATTTGCGCAAAAAGATCCCACCTTTAAATTCTTTAAAAAGTTTTGAAGCAGCAGCTAGACATTGTTCTTTTAGAAACGCAGCGGATGAACTTTTTGTATCAGTCTCGGCAATTAGCCATCAAATAAAGCAACTAGAACATGTACTTAATGTTGAATTATTTATTCGCAAAACACGCTCCGTGGAACTCACTAAAATTGGTAAGCAATATTACCCTATCCTTCGCGATGCCTTTGATAAAATTGCTGAGGGAACCAGCTTAATTTTAAAACCAACACAATCAGATGTATTAACGATTCAATTATATTCAACATTAGCTATTCGCTGGATAATACCAAGGCTGCCCGACTTTCAAAGCAAATATCCTGATATCAGCGTAAGATTACACACTTCGCAATTTGACGTTGATTTTAATAAAAGCGATGTTGATGCCTGTGTCAAGATTGGTAGTCGTGCTGCTGATGGCTTGCAATACTCATATTTGTTTTCTAGCGATGTATTTCCGGTGTGTAGTCCTAATATACTTGCTGGAAAGGAGCAACTGTCGCGCCCTGAGCAACTGAACAATTTTACTATACTGCAGGTTTATCCTTCGCAAAAAGATTGGTACATTTGGTTGGATGAGGTGGGCTGTAATAATGTTGACCCAGAGTCAGGACTGCAATTTGATAGCTACGACCATTCAATTTCTACCGCTTTACAAGGCATGGGAGTGGCACTTGGTATGCAGCCATATGTTAACAAAGAGTTGTCCTCAGGGTTGTTAATTGAACCCTTTCCTGAAATGCGCGTTAAACATCACAGCGATTGGTATTTTGTTTACCGTCAGGAAAAATTCGAACAGAAAAAAATTCAGTTATTTGAAGCTTGGCTCATTGAACAAGTAAAAGCAGACCCTGAGCTCAGTATTTCACGGGAGAGAACACCCAGCGAGCACGCTTCTTAATACCGATCGTCGTAACTAATTTCTCTTGCTTGTCTTAGTTAATTGTCTGTGCGTACGCCACTTCTAACTGAATTAACGCTTTTGTGAGTTTTAATTAGAGGAAAGCGCTAGGGTTGTTGATATGTTGATTATTTTCAAAATTTCCAACGAATTTATCTAAGCGGGCGTAACGTTAAATGAATCGTAATATAATTATCTCTGCTGCAATTTCAGGCTCAGGTCCGACTGAAAACAAAACGCCTCATCTACCAATTACTCCCAAACAGCTAGCCGATGAGGCAATTGCGGCAGCCAAAGCTGGCGCAGCCATCGCTCACATTCACGTGCGTGACCCAAAAACCGGTGCTCCCTCTCGTGACATTCATTTGTACAAAGAGGTTGTGGACAGAATAAGACAAGAGTCTACAGACGTTATCATTAACCTCAGGACTGGAATGGGGGGTGACTTGCTTTTAGGGCCTGACAGCAATCCGACAGAGCTTGGTTAACACACTGATTTGGTCAGGCAAGTAAAACGTCAAGAACATGTAGAATTACTTTTGCCTGAAATATGTTCACTTGACTACCCGACATTATATGGCGATGTTCGTTGACGCTAGCTACCACTTTCTAAATCGGGTGCTTGCATGGTCTGGTAAAGATAGTCAAAAGAATAATATTGGATGGGCTGACGTAAAGCACACCATTGAATATTTAATAGAGGTAAGAAGTGGACAGTTGCTAGATATCACAGGCGTGCTGACAAGAGTCGGTGGTAAGTCGATGACTGTTTCTTATGATATGAGGGTTAGGGCAAATAAAAGCATAAAAGAAGCAACTAATTAGCATTCTGATGCACCTGCTACTTCACACTCGATAGTGAATCCAGGTTCACCTTTGAGTGTACAAAAGAACTTTCGCCTTTTTTATTGGTACCTATCTTTTATGTATTGCCAAAATTTGCTTAACATTAAACGTTTATAGATCTGTGTTAGCGCTGGTGAAGATCCGCTGTTATTTGCCACAGTGTAATAGTGGACGGTTAAGGCCTTACTTGCCATTTTCAATAGCAATTGCGTTGGCGTGTTTAACCCTTCCCGTTCACCATGGTGGGTCACATCTCGACCTTATCTCTATCGTGATTTTATTGATTACGACGTACTTATTAATATTTAGTGAAGATATTAAAATATAGTCTTTATGGTCACCGCTTATTGGCAACTTGGTTGTCTAAGCAAATGCATTCAAGCACTGGACACTCTAGGGAACTAATCCAGCTGTGTTCAGTCAAAATGTGTTAACATCCAGTTCAATACATGGCCCCAAAATCGCTTAGGCTTCAAGCCACCGCTAGAAGTGTTTATAGAGCTGATAAAATGAGAGAAATAAATGAAACCATATCAAGCAACTATTTTTAACGCCGCCGTATTGGTGGTATTCGGCCTTTGGGCGTATCTGAATGTGGCTGCAGAGTCGCGCTCTACGACGATATTGATCCCCGTGATTTTTGGCGTCGTTCTCGCATTGTTGGTTCCGTTTTTTAAAAAGGACAACAAAGTTGTTGCTCACGCGGTTGCCGGTTTGACGCTACTGATTACGATAGCGCTAATCATGCCACTAATAGGCTCCATTGGACGGGACGATATGGTTGCCGTGTTTCGAGTGGGAGTGATGATGGCCGCCAGTATTTTCGCACTGGTTATCTACGTTAAGAGCTTTATTGCAATGCGCCGCGCCCGGCGCATTGAGACGTAGCCAAGTGGGCTAATGCCGACAGTTTAAAGCTGGATTTTAGACTATTAGGGTTTCTGCGCTACTATCAATCAAATCAATCGAGGTTTGATTGACAAGACGCACTACCTTGTTTGAAGCAAATCTTGTATCAAAGCCCTTGCACCCCTTATTTTAGTGAGCGTTAAATACTTTGGATCTGCGGCAAGCGTTGACATTAATTCATCTAAATCAGCTCAATGTTTAATTCGCATATCACTTTGTTTAAAACGTCTCGATCTTGCCAGAGCCATTTATTCAGCATTTTGTGGCTGCGCATATACCCGCTTTTTGACTTAACGCTAGGCTTCGAAGTCTGCAACACGTTTCTAACCTACCTCTTTTATTTTTCTCTATAATCGGCCGCTAGCAACATAGGCAATAAGTAGGTCTAATGATGTTTATCGATGCATACATGGCGCAAGCATATATTTAGCTGCATCAAAAAGAAGATAAATAGGGTGGGACTGGCGAAGATAAGCTCTTAAGTAACCTTATTATGTGACGTTCATTAAATTCGTTTTACTCAATATAGAGGTTAATTTATGCACTTTAACCAACCGTTTGTTAAGCAGCATCAACTAGCTGAAGCTTCAGCTGTTAGCACAGTTACGCTTGAAATTGGAGAAGGAGAGGCTGCTTACCTGAGCCCGTGCAACTTGGGCCGCGTTTAGTTGGTTGGAAGCGTGATGTGACTAATGAGTTGCTCTACACCTATCAAGGTTGTTAGCCGAAATTACCGTTATAAAAAATAGAATGGCAGGATTTGCCATTCTACCTTCAACAAAAGAATACCTGTTTAGCAAAACTGCCATGCAGCTACAAAGCTCATTAGAATGTACATAAAATTTTGACTTTAATTGAAAACATACTTTATTCGATAGGGCTGTTGTCCCCCGACTTTGAAGGCTGCGTGCCCAACGCTTGGCGAATCGAATCTGCTGTGCCTTGGACAAAAGCAATTATCTTTTCAACATCTTCCTCAGAAAGATTGTCGAACGCTGGCATGCCGTTGTCAACAGCAATCCCATCTTTTACCCATAATCTCGCGTTTTTTAACACACCCACCGGTGAATAACCCAAGTTCGGAATTACGCCACCACTGTCAATGCCAGGCGTACCATGACAAAAAGAGCAATTCGCCACATACAGTTCCAAACCTTTAGCAACATGCTCTGGCTTATAAGGTACACCGGCAACTAAATTAGTGCGGGTCGATAATGTCGCTTTTGGCATTATCGCCTGACCGTCTAACTCGAACGTAAACAATTTACCCTTGGTAGCGTATTTAGTCGCTTTGTTAAGCAGGCCATAAATACCGCCCCAACCCACCGCTATGGTGACATACTGACGACCATTCTTAGACCAAGTAATGGGCGCAGCAATAACACCTGAGGTAACAGGTGTTTGCCATAAAGGCTGTCCAGTAGTAGCATTGTAAGCGATGAATCGGCCATCTGCGGTACCTTGAAAAACTAGATTACCCGCAGTGGTTAAAGTGCCACCATTCCAAGGAGAAATATATTCGGAACGCCAAACTTCTTTTTGGTTAACTGGATCCCAAGCGATTAGAGTTCCAAACGGCTCAGTTTCGGGAAATGCAACATGGAAAAGGTATCCTAAATTCCAGTTTGTACCTGACATTGTCGAGCCAGGCTTGTAGGTGTTATGCTCCCATTTTAGGTCAGGAGCAACGGAGAGCGGAATACCTTGTGCTGGGATATAGACGAGCCCAGTATCGCTATTAAAACTCATAGAATGCCAGTTATGAGCGCCAAAGGATGACGGCACAATTTCTACAGATTCAGATTTTACTCTTGCGCCAGGGGTTTCTATGGGTCGGCCGTTTTGGTCAATTCCAGTTGCCCAATTAACTTCAACAAAGTTTTCTGCCGATATAAACGCGCCTGTTACACGGTCTATAACATAAAAGAATCCGTTTTTTGGCGCTTGCATAGCAACTTTTCGCAACTCACCTTTAATAACCAGATCAGCTAATGTGATCTGTTGAGTATGCGTATAATCCCATGTGTCACCTGGCGTGCCTTGATAGTGCCAAACATACTCGCCTGTATCAGGGTTTAAGGCCACAATGGAGGCTAAAAATAAGTTATCGCCGCCGCTTGGAGAGCGAAAATCACGATTCCATGGGGAACCGTTCCCTACTCCTATGTAAAGCAAATTTAGGTCCGAGTCATACGCCATGGAATCCCAAACAGTACCACCACCACCCACTTTCCAATACTTGCCAGAGGGATCCCATGTTTTTGCCGCCATCTCCATAGCTTCATTTTCGAAAGGCTTGCTGGGGTCACCAGGTACTGTGTACCATCGCCACTGCTGCTCGCCGGTATCAACATTATAAGCGGTTACGTAGCCGCGTACACCAAACTCAGCTCCGCCATTACCGATAATAACTTTGTCGCCTGCTACAATTCTCGGCGCACCGGTGATGGTGTACGAAAACTCGCCTCTGCGTTCAAGCGTGTCTTGCTTCCAAATAAGCGCACCCGATTTTGCGTCTAGGGCATGTAGATAGCCGTCAAAGGCACCCAAAAAGATCTTACCATCATGGTAAGCTACACCTCTATTTACCACTCCGCAGCAACCTTTTGATGCATAGTCGCCTGGTACCTCAGGGTCATATACCCAAAGCCGCTTGCCAGTGATAGCGTCAACCGCATGTAAGATTGACCAAGAAGAGGTTACATACATTACGCCATCTTTAACTATGGGAGTAGCTTGGACACTGCGCGTTGATTCAAGATCGTATGACCATGCCAACCCGAGCCGGTCTACGTTAGATGCATCGATTTGTGATAGTTTGCTAAATCTCGTCTCTTCCTCATCCAAACCATGCATCGTCCAATCGACTGACTCAATGCTGGCTGTTTCGTCGCTAATATCAGTCGCCTTTTTATCTGCACTCTCAGCGTATAAAAATAGCGGGACTATCAGTATTCCGCATGTGACCAATGCTAATGTTTTTTTTAATATCATAACCAAACCTCTATAAACTTTGCCTACCAAACAGTGCAAAACCCGACTTTCACCAGATTAAACCGGTTGCAGCAAGCTTCCGCCATCAACTACCAAACTTATTCCATTAACAAACGAGCCTGAATCACTTACCAAAAGCAATAAAGGTGCGATCAATTCATGATAATGCCCCAGCCTTTGCGGAATCAACTTATTAATATATTCCTTGCCGCGCTCAGAGTTCAATTGCGTTTCGTTTATTTCAGTCGCAAAGTACCCAGGACTCAGGGTATTTACACGTACGCCTGAACGTGTCAACTCAAGTGCCATATTGCGCGTTAACTGAGCAAGCGCAGTTTTAGATACAACGTAATCCGTTTTTTGAAGCCCAGTACAATGACTATAAATTGAACCAATATTAACAATACAACCTCGTTGCGCAGATGCCATGCGAATTGCAGCTTGCTTGGCGACTCGCCATGCGCCCTTTAAATTCACATCGATGATGTATTCCCATTCATCATCTTGATCAACGAATTTTGAAGGTGTAGAGCTAAGGCCGGCGTTATTAACCAAAATATCTAAGTTCTTTACCACGCTGTCCACTTTTTCAAACGCCATTTGAACGCTTTGTGTAGATTCAACATCCATGACAACCGCGTGCGCAAGGCCCCCTTTTTGATGAATTTTGTCGACCAATTTACGTAAACGGTCTTCACGACGTGCAGCAACGATAACCTCAGCGCCCAACTCCGCCAAGACTTCAGCAAAATAGGCGCCAAGACCACTTGAGGCCCCGGTAATTAGTGCTGTCTTGCCTTTAAGGGACACAAGTCCCGCAATATCTACGAGTTTATCCATACTTTATTGCCCCTGTTTTAACGCGCGACCGTTAAGAAACAGTGCTTTGCGCTTTTTAAAATCATCGCTTTGAATGCACATGTTTTGTAGTTTTGCTTCCAAATCCATGCTTTGTGATAGTGTTTGGTTATTGGCATTTCGCAAAACTTCCTTGCTAAGGGACGCCGTCAGCGGTGGTACGTCGGCCAACGACGCTACCCAACGAGCGGTAGCAAAGGCTAACTCATCATGTGTAACAACTTTATTTATCAAGCCAAGTGTTCGACAGGTTTGTGCATCTAAGCGCTGTGATTCAAGAATCATTTCAAGTGCACGTTTTGGGCCAACAGTGTTAGCTAAAAGCCAATGAAAGCCTCCATCTGGTATTAACGAAATTGCACCAAATGCACTGTACAGATAAGCTGTGTCTGCCATAATTGCAAGGTCACTTGCCATAACTATGGACGCACCTATGCCTGCTGCAGCACCATGCACAGAGCTTACAACGATTTTTTTCGACTCGCGGATAGCGGTTATGATAGGTGCATACTCTTTTTGTAATTGCTTCGTGATGTGGCCATCTATATCGGGAATTTCTTCTGCTATGTCGGCCCCTGCACAAAATCCTTGTCCTGAACCGATAATCAGAATAATCCTTATTGCCGGGTCGAGCTCCACTTCTTCCAGTGCACTTAAGAACGCTAGTCGCATCTCATGATTAAATGCGTTTCGCGATTTAGGTCTATTCAACGTAATATACGCCACCGCTTTTTTTAGCTCTATGTGGATTGTATTTGCCATGCTTAAATATCCCTTAAGTGTAACGTGTTTCTAATTTCTAAGATTAGACGAAGTAGGGTGTTTATTGCCCACTAAATTTCGTCACATCCATGGTATTTTTCTTCGATGTGATTAGCCCACCGCGCCGTTCATTTTAAGCTGCCTAATTGCTTCTGCCGAGTAGCCTAGTTTTGCAAGCAGGTCGTATGTATCAACGCCGGCTTCATGCTTGCCGTGTCGAACCCTTGAAGGTGTTCGACTCAGTCGCGGTGCCGGTGCTGGCTGAACTTGCCCTTCAACATTCAAGTATGTTTCGCGAGCTACGTTGTGTGGGTGCAAAGGTGCTTCCTTAAGGGTCAACACGGGCGCAAAGCATGCGTCTGTTCCTTCTAAAATAGCGCACCACTGCTGTTGAGTTTTTTGTTTGAATATCTTTGCTAAGGCCTGCCTCAATATCGGCCACTGTTTGCGGTCATATTGTGATGTCGTGTTAAATAGTGTGACATCTAGTTCTGCTAACTCAATAAGTTCTTTAAAAAACTGTGGCTCAATAGACGCTAAAGCAATATGACGACAATCAAATGTTTCAAAAGTATCGTAAAAGAATGCACCACCATCTAATAGATTAGTTCCGCGCTCGGAAACGTTCCATTGATTGACGTCACTAAAACTGTGATACATCCACATAAGATTAGCCACACCATCCACCATAGCCGCGTCTACCACTTGTCCAAGATTAGACCTTGTGCGTTCGAATAGCGCTGCTAAGATGCCGTTGGTTAAAAACAGGCTTCCCCCAGCAAAATCGCCAACAATATTCAGTGGGATAGTTGGGCTCTCACCTGATTTCCCGATGGCGTGCAAAGCACCCGATACTGCGATGTAATTCAAATCGTGGCCAGCACATCCAGCAAGCGGGCCAACTTGCCCCCATCCTGTCATCCGACCATAAATTAAACGGTCGTTAATCGCCTCACACTGCGTAGGTCCAAACCCTAATCGCTCAGCAACGCCGGGACGATATCCTTCAATGAGGACGTCGGCGGACTGAATAAGCCTCATCAAGACTTCTCTGCCCTCGGCAGTCTTCAGGTTAAGGACCACCGATTTTTTCCCACGTGCACTTATGTCTTTCTCATAAAGAGGATCTCGGTGAGTGCTGCGCTCAACCTTTATTACCTCAGCACCCATGTCAGCAAGAAGCATTCCAGCAAACGGACATGGACCTAAACCAGACATTTCAATCACTTTTATGCCGTCTAATGCACCCATTGAGATGTTCCTTTTGTCTTCACAAAATCTTCATAGTTACTGAACGATGGTCTTTGCTTGAAGCACCTTAATGCCGCTTTCAATTGAAACCACTAATAAAAATCACGCTCAATAAAATTAGTATAGTCTTCTCTTGCGATGTCACGAGCAATGATGAGTTTCATGACTTCCGAGGACCCTCCGTAAATGCGCCCTATGCGTGCATCTGTGAACATTCTGGAGATTGGATATTCGTCCATGTAGCCTGCGCCGCCGTGCAATTGCACTCCTTCGTCAACAACTCGGCATAACAACTCACTGGTAAGCAGTTTCGCTTTTGCAGCATCTACCGGTGAAAGGCAATCAGCGTTGAGCGCCACCACTAGTTGATCAATATAAATCTGCTGGGCATCTATTTCAGCGCGCAGTTGTGCGAGTTGAAACTGGGTATTTTGAAAGTCAGCTAACACCTGACCAAACAACTTACGTTCAATGGTAAACGCGCGCGTAATATCAAAGGCTTTCTGCGCTGCAGCAATGAATTCTACCGCGCATATCAAACGCTCTTCAGCTAATGCCTCTTTCAAATAAGAAAACCCCTTTGTTGGATCTCCTAACACATTATTGTTGGGTACTTTGACATTTTCGAAAAAGAGTTCAGCGGTATCTTGCGCTTTCTTACCCATTTTTTCTAAATTTGAGCCTCGATTGAATCCCTCCATGCCGCCTTCAATAAGGAACAGGCCAATTTGGCGCGGGTTATTTTTAGGATCAGTTTTGGCCGCAACCACAATTACATCAGCATTAATACCGTTAGAAATATACACTTTTGAACCGTTTAACAGCCAGTGGTCACCCTGGGCAATTGCGTTAGTGCGTATCCCTGCAAGATCACTTCCTGCATCAGGCTCTGTCATTGCTATTGCTAAGATCGTCTCGCCGGTAACACATTTAGGTAAGAAACGATGCTGCTGCTCCGAACTGCCAAATCTAGTCAGGTAGGGCCCAACTAGACGACTATGCAATGTACAATACCAATCAGCAGTCAAAGCGTATTGATTTTCTTCAATGATTATTTGTTCGAATCTAAAGTCGTTATCGCCAAGTCCACCGAACTCTTCGTTTGGCCACACCATTAAAAAACCGTTTGCTCCTGCTTTCGTAAACGCTTCACGTGAAACGATGCCTTCGCTCCGCCATTTCTCGATATTAGGCACGATTTCTTGATGTAAAAACTTGCGATAAGATCCCCTAAACAGTTGCTGTTCTTCAGTAAAATTTCGTTTGAGCATGTAAAACTAACCTCTTAATCAAAATATTGGTGCTGTGCTGCTTTTTCAACCACAATTTTAGGCGCAACAAAGCGTTCACCGTAAAGCGAAACCAGCTCATCGCAGCGTTTTATAAAATTATCTAAGCCATAGGTATTCACAAACTGAATATAGCCACCCGTCCATTTAGGAGCGCCTATCCCTAATAGCGATCCGATGTTGCCATCTGCTACACTTCGAAGCACGCCTTCTTGCAAACATTTCAAGGATTCAATTACTTGCCTGAATAGTATTCTGTCCTTTATATCTTGGTATGAAATTTCTACCTCAGGCTTATGATATAGCGAATACAATTTTGGCCAAATTGCCTTGCTACCATCTTCTGCATAGTTGTAGTAGCCACCGCCGTGATAACGACCACCTCGACTGTATTCCTTTATTAGTCTTTCACTTACTTTGACATTAGCTGAGTTATCGCCTAGCGAACAAAACACGCCCATTTCGCGATGAGTGGCCGCTGCTTTTTTTGACAGTTCTTGGCTTACTTCATCTTGTACCGCCAGTGGACCAACTGGCATACCCACTTGTTTTGCAAGCGACTCGATTAGCACCGGATCAAGGCCATCCATTAGTAAGCGCGCACCTTCATCCATGAAGGTACCGAACACTCTTGAAGTAAAAAAACCAAGCGAATCGTTTACGACAATTGGCGTTTTTTTAATTTGCTTCACAAAGTCAAACGCGATCGCTAATGTTTGCTCGCTAGAGCGTTCACCGCAGATAATTTCGATCAGGGGCATTTTGTCTACTGGCGAAAAGAAATGAATACCTATAATCCGCTCAGGTAAAAGGACGGAACTGGCGATCTGTGTAATAGGTAACGTTGAGGTGTTGGTTGCAAAAATAACCTTTTCCCCAACGACTTCTTGTGCCTGCGCAATTACCTTTGTCTTCAGCGCCAAATCTTCGAATACCGCTTCGATGATCAGGTCACATCCGATAAGATCTTGATAGCTATCGCTAGGTTTTATCTTCTGCAAAATATCGTCTTTTTGTTGTGCGGTCAGTTGTCCTTTAGATATGCCTTTGTCCAGCATTTTTTGTGTGTATTGTTTACCTTTTTCGGCTGCACTCTTGGTTACATCTTTCAGCACAACATCAATACCGGCAATCGCCGCCGCATAAGCTATTCCTTGACCCATCATTCCTGCGCCTAAAATGCCAAGCTTTTGCACCACATTAGGGCCGATGTTCTTTGGTCGACTAGCGTCGCGCCTGATAGCGTTCATTTGAATGAACATAGAGGTAATAATATTTTTGGCTTGGGGTGTCGTAATTAAATATGCCAACGCTCTAGCTTCGATGCGTAGCGCCGTGTCAAAATCCACGGCAAGAGTATCGCCGACAAGCGACAGGATCCGCTCTGGCGCGGGCAACAAACCTCGTGTTTTTTTAAACAGAGCAGCAGGTGCTATGGCAAGCATACTAATAATCTTAGGGTGCCAAATATCGCCCCCGGGGATTGTATGATGTTTTTTATCCCACGGCTGTTGCCAGTCATCGGAATGCGATTTTATCCATGTTTTGGCTGCCTCTATTAATCCGTCTGCATCATCTACAAGTGTGTCAACATATCCCGCCTCAATCGCGGCCTTAGGCCCTAGGCTGAGACCTTCTAATAAATGCGGTAGCGATTTTTCCATCCCAAGCATGTGTACTGAACGAACCACACCGCCTGCACCCGGTAATAGTCCCAAAGTGACCTCAGGAAAACCGATCACCACTTTTGGATGGTTCAGCATAATGCGGTGGTTACATGCCAGGCATATTTCGAAGCCACCGCCTAAAGCCGCGCCGTTAATGGCGGCCACCACTGGTACCTTCATTTGTTCAAGACGACGTAAATCGTGTTTGATCAACTGTATTTGTTGAAACTGCTGTTCTTCTTCTCCCGCACGAACAGATAACATCTCTTTGAGGTCGCCGCCTGCAAAAAATGTCGTTTTCGCAGAGGTAAAAACGACCCCTCTTAATGACACTTCTGAATATAACTTGTCGACCGTTTCAGACATTGCTTTTCGATACTGGGCGTTCATCGCATTCACTGAGCCATCCATGTTCATTGTCACAACCGCGATGTCGTTGGCATCCTTTTCATAAATAAAGCCATGAATATTGTTTGTGCTCATAATGTCTCTCAAATCTATTAGTAATATTAATTAAGCGTTTATACTCGCTCAATAATTGTTGCTATTCCTTGACCACCACCAACACAAAGAGCGATTAATCCACGTTTTAAATTTCGCCGCTCTAATTCATCTAGGAGCGTACTTACGAGCATAGCGCCTGTTGCGCCTAATGGATGCCCCATGGCAATTGCGCCACCACAAACATTGGTAATCTCATGTGAAATATCAAGGTCTTTCATAAAGCGCATGGCAACTGATGCAAAGGCCTCGTTGATTTCAAATAAATCAATGTCAGAAACCTGCATTTTGGCGCGGGCTAAGACTTTTCTAGCCGCCGGACCTGGCCCAAGTAGCATGATCGTAGGGTCTGTCGCTAATACTGCAGTGGCGACAACCCGTCCGCGAGGAGATAGACGAAGATCTTTGCCTGCTTTTTCGCTCCCTATAAGAACTGCCGAAGCGCCATCAACAATCCCTGAAGAGTTACCGGGGGTGTGCACATGATTGATTTTTACTATCGCAGGGTATTTGCGCTGCATTAAGAGATCAAATCCCATTGCGCCGAGTGATTCAAAGGATGGCCGTAATGCACCTAAGCCCTCGAGCGTACTGTTAGGCTTAATAAAGTCGTCTTTACTTGAAATAACAACGTTGTTGCAGTCTAAAATTGGCACAACTGATTTATCAAAAAATCCATTTTTCTGAGCGTATGCTGCGCGTCGTTGAGACTCAAGTGCATAGGCGTCAACATCTTCTCGTGTCCATCCTTCAAGCGTAGCGATCGTATCTGCTCCAATACCTTGAGGTACGGCAGTACAATATTGACTAATTTCGGGGTCATTGAGCCATGAACCGCCGGAGGCGCCCATGGGAACCCGCGACATAGATTCGACTCCGCCTGCTACAACTAGATCTTCCCATCCAGATGCAATCTTCATCGCAGCTAAATTAACCGCTTCTAGGCCCGAGGCGCAAAACCGATCTAGTTGAACACCGGCTACACTCTCGTCCCAATTTGCAAACTGTACAATAGTTTTGGCTATATCGCCGCCTTGCTCACCCGTAGGCATAACACATCCCATTACGACATCGTCAACATAGCTAGTATCTAAGTCGTGGCGACACTGTAACTCTCGCAATAAACATGCCCCTAATGCTACTGGCTTTACTTCATGAAGGGCTCCATCTTTTTTGCCTTTAGACCGAGGGGTTCGAATTGCATCATATAGATACGCTGTATTACTCATTGTACGAAATCATCCTCTGCTAGTTTTACACAAGGGGTAATGATCAGGGTGAATGATCACTTATCTACTATGGAGTTTAGTGCGTTGGCGGTTTACTATACAATGGCGATTGTCTACAAATAAATAGGCAATAAACTACAGTATTGGTTATCAACATTTGAGCGAGTGCAATGAAAAACATCACTGTTCCAAGCTATTTTGCGGCATCACTGTTAAAAAATATCCCTAATAAAAACGTTAACTATATAGAATTGCTAAATAAAAATGATATACGCGCACAAGTTGTCGAAAACCGTAATGCGCGTTTGTCAGTAGAGTCCTTTATTAGTTTACAGCAGGATATTACTAATTTAATGCAAGATGAAATGATTGGGCATTTTGAACAAGCCATGCCGTTAGGTGCATTCTCGATCTGTTGCCACAGTCTAATTCACAGTACAACAGTGGGTTCAGCATTAGAGCGCTATTGTCAGTTTTATCAGATCGTAAATCGAGGCTTACTTCCAAAAGTAGCTTTTCAAAAAGACGGTGTAAGCGTTATCCTCACACCTCAGTCAAGCTCTTTTATCTATGACCGTTATGCGTATGAGGCTTGTCTATATTATATTCACCGATTGTTAAATTGGCTTAGCAATAGCTTTATTCAACCCGTACAAGCAAATTTTGACTATGCGTATCCTGAGCACGCAGCCCAATATCGTCCTTTGTTTCTTGGCACAAACGTTATTTTTGACAGTGATAGGACAGAGCTTATTTTTAGTGCGTCAGCGATGGACCTGCCTGTGGTGCAAGACCAACAAAGTTTAAGTAAGTTTTTACAAAACCCTGCGTATGAAATGGCGATTCAAGGATATGAGACCTCGCATTGGTCCAGCAGAGTGTCGAAGTTGATTCAAAGGGATCTAAAGAATATTCCTTCATTAGAAAGTCTTGCTCAAACTCTATCAGTTCATCCGCAAACATTGAGAAGACGGTTAAAAGTCGAAGGCACCAGCTTTCAGGGCATAAAAAACAATGCTCGCAGAGACTACGCCATTTACAAGTTGAGTAGAACGAGAGAGAGTATAGACAACATATCATTAAAAGCAGGATTCTCCGAAATCAGTACTTTTTTTAGAGCATTTAAAACGTGGACCGGCGTGACACCGACCAGCTACCGAAGAACAGATTAACTACAATCAACCCGAGGTCGAAAATATGCGGCGCAACTCTCTACGTAATACTTTACCACTTGCATTTCTTGGCAGGGTGTCGACCTGCTCCCAAGTTCGTGGAACCTTAAAGCCTGCGATATGTTTTCGTGCGTGTAACGTTAATAACTCTGCGTCTAAAACGGCCTCAGCTCTAAGCACCACTACCGCTTTTACAGACTCGCCCCATTTTTCATCTGGCACACCAATCACTGCAACATCGGTAATATCTGGGTGGTTAAAAATGGCATTCTCGACTTCCGCAGGATATATGTTTTCACCCCCC
>NZ_BAET01000028.1 GCF_000252165.1 Glaciecola punicea ACAM 611
TTAAGTGTTCAAGGTCATAATTAGCGCCGGTCATAAGGTGTCCACCGCCTAAATTAAACCATTTTAAAGTGGGCAAATATTGCCCAAATTTATCTTCAATCGCTTCAAGCGTACGCTGGGTGGCGAAAGAGTCAGACTCGCACAAGTTATGCACATGAAAACCTTCAATGCCACTTATGTCGACGCCATTTAACTGCTCTGCCAAAATGCCTAAGCGCGAACCTGGGGCACAAGGATCGTATAAAGGTGTGTTAGCTTCTTGGTTTTCAGGGTTTATACGCAGACCAGGCGATACACTGCTTGCCAATAGCTGGTCTTTATACTGTTGCCACTGGCTTATGCTATTAAATGAAATGTGTTCGCATAAGCCTATGAGTTCGTCCATATCTTGCGGTTTATAAGCCGGTGAATAGGCGTGAACCTCTTTCCCCATTTCATATTTGGCCAGCTTAGCTTCCCAAACTGAGCTTGCGGTGGCGCCTTGTAAGTACTCACTAACAATGCTGAAAGTTGACCACATTGAAAACCCTTTAAGTGCAAGAATAATGTCTACGCCGGCGCGCTGCTGTACGTCTTGCATAAGTACCAAATTGGCGCGCAGTTTGTCCTCTTCACACACAAAACAGGGGCTGGGGATATTCTTATCTACAAACAAAGAGTGTCGGTTCATTTAAATGGGCTCTCACATTTTATAACATGCCAGGCTAGACCGTGTTCATTCAGCATGTCCATAAAGGGGTCTGGATCAAATTGTTCCATGTTCCATACGCCTGGTTTATGCCACGTTTTATTTAACATTAAGGCTGCACCAATCATGGCAGGAACGCCTGTAGTGTAGGATACAGCTTGCGCACCGACTTCTTCATAGCATGCGCTGTGACTGCAGTTGTTATAAATAAAGATGGTCTTTTCTTGCCCGTCCTTAATACCCGTAACGTAGGTACCAATGCAGGTTTGGCCGGTGTAACCTTGTGCTAATGAGCCTGGGTTTGGCAGCACCGCTTTTAAAAACTCTAAAGGCACAATTTGCTGACCCTGAAAATCGATAGGCGTAATGCTGGTCATGCCAATACCTTCGAGCACTTTTAAATGATTCAGGTATGCGTCGCCAAAGGTCATCCAAAAACGCGCGCGCTTTAGGCTAGGAAAATGCTTCACAATAGACTCTAGTTCTTCATGAAACATTAAATACGACGCTCTTACACCAATGTTTTGATAATCGAGATCTTCGCGCACACTCAAAGGTGGCGTTTCTTTCCATTCTCCATTCTCAAAATATTTGCCTACTTGCGTAATCTCACGAATATTGATTTCAGGATTGAAGTTGGTTGCAAAGGCTTGGCCGTGATCGCCACCGTTACAATCAACAATATCTAAATAATGTATTTCATCAAAATAATGTTTCGCAGCATAGGCGGTATATACATTTGTAACGCCCGGGTCAAAGCCACTGCCAAGTAAGGCCATGATGCCAGCTTCTTTGAAGCGGTCCTGATAAGCCCATTGCCATGAGTATTCAAACTTAGCGACGTCTTTGGGTTCATAGTTGGCGGTGTCTAAATAGTCAGTTTTAGTGGCTAGGCAGGCGTCCATAATGGGCAAGTCTTGGTAAGGTAAAGCTAAGTTAACGACTAAGTCGGGCTGCACTTTTTGAATAAGCGCAGTGACTTGCGCGGCGCTGTCTGCATCAACTGCAAACACCGCTTTAACACGGTCAATGCCGACTTCTTTTTGGAGTGCTTCGCATTTCGAAATAGTCCTGCTAGCTAAATAAATTTCGTCAAACAGCTCTGGTAAACGAGCACATTTTTTGACTGTCACAGAGGCCACGCCGCCCGCGCCAATAATTAATACTTTTGACATATTAGAATTCCTTAAAAACAGTAACGTTTTGATAGTATAATAATGTAGATACTATCAATTTTTGCCGGATAATACGAGGTGATGGACACGCTGACAAGTGTCGATTTAGTCTGGAAAGTCACAGGTACAGGGCTGGCTTATTTTTATACCGCTTTTAACGCGTGTGAATGGATACAGTGTAATGGTGTTATGGCCTTGGGAGTCGGTGATTGTTAGTATTAGTGCGTCTGTATCAGGTATGCTTGACTGCTTGATGTCAGCCGCGTAAACCAGCACACTTGCATAGCGCGGTTCAATATTTTTATGCGCTTGAATTTGTGCTTGGAGTGATTCAATCATTGCGCCGTGAGCGAGTTGGCCCTCGTCATTTGCAAATATACTGTGTATTTCATTATTGGCACAAATTAGCGCAAACGGATAGAGCATATCGCTGCGCAATAACATGGACTCGCAAAAGTCTAAAGCACTGCTAATCATGTGCGCTAAGGGTAAGTGCTGCTGTAAAATAAAGCGCTCTTTCATTCCGAATTGCCTAATTGATTGACCATGCAATAGTTAACGCCAACCTTGTGTTAAAAGTTCAGTTTTCTTTTTTCAGGGTGTTTTAGTGCAGAAATGAATGCACTATTAAGTGGAACTATTTTTGTTGGCTGGCAAAGACCGAGCACCCTGCAAACCGCCTGTGTGTAAAATAAGAACTTTACTATTAGATGGGAAATAATCAGCGCTTAGCAAGGCGTTTAAGGCATAAAAGCACTTACCCGAATAAATAGGCTCGATGGCAAGTGGTCTAAGTCTGTTTTGATCTGCGTAAAACTGATTGAATTCACTCACATATTGTCTTAAAGATGCACTTGTCTTGGCATATCCTCCGTGATGATAGTCGTGCAATATTTTCCACTCTTTTCGCTGATAGCTAGGGGTTGATGAGGCAAGCAGACCGTTTACTAAATCTTCTAAATAACCTTCTCCGTTTAATACACCAACGCCGATAATTTTAACGTGAGGTAGCGTCTCATTTAAGACTAAGCCTGCTAAGGTTCCTGCACTTGCTACGGGCAGTATAATATGAGTAATATCAGGAGCCTGAGTTTCTAATTCCGTCATTATTGCGCCAACACCAACGATGCTTTTTGCATGTGAGCCGCCTTCAGGAATTAGATAATCTGCGTTTAATTGCTGGCGTAACAATTGGCAATACTGCGCGCTTGTTTTATTTTTATATTCAATTTTTGACACAAAGTGTAAGTGCGTACCCCACCGCTGCAGGTCTTGTAAGGTAGGAGTAAGCCGCTTGCTATAGTCGCCTCTTACTACTGCTGTAAAATTTATATTTAATGCTGCACAGGCATACCCTAGTGCATGTAAATGATTAGAGTAAGCGCCACCAAAGCTGGCAACATGCTGATATTGCTGTTGGCTAATAGTGGTAAGTGCCGCGCTTAGCTTGCGCCATTTATTACCAGACATAATAGGATGGATTAAGTCATCTCGCTTAACGAGTACTGAAATTTTGCTTGAAAGTGATGTTTTATCGGCATTTCTTTCATCGATAATAAAGGGTCCTGCTATATCTTCAACCGGCGAAGGCAAGCGTATGTTTAAATCCATTTTCGCTCTTTAATAAATCTGTCAGCGCTTATACTGACTATATTTTGATTACAAGACGTATACATAAATTAGAAAATAACATATTAACAAGGTAAACATGCATAATGCACCGCTTACAGTGTTGATTACACAAACTTAATAATCTAAAGCTAAATGATATACGTTTTACATATTATCTGTTTTTATCTTAGGCAAAATATTAATGCTACCTTCAATTATCAAAAGGGCCATGGCGGTCCTCTTTATGTTAAATTTTTTATCTTTTAACGCAGGCGCACAAGTATCGCCTGTTGCTTTACAAGCGCATTTTGATGCGCCAGCGTTAGTAGGAAAGGCTCGCTTAAAAGTCATTTTTTGGGATATATACGATGCGTCCCTTATCGCACCTCAGGGAACCTTTGAGGAAAATAAACCTTTTGCGCTGGAGCTTAAGTATTTGCGCGATTTCAAAGGCAAAGAAATAGCCAGCAGGTCAGTTGACGAAATGCGTGATTTAGGTATGAATGATGAGGTAAAATTGGCAAAATGGTATCAAGAAATGCAGGACATTTTCCCAAACGTCAAAGAAGGTGAGATGATAACCGGTGTGGTAGATGCCGAAAATGTTAGCCATTTCTACCTTAACGAGACGCCGCTGGGCAAAGTTCATGACAAAGAATTTAGCATATGGTTTTTTGATATATGGCTGTCTGAAGAAACATCTGAGCCCGAGATGAGACGACAGCTCCTAGGTCTAGTAAAATAAAGAGGTAACAATGAAACAGTCTTCATACATCCGTCCCTTGTATAAATTATTTACGGCAGTCGCTACTGTTTTCTTATTTGCGGGCTGCTCTATATCAATAGACGGCGAAAACTACACATCGCAAGAGCCAAAGTTTGAATTAGAAGCATTTTTTGACGGCAAGGTAACGGCATGGGGAATTGTCCAAAATCGCTCTGGCGAGATTGTGCAGCGTTTTGTTGTTGACATTGACGGAAGTATCCAAGATGGCGCGTTAATCTTAGATGAAACCTTTACCTACGGCATGGGCGCTGGACCAACAAAGCGAATTTGGACCATTACCAAAAATGCAAATGGTACTTATATAGGCAATGCAGGCGACATAGTAGGAGAAGCCAAAGGTATTGCCTATGGCAACGCCTTTAATTTTGCCTACGAGATGGACCTAGACGTTGACGGCACCACTTACGGCGTTAATTTCGACGATTGGTTTTGGGCGATGGATGGCAACAATATGATGAACAGGTCGTATATCAAAAAATTTGGGATTGTTATGGCCGAGGTCACCATATTTATGCAGAAACAAGACTAAACGCGCAGCGCAATCCACTTTGCGGTGGAATGTGCGAATTTTCGAACCATATTTTACCGCCGTGAAGTGACACAATCGCGCTCACTAGTGCAAGTCCTAAGCCATTTCCATTAGTGGTGCGGCTGTCGTCCTCTCGGTAAAAGCGCTGGGTTAAGTTCACAATGTTTTCTTCACTTACGCCAAGTCCAGAGTCGTCTACACTAAATACTACGGCAACGTCTTGCTGTTTAAGTTCAACGGCAATCTGACCATTTTCTGGTGTAAATTTAATGGCGTTGTCTAATACGTTAGCAAAAGACTGGAATAATAAATCTTTATCGCCTACAAATAGCAAAATAATGTCAGTTTCAAAGGTCAGGGTGATATTTTTTGCTTCCACCAATGGAGAATATAAATCAACTGCGTCACCCAAAATTTCGTCTAACATTATGTTTGAAAAGCCCGATATTTTGTTGCTGTTTTCTATATCACTAATACGTAAAAGTGAGTTGAAAATGCCGTGCAGATTATCGCATTCCTCAATAAGTTCAGCGCGTTCTTTACTGTCTTTTAAATCTTCTATGTGTCCTTTCAAACGGGTTAATGGCGTGCGCAGATCGTGTGCAATGTTATCTGAAACTGATGTAATGGCCTTTACCGACGACTCTATTTTATCGAGCAGTTGATTAAGCACTAGAGCAAGCTTACTTAAGTCGTCCCACTGCGACTCAATATACAAACGATCACTTAAATTGCCGGTGGTGATTATATCTCCGGCGGTATCGGCTATATTATTGATTCGACTTACCACATAATAAGACACCCCTAAGCTGGTGATAGCGATTACAAAAACGATGACTATCAGAACCCAAGACGAGGTTTGCGCGAGCGCAACTGCAAACTCAATGTCTTGTAAACTGCGGGCAACTAACAGGCTATCGCCATTCGTAAATTCAATAACCATTGCCATGGCTCGCTCTTTTTGGGCCATAGCAGGGTTACCTTGTTGGCTGTACTTTTGCCCTAAAGACACTTGAATGTCGAGTACGCCATTGCTAAAAAGGGCTATGTTTTCACTTGGCCATTGGGCTAAATTACCGGCTAGGTAGGTGCTATTTTTATCTTTAAAATAGTATAAAAAATCGTTGGCTTTATTACTAATACGTTCGTCAATAGCCTGTTCTACAGCTTGACGGCCTGAGCCGTTGTAGAGGCTTCGAAAGCCTCCTAAGTCGGCTTGAATCGCAGCTTGGGTTTCGCGTACTAATAAGTCATCGCTGGCCACGGTTAGCGTGTAAGTGTTAAAGCCTACGCCCGCCATTAACAAAATAATGAAGAAAACGCTGACCACAAAACTGGAGCTTTTCGTATAGTCGGAGATGGCTCGCACGGTGTCTTTCCTGTTTAATGGGCATTTTGAAAGGCTAGCTAATTAACGGTTGTTAATCATGTAACCAGCGCCGCGAATAGTTTCAATCATAGGATAATCGAAGCCCTTGTCTATTTTATTGCGTAGCCTACTAATATGTACGTCAATGACATTGGTTTGCGGGTCAAAATTGTACTCCCATACTTTTTCAAGCAGCATGGTACGTGTGACAATTTTACCAGGATTGTGCATCAAATATTCTAGCAGTTTGAACTCTTTTGACTGCAAGTCTATTACTTTGCCTTCACGCGTTACCTTGCGGTTAATCAAATCTAGGTCAAGTTCACCTAAGGTTAAATTAGTATTACTTAAGGGTGCATTGCGAGAAGCCAAAATTTCGATACGGGCTAATAGTTCTTCAAAGGCGAAGGGCTTAGTTAAATAGTCTTCAGCGCCCGCGCGCAGGCCTTTTACTTTATCTTCAACCTTATTTTTTGCGCTCAATATAAGCGTTGGTGTTATTACACCTTGGCTCCTATAGCTATTAAGAACCTCTATTCCGTCCATGTGTGGCAGCATGCGATCCAAAATAATAACGTCATATTGTTTTGACGTAGCGAAACTCAAGCCATCTTTACCGTTGTCTGCATGTTCACAGCTATGACCACTCTCACTTAGTCCTTTTTGGATCAATCTTGCTACGGTGGGTTCGTCTTCTACTAATAATATATTCATTGGTAAAACTCAATCAAGATAGTATCCTTTTTCAGGTTAAATTACTGTAGTGTGCATGCTTCATATAGCTACGGTGCATTTTGTGTAGCTAGATTAGTCAGTAAAAATAAGGAGATCAAGTGTTTATCATTATTATATGTGTTGCAGCGGTAATATTCATGCCCATGGTTGCAAAAGTGCCCTTGGCTTTTGCTATGTCAAGGCAAGGTAAATACGACAATATGCATCCACGTCAGCAGCAGGCTAACCTAGAGGGCTTAGGGGCTAGAGCACTTGCGGCGCACCAAAACTGCTATGAAGCCATTGCTTATTTTGCACCAACAATTTTGTTGGTATTAGCACTAGATGCTCAAAATGCGAATACTGGGGCATGGTGTGTTGCCTTTGTCGTGCTTCGGCTTGTTTATATTGCGCTTTATTGTGCTAATTTACATATTTTGCGCAGCTTAGCGTGGGCGCTGTCAATGGCAACCCTTGTTCCTCATTACTGGTTGCTGCTGAGCTAGCGTGTGTTGGTTTACACTTTGTTTATCTGATGTGAATAAGGTCTTCTGCTTTTTCATTCTCAAAAAAGTGAAAATAACATATTATGTGCGTCCACATTAAAATAGGCCTTTATAGATGCTACTGAGCTTTTCCAATGATAAATGCGTGCTAAACAGTCATGCTTACAACGGCCTTTATGTCAGCAAAACACGATTTTTAAGTGCCAAATTGCTGCTGATTTTCTGCCTTTGTGCTTTTCTTTTTGCGTGTGAATCGGCTAAAAACGTCACCACAGCAAGTGTGCCAGTGGCAAGTGACACAAGCATAAGGGCTGTGCAGCAACTTTCTAATGTTTTGCCCGTTGATGAAAATATAGTAAAGGGAACCCTTGGCAATGGTCTTAATTACCTTATTCGTGAAAATGCAAAACCGGAAAATTTCGCTGAGTTAAGGCTAGTCGTAAAAACTGGTTCTATATTTGAAGATGATAGTCAGCAGGGGTTTGCGCACTTTGCTGAGCATATGGCGTTTAACGGCACGCAAGACTTCCAAGAACAAGAAATTATTGAATTTGTAGAGTCTATTGGTATGCGCTTTGGCGCTCATTTAAACGCTAGCACCAGCTTTGATAACACCATTTATAAGCTGCGAGTACCCACCGATAATCCTGAGCTTATTGAAAAGGCGATACATATACTCGAAAATTGGGCGCACAAAGTTACCTTTGACCCTACTGCCATAGACCAAGAGCGCGGGGTTGTGCTTGAAGAATGGCGCTCGCGTAAAGGGGTAGGCGAGCGTATCGCTAAACAGCAGTGGCCGGTTATGTTTGCAGGCACTAATTATGCGAGTCGTCTACCTATTGGCACGCAGGAAATAATTACCTTTGGTAAGCATGAAGACCTTATTCGCTTTTATAATACGTGGTACCGGCCCGACCTAATGTCGGTTGTGGCGGTGGGTGATTTTGATGCGGCAGTAATTCAAGGTTTAATTGAAAAGTACTTTGGGGATATTAAGCGGCCAAAGACGCCCGTTGTTGTGCCCGCACAATACTTGGACGTTTATGACTCTGCGGTATTTAATGTGTTTACAGATGAGGAGCTTAGCGGCATAACGCTCTCGAGTTCGTGGCGAAACACGAAGCCATTCGCTGCGTTTACTACGCAAACACAGTATAAACAACAGGTGATTAAAAATTTGTTGAATGGGGTGTTAAGCAAGCGTTTAAGTGACTTGGCGCTTGACACAAGCAGTCCCTTTACAGGTGCGCTTATAGGCTCCAATCAAACAATACCAACGTCGGAAGAATTTTTCTTTAGAGCCAGTGTTGAACCTGAGCAAACCAAGGCGGCATTTACGCGCTTGCTAACGGAAGTAAAGCGCGTAGTTGACCATGGCATAAGCGAGCAAGAGCTTGCGACCGAAAAAAGATTGTATTTGGAATGGTTTGAAAGTGCTCTTGAGAGCCAAAACACCCTAAGCCACTCGGCATATTTAGGCGGATACGTGGAGTACTTCTTAAACGAAGGCCCCATTACTAGCTTAGCGCAAGACTATGTCTTATCTAAAGTGTTTATAGATGAAATTATCTTGGCTGATTTGCAGGCGCAAATGATTGAGTGGGCCGCCCATCAAAATGCTGTGGTATTTTTAACTGCGCCTACCAATATGTTAAGTGAACTGCCTAATGAAGATGAATTAGCGCAAATTTGGCAGCAGGTGCAAAGCGTCCCTACTCAGGTTTTAGCCGATAAAGAGCAGGTGTCTGTGCTTATGCGCGAGCTGCCTAAGGCTGGCAGCGTGCTGTCTAAAAGACGTATTGAAAAGTGGGATGCGCATGAATGGGTATTATCAAATGGCATAAAGATCATCCTAAAACCCACTCCCTTTAAAGAAAACGCAATACAGTTTGCCGCCATCAGTGACGGCGGATATGCCCTTGTAGATGACGAAACCTACTTACGCTCGTTTGGGCTTATGAACAGCCTTGATTTTATGGGCTTAGGTGAATTAAACACGGAGCAGCTTGCCCAGTTTTCGCGTGAAAAACGTTTTTCAGTCAACCCGAACATTAGTACTTATAGTGAAAGTATGCGCGGAGGCAGCAATAAAGAAGACTTAATGTACATGATGCAAAGCATTTATTTGCGCTTTACAGCGCCGGTTAAAGATCTTGAGCGCTTTGAATGGTTGAAAGAAACATACAGACCTCAGCTAGAAAATAAGTACAACAGCTCTAGTGCACAGTTTTATGCGGCAATACAGTCTAAAACACAGTCGGATAATCCGCGCAACGTTGAGTTTGATGTGGGCATGCTCGACCAGCAAAATTTAGACACCATTTACACTGTCTACAAACAGCGATTTGCAAACTCCAGTGACTTCACCTTCATTTTTGTAGGCGATATTAACTTAGATGACATGGATGCTTATTTGTCGACTTACGTAGCGAGCTTACCCACCACTAGCGTCAAAGATCCGCGCAACAAACTGCCTGACTACGCCCTTCGCGGTGACTATCAAATTCATATGGAAAAAGGCACTGAAGACAAAGCCACGGTAATTATGAGTTTGTTTGGTGATGCAGTGTGGACGTATCAGAATCAAATGACAATGTCTGCCCTTAACGCTGCTTTAGAAAAAGACTTAAGGCTTCGTTTACGCGAGGACTTAGCTGGGGTTTATTCGGTGAGCGTGCGCGCCAGATTGAGTCGCTGGCCTTATGAAAACTATAGTATAAACGTGAGCTTTACCTGTGATCCGCAGCGAGTGGATGAACTTTATGAAGAAGTAAACGCCATATTTGCAAGCTTTGTTGATGGTAATATTGATGAACAGGCAATAGACAACTTCAAAACACAGGCAAAAACCAGTCGTGAAAAAAATCTAAAAGAAAACGGGTTTTGGTTAAACTACATGCTGAATCACTATACGCCCTTCATGCCTCTGCCAATAGATGATTATAAGGCCTTGGTTGACAGTGTTACCTTAGCGGCGGTAAAAGAGGCTGCAAAGCAATATTTGGTGACGGACAATCGTTTATATGCCACGTTAAAGCCACAGCCTAGCGGCTCGGAGCTTGATGAGCTTAATAATGCTGAGTTTGATGCTGTTGTGGCCGATGTTGTTGAGGTTGATGAGGCTAACGCTAGTGATGCCAAGGTAAAGACGCATGCAGAAAAGTAGCAAAGATATAATCACCTTCATCGACTATACACCAGCCTTGGCTCATCATTTTGGCGCAATAAACAAACAGTGGATAGACGACATGTTTGTGCTTGAAGAGATCGACAAAAAGGTGCTCAACGAGCCCCAGCACTACATTATTGATAAGGGTGGAAAAATATGGTTTGCGCAGCATCCTAAGCACAAAGTAGTAGGCACTTGTGCATTTATCAGTAAAGGCGAAGGTGTCTTTGAGCTTACCAAAATGGGGGTCTTGTCACCAGTGCGCGGTTTGAAAGTAGGTGAAAAGCTACTGCATCACGTCATTGATCAAGCCTTGAGCATGAAAGTAAAAACGCTATTTTTGCTAACCAATGCAAAGTGTGAAGCCGCTATTCACCTGTACGAAAAAAATGGCTTTGTACACAGCACAGAAATTATGCAAACCTACGGCCAGAGCTACGAAAGATGCAACGTGGCCATGAAGTACGTAGGGTACGGAAAAATAATAAAGCGGTAGATTGGCGCGCCTAACAAAGCGCCTTATTTTTTGTTTTTCGCATCGGGTCTGTATTTAATTACCATGCCTTGCAAGAAATTACGAAGCATTTGGTCTTGGCAGGGGCGGTAGCTTCTATGATCAGTATTTCTAAACAAAGCCGTTAACTCGCTTTTACCCACATTAAATTCAGCTAGGCGTAAAATAGCCATCATGTCTTCCTCGCGGTAGCTCATGGCAATTCTGATTTTACGCAAAATGTCATTGTTTGAAAGCCTGTCGCTGCCGCTAAGTACTTTTATTGGTTTCGCATTTGGGTTGTCTTGCTTACCGCGTCTTTTAATAATAAGGCCATCTAAAAACAGCGCTAACACTTTATCGCGACAAGGTATAAAACCTGTTTCTTCTTCTTTTTTCATCATGCCGTGCAAATATTCTTCTTCCATCTTGTAATCAACAAGCTTGAATATGCTAATAGTGGCGTTATCGTCTAAGGACAAGGCAAATCTAAGACGGCGTAAAACACTGTTGAAAAAGGCGTTGTAGTCTGCTGCTTTTGGAAGTTCGGTAGAGGACATGTAAAGTCTTTTGTAAAATTAAGTTACGTAATTATATAGCATGAATGCGCGTAGGCATAGCGGCACTGGCATGAAAAGGCAGCGCCGCTAAATTGAATCTGTAATACACCCAAGGAGCAAAACCGTCTCGGTCTTTTGTGCCAGGTCCGCCATGCGGATTTATTACTGTAAGATGTGGAGCCTTACCAAATTTTGGCAGCGCAATTAAGGCTTCAATTTCTAAGCCATCTTGGGCGACATGAACCTGCAGTGTACTTAATTAAAATTGATCAGTCCTTCCTACCAGAGATGTTAAAAGACACTGACGGTCTAGCGATTACCATCGAGTCGCATCGTTTTCTGAGTAATGGTAAATAGAGCATTTTGTTACCCGAAAATTTGAATTACTTAAATGCCCGATTTTTTGTTCATTAGACGTTCACTGCGTTACGCTAATTGCATACGACGTAGCAGGCTAAGATCGTCTATTAGACATAGTTTTGCGAGTTTGGCGATCAATCTTTATGAAATATTCTTTCAAGTAATCGATTAACAACCGAAGTTTCTTAGAGGCAGCGCTACCTGGAGGAAAAACGCCATATATATCGATGTCGTTTAGCTGATAATCATCTAGTACCGACTCTAAGGTACCCGCTTGAATTTTGGGCCAAGCGTCATATACCGGGATCCTGCCCAAACCATGCCCGCCTTCAATAAAGGCCGTGCGTGCAGCAGCGTTGTTGGTGGTAATGCCGCCTTTCATTTCAATGGTATATGAAAGGATGCCTTTACGTAGTTCAAGGGTGTTAGAGCTGAGCTTATACACTACCCATTCATGCTCGTGTAAATCAGCTGGCTGGGTCGGCCGGCCTCGTTTCTTAAAATAGTCAGCAGAGCCGCATAAGCAGGTCGACAGTTTAGAAAGCTTGAGTGCTTGTAAGCCTGAATCGGGTAGGGGAGCGCCGCGAATAGCAAGATCAATTCCTTCTTGCATAATATTGAGTACTTCGTCGGTTAAGGTTACATCAAGCTGTATTTTGGGATATAGGCTGCGAAAATTATTGAGTGCAGGCACCACCATATTCAGGCCAACGTTAACCGGGCAGGTAATCTTCAATAAGCCTTGGGGTTCACTTTTGAGATTTTCAATTTGCTGATTGGCCATGATGGCGTGTTCGGCAATCATTCGACAAGACTGATAATACTCAGTGCCGGCCTGTGTCAATGAAATTGATCGGGTAGAGCGATTAAGTAACTTCACCTCAAGCTGAGACTCTAGCTTTTTGAGGTGATAGCTAACCACGGCTCTAGACAAACCAATATGTTGAGCGGCCGCAGTAAGATTGCCTTGCTCAACGATCTGAGCAAAGACCATCATGCTTTTGAGTTGTTCGAAATGTACATTCATAATGCATCATAACAAACATTGTATCAATAATTAAAACAATGTTGTTTATTTTCTACATATTGTTAGAAATTATAAAAAGACATAGACTGCCTTGACTTTAAAAGCAGATGCGAGAAAAATAATGAATACACAAGCAAAAACTAAACACATTTTAATGGTGTTAACCTCTCATGCCGAGCTAGGCGATAGTGGTGAAAAAACTGGTTTTTGGGTGGAAGAATTTGCAGCACCTTATTATGCGTTTATCGATGCAGGCGTAGAAGTGAGCATAGTGTCTCCACTAGGCGGCAAGCCACCGATTGATCCAAAAAGTGAACAAGCAGACTTTCAAACCCCGGCAACCAAACGCTACGATGCTGACACCAACGTGCAAGCCCTAATTGCCAACACCGCTACATTAAGCGATGTTAAGGCGGCAGATTACGACGCCGTTTTCTATCCAGGCGGGCACGGACCAATGTGGGATTTAACGGATAATGCGCTATCTATTGCCTTAATCGAAGGCTTCTTAGCGGCCAATAAGCCAGTCGCTGCGGTATGTCATGCAAGCGCTGCTTTCTTGAATATTAAAGATACTTCAGGTCAGTACTCTGTTAAGGGCAAAACCGTCACAGGTTTTACGAACAGTGAAGAAGAGGCCGTTCAGTTGACTAACATTGTGCCTTTCTTATTAGAAGATGAGTTAATTAAGCGTGGTGGTAACTATCATAAAGGTGAAGATTGGAGTGTGTTTGCTGTTCAAGACGGCTTATTGATAACTGGCCAAAATCCGGCAAGTTCAGAACTGGCCGCTGAAAAGCTCTTAGCAGCCATAGCATAAACTATTCACCTCACAGTGTTACTTAGCATACGACTTGAGCGTATGTTAAGTACTTTAATTAGCGTTATCAATTTGCGTTGAATTGTTCTCTAATGCTTTCTATTCGTTTTTTGTTTACGCCAACATCTGAAATGCCAAGGCGTGAAGCAGAGCGTGCGTGTATGATGATTTTTCCACTCTCTCGTGAGGGGAAATAAAACTCAACATCGTCGACAAATCGGAAAATTGCAGAGATAGTTTCGGCTCGAATGTAATCTTCACGCTCTTGTGTGATTTGGGTTCGCTTCATTTGCTTAAGAACGGTTAAGAGTCGCTCTTTTGCCTCAGCCTGTGTTCCGGTGAACAAGATTGGTTGTATAGAGTCGACATCAGTGCTTGCTTGCGTGTTTACACAGTTGGGTGTGATGGGGCATGGGCTCAACTCGCCATTTGTGATGCCTAATCTAGGTGCACTGCCTGCGCATCCTGCCAAGAAAGTGGTAAATAATAGGACGGCTAATACTTTTTGACGCATTGATTTTCCTTAATAATTGAGGATACTTGTGTGCCTCGGAGAACTCTTTTTCTTCGCTGGTGAATTTGCAGAATCCAAAACTATTATTTAGCGCAGAATAGGTATTCACCTTCGCCAGAATATACAATAAATAGCCCCGAAGTAAACTCTGCTATCGAAATTTTGGCGGCATAGCATGATCTTCACCTCGGGAATAGACTGTTTATTAAATCCGTATTAAAATGTTACACCAATTTCTGCATAAAGGACTCTGCCACGGATGGAGTGCGCTTCCTCATCAAAAAATGGACGAGCACCATATCGTGGTGGGTTTTCATCGGTGAGATTATTAGCCCCGAGCATTATCCAACTTCCAATTCCGATTATCTGTGAGGCATCATACCGGTATTGAAAATCTAGAGTCGTAAAGCTATCTATGTTTTGCCCTAAAAGATCGTTGTTTCGCGCTGCATCATCTTGTAAATAAGAATCTGTATAACGAAAAGTAAGCGTTGCTTGGTGGTTATCTTTTGTCCACCTCCCACTAGCATTCCCCGTCAGTTCTGGCATCGCTCCAAAAGAGTTTGTGTTGGCGTTGCGTCTTCCTGCTACGTCGATAGTAACCCCGCTTAGAACCGCTTCAAACGACATAACATAAGATACTGTGACATTAAAATCAAATGCACCCATATTGCTGTCAAAGCCATATTTAAATTTAGCATCAATACCATCAGTTTTTGCACTATCGGCATTTTCTAAGGAAGTATTAATAAATAGAGGAACCCCGTCAGAAGCTCTGGTGATATTAGGGTCATTCAATATCCCATCGTCGCAATCGCTATCTAATACGGCTTGCGGCGATTGAGCATTTACAATAAGACCCTTGTAATCGTATTGCCAGTAATCTACCGACACGCTACTTTTATTCGAGGCTTGCCACACTATCCCTAAGTTGATGTTGTCAGCTGACTGTGGGTTTAAGTTGCCAAGGACTTTAGCCGAAGTATCTGCAATAAAGTCGCCTTGTTCTGCATTTTGAGCGTTGCAAGTAACTCGTCCATTTGCTGTAAGAAAATCAACACCGGTATTGCTTGTTATTCCTCCTGCTTGAATTGCCGTTGGTGCTTGAAATGATGAACCGTATGATGCGCGCAGTAAGATATCTTCTGTTAGCTTGTATAATGCAGCAACTTTGGGATCGGTAGTAGTGCCGATTTCTTTTCCATGGTCCTCATAGCGTAAGGCAAGCTGTAAATCTAAATTTTCCAGGGCTGGTATTGCGACTTCAACAAACACTGAATCAACATCTGTCTCGCCATTAACGGACAGCGATCTTGACGATGCAACACTTCCTAAACCCGCACTTGTTATTCTATCAGGCGTGAAAGTAAATGTTTCTTGGCGATTTTGAAAACCAAAAGCAACACCTACATAGCCAGCGTCCAGCTCAAAAACTTCACTGTTGCTCATTACAAAATCAACGGTTTGTTGTGAGCTTGTGCGAATATTAGTAGTGATGTAACCAATGTTATTGTTGTAGCTATCCAGATCATGAGCTGCGATGCTAGTACCATCTTTAGGAGAAATAAAGTCTGGTAAAGCATATGCGATACCAAATGGATTGAGCGTGCCGTCCATTAAACCAGATTGCAAGCCGCTAGCGATGCTATCACCCTCTGCTATAAACCTATTCTCGTGCTCATATTTTTGATACCAAGCTGAAACACTCCAGTTTCCGGTGAATGCATCAATACCAATCAAATGGCGGTCAGAGTTGTTAATATAATCATTTCCATTTCCGTTTTTGCCTGCAATTGCTGCACCTATTGGTCTGAAGTTACCACTGGTTGTTAAATTAGCCGCCGCATTGGGATTTTGTTCCCAGAATTGAGAACCGCTTGCTGTGGTTGGGTCAATATATTGTAGACCATCTGCATTTTCTACAAAAAAATTGAAAGGATGGCTACTCGGAATTAAAAAGCGACCGCCGTATTCGCCGTTGCCGTTCATTTGAGGGCCGAAGGCGCGGGTAGCAGTATTTTGTGCGTAACTTACTTCGCCAAATGCCTTTACCTCTTCAAAACCTAATACCTGACCTAAATCATAGTCAAATTCTGCAAAAATCGATAAACGATTATTCTTTGGGACGGGGCTGGTATGGTCAAAAAAGTTATATCTACAATTATTTCCTTGAACAACCTGCCCGGCTTCTTCACAGTAAGGGTCAATGACTTTAGTACTTCCAAACTCACCCGTAAGTGAGTCTAAGGTGCGATATTCATCAGGTGAGCCGCTGCTTGATAGTAATACCCCCCCAGAACGCTCCACAATGAAATCGAAATCATCGCGGTAGTTAATACTGCCATTGTAAGCCGTGGCGTATAAACCAAAAGAACCACGTTCACCATTACTGCCAAGCGCAAAATTAATAGTTTCTGTTTGATTACTTGCATCCTCATAGCGGGCACTGATTTCTAGACCCTCAAATCCTTTGCGTGTCACTATATTGACTACACCCGCAACAGCCTCAGAGCCATAGATGGCCGAAGCGCCGTCTGTTTGTATATCAACGCTTTTTACCATAGACAAGGGTAACTGATTCAAATCGTAAAATTGATTACCTAAATTATCACTCAATGGGCTCTTGCCTGCTCGGCGGCCATTGATTAAAACAAGTGTTGAGCCTGCGCCTAGGTTGCGGATGTTAAAATTTGAGGAACCAATATTTTCACCACTAACAGGATTTATTACAGATCCAGCATTTGCTGGTATGTTGAGAACGAGGTCTGAGATTGAACCGATACTGCTCAGCTCAATGCTGTCTCTATCAATATATTGAACTGGTGCGGCGCTTTCGGTGTCAATTTTACGAATGTTAGAGCCTAAAACAATTATTCTTTCAATTTTTTGAAGATCGTCCAGTTCTGTCTCGTCTTGTGCTTGTGTGTGGGCGGAGAGAGTGCCCAAAGCCGTTGCAATAGATGTGGCAATAATTAGCTTTTTGTGATTTTTAAAGTAGTCGTATCTTTTCATTTTGACTTTACCTTTTTCGTTATAGTTTTATCAGCGTTAAGTTACTAGCAGTGTGTTGTTTAAAATCAATTCTCATATTAACTAACGCGTAGGCACGAAAAACCCCCTACTAAATAAACAAATATTTTATATTATATGTACAAAAATTCGACGCTTAACGCTACACAAAACAGCAAACAGAAGTAGACAATATGTCTAATTAACGCCTAAGCATGAAACATTTTTATGGTTGTAACGATATGACGAGGGTGTTGCTTGAGAGCTCAGCGGGGAAAAAGTGGTTACGAATTCAGCACGTAAGTGCGTTATCCCCTAAAAAAATTGAGTAAGAAGCACGTATATCACCTTTCAGATCTGTCTTTTTAATGCGTTAACACATGCTGCTGATAAAACCTGCATGCTTAATTACTTCTTGAACACTCGCCTAAATCAAGCTGGCGATGTAAAATATTTGTAAAATAAATTGATCAATGTTACTTATATAAAAAATAATTAATAAGCAAAGCAAAGCAAAGCAAAGCAAAGTGAACTAACTACACTTATTTCAAAAGGCGAGTGACATTGTATAACCATCACAGTAAAAATAATGATGAATTGCTTAATACCGCCTTGTCGATATTTATGCATGAATCCAAAGCAAGTCTACTTGGGTTTTTAAGCAAACTGATTCCTAAGGAGGAAGCTGAAGAAGTAGCGCAAGAAGCATATCTGAAACTCTACCTTTTGATAAAAGAAAAGCCAAGCCATCATAACTATATAGATTTACTGCGGGGCTTAAGGTCAATGTTAACAATTATTGCTAAGAATTTGGCATTAAGTATATTACGCCATAAAAAAGTAGAAGGTAGATACGCAGATTCGCAGCTAATGCTTCACGTTCAAGCCACTGTTTCTCAAAATCCCAACAACCATAATGCAGAAGAACAAGCGATACTCGAGTACGAAAATATACAATTAATTGCTGCAATAAATCGCCTTCCTCCCATTTGCAGACAAGTATTTATTCAACGCAAACTGCTTGGAAAGTCACATCAGGAGATTGCTAATATGCTAGGTATTTCCACAAAGACAGTTGAAAACCATCTTACTAAAGGACTGTTGTTGTGCCGCAAACATATGCTTGAGCCCAAGCCCAAGCCCAAGCCCAAGCATATGCCCGAGCCTCAACAGAACCATTTGGCAACCAGCAATTTAATTACCAAGGTGGCATCTTGAATATAGAGCAGTGGTCGGGGTATGAAGTATCTAGTGAAGTGCTAGAGCAAGCCGCTTCTTGGATCGCTATGCTTGACACTACGCAAGATGAAGACTTCCAGCAATTTGAAGACGCTGCTCAGACTTTACGCAATCATCAGGCCTTGGACGCTAATCAATTGTTTAGTGCCGGCGAAGATATACATACTCACTTTTTCGACTGGCTGCAGGCCGATCCTTCTCACCAGCAAGCCTATTTTGAATTGTCTGAAATATGGGCTCGTAGTGCCTGCGCTAAATCTATGTCGAATATCATTGATAAGTCGGTGGTATTGCCCTTTCCTTCACAATCGGATATACCCCCTAAAACATTATTTACCGAAGCTAGTTTTGGTGAGCAAACAGCAAGTCCATCATGGGCATATCCACTCACCATTGGACTCATACTTTGCGGTCTGCTCGTTCCCGTTATTCAGTCGCTTTTTTAGGACTTGCTTACTTTTTCAAAGGGTTATCAATTTTTCAATCTGACACCAAACCCACTCTATTGGGGGTCTTTAATATATTTTATGCTTTGTGTAGGGGATTTATGTTAGGTGCGCGTTAATGAAGTGTTAGTAAAAAATAACTGGAACAATCATGGAAACATACACACGACGTAACAAACTATCTTTTTTTGTACCTAAGCTACTGTCAGTAGCCATTGCGTCCGCACTTTGTGTTTCTGCTTTTGCGCAAGAAGCAGAAGTAGCCAGCAACGATAAAGATGTCGAAAAAATACAAGTTATAGGTTCAAATATACGCGGCGGTCAAGTGGCCGAAGCCTTAGCTGTCACCGTCATTGATGCAGAGATCATTGGCCAGATGGGCATCGATTCAATGGATGATCTACTACAGCTCATACCAGAGAATGGGCAAAATTTCTTTAGTGAAGCTGAAAACATCTCAGGCGGCGTTAATGCGGCGCGCGGTGATATCGGTACCTATAACTTACGTAATTTAGGCACAGGTAACACCCTTGTGCTGCTTAATGGACGCCGCATGGTTAATTCTGCCGCGTATCAAACCGAACAAGTTGGCGGTAGCTTTGTGCCCGTTAACTCGGCAAACGTGAACACAATTCCGGTACAAGGCTTAAGCCGAGTTGAAGTGCTGCGCGATGGCGCATCTGCTATATATGGTGCAGATGCTGTTGCTGGTGTCGTTAATCACGTTATGAAAACTGATTTTGTTGGGTTTACTGTTTCTGGTCGATGGTCTGAATACGAGAATATCCCGCGCGACGAACAAAGCCTTACTGTTGAATGGGGTAAAGACTTTAACGCTGGTCGCACCAATTTAAGCGTATTTGCTAATTACTATGCACGCGATCGTGTTAACTCACAAGATGATCCACGCTGGGCTAACTCCGATTTTAGAAGCAGAATTCCTGAGGACTCACCGTGGTTTGGCGATATTGCTTTTAGGGGCACCAGTGCTAATAGCTTGTTTGGTCAATTTGACTTGCTTACTAGTCGCGCTAGCTCTGGATTAGGGAGCGACATAGTTGACGGCGCGGGCGAATTTGAAGTGTATCCTGCTGGCGATGAGCGCTGTGCGTTTGCCATTAATGCCCAAACCTGTGGTGCGCCAGACGGGCAGGGCGTTATACGCTACAACTTAAATGCAGATCGTGATTTGAGTTCAGAATTAACGCGGGCCAACTTGTTTATGTTCATTAATCATGAATTTGATAATGGTGTTGAAAGTTTTACAGAATTCAGTTTGTACCAGTCAAAAACCAATTTACGCCGTCATCCTACGGCATCCTTCTCCAGCTCTAAATTACGCGTGGGCGCAGAAAACTATTACAACCCATTTGGGCCCTGTGGCTCACCTAATCGTTTACCCGACAGCGTGATAGGCGGAAACGTGCCATGCAGTGGCTTAGCTATTACCATGGATAATTACCGCTTCGCTGAGTTACCTCGAATTGTCGATAACGACGGCGACACCTTCCGCTTTTTGCAAGGTTTTAGAGGCACTTTTGGTGAGTGGGATTGGGAAACTGCAGTTAGCTACTCAAAAGCGAAAAAAGAAGATTTAACGCGTAATCGAGTGTCTAACAATCTGATGGTAGAAGCGCTTTTTGATAGTACACCAGCGGCTTATAATCCTTTTAGTGGTGGTGTGGATTCAAATATAGAGCGAACTCTTATTGACGTAGTGCGCAAAAACGAAACAGATCTCATGTCGTTTGACCTTAAATTTGCACATACTGACATTTTTGAACTACCGGCTGGTCCTGTGGGTTTTGTGCTGGGATTTGAATATCGAGAAGAGTCATTTACGGATGATAGAGATGATCGTCTTGACGGCACTATTGCCTTTACCGACTATGAAGGAGACACCTTTCCATTTGTCTCGGATGTGGTGAACTCAAGTCCAACGCCTGATAGCAGCGGCAATAGAGACGTAAGCTCTTTATTTGCTGAATTTCAAATTCCAGTGCTTGAAAATTTAAATGTACAAGCGGCTATTCGGTATGAAAACTTCTCAGACGTTGGCGATACGGCAGTGGGTAAACTTGCCTTTGGTTGGCGCCCACTCGAATCAGTATTACTAAGAGGTTCGTGGTCACAAGCGTATCGCGTGCCTAATCTTATTACAATTAACGAAAGTATCGTGACTAGAAGCGCCACCATTACCGACTATGCGTGCTTGTTCGCCGCTGAAAATGGGGGAGATCCAAACCAAGATATACTTAACTGCAGATATTCAACTCAACGTGTCGCGCAAGGTAGTGAAAGTTTAGTGCCAGAAGAGTCGGATAATACATCTTTAGGCTTGGTATTTACGCCTACTGACGAATTAACCATTACCGTTGATTATTGGTCAATTGAAAAGGAAAGTACCATTGGTTTATTTGGTGAAGAAAATCACACCTTGCTTGACCTATTATTTCGCTTAGAAAATGGCGATACTAACTGTGCTAGTAGCACCTTTAGCCCGGCAGTTCCAAGACAAGAAGCCAGTGCAGAAGCGGCCACAATTTATGCTGCGGCGGGTATATGTCCAGCAGGAGAGGTGAGCTCTATTAACGATCAGTACGCTAACCTTGATGATCGCAATCTTGCGGGCTTTGATGTCGCCTTGTACTACGATGTCGACACTGAGTTTGGTGATTTTAAATTTAGCTATAATGGATCATTTATCGATAAATTTGAACAACAAGCCGGTGGGCAAGCCGCATTATTAGTGCAAGCGCAAAACAATGGTGTAATTCCAATTAACTTTCCAATCACCGGCTTTGATGATCTTATTGGGCGAGACGGTAATCAAGAGCAACGTCACTCTATGCGAGCTTCATGGCGTAAAGACGACTTTGGGGCGAGCCTGAGCGGCAATAGAATAGGTGAATTTTACCAAAGCTCATTAACGCTTAGCGATGGTACCCGCTATGTTATTCCAGCCATGACGACTTATAATGCGACCGTTGACTATCGCTTTAATATGAATGAGGTAAACACGCGTTTACGTTTTGGTATTCGTAATTTGACCGACGAGCGTGCCCCACTGTCTGATAATTCATTTGGTTTTTTTGCTGATGCTCACAGAGACTTTGGCCGTAGCTATTACCTAGACCTTAGGGCTAGTTTTTAGGGCTTGTTTTAGGTCTGATGGGTTGTCAATAACTTGCAGGTTTTATTGCGCATAAACGCCTGTAAGTTAGTTTTCTGTTTAAAAGTATTAGGCTGTTTTTTATGAGTAATAGTTTACCCGATATTACGGATCAAACCCGTGCACGTTATCAGGATATAGGGCTTATTTTAGGGCCTTTAGTGTTTGTTATTATGATGTTGTTAGGCTCCAGCCATACAACCTTGGAGCCAACGGCTTGGCGCGTTGCTGCTGTGGGAATGTGGATGGCCATTTGGTGGGCGACCGAGGCTGTGCCCGTTCCTGTAACCGCCTTTTTACCTATTGTTACCTTCCCTTTTTTAGGTATCAGTAGTATGGCAGACGCGACATCTTCTTACGCAAATCCCATCATTTATTTATTCCTAGGTGCATTTATTCTGGCTTTAGCGGTTGAGCGCTGGGATTTGCACAAGCGTATTGCGCTGGCTATTTTAAGCTACACCGGTACCGACGGACGACGCTTAATAGGCGGCTTTATGATTGTGGCGGCGCTGCTGTCAATGTGGATGACAAATACCTCTACCACTATGATGCTTATGCCTATTGCATTATCAGTTGCCAAAGTCATTGCCGACAACAACACGCATCTAGATGCAAAGCAAACGAAGTCTTTTCAGGCTGCCATGCTATTGGGACTTGCTTATGCCGCCACTATTGGTGGTTTAGCAACACTTGTTGGTACGCCTCCTAATGCCTTGCTGGCTGCTTTTTTAACTGAAAACTATAACATTCACATTACTTTCGCTAGCTGGATGTTGGTAGGCGTTCCGGTTACTGTGTGCATGCTGCCCCTTGCTTGGTTTTCGCTAACGCGCTGGAGCTTTAATATCGACATTCCGGCTAACCTTGCAGTTAACCAACATTTAGCAAAACTGCGTAGCGAGCTTGGGCCAATGAGCAAGGCTGAAAAGCGCGTTGCCATTGTGTTTTCTTTAGTGATTTTATTTTGGATGGCACGACGCCCCATATCTACCCTTTTAGGTATCGATTTTCTAAGCGATACGGGCATAGTGATGACAGCAGCCTTGATACTCTTTTTGTTGCCAAGTGGTGATAAATCGCAACCTCAAGTCATGATTTGGCATGATGTGAATCGTTTGCCTTGGGGCGTTCTCATCTTATTTGGCGGCGGTTTAGCCTTGGCGGCAGCGGTGTCTTCATCAGGACTAGCAACTTGGCTAGGCGGACATTTAACCTATCTTGACGCTTTTGGTATTTTCGCCTTAGTTATTGCTGCTACAGGCTTGGTCATATTTTTAACTGAATTGACGAGCAATGTTGCCACCGCAGCTACTTTTTTGCCGGTTGTCGCTGCGGTAGCGCTGGAACTGGGTGTCTCGCCACTACTGTTATGCGTGCCTATTACCTTAGCTGCAAGCTGCGCATTTATGCTGCCGGTTGCAACCCCGCCCAACGCCATTGTATTTGCCTCAGGTGTGCTCAATATTCCACAGATGATTAGAGCGGGCTTTATCTTAAATGTTATGGGTATGATTTTACTCAGTATCGTTTCTGTGTGGCTAGCGCCTTGGGTGTTCTCATGAAAAAGGCGTCAAATATGAAAAATGTAATCGGCAAATTATGTATATTAACTTTGCTTGGTATTTGGTCATTACATGGATTTGCATCAACTGTCAAACCGACATTAATTCAAGCGAAAATCGCGCCCGCTAAGGACGTAAAAAAAGCATTGTTTATGGGCAATAGTTTTAGCTTTTATAATAACGGTGTGCATAATCATCTGGGCAGTTTAGTCAGGGCTAGTGATAAATGGCGAGCGGGTGAGAATCGACTGCGTTTATCGACCTTGTCTGGTGGCCATATTTATGAACATTTGGACGATTTAGATTTTTTATTAGCAAAACCTAAAGGCACTTGGGAGGCGGTAGTTCTGCAAGGACACAGCAATGAGCCTATTGACGCTAAAAAACAGGCGCGGTTTACCAAGGCTTTGAAACAGGCCGTTAAACGAATCAAAGAAAAAGACTTACAGCCAATTTTGTTAATGACGTGGGGCTATAAAGGACAATTAGACATGGGTATGCAGCTTGCCAACGCGTATACATCTATAGCTAATGAACTCGATGTTTTGGTTGTGCCCGTGGGCCTCGCCTTTTGGCTTGCCGAACAAGAACTTCCCCATATCGAATTATTCGTGCCCGATGTGTTAGGAATTTCAAAAGATCAAGAGGGTCATGCGAGCTTAAGCTACAAAAAAGAGTTAAAGCATCCTAGTGTCGCTGGCACCTATTTAATGGCTTGCGTGCTGTACGCAAGTTTTTATCAGGAGTCGCCCCAAGGAAATATTTTTACGGCGGGGCTTGACCCAAGCCTTGCACTTGAATTGCAAAAACTAAGCTGGTTGGTGACGCAAGGATTTTATAAAAACGCTAAAAAATAGGTGCAGTATGCATAATGTAAAGACGAGTTTTGAACAAATAAACGTGCAAAAAAGAATAAGTCACTTAGCATTACTAAGCGCTTTTTTATTAGCGTTTAGCGCCTCTAGCTATGCATGCGAATTTAAAGATGTCCATTTTGCGGCTAACTTTGATGCTGGAAAGTTAGACGCTTGCGTGCAGCTAGCAGATGATGAATTTTCTAACAAACAATACGAACTGCTGAGCAAACCTGAAAATAGCCCTATTAACCCTAGCCCTTGGTATGCATTTAAAGTCATTAACCAAACACCAGCAAATACTCAGGAACTGCGCTTAGTGTTAAAAAGTGAAGGCGCCAAAGCACGCTATTCACCTAAAATGAGTATTGATGGCAAACATTGGCAGCCTATGCCTTTTGAAATAATCGATAGCAACATTCACATTAAGTTGACGCTTGGACAAGAGGCTATTTATATTGCCGCTCAAGAGATAGTTGACAACGCTTTTTATGCGCAGTGGATGAACAGTATTGCAGAAAACTCGCCGTTTTCACTAAGCAAATTGGGTTCATCTACCCAAGGCAGAAATATAGACGCGCTGGTGCATTCAAAACCTGAAAATAATGAATGGTTTTTAATTATTGGGCGCCAACATCCACCCGAAATAACAGGCGCTTTGGCACTTATTTCTTTTGTTGAACAACTATCTATAGAGCATGACCTCAACCGCGAATTTTTAGCCCGCTTTAATGTCATGATCGTGCCTAACTTGAATCCCGATGGGGTTGCCCACGGCAACTGGCGACATAACACTCTAGGTTCTGATTTAAATCGAGACTGGGGCAAGTTTACGCAAATCGAAACACAGCAGGTCAAATATTGGCTTGATTTAACCTTGATTGAGCAGCAAAGGCTTGTTTTTGCACTCGACTTTCACTCCACCCAACAAGATGTTTTTTATACCATGGGGTCTGACTACGCAGTAGCGCCACAAGACTTTTCAAAAGACTGGTTAAAGCGCCTTAAAAACGCCACACTGTCGTCTTTTGTTGTACGCCCGAGTCCAGGCACGAGCCCTGGTCGCGGTGTGTTTAAACAGTTTCTTGCAGATGAATACAAAATCCACTCTATCACTTATGAAATGGGTGATAATACCGATCGCCAATTGATCCGTCATGTTGCCCAAGAAGCCGCAAAAACACTTATGCAAAAAATGTTGGACACAGAACCGGAAAGTTTTATATTTACACCCTTGTTAGTGGAGCCTATTGTAAATGACAACCCTTCGAAGTGAAGGGAGCTTTAAGGGTATTTCAGTTGTTCACATTAGTTGGTTCGACTATTTAAAAACTACGTAGATTACAATAAAACATAATTCACCGAATTTCTAGTTGACATATAGACGTCTATACGGCAAATTGAACTTATGAAAACAAATAAGAACACTAACGACATAAACATAATTATAAATGCGCCTGCTATTATGCGTACTATTATGATGACCTTAAACAAGGGCAGATGTTAGCGGGTGTCAGTCTAGTTAACAAAAGCCCGCATTAAGCGGGTTTTTTTTGTGCAAGAATTTTTGAAAAGCGTTTGAGAAATAAAAAATTATCTAGTCAGTAAACTTAATTGATAAGGGCGGAATTGTAAATGAAGGTGTTAAAGTTTGGTGGGTCCTCATTGGCCGATGCTACTCGTTATTTGAATGTCTTTGAAATAAGTGCTAACACGCATAAAAGCAAAGACTGCAAGGGGGCAGCGGTGGTATTGTCGGCGCCTAAAGGGGTTACCAATGCGCTATCGTTATTGTGCGAGCAAGCCAGTATGGGTAAAGACTTTGGTGAATTATATGCCAAATTAGATATGACCCTGCATGGGATTGCGAATGAGCTGCACCTTAAGCTACCTAACTTCGATTTTGAGGGTGTAGACGCCTACATTAGCGAACGTCTAGCGCTATTGAAGCAGCAGCTAGACGGCATTAGCCTTCTTCGAATTTGCCCTGATCAGGTGACCGCCAGTATTTTAAGCATGGGTGAATATGTCAGTGTACGTATATTCAGCGCCATTATGACCGCTCACAATATTAAAAATCTCATTATTGATCCCGTTGAATACATTGTTGCTGAAGGCGATTACCTCGACAGCCTAGCGGTGCTGTCTGACTGCAGAGTAAGATTTAGCGACGTGCCCAGCGACGGCAGCACCTTGATTATCATGCCAGGCTTTGTTGCCGCTAACGAGCTAGGTGAGAAGGTAACCTTAGGACGCAACGGTTCAGATTATTCTGCCGCTATTTTGGCTGCCTGTATCAATGCTAGCTGCTGTGAAATTTGGACCGACGTAGACGGTGTTTACAATGCCGATCCTAATCAAGTTGAAGGCGCGGTATTAATCGACAAGCTGACGTATCAAGAAGCCATGGAGCTGTCTTATTTTGGCGCCAAAGTGTTACACCCTAAGACCATAGGCCCCATTGCGCAATTTGGCATTCCTTGTCTTATTAGAAACACGCTTAATACTGCTGCACCGGGCACCTTAATTAGCCATGAAGCTAGCGAAAAGTGGACTAGCGTCAAAGGTATTTCGCATCTAGAAGATATAGCGATGTTTAACCTGTCAGGCCCGGGTATGAAAGGTATGGTGGGCATGGCGAGTCGTATATTCGACGTCATTTCTAAAGGCAATATATCGATTAGCTTAATTACGCAAAGCTCATCGGAATACAGCATTAGCTTTTGTATTGCCCACAAAGACGCGGTAAGAGCAAAAGAGTTACTTGAAGAGAATTTTGCTCTTGAGCTAGCGAATCATTTACTTGAGCCCATAGAAGTGCGTGAAGATTTAGCCATAGTGACCTTGGTAGGCGACGGTATGCGCCAGTCTAGAGGTTTGGCGGCGAAGTTTTTCAAATCCCTAGCCCAAGCGCGTGTGAATAATGTGGCTATTGCGCAGGGTTCTTCAGAGCGTTCCATTTCTACGGTTATTGAAAACAGCAAAGCCAAGAAAGCAGTTAAGATTATTCACCAAAATTTCTTTACCAATATGCTCAGTATTGATGTAATTTTAATTGGCATAGGTACCGTTGGTCTGGAGTTGCTTAATCAAATTGGTAAGCAGCAGCAGGCTTTGTTAGGCCGCAACATTCGTTTAACAGTGTTTGGCATCGCCAATTCAAAGCACTGTCTATTGCAAAATACCGGCATAGATTTGTCGCAAGACATAAACGGGCTGTTAAAGCAAAGTACCGGGAGCTTCAGTGTTGACCGTCTGGCTAATTTTGTTAGTTATAACAGCCTAACAAACCCTGTGGTGGTAGACTGTACTAGCAATAAAAAGATTGCCAGCTTGTACGTGCATATGATGAAAGCTGGTTTTCACGTGGTCACGCCAAATAAGAAAGCCAATACCGGCGATTACGCAGACTACTTAATGCTCAAAAAGACCGCCCAGCAGTGCAACCGCCAGTATTTGTATGAAACCACCGTTGGCGCAGGTTTACCGGTAATTGACAATCTTCAAAAGCTGGTTATTGCAGGCGATAAACTTGAAAAGTTCGAGGGCATACTGTCAGGTTCGCTTTCCTATGTATTTGGCAAATTGGATGAAGGCATGAGTATTTCCAAGGCCACCGAAACGGCGAAAAAGAATGGTTTTACTGAACCCGACCCACGCGATGACTTAAGCGGTATGGATGTCGCACGAAAACTGTTGATCATGGCGCGTGAATCAGGCTTAAGTCTGGAGCTTAGCGATATTGAAATAGAGTCGGTGCTGCCGCCATGGTTTGATGCAAGCGGTGATGTAGCGTCGTTTATGGCAAACCTGCCAAAACTAAATCAACACATAGGCGAAATGGCCTACGCAGCTAAAGAAGATGGCAAAGTACTGCGATATGTAGGCTCCATTAGCGAAGGTCAGTGCAAGGTAAGTATTCAGGCGGTGACCCTGAGCCATCCGCTGGCCACCGTAAAAGACGGCGAAAACGCTTTGGCTATTCACAGTCACTATTATCAGCCTATTCCGTTTGTTATTCGTGGCTATGGCGCTGGCGCGACGGTGACCGCTGCGGGCGTATTTGCTGATATACTACGTACCATGCCCTTACAGTTGGAATTTAACTAATATGACAAGTACGCGTGCCTTCACACCCGCTTCTATTGGAAATGTAAGTTTGGGCTTTGACGTGTTAGGGGCAGCGCTTGCGCCTATTGACCAAACGCAACTAGGTGACTGGGTCGAAGTGTTTGACGCGGCGCAATTTTCGCTGACGCAAGACGGCCGTTTCGCACATAAACTGCCAGCTGATCCGCAAGGCAATATTGTTACAGCCTGCTATGCGCATTTTCAAAACGCTATGCAAAAAGCGGGGCTTACACCGTTGAAAGTGCGTCTGCATTTACACAAAAATCTCCCCATAGGCAGCGGTTTAGGATCTAGCGCAAGCTCTATTGTTGCCGCATTTTATGCCCTTAACGCACACGCTGAAAAAACGCTTGGGCGAGCGCCATTTGATAAAAACGAACTGCTGTATATGATGGGTGAGTTAGAAGGGCAAATCAGCGGCTCAGTTCACTACGACAACGTGGCCCCTGGTTATTATGGCGGCATGACATTAATGACCGGTGAGCATTCGCCAATTGCAATTCAACTACCGGTGTTTGATAATTGGTATTGGGTAAGTTCTTATTCGGGCCTGTCGGTGTCAACCGCGAAGGCCAGAGCATTGCTACCGACACACTATAGTTTGGCTGATGCGCTTAACTTTGGGCGCCAGTTAGCAGTATTTGTTGATAGTTTGCATAGCAACAATCAAAGCTTAGCGGCTAAAATGATGAAAGATGTCATTGCAGAACAACACCGTAAAGTAATGCTGCCTGAATTTGATAAAGCGCGCGCGTTTAGTGAGCAAAATAATGCCTTAAGTTTTGGTATATCAGGGTCGGGGCCAACCATATTTGTGGTAACTGACAGTCTTCAAAGCGCACAAGTGATTGAGCAATGGTTAAACCAGCACTACATTCAAAACAACGATGGCTTTAGCCATATTTGTAAAATAGATACTGTGGGAACCCGCATTATCCTACCAATAGGAAATGAATAAACTGTGGAATTAGTTAATTTAAAAGACAGTAGTGATACTGCAAGCTTTTGCTACGCCGTTCAAAAAGGCTTAGGTAAACAGCAGGGCCTTTACTTTCCCGAAAAAATCACCCCATTAGAAAATATCAACGCGCTACTTGCTATGCCTTTAGCCGAGCGTAGCGTGCAAATACTAAGCCATTTAATTGGGGATGAGTTACCCCATGCAACCGTGGCTGACTTTGTGAACAATGCCTTTACTTTTGCTGCGCCCTTAGTGGCTGTTAGTGATAACGTGTTTAGTCTAGAGCTTTTTCATGGCCCAACGCTGGCCTTTAAAGATTTTGGCGGTCGTTTTATGGCGCAGTGTTTAACCCATATTAGTAAGGGCAAACCTGTCACTATTCTTACTGCGACCTCTGGAGATACTGGCGCGGCAGTTGCACATGCCTTTCACGGTATTGACAATATCCAAGTGGTAATATTGTTCCCCAAAGACAAAATAAGCAAACTGCAGGAAAAGCTCTTTACAACCTTAGGCGGTAATATTCACACCGTGGCTATTCAAGGTGACTTTGACGCCTGCCAGCAACTTGTGAAAACTGCGTTTGACGATCCAGACGTACGCGATGGTTTGCACTTAAATTCTGCCAATTCAATTAATATTAGCCGGTTAATGGCGCAAATATGCTATTACTTTGAAGCCATTGCGCAACTGCCTGTAGAGAAGAGAGATAGAGCTGTATTTGCGGTGCCCAGTGGTAATTTTGGTAATTTGACGGCGGGTATTATTGCTAAGTTACTAGGCTTGCCTATTAAGCGTTTTATAGCCGCTACCAATAGCAACGACACTGTTCCGCGATTCTTGCACACTGGAAAATGGGAGCCTAACGCGACTATTCCCACCATTTCAAATGCAATGGACGTAAGCCAGCCAAACAACTGGCCGCGCATTCAAGCGATGGTTGATAAAGGTTGGATAGATGTCGATATTATCACAGGCGAAGCGGTTGATGAAGAATACACGCAGGTGGCAATGCGCCAGTTGGCGGCTTTAGGCTATATCTGTGAACCGCACGCGGCTATTGGCTATAGATCTTTAAGTAAGTCGCTGACAGGTGATGAAGTAGGGATCTTTTTAGGCACCGCGCACCCAGCTAAATTTAGAGAAACAGTTGAAAATGTACTAGGCCAATCAATAGCATTGCCAACGGCCTTAGCAGAAGCGTCGGCTAAAGAAGCGCATTTTACCGATATAGACAATAATTATGAAGCGCTTAAAGCGCATATGTTCAGCATCTTAAAATAAGCGCTGCGCCGCAATCAAAGGGTAGGTATGCAAGAGCACAATAAGATAGATTGGCAAACACTGCTTGGCGCCGAGAAAGAGAAAGAGTACTTTAAAGCACTCTTGGCGTTTGTGCAGTCAAGGCGCTTAAGTGGCATGAAAGTATTTCCGCCCAAAGCCGATGTGTTCAATGCTTTTTCACTTACGCCTTGTGATCATGTTAACGTTGTGATCCTAGGGCAAGATCCCTACCACGGCGAAGGTCAGGCTCACGGTCTTTGTTTTTCTGTGCAAGATAATGTGAAAATCCCGCCCTCTTTACGTAATATTTATAAAGAACTACAGACAGATGTTGCAGATTTTAGTATGCCAAAGCACGGCAACCTCACAAAGTGGGCACAGCAAGGCGTATTAATGATAAATACGGTGATGACAGTGGACGAAGCAAACGCGAACTCGCATAAAGGCATGGGCTGGGAGCAGTTTACTGACACCGTTATAATGCAGGTAAGTGAGCATCTTCAAGATCTTATATTTTTACTGTGGGGTAAGCCTGCGCAGCAAAAAATCAAATTAATCAACACGTCAAAGCACCATGTGTTGACTAGCGTTCATCCATCGCCGCTGTCAGCGCATCGTGGCTTCTTGGGGTGCAAGCATTTTAGCCAAGCCAATGATTTACTCATTAAGCTTGGCAAAAAACCTATAGATTGGCAAGTGCCATAAGGTATATGCTGTTAAGGATATGTCAGCGTCCTCGACTGAGTTCCGCCTCCCAGCTCATGTCCATATCGCATAGTTCTTTTTTTAATCTGAAACGATCTTTAATTGCCTCAATTTCGCGCCACTTTCTTTTTTTACTTTTAGTTTTCTCACCGCGACTCTCACGTTCTACCGCATTCAAAAAATCTATTGATTCCATGATATTTCTCCATTAGCTACAACGAGTGGTAAACCTACTGCATATATTGAGATTTTGCTGTTCGTGCTCTCGAATGTTTACTGTGACCAAACATAGTAGTATCACATACATCGGTAAAATAATATAACAATGTAAAGTTAATGTTAAGTTGGGATTACAATTTAGTAATAAAAATAAGAATAAAAATATTATTTTGCCTGCTTGAAGCGTTTAATGAGTGCTTGAGTAGAGGCGTCTGCGCCGTCAATATTCATCCTACCTTGGATCATATCAAGTACCTTATTACCCAGGTCTTTGCCTAGTTCAACCCCCCACTGGTCAAACGAATTCAAGTCCCAAATACAGCCCTGAACAAACACCTTATGCTCGTACAAAGCGATCAACGCGCCTAAGCTGGCAGGGTTAAGTTCATCAAATATTAAGGTATTGCTTGGGTTGTTACCGGGCATTGTTTTATGTGCCGCAAGTGTTTGCATTTCCTTTTCGGATAAACCAGTGTTGGCAAGCTCTTTGTAGCACTGTTCGAATGTTTTACCTTGCATAAGCGCTTGGGTTTGCCCAAAGCAGTTTGACGCCAGCATATCGTGGTGAGTTTGTTGCTGTGCTTGGTCTAAATAAGGCACTTTTACAGGAAACAAAAAGTCGCAAGGTATGGGCATGTTACTTTGGTGGATCAGTTGAAAAAATGAGTGCTGGGCGTTTGTGCCTTCCCCGCCCCATATAATAGGGCCTGTTCCATGATCTACCGCCTTTCCTTTAAGAGTAGTAGCTTTGCCATTACTTTCCATGTCAAGCTGCTGCACGTAGGCGGGGAAGCCTCTTAGGTAATGGTAATAAGGCAGCAGTGCATGTGACTGAGCACCCATGAAGTTGCGATACCAAATTCCTAACATCGCCATTATAACAGGCATATTTTGCGCAAGAGGTGCTTCTTGAAAATGGCAGTCCATTTCGTGAGCACCTTTTAGCAGGGCTTCAAAATGATCATAACCAAGTGCTAAACTAATCGGTAAGCCTATTGCTGACCACAACGAATAGCGTCCACCTACCCAATCGGCCATGGGAAATATATTGCTTTCGGCCATGCCAAATTCAACCGCCTTGGCCACATTTGAAGACACTGCTACGAAATGTTTCGCAATATCCTTTTTGCCAGCACCTTGGGCTAAAAACCATGCTTTGGCAGATAAAGCGTTTTGCAGTGTTTCTTGGGTGCTAAACGATTTTGAGGACATCACAAACAGGGTGTCGTGAGCACTACATTGCGCTAATACATCTGCTATATGGCAGCCATCAACGTTAGCTACAAACACCACTTCTAGCGCGGCAACTTTGCAGGGCTTAAGCGCTTGCGTCACTATTTTAGGGCCTAAGAATGACCCACCTATGCCAATTGCGACGACTTTTTTAATCGCTTTGCCGGTGTAGCCTCTGTGTGTTTTGTTGTGAATAGCTTGCGTAAAGGCTTTTACCTTTTGTAAGGTTTCCATCACCTCGGGCATGACGTCTTTGCCATCAAACATAACAGGCTTGCCAGAAAAGTTTCGCAGTGCGGTATGTAAAACAGCGCGCCCTTCGCTTGTGTTAATTTTCTCACCGCTGAACATAGCCTTGATTTTAGCTGGCAATAAGCGCTCGTTTGCCAATGCATAAAGATCATCAAGTACGTCTGCGCTTACTCTATTTTTTGAATAATCTAAAAACAAGCCAGCGGCATGTAGTGAATACTTTTCAGCCCGTAGGGGATCTGTTTTAAACATGTCGCGCATATGCTGACGCTTTACAAGCGGCGCATGGTGCTCAAGTGAAATCCAAGCATCTGTTTGTGTTAACTTATTCATTTATTTTCCTTTGCGTGAGCACACAACTACTTATACAAAAATATGATCACTTAGCGATTTAATTTTAGTGCTAACAGCGCTTCAAGCTTCACTTGGTCGCCAGCAAAGTTACGAATACCCTCACTTAGTTTTTGCGTTGACATGGCGTCCTCATTCATTTCCCACCTAAAGGCTGCTTCACTTAAAGGAGTAGGCGCGGGGCTTGTGGCGCCGTTGTCGACTAATTTAGGACTAAGAGTACCTGCAGTGTTGGCTAATTCTTCTAGCAACGGCGGGCTAATGGTGAGTCTGTCGCAGCCAGCAAGCTCTATTATTTCACTGGTGTTTCTGAAACTTGCGCCCATTACCACGGTTTTATAACCATGTTCTTTATAGTAATTATAAATGCTGGTGACCGATATAACGCCTGGGTCTTTAGCGCCATCAAAGTCTTCATTTTGCATATTTGCTTTATACCAGTCGAGTATACGACCTACAAATGGCGATATTAAAAAAGCACCTGCTTCTGCGCAAGCACGTGCTTGGGCAAAGCTGAATAATAAGGTTAAGTTGCAGTTAATCCCTTCTTTTTCAAGAACCTCTGCTGCTTTTATGCCTTCCCAGGTTGAGGCCATTTTTATTAATATTCGCGATTTATCAACCCCCGCTTCTTTATACATACCAATTAACTGTCTGGCTTTAGCAAGAGTGGCTTGGGTATTGAACGACAGGCGAGCGTCTACTTCTGTGGATATACGGCCTGGAATGACATTTAAAATTTCTTTTCCGATCAGTACCGAGAGTCTGTCGCCTGCCGCAGCAAGCTGCTCACTTTGTACATTACTTTGGCTTTTTGCATATTCTATAGACTGGTCTATTAAAGTGGCATAATAAGGCATAGACGCCGCTTTTAACAGCAGCGAGGGATTGGTGGTTGCATCTACCGGGGTATGTTTTTTTATTGCCTCAATGTCGCCTGTGTCAGCAACAACGGTGGTTATGGCACGTAAAGATTCTAATTGGTTAGACATGTATAAAGGCTCGCTTGTATTGAATTTCGTTAAAGCATCATCATATCAAGTATAGCGGTTGAAAAACCAGTGAAAACCAATCTATGGGTATAAAATATATCGTTAAAGTGGTTTTTGTATAACTAAAACTTGAGGTGTTTGCTGGCCAAGTTGCTTAACATTAGCGTATTATAATACGTATTAAAGGCCAAGTGCATGGCTTAACTCATTAACTAAAAGGTATGTTTATGCTTGTTGTTGTGTCACCGGCTAAAAATCTCGATTTTACATCACCGCTTCCTGCATTTTTGAACAGTGAAACGCAAGCATCGTTAGTCACTTCTCAGCCGTTGTTAATTGACAATGTGAAGGAGTTGGTTAAAAGATGTAAAACACTGTCTCCGGCAGATTTAAGCAGCCTAATGAAAATTAGCGATAAATTGGCCATTTTGAATGCTCAACGCTTTTCGAGTTTTGAGTTTCCGTTTACCGACAATAACGCACGCCCGGCCATGTATGCCTTTAACGGCGACGTTTATACGGGGCTAGATGCGGGGTCTTTAGACCAAAAATCCGTTGAATTTGCGAATGCGCATTTACGTATTTTGTCGGGTTTATATGGCACTTTAAAACCCTTAGATTTAATGCAACCTTACAGGTTAGAAATGGGCATTAAGCTAAAAGTAGACGATGCCAATAATCTGTATCAATATTGGGATAACACCATAAGCGCCGAGTTAAACAAGGCATTGAAAGACCAAGGTGACGAGGTGCTTATAAACTTGGCGTCTAATGAATATTTTTCTTCAATCAATACTAAACTTCTTAATGCGACGGTTATTACACCGCAGTTTAAGGATGAGAAGAATGGGAAATTCAAAATTATAAGTTTTTATGCGAAAAGAGCGCGGGGCTTAATGGCGCGCTTTATTATTGAGCATAAAGTTATGGATGTAAGCATTCTGAAACAGTTTGACGTTGACGGCTACTATTTTGATGAAAGTGAATCTAGTGATATCAAGCTAGTGTTCAAGCGCGCCCAGCGCTAGAGTATGCCAAGTGCGAAGCACAAGCTAGCGCGATATAAAACCGCTGAGTCTAGTCTTCAACATACATGGTTTGTTGGAATTGGAGGTTTTGATTACTGCGGCCCTGATTAATATCAATATCAAAACGCAGTATTTCTTTATCTGAAAACCCTACGCTGGCTAGATAATAAATTGCTTTGCCTTCTTTCACCTGCGTAAACGCAAGGGTTTTGCTTGTGCCCAGCAGATTACGCGCAGTGCCTGTAATATTTACTTCTTGTGCTTCTTTGGTGCGTTTGTTGAGCACCGAAATATTCACTAAGGCGTTTCTACCACTACGTACTATATTATTCGCTCGCGCTATTTCTGGTGATAAAAAAGTGGTCGTAAGGGCAATGTAATGCACTTCCCAATCTCCTAGGTCCTTTTTAATTTCAGCGCTGGCTTGCGCCGAAATAGCGGCAAAAATCACCCACGCTGATAAGCATATAAATTTAATTTTCATTTTCGTGTTTGCCTCTTTGTTCATATTCTGTGTCTTTGAGCGATCTTATGACGTGTATACAAATTTGCTTACACAAAGGGACCAAAAGCGCTGCCAAATAGATTAATGATAAACTGTAAACCCAGTAAAAATACCAATACAGACAAATCTAAACCGCCCATCTCAGGCATTATTTTACGAATAGGGCGCAGCAATGGCTCGGTTAATTGGCTCATCACCATTTCAACCGGATGACCGCCTTGGCTTACCCAGCTTAAAATTGCGCGAATAATCACAATGATAAATATAAGCCATAGCACCTGATTAACAAGGTTGAATAATGCAAATATAAAGGCTGTAAATAAAGGGGGAAGGGCGCCTTGAGCGATTAGCGCATAAGTCAATATTTTTACATATACAACCAGTATGGCAAATACCAGCGTGGCGGTATCTAATGGTCCAATTGACGGAACAATACGCCGCAGCGGGCCCACCACAGGCTGGGTTGCCTTCACCGTAAATTGACTGAAAGGATTGTAAAAATCTGCTTTTACCAACTGCAGCCAAATTCTAATCACTATTATCATTAAATACAGATTGAACACTGACATTAATAACGTTAACACGGGAGAAGCCATACTTATTTTTCCTATTAAAACTGTTCTGACATTTCTTTTGCACGAGCAACTGCGGCCTGCATGGCGCGTGCAAATATTTTGTCGATGTTGTCTTGCTGTAGGCTTTCAACCGCTTTAGCAGTCGTGCCACCTTTAGATGTAACTTGGGCCCTAAGCTGTGATAATTCTAGCTCTGGCGTTTTTTGCATAAGGCTGGCACTGCCTAGCATCGCCTGCTCAACTAAAGTGCGTGCACTGGTTTTATCCATGCCCATGTCAATCGCAGCGCGCTGCATTACTTCGGCAATTAAGAAGAAATATGCAGGGCTTGAACCCGCGGCGGCAATCACCGTGTTAATGTCATCTTCAGTCTTTACCACGACTGTTTTGCCCACGCTTTGCATTATTTGTTCCACTAAATGAACTTGTGAATCGGTAATGTCGCTAGTGGCATAAATCCCCGACATGCCTAAGCCAATGGCCGAGGGCGTGTTAGGCATTACTCTGACAATATGGGCATTTTCAGGTAAAAACTCACGCAGCCTTTTTACTGTGAGCCCGGCCGCAATAGACACAAACAAAGTGTCAAGGTTGTGTAATGTGAAGCCAGCGCATACGCTGTGCATTAAGTGCGGTTTTACCGACAGCATCACCACGTCGGCAAAATCGATGGCTTCTTGATTATTGTGCGTGGTATGAATGCCTAATGTGTCTTTTAAGGCATCAAGTTTCCCCGCACTGGGGTTACTTGCCATAATATTAGTGGGTAAATAACCCTTGTCTACGAGGCCTGAAATAATGGCTTTGCTCATGTTGCCTGCGCCAATAAAGCTAATTTTTTGTGTGTTATTCAAAATGTCCCCTGTTAGGTTAGTTTAGGTCAGTTTAGGTCAAGATAGCGTTAATGCTTAGTCGCGCTTGCCAAAAAGAGCGGTGCCTACCCGCACCATTGTGCTGCCATATTCTATCGCAATAGCAAGATCATCGCTCATGCCCATCGATAAGGTGTCTATGTTGTCAAAGCGTTGTGCGCATTGCGAAAATAAATCCTGCATTTTTGCAAAACTAGCCCTGCGCTCAGTATCACTCACGTCTGCTTTGGGTATAGTCATTAAGCCTCGGCATTTTATGCGGCTTAAGGGCTGCAGTTGTTCTATAAAGTTTATCACTTCTGAAGGCGCAATGCCTGCCTTGCTCTGCTCGTCGTCAATATTGACCTGCACGCACACATTTAACGGGCTTTGATGCGCACTACGCTGCTCATTTAGGCGCTTGGCAATTTTGATTCGGTCTAGCGAATGCATCCAATCAAAATATTCTGCAATGAGTTTGCTTTTATTTGACTGCAAGGGGCCGACAAAGTGCCACAAAATGTCTGAGTATGAAGACATTTGCTGAATTTTTTCGACCGCCTCCTGTACGTAGTTTTCACCGAAATCGCGGTGCCCGAATGCATACGCAACTACTATATCCGATACGGGTTTGGTTTTACTTACGGCCAGCAATTTAATATGGCTGGGGTCGCGTTTATTAGCGTTTGCTGCCTGTTTTATTTGGTCGTTAATGCGCGCAAAATTTGCCGTTAGTGTCGCTGTTGCTTGTGTAGTCTCGGTTGCCATAACATTTTTTACTTATAGTTGGAATTAGCCTGTGGATATTAACGAATTATTGGCCTTTAGTGTGCAAAATAAAGCCTCGGATTTACATTTAAGTGCAGGATTGCCTCCCATTATCCGTGTGGACGGTGAAATGCGAAAGCTAAATCTACCAGAGCTTGACCACAAAACCGTAAATGCACTCATTTTCGATATAATGAATGACAAACATCGTAAAGAATACGAAGAAAACCTAGAAGTAGATTTTTCTTTTGAAATACAGAACTTATCGCGCTTCAGAGTAAACGCTTTCACCCAAAACCGCGGCGCTGCTGCGGTAATGCGGACTATTCCCAACGAAGTCTTAAGCTTAGAACAGCTTGGCGCACCTGAAATATTCAAGAAAATAATTAATCAGCCAACCGGCATAGTGCTGGTGACGGGGGCTACTGGCTCGGGTAAATCAACCACGCTGGCGGCGATGGTTGACCATATTAATACTTATAAGCGCGAGCATATTCTTACCATAGAAGACCCCATTGAATTTGTACATCAAAACAAGCTGTGCGTACTAAACCAGCGTGAAGTACACCGCGATACTCACAGCTTTAATAATGCACTGCGCTCGGCTTTACGAGAAGATCCCGACGTAATAATGGTGGGCGAGCTGCGTGACTTAGAAACCATACGCCTAGCAATATCGGCGGCTGAAACCGGTCACTTGGTGTTTGGCACCTTGCACACTAACTCGGCACCCAAAACAATAGACAGAATTATAGATGTATTTCCTGCTGCAGAAAAGTCGCTGGTGCGCTCGATGCTGTCTGGGTCACTGCGCGCGGTTATATCACAAACCCTGCTGAAAAAAACCGGCGGCGGGCGCGTCGCGGCACACGAAATAATGATTGGTATTCCGGCCATTCGAAATCTAATAAGACAGGACAAAGTGCCGCAAATGTACTCGGTTATGCAAACGGGCCAAGCTCGTGGCATGCAAACCATGGAGCAGTGCCTCCAAAAATTAGTCGCCCAAGGCATTATTAGTCGTCAAGATGCAGCAGCCGAGTCAATCGATAAATCCTCGACGTTATTTTGATTGGTGAAATTCGCTCTATGGAAACCATAGAATATGCAATGTTGTTTGCCGAGACAGGACATTTATGTGTGGCGACTTTGCACGCAAACAACGCCAACCAGGCCATTGAGCGCATAATGCATTTACCTCCAGCGAGCAGTCACGCAAAGCGAAGGTTTGATTTAAGCCAAAACATTCGCGCCATTTTTGCCCAGCAACTTGTGCCAAATATTGACGGCAACGGCCGAGTAGCTGCGATAGAAATATTACTCAACACGCCGCTTATTAAAGCTCTTATTCAACGAAACGAAATTGGCCTTTTAAAAGAAGCTATGGTGAAGGGCCAAGATCAGGGCATGCAAAAGTGTGTCTATTGATATGGACAACTAGCCGGAATTATTCGTAGTTTAATTTTGAAATAATCAGTTTAATAGAAGATATCGAGCTTTGCGCAAGACTAATATATCCGTGAGCAGCAACGAGGTCACAAAAATTGTGGAAGGGGTGAGTGGCGTAAGCCTGAAGGAATTGCTAGAGTGCGTTTAGACAATGTACAAATCGTCAGGATTGATTATTTTGGAAAAATTTTATACCGACTACAACCAAATAAAAGTACGTGAAATTAAAGCGATGCTTGATGATGCCGACATTCCGTGTTTTTTAAAAAACGAATTTATCCAAGGCGCCAGCGGCGAAATTCCGCCGCATGAAACCTTACCTGAAATATGGCTGGTAGATGAACAATGGCGACAAAGGGCGCAAGGCTTGGTTGATACCTTAGAGCGGGAGTTAGCAAAAGCTAGCCAAATCGAATGGCAATGCAGCACGTGTAATGAGATAAACGAAGGTCAATTTATGATGTGTTGGCAGTGCCAGCAAGAAAAGCCTGCAGATGCTTAGACAGTAAAAACCCAGCTTTCATAAATTAAACAGGCAGACACGCTGTCGACCTTTTCTTTACTGAGCTTCTTGTAGCCGCCCAGTTCAAATAATTTTGCTTTTGCGTCTACTGTTGATAAGCGCTCGTCGTGCAAAAATACTGGAAGATTATATTTGTGTTTGAGCCTACCAACAAAGCGCTTTACGCTGGCAGTAATAGGCTGCTCAGTGCCGTCCATGTTGAGCGGTAAACCCACAAGCAGTCCGTCTGGCTCCCACTGCGAAATGATCTTAGCTAAATTCTCCCAGTTAGGAATGCCGTCTTGGGCTTTAATTGCTTGCAAAGGGGAGGCGGTGTTAGTAATCGCTTGTCCTACTGCTAAGCCTATACTTTTCATGCCAAAATCAAAAGCAATAACGGTGCGTATGGAGTCGCTGGGCAATGTATGCATATTTACGATCGCATTCTTAACAGCAGCCGTGTTAACAAGCCTTGGGCTAAAAAGGACCGCATCATCATGCTTGTCCTGCCTGCTGCGTTAGCTGCCATACATTGATGCCCAATTTATTAACCGCTGCTTCCCATTTTTTACTATTAGGGGTGTCGAAAAGTATTTCCTTGTCGGCCTCAATGGTCAGCCATGCGCTGTCTTGAATTTCTTGTTCAAGCTGTCCAGCATCCCAACCGGCGTAACCAAGGGCGACGACTGATTTTGCCGGCCCGTCTTGCTTGCCTAGCATAGACAAAATATCTTTTGAAGTAGTTAACATAATATCAGAGCTAACGTTAATAGAAGAGCTGTAGCCACCTTTGGCCATATGCAGTATAAACCCACGGTCGGTATGCACCGGGCCGCCGCATACAACAACTTTATTACTTATGTCGTCGTCAACAATTGCACTTGCATCAGCCATTTTTATGAGTTCTCTAAACGTCATAGTAGAAGGCTGATTAATCACAATGCCCATTGCGCCTTCGCTCGTGTGTTCAACAATAAAGGTGAGCGAACGTGAAAAATACTGGTCGCTTAATACTGGCATTGCAATTAAAAAGTGATTTTTGAGACTTTGCGTGGTTTTGATTTTAGACATAAAATAGTATCCCTTATTGCGTTTTAGCGACATAAATGGTCTTGCATAGTTTAGTGTAAGCGTTTTTCAATGGCATCGAACAGCTTAGCGCATATGTTAATGTCATAAGCTGCTTCAATTTCTCTTACACAGGTTGGGCTGGTGATGTTAATTTCAGTGACCTTATTGCCAATCATATCTAAACCAACAAATAGGATGCCTCTATCGGGCATATCCTTGGCAATCGCTTGGGCTACTTGCATGTCTTGCTGATTTACCTGCTGGGACTGCCCGATGCCCCCAGCGGCTAAGTTTCCGCGCGTTTCGTTACCGCTGGGCAAGCGTGCTAAGCAATAGGGGATCACTTCACCGTCTACTAGCAAAATACGTTTATCGCCTAGTTTAATTTCTGGCATGTACGCTTGCACCATTGCATGCACACTTTCATTAGAGGTAATAATTTCACAAATAACGCCCAAATTAACGCCATCTTCTTTTACACGAAATATGCTGGTGCCGCCCATACCGTCAAGCGGCTTCACAATGATATCTTTATGCGCTGCATGAAACGCTTTTATGCGTTCTTTATTACTCGTAACCAATGTGGGAGGAATGAAGTCACTATATAAAGAGGTAAATAATTTCTCATTAAAGTCGCGCAATGCCTGTGGGTCATTTACGACAAGCGTACCTAAGTCTTTTGCTAAAGAAAATATATGTGTCGCATAAATGAACTGACTATCAACAGGCGGATCTTTACGCATTAACAGCACCGTCAAATCACCTAGGCAGATGTCGTCTTGTGCCAGTATTGAATAATAATCAGATGCTTTTTCTTGCACGCTAATGCGGGTAACAGTCGCCCTAGGTTGGCCGTTAGTAATGTATAAATCGCCAATTTGCATATAGTAAATTTCGTAGCCGCGTTTTTGCGCCTCTAGCATCATTGCGAAGGTCGTATCTTTTTTAATGTTAATGGACTCAATCGGATCCATTACAATGCCAAGCTTAATAGTCATAGGGGCTCGTGTATTAGTTGCATATTTTGTCACTCAATTGTGTGGGTTTTATAGATAAAAGCAAGCGCAGCTGCCAATAATCTAATTTAATAGACACAAAATTCGCGGCTTATATATCACCGTGCTTAGCTTGTAATATAGCCAAACAAGCAATAGCGGCGGTTTCAGTGCGTAAGATACGACTGCCAATATTGACCGGTGTATATCCTGTCTCAGTGGCCGTATAAATTTCTTTTTCGCTTAAGCCTCCTTCAGGTCCAATAACAACTCTAAAGCCTTTTTGCGGCTGTTGCAGGCCCGACAAGTAGGTTTTCGCACCCGGCGCCAAAATGATTTTTGTTAAATCGCTAGACTGTCCTAGCCACTGATGCATAGTCACTGGCTGATGCAGTATGGGTAAGATGTTCCGCTGGCTTTGTTCGCAGGCGCCAATAATCAGTTTTTGCCATGCAGCAAGTTTCTTATCCCAACGTTCTTGGTCAAGCTTTACGTTGCAATTTTCAGTAATAATAGGCGTAATTTCCGTCACGCCTAATTCAACCGACTTTTGCAAAGCAAAATCCATTCGTTCACCTTTAGAGACACCTTGGCCTAAATGTAAATGCAGAGGTGACTCGAGCGACAGTGAAATTTGCGCATTAATGAGGATGCTTGCGCTGCGTTTTTGTATGTCGACTATCTCGCTAGGAAAATCACTGCCATTGCCATTAAATAAAACAATGGGCGTGCCTATGCGAAGGCGCAGTACATTATGCATGTAGTGCGCTAATTCGGTAGGGGCGTTAATAGTGCTGTCGATAATTAAAGGGTCTTCTATAAAAAATCTTGGAATTCGCATTTTTGCAGATAGTAGAGGATAAATGACCATTAGTATAAATCAAAACGGCATAAATAATAACTTTGTTTTGCGCTGCTAACTTGGTATTTTAAGTACTGTATGTATTCTTATTACCTCATTGAAGCAATAAGAATATGTTCAAAAATACGGCACTTGAAATGACAAAACAATAGCGCCTCTTGTTAAATATAGTCAGTAAGGAAGCGAATTCATGTTGGAAAACACCACTGAAGAAGCAGCAAAATATGGAATTACCATTGAAGAAGCATCAAAATACGTAGATCAGTACCTTATTCCATTTGGTATTAATATCGCAATGGCGATAGTAATACTCATAGTGGGTAAAATAGTCGTCAAAATCTTACTCAGTATTTTTGGCAAAGTAATGGCTAAATCAAAATACGATGAAATGCTAGTTGATTTTCTGAAATCGATTATAGGCGCAATTTTGATGCTATTTGTCGTCATTGCGGCTATAGATCAGTTGGGCGTGAACACTACCTCGTTCGCCGCCATTTTAGCCGCCGCAGGTTTGGCAATAGGCTTATCTTTGCAAGGCTCTCTTGCAAATTTTGCGGCAGGCGTAATGTTACTGGTATTTCGCCCCTTCAAAGCAGGTGACTATGTAGATGCTGCTAATACCTCGGGTACCATAAAAAGTGTCGGTATTTTCACCTCAATGATGGTCACCCCCGACAACAAAGAAATTATTATACCAAACGGGTCAATTTACAGTGGTAACATAACCAACTACAGTGCCAAAGAAACACGCCGTGTCGATATGGTGTTTGGCATTGGTTATGACGACGACCTTCGAAAAGCCAAATCGGTGTTACTGGAAATGCTGGCTGCCGATCCTCGCGTATTGGCTGATCCTACCCCACAGGTAGCGGTGTCTGAACTTGGCGACAGCAGCGTTAATTTTGTGGTGCGCCCATGGACAGCGTCCAGTGATTACTGGGGTTTTAAGTTTGACTTCATTGAAGCCGTGAAGCTGCGCTTTGACGAGGAAGGTATTTCTATCCCTTATCCTCAAATGGATGTTCACATGCATAAAAATGAAGAGCCCATAGCAAAGGAGCACTTATAAACATGGCGTATTCACTTACGTAATAATGAATCCGTTAATAGTAATATCAACGGTTTTTTTTGTAATCGTCTACATCGTATAAGAAGCAAGCTAATCGCCGCAGTTAGGTCGGTTGCGAGCTGCCTTAAATAACTTTTCAGCCTGTGGCATTTGGTTTATCAGATTTTCTATGCGCGATTCTGGCGCTGGATGGGTCGACATAAATTCAGGCTGACGTTTGCCCCCACTTTGCGCCGCCATGTTTTGCCAAAGCGAAACAGATTCAGTGGGTTTGAAGCCCGCTTTAGCCATTAAGGTAAGGCCTATTTCGTCGGCTTCACTTTCATGCACGCGGCTATATTTTAAGGTGCCAAACTGCAGGCCAACGCCAAGTGCCATCATAATTTCAGGCGTTTGTGACACTTGGTTAGCCGCTAACACTTGACCCACTGCCTGCTGTCCAAATCCTATGACGGCGTTGTTCGACATACGCTCATTCCCATGCTTAGCAATGACGTGGCCAATTTCATGGCCTATTACTGCGGCTACCTGATGCTGATTGACCGCCACATTTAATAAGCCGGTATATACTCCAATTTTACCACCAGGAAGGGCAAAAGCATTCACTTGGTCATCGTCAAATACCACCACTTCCCATTCGCCCTTATAGACTGAGTCATCGACGTATTTAAGGAGCTCACGAGCAATACACTGCACCATGTCGTTTGCTACAGGCTTGTTTGATATTTTAATATCAGACTTCATACCTGCAAAGGCTTGTTGACCCATAGTGGCTAATTCACCGTCGGGAAACAGCAGCACTTGGCTGCGGCCGGTAGGTGATGTGGCGCAGGCATTTAGCAGTAGCGCAGTAGCAATGACTGCTAGGGCTTTTATCGCCATTAATTTCATACAAGCTCCTAAGCATTCGCCACAAAACGCAGTGACGTTTTACACAAGTCAATATTATAAACCAGCGTCGCTTCTTAGGGAAACGGCTTTGTCGGTTGCTTCCCATGGGAACTGCTCGCGACCAAAGTGACCGTAAGCGGCTGTTTCTTTGTAAATAGGTTGCTCTAGGTTGAGCATTTTTACAAGTCCGTAAGGCGTTAAGTCGAAATGAGTTTTGACCAATTCTACTAGCAGTGTCTCGCTAATTTTGCCGGTACCGAATGTTTCTATGCTGATGGAGGTTGGCTCGGCAACGCCGATAGCATAAGATATTTGGATTTCACAGCGTTTAGCCAGACCAGCGGCAACAATGTTCTTTGCCACATAGCGACCTGCATAGGCCGCGCTACGATCTACTTTTGATGGGTCTTTACCTGAGAAGGCACCGCCGCCGTGACGCGCCATACCGCCATAGGTATCCACAATAATTTTACGACCTGTTAGGCCGCAGTCGCCCATTGGGCCGCCAATCACAAAGCGACCGGTTGGATTAATGTGGAATTTAGTTTTGTTACTTAGCCACTGCGCGGGCAGTATGGGCTTAATAATCTCTTCCATTACCGCTTCACGTAAGGTTTTAATCGAAACACTATCGCAGTGCTGAGTAGACAATACGACAGCATCTATCCCTACTGGCACATTGTCTTCATATATGAAGGTAATTTGGCTTTTTGCATCGGGACGCAGCCAGTTTAAGGTGCCGTTTTTACGCAGCTTGGCTTGCTGCTGCACCAGTCTGTGTGCATACGTTATGGGTGCAGGCATGAGCACGTCGGTTTCATCACTGGCATAGCCGAACATGAGTCCTTGATCGCCCGCACCTTGAGCTTGGGGGCTTTCTCTGTCGACGCCTTGGTTAATGTCTGATGACTGCTTACCGATTGCATTTAGTACGGCGCACGAGCCGCCATCAAAGCCCATGTCAGAGTGAACATAACCAATATCTTTGACGGTTTTACGGGTTAATTCTTCAATATCAACCCACGCCGTTGTGTTTATCTCGCCGCCGACCAAGACCATGCCTGTTTTCACAAACGTTTCGCACGCCACTCTTGCTTTGGGATCTTTTGTAAGAATGGCGTCGAGTACCGCATCAGAAATTTGATCTGCGATTTTATCAGGGTGCCCCTCAGATACCGATTCCGAAGTAAATACGTGTGTTGTCATGCCAAAATCCTAAAAAATAAACAGCCCCCCCACTGTGCTTTACTCAGCAACGGGCTTAGTTAAACTATAAAATGCTTACGTTCACTGCTTTTGATGAGCGTTCCATTATAAAAACAGGCAAAGTAAATATGCAGGCCAATATTATAGCTCACATCAGCTCATTTACCAGTCTTTACTTCTAGACGTCTAAAATTCACAGCGAAATCGATATGGTGCTTTACGTTAAAAAAGTCTATTTGGTTTTTACAAGTCCTTAATACTCCATAACAAGTGAATAAAAGAAACCCAAAACGAGATTTAATTATTGAACAAGCGGGGCGGGTGAGTAACAATAGCGACCGTCGTAATTTTTACCAAGGAGCAATCATGCCTTCTCGTCGTCACCTTGCTAATGCAGTTCGTGCATTAAGTATGGATGCAGTACAAAAAGCTAAATCAGGACATCCTGGCGCCCCAATGGGGATGGCCGATATTAGCCAGGTGTTGTGGTGTGATTACTTATCGCACAATCCAAAAAACCCTAACTGGGCTAACCGCGATCGCTTCATTCTTTCTAACGGTCATGGATCCATGCTGCTGTATTCGCTATTGCACCTTACGGGCTATGATTTACCTATTGAAGAGCTAAAAAACTTTCGCCAGCTGCATTCTAAAACACCCGGTCACCCAGAATACGGCTATGCACCCGGTGTTGAGACCACCACCGGTCCTTTAGGCCAAGGCATTACCAACGCCGTTGGCATGGCGCTGGCTGAAAAAGTATTGGCTGCGCAATTTAACAAAGACGACTTAGACATTGTTAATCACTACACCTATTCATTTTTAGGCGACGGCTGCCTCATGGAAGGTATTTCTCATGAAGCATGTTCGCTAGCCGGTACGCTTGGCCTAGGCAAGCTTATTGCAGTCTGGGATGACAACGGTATATCAATAGACGGCGACGTACAAGGCTGGTTTACTGACGATACGGTGAAGCGTTTTGAGGCCTATGGCTGGCACGTAATTGCTGATGTAAACGGACATGAACCTAACGAGATTTCAGCGGCCATTGCAAAAGCGCAGGCGCAAACAGATAAACCAAGCTTAATTTGTTGTAAAACCACCATTGGCTTTGGCTCGCCTAACAAGCAGGGCAGTGAAAGTTGTCATGGTGCGCCTTTGGGCGATGACGAAATAGTACTTGTGCGTGAGGCCCTTGGCTGGACATCCCCTCCATTTGAAGTGCCTAAAGACGTTTACGCAGCTTGGGATGCTAGCAAAAAAGGCGCTGTTGCAGAACAAACATGGAATGATAAATTCGCCCGCTACGCGCAGGCCCACCCTGAGTTAGCCGCTGAGTTCACTCGTCGTAAGAACGCGACACTGCCAGATGTCTGGGAAAAAACATGCAGCGATTATATAAGCGAACTACAGCAAAACCCAGCCTCCTTAGCCACGCGCAAAGCCTCGCAAAACACCTTAAACGCATATGCACCAGTATTACCCGAATTATTAGGCGGATCTGCAGACTTAGCCGGGTCTAACCTAACCATCCACAACACCAGCAAAACCATTGTTGCAAGTGACGCCAGTGGTAACTACGTTAATTATGGCGTGCGTGAATTTGGCATGTCGGCAATGATGAACGGCCTTAGTTTATATGGCGGTTTTAAGCCATATGGTGCGACCTTCCTTATGTTTGTGGAATACGCACGAAATGCGGTGCGCATGGCCGCGCTCATGAAGCTGCCAGTTATATTCGTATATACGCATGACTCAATTGGTTTGGGCGAAGATGGGCCCACACACCAGCCGGTTGAGCAACTTGTTGCGCTTCGTGCTACGCCTAACTTAGATACGTGGCGTCCTTGTGACCAAGTTGAATCGGCTATTTCTTGGAAATCCGCGATAGAAAAAACCGATGGGCCTAGCGCGCTTATATTTACTCGCCAAGGACTGCCACAGCAGGCAAGAAACGCAGCGCAAGTGAAAGACGTTGAACGCGGCGCTTATGTGTTGCTTGATACTGGCGAACATCCTGATGTGGTATTTATTGCAACAGGTTCTGAAGTGCATTTAGCAGCGCAAGCGGCCGAGCAATTAGCCATAAAGGGTATGTCGGTAAGAGTGGTATCAATGCCGTGCACAAGCGTGTTTGATCGTCAATCTAAAGAATATCGCGACTCAGTATTACCCCCCACTATTACCAAACGTATCGCCATTGAAGCGCTTGCAAAAGACACGTGGTATAAATATGTTGGCTTAGACGGCGTTGTAATTGGCATGGACACTTTTGGTGAGTCAGCGCCTGCGGGTGAATTGTTCCAGCATTTTGGAATAACGGTAGAAGCGGCTGTAGACGCTGCATTAGCCCTTCAACGCTAGGAGACATTCTTGCTCAAAATAGCCATTAACGGCTTTGGTAGAATAGGGCGCAATATTGTGCGCGCCCTATTTGAAAACGGTTACGCAGAGTACGTACAGGTGGTAGCCATTAATGAAATTGCCGAGCCAGATGCCATGGCCCATCTGCTCAAATACGATTCTGCCCACGGACGTTTTGCACATAAAGTAAGCGTAGATAAAGGCCATCTGTATATTGACGGGCATAAAATTGTATTAATGCGCCATAACAACATAAGCGATATTGACTGGAATAGCGTGAATGCTGATATTGTGCTTGAGTGTACTGGCATTTACAGCGAGAAATCTGAAGCGCTGGCACATATAGGTCAAGGTGCTAAAAAAGTACTGTTTTCATCACCCGCTAGCCAAGACGTAGACGCCACAATTATATATGGCGTAAATCATAGTTCTTTAAAAATAAGCGATACCGTGGTGTCAAACGGTTCGTGCACCACAAACTGTATAGTGCCGGTTATTCAGGCCTTACACAGCGCGTTTGGCGTTGTAAGCGGAACTATTACTACTATTCATGCGTCGATGAACGATCAGCAGGTCATCGACGGTTATCACCAAGACCCTCGGCGCGCGCGCGCAGCGAGTCAATCGATTATTCCAGTAGACACCAAACTTGCGGCAGGCATAGAGCGCATACTACCAGAATTTGCGGGCAAGTTTGAGGCCATCGCGGTGCGAGTCCCTACTATCAATGTCACCGCAATGGATTTAAGCGTAACGCTACGTGATGACGTGACTACCGCCGATGTTAACCATACGCTTAAGTACGCAGGCCGAGATTACCCCGCTAATATTATTGATTACACCGAAGAACCTTTGGTGTCGATAGATTTTAACCACAACCCGCATTCTTGCATTGTTGATGGTACGCAAACACGCGTGAGTCACAAAACCTTAGTGAAAACACTGCTGTGGTGTGACAATGAATGGGGTTTTGCCAATAGAATGTTAGACACTGCTTTGTATATGCATAAAATTGGTTATGCTTGTGATGGCCAGTGAAAGTCACGCATAGCCAATAGTGAGCATTAGAAGTTCTTAGTCATCAGCTTAGCATTACTATTCTGCAAATGGGTGAATATAAGCATAAAGACGAAACAACAGCAGCGCTTATTCACATATTAATCTGCAATGAGGAAACAGCTATGCCAATACGTACAATGTCTGAGCTAGATATAAACCAGCAAACCGTTTTAATTCGACAAGATTTAAATGTTCCTATTGACGAAGGCCAGATTAGCTCCGATGCGCGACTAAGAGCATCCTTACCCACCATAAAAACAGCGCTAGAAAAAGGGGCAGCAGTCTTGCTTATGTCTCATTTAGGCAGGCCTACCCCGGGGTCGCCAGAAACAAAGTATTCGCTGCAGCCGGTGGCTGATTATTTGAGTGAGGCCTTAGGTCAAAAAGTGGCGCTTATTAGTCATTATTTAGATCAAAGAGTTGCGCTTAAGTCCGGGCAAGTTGCGCTTTTAGAAAACGTTCGCTTTAATGTGGGTGAAGTCGAAAACGACGATATTTTAGCCAAAAAATACGCAGCCTTGTGCGATATTTTCGTTATGGATGCATTTGGTACTGCTCATAGAGCACAGGCGAGCACTCACGGTGTGGCGAAATATGCTAAGCAAGTGTGCGCCGGGCCCTTGCTTGACGGTGAGCTAAAAGCACTAGGCAAAGCGCTAGATAATCCAGCAAGGCCCATGGTGGCTATTGTAGGCGGCTCTAAAGTAAGCACTAAACTTACCGTGCTTGATAGCTTATCAAGCAAAGTTGACCAGCTTATTGTAGGCGGTGGGATTGCAAACACTTTTATTGCTGCCCAAGGGCACAATGTGGGCAAGTCTCTTGTTGAAATGAATTTAATTGATCAGGCAAAAGCGCTCATAAAAGCGGCGAAAGACAACGGCGGTGATATTCCCATCCCCAGCGACGTGTTAGTAGGATCGCAGTTCTCAAAAGATGAGCCCGCTATTACCAAATCGGTAGATGCGGTAAGTGACAATGATATGATTTTCGATATAGGGCCTAATACCGTCAAGGTGCTAACCAATATATTGAAAAATGCCGGCACTATTGTGTGGAACGGCCCGCTAGGCGTATTTGAATTTGACCAGTTTGGTGAAGGCACTAAAGCGATTGCGCATGCTATTGCGCAAAGTGACGCATTTTCAATTGCCGGTGGCGGTGATACACTCGCCGCTGTGGACAAATACGGTATTGCTGATAAAGTCTCGTATATATCCACAGGAGGCGGTGCGTTTTTAGAGTTCCTTGAGGGTAAAACCTTGCCCGCAGTGGCTATTTTAGACAGAGATTAAATGACATTACCAGCAATGGTAAAATACAAAAGAACGTAGACTAAATTATAGCGTAAAAGGAGTTGAATATGACCACGGCTGCTCAGCAAGCAATGTTGGAAAAAGTAAAAATTACGGTAGGGTTTATTGCGGCACTTGATCAAAGTGGCGGCAGCACGCCAAAAGCCTTAGGTTTATACGGTATTGACGAGTCGGGCTACGCTAACGACGAGGAAATGTTCGCCTGTGTTCATGCTATGCGAACGCGTATAATCACAAGTCCGTCTTTTGATGGTAGTCGTGTACTGGGCGCTATATTGTTTGAAGATACCCTAGACAGAGGCATAAAAGGGAAATCTTCAGCGCGTTTTTTGTGGGAAAACAAACAGGTAGTGCCATTTTTGAAGGTGGACAAAGGTTTAGCGGATGCAGAAAACGGCGCACAAATCATGAAACCTATGCCTGAGTTGGACGCATTATTAGCAAAAGCAAGGGCGCAAGATGTGTTTGGTACAAAAATGCGCTCCGTCATAAAAATGGCTAAGCAAGCAGGTGTTGACGCGGTCGTGGCGCAGCAGTTTGAAATAGGAAAACAAATTTTAGCGGCAGGCTTAATGCCCATTATAGAGCCTGAGATAGATATTAACAGTCCTGAAAAAGCCGCCGCTGAAGGCTTGCTCAAAGCTTCTATTTTGGCGCATTTAGACAGTCTAAATGATGATCAAATGGTTATGTTAAAGCTTACGTTGCCAGAACACGCAAATTTTTACGCCGATTTAATTAATCACCCTAAAGTGTTAAAAGTGCTTGCCTTGTCGGGCGGGTATAGCCGTGACGAAGCTAACAAGCGTTTGTCTGAAAATAAATCGATGATAGCCAGTTTTTCGCGCGCACTAACGCAAGGTTTAAGCGCTCAGCTTTGTGAAGATGATTTTAACGATGAGTTGGATCATACCATTCAAACAATTTACGATGCCTCTGCTACATAAGCTTGTTTGTATTGCTTGTAACAACTAAAAAAGCACCTAATACATAAGCTTTTTTAGTTGTTACAAGCTGCTTTAAAGTAAGACTACAGCAAGGTTAAATGCATATCTGTATGCTTTAAATAGTCATTTTCTTGACCAATATCAGCCAGTAATAAAGGCGATAATTCAAACCATTCTTGCGCAAAACCGAGCTTAAGCTCATTATCTTCTACGGTAATAGTAAACTCAGGTAAGGTCGACTTTGAACGATTGATGTTTAGCAGCACCGCTAAACGTAAAATCACTAGCAGTTGAGTCAACTCTCTTTCACTTATACTTGCCTCTGTTAGCAAGTCGTCTTTGCGGATCTTTTTACGATGGAACCTAACTAAAGATGCAATTATTTGCTGCTGATCTTGGTTAAATCCGGCCATCTCAGAGTATTGTAGTATATAGCTAGAGTGCTTTTGTATGCCTCTTGAATGTATTTGAAGGCCTACTTCGTGCAATAGCGCAGACCAGCCTAAGAAATGCCTGAGGGACGGTTTTTTGAGCTCCCACGCGTCTTTAACACTGTCAAAAATGTACATGCAGGTGGTAAGGACTTTGTGGGCGTAGTTTATATCAACCGCATAGCGTGTAGCTAAGCTTTGGGCCGTGCGCACGCGCACATTTTGGCTGCTGTGATTAGGCTGCAGTTCATACAGAACACCTTCGCGCAGGGCTGCTTCACTAAACGCCATTTGGGTCACTTTTAACGATTGAAATATCGCAATTAAAATACATAGCCCAGCCACAAATACAGGCTGCCTATCTACACTTAAGCCTTCAAACTTAAGGGCTTCGCTGTGGCCTAATTCAATACATTGAGAAAGTAAATCAAGCAACGCTTGGTATGTTACTGGCGCATCTACAGACACGCCTTTTTTACTATTAATTACCGCGCACACCGCGCGTGCTGTGCCCGAACTGGCCACGGTCTGTTCCCACTTAAAGCGGTTTAAACTTATCGCAGCAAGTTCAAGTTCAACTTTGGCCGCGGTTACCGCTCTTCGTGTGGCGTCTTTGCTTATTTCGCCATTCTGGAAAAAGCGCTGCTGATGGCTAACGCAGCCTATTTGAATACTTTTAGTAATTCTAGGCTCGGTGCCGCTGCCAATGGCGAATTCTGTAGAACCTCCGCCTATATCAAAAATTAAGCGCTCACCCGAATAGGAAGAGTTACTGCCTATGCCTACAAAAATAAGCCGTGCTTCTTCATTGCCTGAAATAATTTCGATAGGAAAGGGCAGCACTTTACGCGCTTGGCGTAAAAACGCGCGTGAGTTCTTTGCTCGGCGCAGCGTGTGTGTTGCCACAACGCGAATCGCTCTTGGCTCAATGCCTTGCATTGATTCTTTCATACTTTCCAGTACGCTTACGCCTCGCGAGATTGCTTCGCTTGATAGAATATTGCGATCGTCTAAACCTTCCGCCAAGCGCACCTTTTGTTTTACCTTACTCACTACTTGAACAGCATCGGCAACAACTCTTGCAACGACCAAATGAAAACTGTTTGAGCCTAAATCTAGGGCGGCATATAGTTCAGTTTTTGCGTGTTGCTTGTCGTTGAAAACTTGGTACAGGTCGCTCAACTAGAACTCCTCTCGTTTGGTTAAATATTCGTGAGTTTGTATTTGTGAACGTATGTTTTTACGATTGCCTCGTTTCACATACTCGTTAGTTTGCTTTTCATCAATAACACGGGCTTTTAGGGTGTCTTGAAATTGAAGTTCAAGTAAATCTATCAGCATCTGCTTAGCGTCTTCATCAAATACCGGGCAGCCAACCTCAATGCGGTAATCCATGTTGCGTGTCATCCAGTCGGCTGAGGATATAAACACCTTACGCTCGCCGCCGTTTTCAAACACCATTATGCGCGGATGCTCTAAAAAGCGATCTACAATACTGATTATACTAATGTTTTCACTTCGTCCTTTAACGCCCGGTATTAACGAGCACATTCCTCTGCATATAATTCTGATTCTTACACCGGCCTGCGATGCGCGATACAAATCGTCAATGAGCTCTGGGTCAACCAAGTTATTCAGTTTAATCGTAATGCAGGCCTTGTTGCCTTCTGTGTGGCGCTGAATTTCTTGGCGAATAAGCGATTGTATTTTACTACGCGCATTAATAGGCGAGACCTGCAGCAGGTTGAAGCGGTACTTACGATAGGGGTTTATGATCATCTCAAAGACTTCAATACCCTCTAGTCCAAGCTCTTGGTTGCAGGTAAACAGTGAAAAATCAGTGTAGATCCTCGCCGTTTTTTCATTAAAGTTACCGGTGCCAAAGTGCGAATAGTGGCGCAGTTTGCCGCGTTCCTCGCGCGTAACAATACACAGTTTACTATGAATTTTTACCGAAGGGTTGCCCAAAATCACTTTAATGCCCGCGTCGGTCATGCGTTTTGACCAAGCAATGTTATTTTCTTCATCAAAGCGGGCGCGAAGCTCCACCACCACTGTCACTTTTTTACCATTATCAACGGCGTCAACCAAAGAGTTAATTATGCGTGAACCTTTGGCAACTCGGTACATATTCAGCCTAATATGTTTAACCATGGGATCAAAAGCGGCCTGGCGCACAAATTCTGTAAAATGCAAAAAGTCGTGATACGGGTAGTAAAGCAAAATATCTTGCTTGTTTATGGCTTGAAAAACAGTGTCGTGTTGGGCAAAGGTTTTGTTCCTTATGCGCGCTAGGGGCGCATATTCTAAGTAAGCACGCCCCACATTTGGAAAGCTAATAAAGTCTTTGAAGTTGCGGTAATGCCCCGCCGATTGAATGGTATCAGAAGATGAAATACGCAGGCGTTTGCGTAAATCTGCAATCATCTCATTGGGCATGCCAAAGTCGTGAATAATGCGTACGGGCTCAGCAATTAAGCGCTGTTTCATGCTTTCCGACATTTTTTCTACGTAGCTTTCGTCAATCTCGTCGTTTATGGAATACTCTGCGTCGCGGGTAATCTTAAACGAATAGGCTTCAGCGTTTTCAAACTTGACAAAACCCCTAAAAATTTCGTGAACGCACAGCTTTATAATGTCATCAAGTAAAATGATTTGTTTCTTTTTGCGAGTGCGTTGAGGTGGTAACACAATAAAGCGGTCGGTGGCGTTAGTGGGGATTTCTACCACCGCATATCTAGTGGTTCTGCCGGGACGATACAGGGCCACATCTAAATAAACCGAGCTGTCGTTTAGACGCTGAATTAGCTGTACTTTATTGTCTAGTAAAATGGGTGCTACATGACGCAGAACATGATTACGAAAGTATTCTTGTACCCATTGATTTTGCGTCTGGCTAAGCTGGGAATGATGCAAAATGAAAATATTATAGCGTTCTAATTCTTTCGTGACTTTGCGGTGTGTTTGGTCAAATTTGGCTGACAGGCCGCGCACTTTTTCATGAATACGCGTCAGCAAAGAGATTAATTCGGCGGCTGTATCAAACTGTTCTTCGTTTTGACTAATGGTAATAAGGCGTTTTACATCGGCCACCCGCACACGATAGAACTCGTCTAAATTATTGCTATAAATCCCCAAAAACCGCAGACGTTCAACTAAAGGGGTATTTATATCTTCTGCCTCTTGTAACACACGTTCGTTAAATGCAAGCCAACTGATTTCTTTAGGGAAATACAAAATACTCATGCTAGTCATAGTTCCTTGTTTTTGATAGTATTTATACAGAATTACTTCTCTTTTAAGTCTACCATTAAATCATCTGCAATACCTTCTATTGCGGCACGTAGCTTAGTGGTATCAATATTTTCAGAGGTTTCTACCACAATATTTGCGCTAAAGAGTAAATTCCCCCAGTTGGGTGCGCTTTCGCATTTTGTGTCTAGCTCAACGATGTTTAAATCAAAGCGTGTTAAGGCGCTCGTTACGTCCGACACTATGCCTTTGCGATCGTTGCCGGTCACTTTTATGCGAATGCGCTTAGTGTTTGTTGATGTCGCCTCATTTGCGGGCAATAGGGTTATTTGTAAGTTTGACAGCGCGTGGCAGTCACGCACTAAACTGCTGTGATTTTCTTTGGGCAGCATTATTTCTACAAACCCAGCAAAATGGCCGCTTAAATGGCAAAAACTACTGCGCAGCCAGTTACCATCGGCCTTGGCAACTGCACTGGCAACCTCGTCTACTAAGCCTAATTTGTCTGCCCCTATTATCGAAAGTACCATTGCCTGCATATTCTTGATTCCTTATAGTTGATTTGTGGGTGGTAAAGTGTTTTTATAATCGCAAAATCACATCTTGTTTATGAAATGTAAACCCAATTCTATGTAATGAAAAGCAAAACTACCCTATTTGAGAAACGCCGTTTTCGCCGTGACTACTTTTTTAAGCTAGTTGTTACTGCGTTTGGCCTATTGGTGTTGGCCATTTTTGCCACCTTACTACTACATATACTCACAAATGCCTTGCCCTTGCTGCAATCGCCTAAAAGCGAAAGAATCCATAATACCTTAAGTAGCTTTGCTAGCAACAGTATTGGCCTTACTCAACTGCAGGGGGAATGGGTGAATTTAAGCGTAAAAGACTGTGCGCTGTATCTAAGCGCAAGCGTGTCTTTAGCCCACGACGGCAGTGCTAGCGTTAACCCTGCTAATCGCGCGATTAAAAAATTTGCACCAAACTGCACTAAACATATCATTGCCTTAGCAGGCGATCAAAATCAACATGTAGTAGTGTTGACCAGTGACAATGTCTTAGAAATATATTATTTAGAAAATAAAGATTCTTTCTTCTTAACATCGTCTATTGCACTGCCAGATGAATTTAGTCAAACAAACTCAAGTACTTGGAACATTTCTTTAAGTGGCGAAGAACTATTTATTCAACGCCCCGTTCGCACGCAAAGTCGTGTTAATAATATCCTCACTCTCAGGCACAGCTTTTCAAGCTTAGAGGCGCCCACTATCAGATTATATGAAGGTGCGATGCGTTTGTTGCCTATCGTACCGTTTGAGCAAGTGTTAGTGGCGACGCATAACGAACTGCGAATGTACGATAGTCAATTGAACATTATTCAAACGTTGGTGCTGGATGAAGCCGGTAATTTTACTGACGTATCCAACAGCGTAATCAATAATACAATCAATAATACAATCAACAGTACAGTTAACAGCGCAATGACAGACAAGGCTAAAGCTTATGAAAACGGCAGATCCACACACAATGAAGCGAACATTAATGCGCTTAGTCTTTCGCCATCGTCACTCGACATCTTTGTGCGCTCAGTAGAGCCTAACATAGACCATAGCAATGATAACAAACAAGCTAGCAACAACGATAAAAATACAAATAGCCGCGTCAGCCTGAACAAATTTACACTTGTTAACAACAGCGGTGATTTCTTATTAAGAAAGACTTTAGCATTGCCTATGCCAATAGAAATGGGCCTAGGCACGTTGCACACAGCGTTTGATTTACAACATAACGCTGGTTTTTTCGTAGATGAACACGGTCACTTAATCTTAATGAATATTGTGACAGGCGACATAAAGCTACAAAAAACCTTAAAGGGCCCAATTAGCAGAATCAACTATGCGCAAGGCCAGCTGCAGCTAAGCTTAGACGACAGGTTTGAGCTATATCAAATTAGCCAGCTCCAAGGCATGACAAGCATGCAAATACTGTTCGGTAAAAACGACTATGCCGGCTATGCCAGTAAAGAGTATTTATGGCAAACTTCGGTGTCGAATGCGTCTCAATCGCCCAAATATAGCGTTATTCCGTTAATCATGGGGAGTGTAAAAGCATCTGTTCTGGCGCTTATCGTAGCGTTGCCGCTAGCCCTTGGCGCGGCTATTTACACGGCTTACTTTGCACCTCCCCATATTCGCAATGCCATCAAGCCAAGTATTGAAATGCTAGAGGCTATTCCTTCGGTAATTATCGGCTTTATAGCCGCGGTGTGGCTGGCACCTTTTGCCGAGCGCTATCTAATTTCCATTTTCTCGGTGCTTATATTATTACCTTTTGTGGTCTTAATTATTGCCGCGATCCACGGATTTTTACACAGCAGAATTGCGCATAAGAAGCTGGATAACTGGCAGCTTCCTCTAAACGCTTCGCTGCTGCTGCTTGGAGTCGTCTTTATTTTCGCATTAAGCTTATTAATTACTGACTACTCACACAGTAAGGGTTATGACTCGCTGGTGCTAGTAGCGTCTAATTTAACCCTGTCAAAAACCGCTATTGTAGTGTCACTAGCGCTTGGTGTGGCCATTGCCCCTACGATTTATACCTTAATTGACGACGCCTTATTTGAAGTGCCAGAAGGGGTAAAACAAGCATCATTTGCCTTGGGCGCGACCAAAGTTCAAACCCTCGTAAGAGTGGTGTTGGTGGTGGCATTTCCCAGTATAGTATCGGCCATTATGTTGGGCTTTGGGCGGGCCTTTGGTGAAACCATGATTGTTCTAATGGTGACCGGCAATACGCCTATTGCCAAATGGGATTTACTCTCAGGTTTGCGCACATTAACCTCAAATCTAGCCATAGAGCTGCAAGAAGCGCCGGTCGACAGTACCGTATATCATATTTTATTTTTGACCGCCGCTATCTTGTTTGCCTTCACTTTTGTAGTGAATACCATTGCTGCTTTGCTAAAACGTAGGATGCACAACAATGATCAGTAAATTAAGCCTACTGACTAACAAATATGTGCGCGGTGATTATGCGCAGCAGTTCAAACAGTCTTTATTAGAAGTGCTGGCTATGCTTGCATGCGCCACTATTTTAATTGTACTAGTAGGTATTTTTGCTTTTATTGGCGTGCAGGGCGGGCGTTATTTTATGCCTATGTCTGCTTATCAGATCACGACTGTTCATACGCTATCGAACGCACAAGATGTGCAAGGAAAAGGCACGTCAGTGCCAGATAGGTCAGTTCAAAAGGAGCAAATTCAGTATACCCTCAGCCATTTGTCAGCCGCAGAGCTTGCCAGTAGCTTGCAGCAAAAGTTGCTTATTCAGTACATAGCCCAAACCCAAGAAATGCCAAAAATAACGGTCAGCGCAGCAGACAGTTTATACCAAATTAATACTACCTCAGGGCAAACCCTAGTAGGCAAATTCGTAAGCTTGCAAGAAGGCAGCAAGGTGTCGCAAAGCTTAGCGAATTTAGTTGTTTTGCAGTCAGAAGTGGCGCGTTTACAGCAAAATTTAAGCGACATTCAAATTCAGCGCCTGCAAAGTCTGCACCGGGCGATAAGTGAGCTTGACAATAAGCAGGTTGCAAGGGATACGCCGCTTTACCAAACTACCTTAGCCGAATTCATGCTTTGGCAAGCGCACGCCAACAATATTATTGAACAAATTGGCAGCTATAAAATAAATATTCGCCTAGACAGCGGCGAGCTCTTGAGTCTTGCCATAAATAAAGTGCAGGATATTTATCAGCCCAACCAGTTAAGCTCTTGGCAATCTATTGGCTACATTTTGAATAAAATAGTTGTATTTATAAGCGACTCGCCCAAGCAGGCCTCCACCAGTGGCGGTGTCTTTCCCGCCATATTTGGGACCTTACTAATGGTGATTATTATGGCCATAATAGTGACCCCCTTTGGTGCAATTGCGGCTATTTATTTACATGAATATGCACCCGACAACAGATTGACTACCACTATTCGTATTTGCGTAAGCAACATGGCCGCAGTGCCGTCAGTGGTGTATGGCGTGTTTGGCTTAGGTTTCTTTGTATACGTGCTAGGCGGCTCTATCGACAGCTTACTATATTCAGATAAGCTACCTTCGCCTACGTTTGGTGCGCCTGGTTTGTTATGGGCGTCGCTAACCATGGGTATACTGACCTTGCCGGTGGTGATTGTGGCCACTCAAGAAGGCTTAAGCCGCGTGCCGAGCAATTTGCGCTCGGGTGCTATAGCGCTAGGCGCTACAAAATACGAAACCATCGTAAAAGTCGTGCTGCCAATGGCCAGTCCGGGTATTTTAACAGGTGTTATTTTAGCCATTGCACGCGCTGCTGGTGAAGTTGCGCCGCTTATTCTTGTAGGTGCCGTAAAGTTTGCACCCACACTACCCATAGACGGTGAGTTTCCATTCGTACATTTAGAACGACAGTTTATGCATTTAGGCGTATTTATTTATGACGGTGCATTTCATAATCAAACGGAGTCGCAGGTATCGTCTTTAATGTTTGCTTCTTGTATGCTGCTGCTACTCGTTGTACTTTTACTTAACCTGTCTGCTATTTTATTGCGTAATAAGCTTAGAAATAAATATGAGCGGCTGTAATGAATGGTTGTAATGAATGACTATCATGAGCGAACATAAAAAAAATGTTTAAACTATTTGAACGTGAGGCACTGTCTGTCGAAGAGTTCTCAAAAGAACAAACGAGTGTCGATGTTCGGCATTTATGCGTGTCGCTAAATGCCAAAAAGGTGCTAAACGACATTAGTATTCGCATACCTAAAAATAAGATTACCGCGCTTATTGGGCAAAGCGGCTGCGGTAAAACCACTTTGTTGAACAGCTTTAATCGTATGAATGAATTTATAAGTACGCATGAGATAAGCGGTGAAGTATGGATAGACAATCGTAATATTTACGATAAGCGCGAACGGGTTTCAAGGCTTCGTAGCCAAATAGGCATGGTGTTCCAGCGTCCTAACCCGTTTCCGATGAGTATTTACGATAACGTCAGTTTTGGCCTGCGCATTCAAGGCGAAAAGCGTCGACGCTTTCTTGACGACAGCGTTGAAAAGGCCCTTCGAAACGCGGCTTTATGGGACGAGGTAAGAGACAGGCTGTTTGAATCTGCACTCACGCTCTCGGGCGGTCAGCAGCAGCGCTTAATGATAGCAAGAGCCTTAGCCCTAGAGCCTAAAGTACTGTTGCTAGACGAGCCTACCTCGGCGCTAGATCCCCTTACCACTTTGTATATAGAAGAACTAATGGTAGCGCTTAAACAGCAGTGCACCTTAATTATAGTGACACACAATATGCAGCAAGCGGCGAGGGTGTCTGACTACGCGGCGTTTATTCACAAGGGTGAATTAATTGAATATTCAGACAGTGATTCTTTATTTACTATGCCCAACAAACAGCAAACCGAAGACTATATTACAGGTCGGTATGGATAGCTTTATATGCGCGTTAAGGCGTTTACAGCCGTTATCAAGCGCTAATAGTGGGAGTCAGTAATGCGCCGTCAAATACAGCTGAATACGCACATCTCTGCCAAATACAATCAAGAGTTAGAGAACTTAAAGCACTCGGTGTTGACCATGGGCGGTGTGCTAGAGCAGCAGCTTGTTAACACTCTAGTTGCACTTAAAGAAAATGCGCCAAGTTTAGCAGAACGCGTTGCTTTAAATGATTCACGCATAGACTCCATGGAGTCGCAGGTGGAGCAAGAGTGCATGCGTATTATTGCTAAGCGAAACCCTACCGCTGGTGATTTACGCTTGGTCATGACGGTTTCAAAAACCGCCACCGACTTAGAGCGCATTGGCGATGAAATAGCCAGAGTGGCGAAGCTTGTGACTAAAGATCGCATTCCTGCATCAGATATAGTGCTGTCGGGCATGATGGATATTGGCAATCGCAATGTTGCCATGATGCGAGCTACTTTCGATGCTTTTGCCAGACAAGATGACAAGGCCGCGGTTATTGCGCACAAACTAGACACCCAAATTGACAAAGTATATAAAAAAATCATCGAACAAACTGCAGCCGAAATACAATCTAATCCACAAGATATAGCAATATGGATGGACGTGCTGTGGGCAATAAGGTCCTTTGAACGTATAGGCGACAGATGCAAAAATATCTGTGAGTACGTCATTTATTTAACTTATGGTCGAGATTTACACAGCTCTAGCATGAAAAAAACGGTCAAGAAGCTCTTAAAATAAACTAACTTTCGCTGCCTTTTCGAGCAAACGAAGGTTTTGGCTTGCGGTTTGCCCTAATTAATTGCCTCTGGCACAGGCTTGCCTATATCCACCACGCAAACCAAGGTTGGCGTGCAATAATGGCTTGGTAACAAGCTCGTGCACGTGCTAACCTTAGATTATTAAGACACTTTGATTTAGCGTGTGTACTTTTGCGATTACCCAATTTAAAACATCTTTACTACTTAAGTGTATTGCACAAAGAGCAGCATTTTGCCCGCGCGGCCCAAAAATGCAGTGTGAGTCAATCAACCCTTAGTGCGGCCATTCAAAACCTCGAAGATTCTATTGGCCAACAGCTTCTTGAAAGAGAGCATAAAACCTTTGTGTTCACCTACTTTGGTGAAGCTCTTGTCGAAAAAAGTAGGGACTTGTTAAACCAAACACAAGACTGGATAGCCTTTGCACAGTCGTCTGGCGATTGGCAGGCCGGGAATATAAAAATAGGCGTCATCCCCACGATCGCGCCATTTTTGTTTGAACAGCTCGTTAATACCTTGCAGCAAAATTTACCCAAACTAACGCTACAGTTATTAGAAGATACCACTGATAATCTAACGGATCTTCTAATAAAAGGTGATGTTGACTTGTTGATGTTGGCCTTGCCCATGAAAACACCAGGCTGCAAACAGCTATTGCTGGGTCAAGACCCGTTTCATTTAATTGCGCACAAAGACAAAGCAAAGCAGCTGCCTAAAAACGTACAAATTGAACAGCTCCCGCTAAACAGTATTTTCTTGCTGCAAAAAGAGCATTGTTTAACTGGACATGCTATAAGCGCCTGCGGTTTAGCGCATAAAGCGCAGGTGAGTTCCTTAACCGCAAGCAGTTTGTACACCCTAGTCACGCTGGTGAACAGCCAGATGGGATTTACCTTCATGCCTGCTATGGCACTGCAGCACGGCATTTTAAATGGCACAAACGTAGAGGCCATGGCGGTGACCAACAATGCTTTTCGGGAAATTGGTTTAGTATGGCGAAACGGCACTACCCGCGTGCAGTTGTTTAGAGCAATAGCAACCTTGCTTGCGCCCCTTATGCCAAAGCCTGCATTGTTAAGGTAAATTTTGCGCCGATGAGGCTAGTCAAAAGTCTTAAAAGTATAATACGTCGATTGCCCGCTCATTTGCATATAGTTATGTATGCAAATATAGAATAAACCTAGTATGCTTGAGCATATACAGACAGCTTTGAACACTATTACTCAGGTTAGGCGCTTAAACAACCCGAATATTAGCTCACCATCGGCAATTAAATAGGAGTAAATATGCAACAAGTTGTGATCAGCGGTTCTGGTTTATGGACACCCAAACATAGTATAAGCAACGAAGAGCTAATTAACTCGTATAACGATTATGCTGATTATTATAACGAGCAAAATAAAACGCAAATCGACTCAGGGCAGTTGTCTGCTAAGCCCCATTCAAGCGCTGAATTTGTTGAAAAAGCCTCGGGTATTAAAAGCCGCTATATATTTGAAAAAAAAGGCGTGCTCGACATTCACAGAATGCGCCCACTACTGCCATGCCGGGCTGATAACGAACTATCTCAGCAGGCTGAAATTGGGCTAGAAGCAGCCCAAAAAGCCCTTGCCAGCGCCAATAAAACTGCCGCAGACATCGACGCTATCATCGTTGCATGCGCCTACACTCAGCGTTCTTATCCTGCTATTGCCATTGAAATACAAGAAGCGCTAGGCGTCAAAGGATTCGGTTTTGATATGCTAGTAGCCTGCTCTGCAGCCACATTTGGGATGCATAGAGCTTATGAAATGGTGGCTGCTGGCACTGCCAGAGCAATATTAGTGATTAACCCTGAGTTAGTATCACCACAAATAGATTACACCGATCGCGACAGCCATTTTATTTTTGGCGATGTGGCTACTGCCGTTGTGCTTGAAAGCGCAGAAACGGTTAGCAGTGAGCATGCTTACAATATCTTAAGCACAAGAGCGATGACCCAGTACTCTAATAATATACGTTCTAATTTTGGCTATATAACGCATGCCACTGATGAAGACCCTTATGGACCAGATAAGCTTTTTCACCAAGAAGGACGCAAAGTATTTAAAGAAGTATGCCCCTTAGCGGCGCAGCATATAACTGAACATCTGGCTGCTCATGAGCTTGTGCCACAAGATTTACGCAGATGGTGGCTACATCAGGCCAATATAAATATGAATACCTTAATAAGTAAGCGATTATTGGGCCGAGAAGCTACCACCGATGAAGCCCCAGTAGTACTAGATACTTATGCAAACACTGCTTCAGCGGGCTCTGTGATTGCTTTTAACCTGCATAACCATGACTTGCAGCGCGGTGATTATGGAATTTTATGTTCATTTGGCGCAGGCTATTCTATTGGCAGCTTACTGGTCCAAAAACGCTAAATGCCTTTGTTATTCGATATCGGCTTCGGCTTTAGGTTTCATCATTACTACTGATCAGTTTGCAATGCTTGACCGCATTGCGCTATCAATGCCATGTTAAATCACAAATGGCCGGATAACTTCCGTGAGTTTCAAAATAGAAGTCAGAGCAGAATATGCCAAAAACAGCTGAATTGTTTGGGATCACAAGTCCCACTCTATATTCGCTTATAGATAAATACCAGTTAGACGATTTGAAGGCGGGTTCTTAGTCGCCACACTCACATTAAGGTAGTATATTAAGGCTATCTTTGTTTATTAATATTTAAGGACACATGATGACACATCCTGCCGAAGTAAAAAATATGGAAGGTAAAGCAGTACCACAAGCAAGTTGGCCTACTCGCGTTGGCCAGGAATGGAAAAAACTGACTAGCGACGACTTGTTTGCCAATAAAAAAGTAGTGGTATTTTCGTTACCGGGTGCATATACGCCTACCTGTTCATCAACCCATTTGCCGCGTTACAACCAGCTTGCAGGCTTATTCAAAAAGCATGGTGTGGACAATATTTGCTGTATTTCGGTTAACGATACCTTTGTAATGAATGCTTGGTTAGCCGATCAAGAAGCCGATAATATTACGGTCGTGCCCGACGGCAACGGTAAATTCACATTCGACATGGGCATGCTAGTAGACAAAGAAGATTTAGGCTTTGGCAAGCGCAGCTGGCGTTATTCTATGCTGGTGAATAACGGCATTGTGGAGAAAATGTTTATTGAGCCAAATAAACCAGGCGACCCCTTTGAAGTGTCAGACGCCGACACGATGCTCAATTATTTAGCGCCCGGTGAAGGCGCACCAGCTGAAGTGTCTTTGTTTACCAAGCCAAACTGCCCTTTTTGCGTAGATGCAAAAGCACTGCTAACTAAACACGGCTACGATTATGAAGAAATTGTGCTTGGCAAAGACGCTAGCTTGTCTTCTCTAAAAGCAGTGAGCGGCCGGGATACGGTACCGCAGGTATTTATAGGCGGTAAACACATAGGCGGAAGCGATGATTTAGAAGCGTACTTCGCTGCAAAGTAAGTAGCGTAGTGCTTGCTAGTTATCCTAAAAGAGCCTACGTTGGCTCTTTTTTTCGATCTTTTACTGACCCAATTTAAGGTACGAATTTCATGACCATACTAGTTTGTTTACGAAACAGCTTTGCTGCTAAAAAGGCGCTCTTTTGCTATTCACTGGTTCATTTGCTGTTGTGTTCGCCTGTGGCATCTGCTGTTCAAGATAGACCTAATTCGAGCCAAAAAATGCAGACCTTATTTGTGCAGTCGCAGGGCTTTTTCAATATTTATGCGGATGAATTAGGGCCGGTAAAAGCCTGCGATGAGACCTTTACCAATGGCGTGAAGGTTTGCTATGAAAACCTTAAAAACGACGGTAATGCCCCTTTTGTATTACTGCCTAGACTTTCTCCTAGCATGGATGAACCTAAAGGTGTGGTAGTGTTGTTTCATGGTTTAAGTGATTCTCCGTATTTCATAAGTTCAATAGGCGAGTTTTTGCGCAACCAAGGCTTTGTGGTAATAGCGCCGCTTATTCCTGGCCATGGCAAACTAAACGCCGATGCCGACATGCAAGATCCGCAGCTCAAAACAAGATGGGTGGCGCATACAAACAGCGTAATGGCGGTTGCCCGAGATATGGCAGCGTCAGCGGACTTGCCCATTGTGGTGGGCGGATTCTCTGCAGGAGGTACATTTGCCACCTATTACACACTTAACAACCCTCACGAGACTGCAGCGCTGTTGCTATTTTCGGGTGCCCTTGAGCTTTCTGGCTCTGCTGAGTCAATGTCAAAAATTTGGGGCATGAAGACATTGGCAACGTGGCTAGATGGTAAGTATGAAACCCTTGGTGCACACCCTTTCAAGTACCCTTCAGTGGCCAGTTATGCTGGGCTGGTGCTAATGGATCTTCTGCATGATATTAGAGGTATATTGAAAACTAAGCAAATAAACAAGCCTATTTTTGCTGCGCATTCAATGGCCGACAAGGTAACTTTGTTTAATGGGGTTGAAGCACTGACCCAACAAATGAAAGGCGAGCATACTATATTCAAAATTGATGAGTCGTATGATTTATGCCATGCCGACTTGCCCATGAGTTCAGCGCAAATCGTTAATCTAACCTTTGATAAGACTAAAATAAATGAAAATGAAAAGTGCTCGATGCCTCAGACTAACCCAGTGCATAGGAAAATGCTAATGATGTTGGACATTTTCTTATCCGAGACATTAGCAAAACAAAATGATGTATAGTCTGGGCATTTACACTAGATCTTAGCGCTTGAAGCCACTGTTTCGACCTGTGATCATACTCGTGGCAAGCTGTTGTTATATTTCTTTTGAATGCTATGCCCGCTGTAGCTTCAGTCAAGTAATTAATGCAACGCAAGCTATTTGAAAATGAGTGTTCATGAATATCAACGTTTGTTTTGACAACCGTCTAGTACATACTCCTGCATTTTTTTCCTTAAAAACAGCGCCTATGGACAAATAATTTTAAGGGCTTATTAAAAAAGAAATATGAATATCAGGAACCTATAGGAAGTCTTTGTTAAAATTTGGTTAAATAGTGACTTTTAAGCGCATTTATACAATAATACGCGGCTTCTTTGAGCTTAAAATAAAATATTAAAATAGAGATTTACACATGGCTACTAATTACGTTCCCCTTGATAAAGAAAAGCACAGTGCATTAAAAGTTGTACCAAAAGTTAATTTTGACATGGTGGCTAATACCCATTTAGCCGCTACCACTATTCGTGAATATGCGCAGCTAGCAGGCTCTATGCCGCTGGTGTTTATTGAAGATCCAAAATCTAAAAATGTGCATTCTGTGGCAATGCTCGGGTTAGAGCAAGGCCAAAACTTGTTTTATGCTGAAGGACGCTGGCAGGGACCCCACGTACCAATGAATATTCAGCGTTACCCTTTTGACATACGTCCAGACGGTGACCGCCTTGGTTTATATATCGATGAGAACAGTGAGTTGCTAAGCGACGAAGGTCAGCCCTTGTTCACAGAAGCGGGCGAGGCTAGCGATTTTCTTAAAAATCGTCAGCAATTTTTAACCGAACTGGCTAATAGTGAAGTACAAAATCAGCGTTTTATAAAGCAACTCCAAGCGCTAGAATTACTGGAAGTAATCCAAATTCGTATTGCGTACAGCAGCGGCCAAGCGCGCAATGTGACGGGTATTTTGTCAATAGACGAGAAAAAACTTATCGCTTTAGCCGATGACAAAGTGCTAGAACTGCATAAGTCTGGTTTTTTAGGCGCAGCATATTCGACCATGCTGTCTTTAGGTCAGTTAAATCGTTTAGTTGAGCTGTCGAACAAAACAGACAACCCGATAAAGTCAATTCAAATAGCGCCAGCGACGCCTGCAGCAACCCCTGACGTTGAGCAAGCGCCAATTGCTTAAGTGATCAATAGCGATTACCACGTTGTTATCTTAAAAATATTGTAAAAAACCGCTAAGGCGGTTTTTTACGTCAGTAATGTTACGCCCGCAACAAAGCGAGCTAAATAAGTTTTAAAAAACAAGAACTAATGACCGCAACGTTTACTTTTCAATCTATAACCTTTATTTTATAAATTACCCCTAAGTATATGATAAATATGGTTACTTAACACGAATATAAATTTGGATCTGAACATAAGATTTCTCTAGGTGTATTTTATACGCCATAAAGTGTAAATAAACTTGACATTAAGCGTTGAAAGTCAATAAACTGTCAAATAGTGGGAGAAAGTGGTAAAAAAGGGTTTATTTATACTTTGTTCTTTTATCAACTGTGGCAGCCAGTTTAATAATAAAAATAACATGAGCTACTAACAACTAAAAAGGCTAGGGGTAATGTTCCGCGGCGCTAACGCAATCAATCTTGACACAAAAGGTCGTTTGACGGTTCCCACAAGATACCGTCAATCCCTTATGGATGATTGCCAGGGACAGCTGGTCTGTACGGTTGATAATCGACAATCCTGTTTACTACTTTACCCACTCCCAGAGTGGGATATTATTGAAGAAAAACTAAGTAAATTTTCGACCATGAATTCCGATGAAAGGCGCATTCAGCGTTTGCTTATTGGTTATGCAACCGACGTAGAAATGGATAAAAGTGGCCGTGTGCTAGTCGCACCTACGCTAAGGCAATATGCCAATCTTGATAAAGAGATTATGTTAGTGGGTCAGCGTAATCGTATTGAAATTTGGTCACAAAGCACATGGTTTGCACAAGTAGCAGAAGATCTTAAAATAGAGCAAACGGGCGACTACGAGCAGTCCGAAAGACTTCAGGACTTCTCTTTATGAAAAAAGCCATACCCGAACAAGCCAACGCAAGTGCGACACTCTCGCACCGTTCTGTGTTGCTGCAAGAATCCATTGCAGCCCTTGACATCAAAGCTAACGGTATATACATAGACGCGACCTTTGGCCGCGGCGGTCACAGCCGCGCTATTTTAAGCCAGTTGGGTGACAGCGGCCGTCTCATAGCTCTAGACCGTGACCCACAGGCTATTGAAGCTGGAGCAAGCCTTGCTAGCGACCAGCGATTTAGTATTCATCATTGTGCATTTGCCAACATTAAGACCGTTGTAAACGATCTTGGTTTATATGGCAAAATAGACGGCGTATTAATGGATATTGGCGTATCGTCTCCTCAGCTAGACGATGCCAAGCGCGGGTTCAGCTTTCAAAAAGATGGTCCACTTGACATGCGTATGGACACCGGTTCTGGTGTAAGCGCAGCACAGTGGTTAAATACCGCCAGCCTTAGCGAGATCGCTACAGTCATCAAGCAATACGGAGAAGAAAAGTTTGGCACGCGCATTGCTCATGCAGTACTAGAACAGCGCGTTATTAAGCCCTTAGAAACTACGGCCGAATTTGCGGCATTAATAGATAAAGCCGTGCCGGTCAAAGACAAGTTTAAGCACCCCGCAACACGGACCTTCCAAGGCGTGCGTATATTTATTAATGGCGAGCTTAAACAGCTTGAATTAGGACTTGCTGAATCGGTAGACGTGCTTTGCACGGGTGGCCGTTTGGTGGTAATTAGCTTTCATTCTTTAGAAGACAGAATGGTTAAGCGTTTTATTAAAAGCCAAAGCCAAGGGCCAAAATACCCCTCAAAACTGCCGCTTACCCAAGCCGTGCTTGACCTTGGAAAAATCCTCAAGCCAATTGGTAAGGCTATCAAGCCAAGCGATGAAGAGGTGCAGCGAAATTCTAGATCGCGAAGTTCGGTGCTTAGAGCGGCCATGAAACTATGAGTAAGCCAAGCACGAATTTTAATTTATTAGTGATTGTTATGTCGGACTTGAGCCGGCATTTGTTTCTCTTGGCTTTGTTTTTTTGTGTAATCGCTTCAGCCCTTGCCGTTATTATTAGTAGCCATGAAAATAGACAGCTTGTGATAACACAAGAGCAACTGGTAAAACAAAAGGATGCTTTAGACATTGAGTGGCGACACTTAATAATAGAGCAAAGTGCACTTACCGAGCACAACCGTATTGAACGCGCTATGTCAGAAAAATTGGGCATGAAAAGGCCTACCCGCGAAGACGAAGTCTTACTGAGGGTGAAATAATGACAGCCGTGTCAAGTCCGTCAAAGCCACGAAAGCGAATAGCAAAGAAAAGTTCGCGTCACGCTAAACAAAAAGTCGCCCCTACGCTTTTGCAATGGCGTTTTTGGGTGGTGTTAATTGCGGTGCTAGCCGTGTTTGTCGCCTTGGCCTCTCGCACCGCTTTTATTCAAGTCATCCAAAGTGACCAACTGATTCAAAAAGGCGATAAACGTACTATACGTATTCGCGAAAACGCTACCTATCGAGGCCTAATAAGCGATAGAAATGGCCAGCAACTTGCGGTGAGCGTGCCGGCGCAAGCGGTGTCTGCAGATCCTAAGATAATCGCAGATAATAATTCATTGGAAGATTTGCGTAAATGGGAGGCCTTAGCAGAGGTATTAGACACCGATGTTGACAGATTGATAGGACGCGTTAGCGGCCCCGGCCGCTTTGTCTATTTACAGCGCCAAGTTACGCCGGCTATGGCCACCTTTGTGAGAAACTTAGCTCTGCCTGGTGTGTTTTTACTTGACGAGTCAAAAAGATATTATCCAAAAGGTGAAGTGTCATCACATATTATTGGCATGACCGACGCCGACGATAAAGGCCGCGAAGGTATCGAGAGTCTTTATAATAAATGGCTTACCGGCACGCCTGGTGAACGTAAAATTATTCGCGATGGGAAAAATAGACAGGTTGAAATACTCGAACAGACGGCCGGTAAACAGGGCAACGATGTCACGCTAACCATTGACCAACGCATTCAAGCAATCGCATTTAGGCAGTTAAAAGAAGCTACAATCATTTTTCAGGCCGCGTCTGCGTCAGTGGTCATTGTTGATGTGCACACAGGTGAAGTGCTGGCAATGGCTAATACACCTTCGTATAACCCTAACAATCGCGCAACCATGGAAAGCTATCGCGTGAGAAACAGAGCCATCACCGACGCCTTTGAGCCGGGCTCCGTGCTTAAACCTTTATCCATAATCGCCGCGCTCGAAAGCGGCTATTATGAGAAAGACAGTATAATTGATACCTCTCCAGGCTGGCGTCGATTGGGCGGCAGTCGTATACAAGATGCTAGAAATTACGGCAAACTGAGTATTACCGAAATTATGCAGCATTCTAGTAATATAGGTACCTCAGCGCTGGCCTTGTCTATGCCCAAAGAAGTGCTGATAGACTTCTATTACAATATGGGTTTAATGAGTGAGTCGGGTACTAACATGATTGGCGAATCAAGCGGCCTTTTCCATGAGCGCGCGCGCTGGTCCGATCATGAAATTTCGTCACTTTCCTTTGGTTATAACATTGCAGTTACCACGGTACAATTGGCTCGCATGTATGCCACTATTGCAAACGGCGGTTTGAAGCGCCCGCTGTCGGTGGTAAAGAATATGAATCCGGTCACCGAGCCTGAACGTGTCATTTCAAAGCAGGTGGCCAGTGATGTGCTGCTAATGTTGGAAGCGGTAACGCAAAAAGACGGCACCGCTTACAAGGCGAGAGTCCCAGGATACAGGGTAGCAGGTAAAACGGGCACAAGTTTAAAGGCCTTTGCGGGCAGTTACGGTCAAGAGTATGTTAATATTTTTGCGGGAATTGCGCCTGTTTCAAATCCACAAATTGCGGTGGTAGTGTTAATTAACGAACCAGGCGGTGACTACTATCACGCCGGCGACACCGCCGCGACTGTGTTTTCATCTATTGTGTCAGACACTATGCAAATATTGAATATTCCTCCCGACGCTATGAATATAGACGCAGTAGTGGAGCGACAGCTTAATGCCCGGCGCTAACCTTAGGCTGCACAACGTGCTGCGCTATTTACACATAGACTCAGCCACATTGTGCCAGCGTGACTTTTCAGCGCTTGACTGTTTAAGTTTAGACAGTCGCGCGGTTAACGCTAGCACTTTATTTTTAGCTATATCAGGTAGCCATACCTCAGGTCATCAGTATATTGATATGGCCGCCAAAAGCGGTTGCTCACTGGCTTTTTTAGATACCGCCAAGTCACAGCAGCACGGCATGCTTGAAGAGCGCCGCGGTAAAAGTGAGCATGCTATAAGCTGCTTGTTTGTGCACGATTTACAGCAGAAGCTCGCAGATATTGCCTACTGTTTTTATACTGGTAATAACACCACAAATCAATCACAAAATGCGCTGCCCAGTATTACCGCCGTTACCGGCACTAATGGTAAAACATCGGTGGCATCGTTAATGGCGCAGTTAAGCAGTTTATGTCATGAGCCGAGCGCCAGTATAGGTACACTTGGGGTGAATTTGTTTACTAAAGGCGCGCAACAAAAGCTAAGTGAAACGATTAACACAACGCCTGACATCATTTCGCTTGTTACTACCTTAGCCACGCTGCAAAAAAGAGGCTGCACCAGTGTAATGCTAGAAGCGTCTTCACATGGACTTGCGCAAGACCGCTTGAGTAAACTAAAGGTTGGCTGCGGTGTGTTCACTAATTTGACCCAAGATCATCTTGATTACCATGGTTCTATGGCATCTTACGGTCAGGCCAAGCGTCTGCTGTTAAAGGCCCAAGACCTAAGTGAAATTGTGCTTAATGCCGATGATGATGAGTCGTTAAAGTGGCAAGTTGAGACCTTTGATGAGCAAGCGGTATACTGGTTTTCGCTGCATGATTTAAGTGCAAAGAGGCATGGATGTTGGGCCAGCGAGATAAACTATTCCACACAAGGAATAAGCTTTATGCTGCACGCACGGTTTCCCTATTTTAACGCTCAGCAGCGCGTCACCGGGCCGTTAATAGGTGCGTTTAATGTGGCAAATTTATTGGCCGCAGTAACCGCCTTGCTTGCTCAAGGGTTCTCGTTTGCTGCGCTTGTTGATGCCGTTTCAAGCATTAGCGCTGTTGCTGGCAGGATGGAGCTGTTTACAAGTACAAAAGCCAGCGTTTTAGTAGACTATGCACATACTCCCGATGCACTAAAGCAAGCCTTACTAGCAGCGCGCGTGCATACTCAAGGCAAATTAATTTGTATTTTTGGCTGCGGTGGCAATCGCGATAGCAGTAAGCGAGTGCTAATGGGCCGTATAGCAAAGCAATATGCTGACAGCATTGTACTTACCCAAGACAATTCAAGAAACGAAAAGCCTTCTACTATTATAGCAGACATACAAAAAGGCCTGCATGACTTAGCGCCGCACCAAAGCCTTAGCATTGAACTTGATCGCGAAAAGGCGATTTGCCAAACGTGGCAAGCCAGCAGCGTCGGCGACATTATTTTAGTGGCGGGTAAAGGACATGAAGACTACCTAGAGATCAATAATCAGCGTATTGACTATAACGAAAGAAACATTGTTAGGCGACTAACTAGTGCTGTTGCACCGCGCACAAACACGCCAAGCGCGCAAAGTTCAAGAGGCCCACAATGATAGCCGTTTCTGTCGCGTGGATAGCGCAAAAAATTGAAGCTGCTTGCACGCCAGAGCCTATGCTAGAGAGTGTTGCTAACCAAATTATTAAGGGCGTGAGTACCGACACTCGCTCTATCCGCCAAGGCGATTTATTTATTGCCCTAGTGGGTCCAAATTTTAATGGGCATGACTATGTTGCCGCCGCTATCGATAAAGGGGCTGCTGCGGTAATTGTCAGTGAGCCTGATTTTACATGTGCTATTCCTACCTTAAGAGTCAGCGACACGCGAATTGCCTTAGGCAAACTTGGGGCAGCAGTAAAACAAAAATTATCTCCCAAAACAATCGCTATAACCGGCTCTAGTGGAAAAACTACGGTCAAGGAAATGGTTAATGCAATTTTAAGCACTCGGGGCAAAGTACTCGCAACCAAAGACAATTTCAATAACGATATTGGTGTGCCGCTTACTTTACTAAACCTGAACGAAAGCCATGAGTATGCGGTAATTGAAATAGGCGCTAACCACCAAGGTGAAATTGACTACACCTGCGGTTTAGTTAAACCCGATGTTGCCACCATTATCAACGCTGCACCAGCACACATTGAAGGCTTCGGCAGTTTGTTTGGGGTTGCCCGTGCAAAAAGTGAAATTATTAAAGGCCTGGCGCCAGAGGCGGTTGCGATACTGAATCATGACAGTCAGTTTTTCGAATTTTGGCAAGGTACCTCAAGCACGCAGCAAATACTCACCTTTTCATATGAATCTGATAAGGGTGACTTTCATGCTAAAAAAGTTTCTATCAACTCTGCCGGCTGCGCTGAGTTTGAGATGATTACGCCCATTGGCAGCGTGGCCATAAAATTGCGAGTGCCTGGTATTCACAACGTTGGAAATGCTGTGCTTTCAGCGGCTTTAGCAATAAGTGCAGGGGCTAATTTATCAAATGTTCAACAAGGACTGTTCAATATGCAAAGTGTTGCCGGCAGACTCAGCGTCAAGCAGCTAACGCCGTTTATTAAAGTACTTGATGATACTTATAATGCAAACGTGGGTTCAGTTAAAGCCGCGATTGATTTACTGGCAAGTTTTACTGGCACAAGGGTACTTGTATTTGGTGATATGGGCGAGCTAGGTGACCAAGCGAGTATGTATCATACGCAAATAGGCGAATACGCACAGACACATAATATAGACGCCTTGATTAGTTGCGGTCCCTTAAGTAGGCATGCCAGCAGCGCAATGCAAAGCAAAGGTATCGCCTGTGCTGACACCCAATCTGCATTTGAAGCATTAATTAAAATTATACGGCCACTCATTGCCCGTTCTACGCCGCTTCGTTCAAATACTAGCGTGAGTAAAAATACACTGGGCCAAATGGAACAAAGCACCAGCGTAACTATCCTAGTGAAGGGGTCGCGCGGTGCGGCTATGGAAAAAGTGGTCGAGGCCTTAATGGCATTTGACTTTAGTCAAAGCGATGATGGTTTACTGTCGAACAAAAAGGAGCCTGATTAATGTTATTCTGGCTGGCACAATGGCTTACTCAATACGAAAGTGGCTTTAATGTAATTTCTTATATTACCTTACGAGCAATTTTAAGTACCTTAACCGCGCTACTTATCGCTATTTTAATTGGGCCTAAAATGATTGCGTGGTTAAAGCGTATGCAAATTGGACAAACCGTACGCGATGACGGGCCGCAAACTCATTTGGCAAAATCAGGCACGCCTACCATGGGCGGCGTGCTGATACTTGCGGCTATATTAACCAGCTGTCTGCTATGGGCCGACTTAACTAATAAGTATGTGCTGGTGACGCTGTTTGTGGTGGTGAGTTTTGGCATTTTAGGTTTTGTAGATGACTATCGCAAAGTGGTGCGCAAAGATCCCAACGGGCTTATTGCCAGATGGAAATACTTTTGGCAGTCCATCATTGCCATTGGGGTGGCCTTCTTTTTGTACTCAACCACCACCATGGCGGCCGAAACTTCGCTAATTGTGCCTTTCTTCAAAGACGTTTTACCTCAGCTTGGCCTTTTTTATTTAGTTTTGAGCTACTTTGTTATTGTGGGCACCAGCAACGCGGTTAATTTGACCGACGGTTTAGACGGCCTTGCCATAGTGCCGGTTATATTAGTGGCAGGTGCCTTCGCGATTTTCGCCTACGCCACGGGCAATATAAATTTTTCAAGCTACTTACACATTCCTTTTATTCCAATGACCAGTGAGCTAGTCATTGTGTGCACCGCTATAGTCGGCGCAGGTCTTGGTTTTTTATGGTTTAACACTTATCCGGCCCAAGTTTTCATGGGCGATGTGGGATCCCTATCATTAGGCGCCACCTTAGGCGTGCTAGCGGTGCTGGTCAGACAAGAAATAGTGCTATTTATCATGGGCGGTATATTTGTAGCAGAGACGCTGTCAGTTATTTTGCAAGTGTGGAGTTTTAAAACACGTGGCAAACGCATATTCAGAATGGCGCCTATTCACCATCATTTTGAGCTAAAGGGCTGGCCTGAGCCAAGAGTCATTGTGAGGTTTTGGATCATTTCGCTTATCCTCGTGTTAGTTGGCTTAGCCACGCTTAAGTTGAGGTAGAGTATGAGGCCTCTCGCAAATGCTTATTCTTACGAAAACCAGTCAGTTGCCATTATTGGCTATGGTGTAACGGGTAAAGCATGCGTGGCGTTTTTGCTTAATAAAGGCGCGAAGGTAAGCGTGTTTGACGATTCCTTCAACACTAGCAATAAGCAAAGTCTCGCCAATACTGAAAATCTCACTTTTTGCGAAGTGCATGAAGCCCTTGATTTAAGAGAATTTGACCAAGTAGTGGTAAGCCCTGGTGTTAATTTACGCAAGGCCTTTATACAAAATTATATCGCACATAAGGGGCATGCTAGCGCAGTAATAGGCGACATTGAACTATTTGCACGCCAGCTCAACGAAATCAATAGCGGGCTTGTGCCGGGTGAAAATCCTATTAAAGTTGTTGCGGTTACCGGCTCAAACGGTAAAAGCACCGTGGTTGACATGCTGACCAAAGTGCTGCTCAAGCAGGGCGTGAATGTGGCGCTTGGGGGCAATTTTGGTACCGCCGCGCTAGCACTTATTGCGCCTAATTTTATTTTAGCTGGCAATAATGGCCACAGCGAACAAAACACATCTGCGCCGCGCATCGACATCATTGTACTTGAGCTTTCTAGTTTCCAACTAGAATCTACCTTTAGTTTGTGTCCTGACATAGGCTGCATTTTAAACATTAGTTCTGATCATCTTGACCGCCACGGCTCTATGGCGGCATACACGCTCGCCAAGCAGCAAATATATGCAAATGCTGCCACTGTTGTATTCAATCGAGACGATAGCGCGACATCTCCTTCTTCCTTAGAAAACGCGATAAGTGTCGGCTATAATCAATTTGATGGAGGCCAACTAGGTGATTCTACCAAGCACTTTTATCAAACCAGCAAGGGCATTTACTGTGGCCAGCATTTTTTATTTGATGCAAGTCAGGTTATGGGCATAAGCCAGTTTCAGCTTGTGAACATGCAGGTAGTGTTTGCGTGTTGCCAAATATTGAAGGTTAACCTAGTGCTTGCGGCGCAGTCACTAGGTGAATATAAAGGGTTGCCGCACCGCTTTGAAACGGTTTATCACAGCAAAACAAGCATATGGATAAACGATTCTAAAGCCACTAACCCAGGCGCTTGTTTGGCCGCGCTTGAAAGTTTAGCAAAGCAGGTAAGCCATATTATTCTTATTGCCGGTGGTGATGCAAAAGGCGCCGACATTCAAATGCTTGCTCATGCTATGTCGACGCATGTAGACAGGCTAATTCTAATTGGTAAAGATGCCGACTTATTTACTCAATTTGGCACGCCGTTTACACGCGCTAATTCAATTGAAGACGCGGTTGAAAAAGCAAAGGCGTATGCCGGTGAGCTTGCGCGCAATCATGACAATCCTTACATAGGCGTAATGCTGTCGCCAGCGTGTGCAAGCATTGATATGTTCAACAACTATCAACATCGCGGCCAGCTTTTTTGCCAAGCGGTCACCGCGCAGGTAACCGCGTAATGGATCCTAGCATGCAAAGCACCTCACATAGAATTATACAGCAGTTCAGCCTGAGCGAAATGTTTGCAAATAGGCATGATCACGCAAGTCAGCGCCCTTACAGCTTATTGCTTGTATTGGTCTGCTTAGCCTTATATACCATTGGCTTTATTATTGTGACATCAGCCTCAATGCCCATTGCTGAGCGCATGTACGATAACCCTTACCACTTTGCTATTCGTCACGGTATTTACGTATTACTGTCTATTACAGCCGCATTAATTGTACTAAATATACCCATGCAATTTTGGCGGGTGGTAAATCCCTACCTACTATTTTTGGCCATTGCGCTGCTTATTATTGTTATCGTAAATGGCAAGGCCGTTTATGGAAGTACACGATGGATAGTGCTTGGGCCCATCACTGTGCAGCCTGCAGAGCCTGCAAAACTGTTTTTCTTTCTTTACTTAGCCGGCTATTTAGTGCGCAGATACGAGCAAGTACAAGACAACTTAAGAGGTTTTTTTAAGCCCTTAATTGTTTTTTTTGTGTTTGCTGCTTTATTATTAATGCAGCCCGATTTAGGCACCGTAGTGGTGATGTTTACTACTACCCTCGCACTTTTATTTTTAGCTGGTGCGCGGCTAGGGCACTTTCTTGCGGTCATTTTTACAGGCGCCGCGGCTTTTGCCTTGTTAATTGCTACCTCTGATTACCGACGCGCGCGCATATCAGGTTTTTTAGATCCGTGGGCTGACCCTTTTGGTGATGGCTATCAGCTTACGCAGTCACTTATGGCATATGGGAGAGGCTCTTGGTTTGGAGAAGGTCTTGGCAATAGCTTGCAAAAACTAGAGTTTTTACCCGAAGCACACACCGATTTTATTATGGCTATTTTGGCCGAAGAATTTGGATACGTGGGTATATTGATAGTGCTAGTACTGCTGTTCACGCTTATTGTGAAAGGCTTACAAATAAGTAATTTAGCCTTGTCTAACCAACGTCCGTTTGAAGCGTTTACCGCCTATGGCATTAGCATTTGGATTTGCCTACAAACGGCAATTAACATTGGGGCTAGCTCTGGTTTATTGCCTACAAAAGGACTCACCCTTCCGCTGGTGAGCTACGGAGGTTCATCCTTAATTATTATGAGCATTGCGGTAGCCCTGCTGGTGCGAATCGATTTTGAATTACGGGTGGATGGTGTACATGCCATTTCCCGCAGCGCTCGTTCATCAAGCGCCAAAAAGACGAAAGCGGGCAGAGGCGACGATGAATAAATGCTCATTAGTGATTATGGCGGGTGGCACCGGCGGGCATGTTTTTCCAGGTCTTGCGGTAGCAAGCCTTATGCGCGAAAAAGGCTGGCAGGTAGAGTGGATTGGGACCGCTGATAAAATGGAGGCTCAACTAGTCCCTAAGTACGGCTTCAATATTCATTTTATTAATATCGGCGGTTTACGCGGTAAATCAATAATCACGCAGTTATTAACGCCTTTTAAGCTGGCAGGTGCGCTTTTTCAATCTATTGCCTTATTGCGTAAATTAAGGCCTAGTGCGGTACTCGGAATGGGCGGCTACGCTAGCGGGCCTGGTGGTATTGCCGCTTGGCTGTTAAAAGTTCCCTTAGTGGTACACGAGCAAAATGCAGTGTTTGGCATGACCAACAGATATTTGGCAAAAATAGCGACCTTCACGCTGACAGGATTCGACTTAGCCAGCGTTGTGCCGGCAAATGCTGCCAACAAGTCTTCGCCTTCAAATACACATTATGTCGGCAACCCTATACGCCAAGATTTCTTTGATATTGCCCCTAAACACCGAGCAAATAGCACACAAAGCCTTAATATTCTTATTGTGGGAGGGAGTTTGGGCGCATTAGCATTAAATCAAATCGTTCCCAAGGTGTTAATCACGCTGGGTAAACGTTTTTCAGTGTCGGTAATGCATCAGTCGGGCGCAAATAAACACGCGCAGGTACAAGCGGCTTATCAGAACATGCCAAACGTTGAGGTAATTGAATTTATAGATAATATGCAAAGCGCCTTTAGCTGGTCAGATATTATCATTTGTAGAGCCGGTGCGTTAACCGTCGCCGAGGTTGCCGGCGCCGGCAGAGTCGCGATTTTTGTGCCTTTACCAAATGCGGTAGACGATCATCAAAGCGCAAATGCTAGGTATTTAAGCGATAAAGGCGGTGCTCTATTGATCCAACAAAGCGCCTTAGAAACGTCACTGTTACCCGCTTTAGAGACGGTCTGTTTGTCGCTTGAAAAACGCGATGAAATTGCGTCTATAGCAAGGGCGAGCGCGCATAAAAATGCGACGTTTGAGGTAGCCTCGTTTATCGAAAAAGCAGTGAATGCTAATATGCAAAACAAAAATAATAAGAGGGATTAGCAGTGAAATCACCCATAGCAAGTACGACTAAATTACCTTTAAACGCTCCCGTTCATAAGATGCGCGCAGTCGAGCATATCTATTTTGTAGGTATAGGCGGCGCAGGCATGGGCGGCATTGCCGAAGTCATGCTCAACTTAGGCTACAAAGTAAGCGGTTCAGATATAAGTATGAGTAAAATGACGTCGCGTTTGCAAAGCATGGGCGCACAGGTATTCATTGGGCATAGAAGCGATAACTTACTCGCGGTAGATGTCGTAGTGGTGTCTTCTGCAATTGACGCCACTAACCCTGAAATTGTTAAAGCAAACGAAAATCGCATTCCAGTTATTCGTCGCGCGCAAATGTTGGCAGAGCTAATGCGTTTTCGCTACGGCATAGCCATAGCCGGCACACATGGTAAAACGACCACCACTAGCTTGATTGCGACTATTTTTTCACAGGCTAATTTAGACCCTACCTTCGTGATTGGCGGCTTACTTAACAGTGCCGGCACCAATGCTAGATTAGGTGAAAGTAAATATCTTATTGCTGAAGCCGATGAAAGCGACGCATCATTTTTACATTTGCAGCCCACGGTCAGCGTGGTGACTAACATTGAGGCTGATCATCTTGACGCTTATGACGGTGACTTTAGTAAAATGAAAAGCGCCTACGTGGAGTTTCTGCACAACTTACCTTTTTATGGACTTGCCGTGCTGTGCGCCGATGACAAGGTAATTCAAGAGCTTATCCCTAAAATTGAACGAAAGTACATCACCTATGGCATTAAGAAGGATAGTGATTATGTTGCTTGCAACATAAGCTATAGTGTAAATAAGAGTCGCTTTGAGGTCTTAAGAAAAAATCATACCGCACTGCAGGTCGACTTAAATATTACTGGCATTCACAATGTACTAAACGCCACGGCCGCTATTGCCATAGCGACCGAAGAAGGCTTGAGTGACCGCGATATTTTAGCGGCACTAGCTTCATTTGAGGGTATAGGCAGACGGTTTCAGGTGTTGGGTCAATTTGATTTGCCCAGCGCTGACGCCAGCGCACGAAGTGTTACCTTAGTTGACGATTATGGTCATCATCCCACTGAGGTTGATATGACAGTAGCAGCGGCTAGAAGTAACTGGCCTAATAAACGTTTAGTGATGGTGTATCAGCCTCACCGTTATTCGCGAACGCGCGATTTATATGAAGATTTTGTAGAAGTATTATCTAAAGTTGACGTGCTTTTATTGCTTGACGTGTATGGCGCAAGTGAGGCCCCGATTGAAGGTGTTGATAGCCGAACACTGTGCGGTTCAATAAGGCAAAGAGGTAAAATAGACCCAATATATGTAGGTAAACCCCAGCAGGTTTACGAAATACTTAACGATGTGCTGTGCGATCAAGACGTGGTGTTTTTGCAAGGTGCGGGTAACATAGGCAATATTGCCACTGCTTTAGCCGAGAACGGCTGCAAGCTAAATCTATTAATGGGTGATGAGGCATAGTTATGACACTAAGTTCACTTGCGTCTATTACAGTTAGCCCTGAAACCTTCGGTAAGGTCGCCGTTGTTTTTGGCGGTAATTCAGCTGAACGCAAGGTAAGCTTAGCATCTGGCAAGGCAATATTAGATGCGCTCAACCACTGCGGCATTGATGCACACGGGTTTGATCCAAAATATCGCCGTATATGCGAACTTAAAGACGAAAAATTTGACAGGGTGTTCATTGCTCTACATGGAAGAGGCGGCGAGGACGGATCTATCCAGGGCGCCCTGGAACTGTTTGGCTTACCTTACACCGGGTCCGGCGTTACAGGCTCTGCTTTATCTATCGACAAGGTATTGAGTAAACTCATATGGCACGCACGTAAACTACCAACAGCCGAGTATGTGGTAATATTAAAAGATGAATTCAAAGCCTCAGACGCAGCCCAAATATTGGCGCTAATTGGCAGCGAAGTGATGGTAAAACCGAGTTTAGAAGGGTCAAGTCTAGGCATGACGAAAGCCACAAACGAACGAGAACTGCTAAGCGCCATAAAAACAGCTTTTGAATATGACTCACAGGTGCTAGTAGAAGCCTTCATAACCGGGCCAGAATATACGGTCAGTATTTTAGGCACCCGCGCTTTGCCGTCTATTAGTATGAAAGCGGCGTCAGGGTTTTATGATTATTTTGCAAAATATCAAGCAACTACTACCCAGTACAATTGCCCAAGTGGTTTAAGCAATAGCGATGAATTATATGTTCAATCCTTAGCGCTTGAGGCCTTTAAAGCCTTACAGGGAAAGGGTTGGGGACGTATAGATATTATGCGCGACAGGGCGATTGATAATAAAGGTAAGCCATGCGGGAAGTTTTATCTATTAGAAAGTAACACCGTGCCGGGCATGACAAAGACCAGTTTGGTGCCAAAAGCGGCTAAGCAAACTGGTTTGAGTTTTGAGCAACTGGTGGTACACATTTTGGCGCAAACATTGACGTCAGACTTAGAGCGAAATTCGCTTAGTAGTAGTTTAGAGGAAAGCTTAATTAAACAGCAAGATACACTCAACAATGATGGGCAAAACACCTCGGCAAACCTCATCAACAAAGGTTTGGGAGATAATAGTGAGTGACAAAGGGCCAGCAGCGCAGAACAAGCTGAAAAAGAACGTGCTGCCTGATACCGCGCTGACAACATCAGCAAGGTCGCAAAAGGCAGATAAAGCGCTGCAAAAAACTCCCTTTTTAGTCGGTTTCCCTATTTTTTTGGTGGTAATTTCAGCCTTAGCTTATGCAAGCTTTGGCGCATACGAGTGGTTACAAGACGAGCAAAGGCTGCCGGTGCAAGAAATTGTTATCAGCGGTGAAATAAAAATGCTCGATAAGCTTGGGCTTCAAAATATTATTAGAAGCCAAGCTAAGGGTAGTTTTTTTACACTTGATGTAAATCATGTGCACCGTCTAATGGCGGTGCAGCCATGGGTGTACAACGCGTCGGTACGAAAGCGTTGGCCCAGCAAATTATATATACATGTTGTGGAGCAACAGGCGGTTGCAATATGGAATGATGATTTGCTGCTAAATCGATACGGGGACACGTTTGAAGGGTTGCCTGCTAAGCAAGAGAACATGCAAGCAAATGGTGAGTCCCCATTTACCCAAATGCGGCGAGCAGAATTACAAAAATTACCGCTTTTATACGGTCCAATGGGTAGCGAAAAAACAGCGCTAACAGGGTATACTCATATGCAGCGACTACTGAATATAAGTGGTCAAAAAATTGCCTTATTGTCACTAAGTGAACGCTTTGCGTGGCAAGTAAAGTTACACAATCAAGTTTTATTAAAATTAGGACGTCAAGAGTATATAAACAGACTGCAGCGATATATAGACGTTTATCCATTGTTGCTGCAGGAAGAAAAGTCAGTAGCGTATGTTGATTTGCGCTATGACACTGGTTTGGCTGTTGGTTGGGGGGCGCCACGTAACCTCAAAAAGCTTGGCCTCCAAAGTATCAATAATAATAGTTAAGGAACGAAAATACTGTGTCTAAGGCATTAGAAAGAGACTTAATAGTTGGGCTAGATATCGGCACGAGTACCGTTAAAGCGGTCCTGGGTGAAATATTAGACGATGGCAATATAAGTATTGTGGGCGTAGGCAAACACAAGTCTCGTGGAATGGATAAAGGCGGCGTAAACGATTTGAATTTAGTCATTGATTCAATTCGCCATGCGATCAACGAAATGGAACTTATGGCTGATTGCCAAGTGTCCAGTGTATTTATGTCAATTAGTGGCCGCCACGTTCAGTGCCAAAATGAAACTGGTATGGTGCCCATTAATAATCAAGAAGTGACACAAGATGATGTTGATAACGTCATTCACGCCGCGCGTTCGGTACCAATGGCCGCTGAACGAAAGCTTCTGCATGTGTTGCCTCAAGAATATGTGATTGATGTGCAAGAGGGTATTAAAAACCCCATAGGGATGTCGGGCGTCAGAATGGTGGCCGCGGCGCATATTATTACGTGTGCAGAGGACATGGCAAAGAATTTAGTGAAGTGTGTTGAAAGCTGCGATTTAACTGTTGATCAGACCATATTTGGAGCGCTAGCGTCAAGTTATGCCGTGTTAACCGAAGACGAGAAAGAATTAGGTGTTTGTGTCGCTGATATTGGGGGCGGGACTCTCGACATAGTGATTTACACAGACGGTGCAATAAGACATACTGCTGTTATACCATTAGCGGGTAATCAGATAACAAGTGATATAGCAAAAATATTCCGAACACCAATGAATAATGCAGAGCAAATTAAAGTGAATTATGCCTGTGCATTAAAAAGCATGGTTAGTATGGAAGAAACCATTGATGTGCCAAGTGTTGGCGGTAGACCAGCGCGCGCTATGTCGCGCCACACACTCGCTGAAGTAATCGAACCTAGGTACCACGAGCTATTAGAAATTGCCTATGAGCATATCAAAGCCAGTGGATTAGAAGAGCAGATAGCCGCCGGTTTAGTTATTACAGGAGGCACTTCCAAAATGGAGGGTGCTGTAGAGTTCGCAGAAGAAATATTTCAAATGCCAGTACGAATTGGTAAGCCGCACAGTGTAAAAGGCTTAGCCGAGTATGTAGACGATCCTTGTTTTGCAACCGCAGTCGGTCTGCTGCAGTACGGCAAACAAAATTCTAATAATAAGAAAGCGTCAGCTAAGCATGACGACGAAAGCGTGTTAAAACGCATAAAGAGCTGGTTTAAAGGTGCATTTTAGGGGGCCTTTGAGCGCTAAAACAATAACAAGTCTGTTGCGCAGACTTAACGGTATCGGAGAATAACCATGTTCGAACTAATGGAACCGCCTTCAGACGAAGCGGTAATAAAAGTAGTGGGTGTTGGTGGCGGCGGCGGAAACGCAGTCCAATATATGGTTGATGCAACCATCGAAGGCGTTGACTTTATAGCGATGAATACTGATGCGCAAGCATTAAAAAAATCCACCGCAGCAATCAAAATACAAATTGGCACAGAGCTAACCAAAGGCTTAGGCGCAGGCGCCGATCCTAACGTAGGAATGGAAGCGGCAAGAGAAGACCGTGAAAAAATCCGTCAAGCCTTAGAAGGCGCTGATATGATTTTTATCACCGCTGGCATGGGCGGTGGTACTGGCACGGGAGCAGCCCCTGTGGTTGCCCAATTAGCCAAAGAAATGGGGATACTGACTGTTGCTGTGGTGACAAAACCTTTTCCGTTTGAAGGTAAAAAGCGGCTAGATTTTGCGAACCAAGGTATTGCTGAGTTGTCTCAATACGTCGACTCGTTAATTACTATACCCAATGAAAAATTGCTAAAAGTAATGGGCAAAGGCACGCCTTTATTGCAAGCGTTTAATGCCGCTAACGACGTATTAAAAGGCTCTGTGCAGGGTATTGCCGAGCTTATTACCCGCACCGGCTTAGTTAACGTCGACTTTGCCGACGTTAAAACGGTAATGTCTGAAATGGGCACTGCGATGATGGGCAGCGGCGTTGGACGCGGCGAAGATAGAGCAGAAGAAGCTGCAGAAGCTGCAATAGCGTGCCCACTGTTAGAAGATATTGATTTGTCGGGAGCCCGTGGCATTCTAGTGAACATTACCGCAGGTTTAGACTTTTCCATTGACGAGTATGAAATCATTGGTAATGCCGTAAAAGCCTTTGCTTCAGAAAATGCTACGGTAGTAGTAGGAACGGTGATTGATCCAGAATTAGAAGGCGAAATAAGAGTCACGGTCGTTGCCACAGGCATTGGTGCCGACCGCAAGCCTGATATTTCACTTGTTACTTCAGAGTCTACGAAACCTTATAGAGAGCCTAGTGGAGCATCTGAAAGTCGCTCGAAGGGCTCTGTAGAGGGTAATCAAGCGATGAAATTAGATGAAGAGCAGCCAAGTGAATTGGAATATTTAGACATTCCAGCGTTTTTACGCAGACAAGCAGACTGATAACAACGCACCAAATTATACGAATAGTTTGGTGCGAATTTTTTTGGATCACACAGGTGGTCTGAACAGTTATAAACTTGTCGATAAAGCTTGCAAAATTAAAATCCTTTGACTTTTAGTTGTTTAATCTGTAATATTTTCAAGTTCAAAGTGACGACGATACGGATATGTTAAAACAAAGAACCCTCAAAACATCTATTACAGAAACTGGGATCGGCTTACACAAAGGCCGCAAAGTGACAATGTCACTACGTCCAGCGCCTGCAGACACAGGTATTGTTTTTAGGCGTATGGATATAAACCCGCCCGCCTATATTCACGCCAACGCAAAAGACGTAGGTGATACCACGCTGTGTACCTGCATTACAAATGCTGATGGCCATTCTATTTATACCGTAGAGCATTTAGCGTCAGCGCTTTCCGGCTTGGGAATCGACAATATTATTGTTGAAGTTGATAGTCACGAGCTCCCAATTTTGGACGGCAGCGCCAGTCCTTTTATTTTCCTGCTGCAAAGCGCGGGTATCGTGGAACTAGACAAACCCAAAAAGTTCATTAAAGTAAATAAAGTAGTGCGTGTTGAAGACGATGACAAATGGGCAGAGTTCAGGCCATATAGCGGCTTTAGAGTGGATTTTAGGATTGACTTTGCACACCCTGCAATTTCACAAACAAGACAGCACTGCATATTAGATTTTTCTAAGGACTCTTATCTTGATGAAGTAAGCCGAGCACGAACTTTCGGCTTCATGCGCGATTTAGAAACGATGAATTCGATGAACCTTGCATTAGGCGGGAGCATGGATAACGCAGTGGCACTTGACGAATTTAGAGTGCTTAATCCTGAAGGCTTACGCTATTCAGACGAGTTTTTAAAGCATAAGATATTAGACGCAATAGGCGACTTATTTTTAGGTGGGCATAATTTAATTGGTGAATTAGTTGCCTACAAAACGGGGCATGGTTTAAATAACAAGCTACTCAATGCTATTCTAGATGATAGAAGCGCATGGGAGTACGTTGAATTTGAAAATGAAGAGAACTTGCCCATTAAATTTATTGAAAATCCAAGAAAATTAGGCGTTAACTTTGCCTAAACTTATGTGTAGACTACAGCAATGCAAAAAACTGGTTACTTGTAGCCAGTTTTTTTACGTTTGTTGCCAAGCAATTACGCACGGTAGCTTTGCACGATCATTGCAATTCCACAGCAGTCATTTTATGACATGCTGCAGGGCGTATCATTTTATTTTTTAGGTATACATACAAATACATAACACTGGGCTTATTGCTTTATACTAAATGGTCTATAAAAGAATGAACGGCTGTGTAGCTTAGTCAGTCCATATAAACTGTAAAAGAGAATCCAAGGCCATGAGTATCACCATTTTAATCAAAGGCAAGAACACACGAATTGCGAAGAGATTTTCTATTCGTAAAACGGTAAGCCTAGTGGTGGGAGTTTCACTGGTATTCTTAGTCTCTAGTAGAACGACAGAGTCGGTATATGAAAACCAAATAAGGCTAAATGTAGTTAAGACCGGTCTGCAAGAGCAGGTCGATTTAGTCGATAAACTGCACAACAGTACTGGTGAAAAGCTAGATAGGCTAATCGGCCTGCTAGCCGCAATGCAATTTCAACTTAATCAGCTAGATTCCATTTCAGCCAGTTTGGCCAAAAAAAATGGTCTCACTGAAGCCGACTTTGTCTTACCTCAAGAAATTAATACACAGCTTAGCAAAGACGCCGAGCTAACTTCTCAAATTGAAAAAATGGCCGACGCGTTAGAGTTTAAAGTACAGCAACTCAGCGCCCTTGAATCTATTCTCCAAGGCCTTAATATAGAACAAGAAAGCAAACTGGCTGGCAGGCCGGTTAGTAAAGGTTGGTTATCTTCGTATTATGGTATTCGCAAAGACCCATTTAACGGTAAACCTACTATGCATAAAGGTATAGATTTTGCCGGAGAAGAAGGCAGCGAAGTGGTCGCCACCGGCGCAGGTATAGTTACCTGGGCTGGGAATCGCTCTGGTTACGGAGGTTTAGTCGAAATTGATCATGGCAATGGTTTACGTACCCGCTATGGTCATAATTCTGTCTTAACCGTTAAAAAAGGTGACATCGTAACCAAAGGGCAAGCAGTTGCACTTTTGGGTAACACGGGTCGTTCTACTGGGGCTCACGTGCACTATGAAGTCCTTGAAAACGGTCGCCAAATAGATCCACTACCTTTCATATACCGCTAGTCTGCCAATTACACGCTTTGTTTAGTGTAAAAGATATAATCTTCGTACACGACTTTATGGGCCATATTTGATCACTTTGTGGTAATATGCGCCTTTTTTAACGCTAATCAAAATTGGACGCCTTAATCGCATGGTTGTGAGCTTATTTAGAAAAGTTTTTGGTACTCGTAACGCCCGGCTTTTAAAAAAGTTACGTAAAACAGTTAATCAAATTAATGCATTTGAACCTGAGTTTGAAGCATTAAGTGATGACGAACTTAAAGCCAAGACGAAAGAGTTTCAAACACGAATAGCCGACGGCGAAACCCTTGAAAAAGTAAAGGTTGAAGCGTTTGCGATTGTGCGCGAGGCCAGTAAACGTGTTTACGGCATGCGCCATTTTGACGCGCAAATGAAAGGCGGGATAGTACTGCACCAAGGCAAAATAGCGGAAATGCGCACGGGTGAAGGTAAAACCTTAACCGCGACCTTGCCCACGTATTTGAATGCGCTTTCGGGTAAAGGTGTGCACATAGTAACGGTCAACGATTATTTAGCCAAGCGTGATGCCGATTGGAGTCGAAAGTTATTTTCATTCTTAGGCCTCACCGTAGGCTGTAATATTCCTGGCATGAATCACGATGACAAAATTGAAGCTTACAAGAGTGACGTTACTTACGGCACTAACAATGAGTTTGGTTTCGATTATTTACGTGACAATATGGCGTTTAGTCCTAAAGACCGTGTACAACGGCCCTTGAACTTTGCCGTTATTGATGAAGTTGACTCAATTTTAATTGACGAAGCAAGAACGCCCCTTATTATTTCAGGCGCCGCTGAAGACAGCTCTGAGCTTTACAAAAAAATTAACACGCTTATTCCAGAGCTGCAGAAACAAGACGTAGAAGACGCCGAAAACGCTCACGGCGACGGGCATTACACATTAGATGAAAAAGCCAAACAGGTGTACTTGACTGAGAACGGTCAATTATTCGTAGAGGAGCTTCTGCGAAAAGTAGGTCTAATAGCCCAAGGCGAATCCCTTTTTGCTGCTGCAAATATACCTATGCTACATCATGTAAATGCCGCATTGCGCGCGCACAAACTCTTCACCAAAGACGTTGACTACATTGTTAAAGATGACCAAATAGTGATTGTAGATGAGCACACCGGACGAACAATGGAAGGGCGGCGCTGGTCAGAAGGCCTGCATCAAGCAATGGAAGCTAAAGAAGGCGTAAAGATCCAAAATGAGAACCAGACCTTAGCTTCAATTACTTTCCAAAACTTCTTCAGAATCTATGAAACCTTAAGCGGCATGACCGGTACTGCGGAAACTGAGGCCTTTGAATTTCACAGTATATACGGCTTAGAGACCGTGGTTATACCCACCAATAAACCGATGGTCAGAAAAGACCACGCGGATAAAATTTATCTGACGGCGCAAGAAAAGCAAGCGGCTATTATTGAGGATATTAAAGAGTGTGTTGAGCGAAACCAACCTGCGCTTGTGGGCACAATATCAATCGAAAACTCTGAACTATTGTCAAGTCTGCTCAAAAAAGCCAAGATCAAGCATAAAGTACTTAATGCTAAATTCCACGCACAAGAAGCCGACATCGTCGCACAAGCCGGCATGCCAGGTGCAATTACTATAGCCACGAATATGGCTGGGCGCGGCACTGACATTGTGCTTGGCGGTAATTTTGACGCGGTGCTGGAAAAGTTAAACGCGCCAAGCGATGAAGAAATCGCTAAACACAAAGAAAAATGGCAAGAACGACACGATGCGGTTGTTACGTCGGGAGGCCTGCATATAATAGGCACCGAACGTCATGAGTCACGCCGTATCGATAATCAGCTGCGAGGCCGTTCCGGTCGTCAGGGCGACCCTGGTTCATCGCGTTTTTACTTATCTTTAGAAGATCCATTAATGCGTATTTTTGCTTCAGACAAAATGAGCAACATGATGAAGCGCTTTGGTATGGAAAAAGGCGAATCTATCGAGCACCCGTGGGTGTCTCGTGCAATTGAAAATGCACAGCGCAAAGTAGAAGGCCGCAACTTTGATATACGTAAGCAATTACTAGAATACGATGACGTTGCTAATGACCAACGTGGGGTTATTTACGAACAACGCAATGAACTTTTAAATGAAGGCGATATTGCTAGCACCATCGTTAATATTCGCAAAGACGTTGTCACCACTGTGGTGAATCAATATATTCCGCCTCAGTCACTGGAAGAAATGTGGGATGTGAGCGGACTTGAAGAACGTTTACGCAGTGACTTCTTAGTAGACCTTGAGCTGCAAAAAATGCTTGATGAAGATGACAAACTTCACGAAGAAAAAATGCGTGAAATTATACTTGAAGCGGTGATAAAAGCGTATAAAGATAAAGAAGGTTCAGTAGGCGACGAAGTGCTGCGTTTGTTTGAAAAGCAAATTATGCTGCAAACACTCGACACGCATTGGAAAGAACACTTAGCGGCCATGGATTATTTGCGCCAAAGCATTCATTTACGCTCCTATGCGCAAAAGAATCCAAAGCAAGAATTTAAGCGCGAGTCTTTTGAACTGTTTTCAGAAATGCTAGATAACTTAAAAGTAGAAGTAATTAGCGTATTAAGTAAAGTGCAAGTTCGCCAAGAGTCTGACGTAGAAGCGGTAGAAGCACAGCGAAGACGCGCCGAGGCTGAACAAATGGTTGAGCACAAACAGGCTAACTCACCCGTTAAAAGTCCAATTGCTGAAGCTGTTGCGCCTAAACCGCTGCCTGCGCAGCGCACGGGTCCAAAAGTAGGCCGTAACGAACCCTGTCCATGTGGTTCAGGCAAAAAATACAAGCAGTGTCATGGCAAACTTAGCTAAGCACGTGCAGGTAGCGGTAGGTGTTATTACAAGAAACGATCAGTTTTTTGTATGTCGCCGCCGCGCTCATCAACACCAAGGCAACAAGTGGGAATTCCCCGGCGGCAAAATAGACCTCGATGAATCTCCTGAACATGCGCTAAGGCGTGAATTAAGCGAAGAAATAGGTATAATAGCAAGAGCTTATTTCCACTTACTTAACCTTGATTTTAGCTACCCTGATAAAAAAGTGAGCCTGCACGTATTTGTTGTTTCTGATTTTAGCGGCGAAGCTTATGGCGCAGAAGGCCAAGAATCAAAGTGGGTTGGCTTTAATGATTTGCTCAGCTTAGACTTCCCCGACGCAAATCGCACTATCATTGAGAAATTAGCGCTCATTAGGGGGTAACAGCGCTTTTGCACGGTCGTCATTGCGCCGCAGCTTCGATTAATTCTGGTAACTAAAGCATTTTTCGAATATTGTAATATCAAAAAACGCTCCTAGTACAAGCAAAGCGGTGTAAGGCGCGGACTAAAAATAGTTGAATAGCAAAGATTCAGGAATAAAACATGCTGAACAAATCCTTACTTCCCCTAATAGCCATTGCGCTTTTGGCAAGCTGCGGCGGCAGCGATAATCAGTCACAACAACCAATAGAAACGGGCTTTCCAAGCTGTAGTGTGCCTGATCAGAACGAAGTGTTTTTTAAATTTTTGCAAAACACCTACCTTTGGTACGATCAACTTCCTGGCGCAATTAACCCACAGGCATACTCAAGCGTAGACGCCATGCTAGACGATGTGCGCTTTGAACAAGACCGCTTCTCTGGCTTTCAAGACAGACAGGATTACGACGATTTCTTTGAAAACGCGACGTTTACTGGTTATGGATTCAGCAGTGACCAAAGCACAGACCTAAATGCTTACATAGTGCGCTATGTCTTTGATAACTCTGCGGCTGGGCTGGCTGGATTGAGTCGAGGCGACCGTTTAACAAACATAAACGGTTTTAGCGTGACTCAGATAAATAGGGAATTATTAAGTAACGAAACGGTGTTTGGTCCTGACCAAGTGGGTTTTACGATTAACATCACTTTTGAAAAACCAAGCGGTGAAATTATTAATACCCAAATGTCTAAAATTGCAGTCAGCACAAACACAGTTTTTGCTAGCCAAGTGTTTTCGTCTAACGTGGGAGAAGTGGCTTACTTGTCGTTTCAAAATGGGTTTATTGAAGCATCGGATGCGGAGCTAGAGGCCTCGTTTGCACAGCTTGGCAATGCTGGGATCGACGAACTTATTTTAGATCTTCGCTATAATTCAGGCGGCCGCTTAAGTGTGGCGGCAAACTTAGCGTCGTTGATTGTTGGCCGCTCGGCGGTCAATGACATATTTACTACGCTTACTTACAACGATAAAAACAGCAACCGCAACTCTTCGTTTCGCTTTACCAGTAAACTAAATGCCTTGAATCTTTCACGCGTAGTGGTACTTACAACGCCCAACACATGTTCAGCGAGTGAGCTTATCATAAATGGTTTAGCGCCGCATATGGAGGTAGCTACAATAGGCACTGCGACATGCGGTAAGCCTGTTGGGCAAAACCCGGATTTTTACTGCGACAAGGTACTCTCAGCGATAAATTTCAGAACGGTGAATTCACTTGACCAAGGCGATTACTTTGATGGTTTACCGCCAACCTGCCTAGTACAAGATCAAATAGTGGCTGACTGGGGCAGTTTAGATGATCCTGTATATGCCGAAGCAGTTAATTATGTAAATACTGGAAGTTGCAGCGCGCCCACCGCCTCTAAAAGTAGAAGTCGCCAGTCGATTGAGCTGACAACGAGCCCATCGCGCCTTGACTATCAAGCACTGTTAACTGGACACCTACACTAGGCAACTACGGTGACCATTCAGCCAAGCTGCGCTCACCGTATCACTGGGCTTGCAACGTCTTTGCTTTTATATCAAAAAAGGCGCTGTACATAACAGGTACCACACCTAAGGTTAAAATAGTGCCTATTCCTAAACCTGCGGCAATGGCGCAGGCCATGCCGTAAAATAGCGCGTCTTGGCTAACAATCAGCGGCAGCAGCCCTAAAATAGTGGTGCTAGTCGACATCAAAATAGGGCGCAGGCGGTGTACGCAGGCACTAATTAATGCTGCGTAATCGTCTGCATTGCTAGGGTCATTTCTTTCAATGTCTATTCTGTCTATTAACACTATGGCGTTATTCACGATAATACCGGCCAAAGCATAAAAGCCTAGAATAACCATAAAGCCAAAGTTTGCACCTGACGCTAATAAACCAACAACCGCGCCAATTAATATAAGCGGCACGGTAAGAATAACAATACCAGCGCGCCGGTAAGAATTAAACTGCGCAATGAGTATAATCATTACAATGGCCAAGCACAGCGGAATATTAGCGCTTAAGGACTGCTGCGATTCTTTTGACTCTTTGACCACACCGTCAAATTCAATGCGATGAGAGTAGGGCAGTGTGGCGGCCAATTCATCTAATTTTGGCTGCAGTATTGAGACCATGTCCTCAGCCGTTAAAAATAAGTTTTTACCCTCAATAGTAACCGTTCTAAACAAGTCTTCGCGGGCAATTCGGGCATATTGTGGGGTAAACCTCACCGTTGCTATTTGTTCAAGTGGCACATTGACATTTCGGCTTTGACTGTACACATTAATACTGTACAAGCGCGATAAATCGAGTCTGTCCTGTGCTTTTCCGCGCGTCACAATAGGGATTAAATCATCGCCCTCTCTAAACTGTGAAATAACCACGCCATCGTAAAATGTCTGCAAGGACCTAGCAACGTCTTGCGACGTGATACCAGCGCGTTTAGCGCGCGCTTGATCGATATCGATATCAACTTGCGAAATTTTGTTTTCCCAGTTGTCCTTAATTTCAACCGTGCCGCTGAGCGATCCCATTATTTTTTTAACTTCTTGGGCAGCATTATATATCACGTCTTTGTCGGGACCTATTACCTGAATATCGAGCTTATTTGAGTCGGAAGGGCCTAAAAACATTTTGGTGACACGCACCTGCATAGCGGGTAAATACTGCGCAAAGTCTTCTCGTAAAAAAGCAATTATTTCATCTTGATACTTACGATCTGCCAAATTAAACATAATAAAGGCTTTACTCGACTCAGGCGTAATAGGCGTAAGTGATAGCACGAAACGTGGCCCGCCAAAGCCGCCATAAGCAGCATAGTTTTCAACGTGCTGATAGCGTTCATTGCCCTCAAGTAGGTCGAATACCTCTTGTAAGCTGCGCTGTGTTTGGCGCATTGTTGTACCTGCGGGCAAATCAATATAGGCAAGTACTTGGGCTCTGTCAGAATCAGGGAAAAACTTCACAGGTACTAGATTTAAGGCCCCACCAGCGGCAAAAAACAGCAGTATCATTATGCTCATAAACACAGTGCGCTGCTGTAAGATTAGCTTCAAGAATATGCAATAACTGTTGTTGAGAGTATCAAACACACTCGCAATTTTTTGCTGTATGGCTGACATTTTCGCAGGGTCGGTGTTGTGTACAAATAGATAGCAAAGGTAAGGAGTAACCACCAGCGACAAAAACCATGAAATGATCAGTGCATAAATAATCACGATGGATATTGAGCGTGTATACTCACCTGAGGCGCTTTCCGCCAGCAGCAATGGCAAAAATACCAGCATGGTAGTGGCCGACGAGGTAAGGAGTGGAATGGTCAGTGTATTGCCAATATTGCGCACAATGTCCTTGCGTTTTTCGCCCGCCTCTAGGCGTTTTTTAAAGTCCTCGGCCACCACTATACCGTTGTCTACAAGTAAACCTAGCGAGATAATTAAGGTTGCTAAGCTCATTCGCTCAAGCGCCATGTTGCTGAAATTCATGATGGCCAGCACAATTAATACCACCGCAGGTACAATTGCGCCTACGATTAAGCCTATCCTAAGTCCTAAGAATAAGATAACTACCCCCAGCACAATGGCCAAGGTTTGAATAACGTTTACCGAAACGCCTTCAACCGCGTTTTCTACTTGGTCGGCCTGACGAGTTATGATGCTAAAGGTCATACCAAGCGGCATAATGTCATTGAGCTCTTGTAGCCGCTTTTCTATTCTAGGTGATACTTCAGTTACGCTATAGCGATCGTTCTTAGCAATGGCTAGTACAATAGCAGGCTTGCCATTAAAGTAAGCGGTTTGGCGAGGTGGATCCACCACGTCTCTGTAAACGTTGGCAATATCTCGCAGCTGTATGGTCTGGCTAGGGTCTGCTAGAGGGAAGACGATATTTTTAATATCCTCTATAATGTTAAAATTGCCGCTTGGCGCAACGTTAAAACTTTTTCCGTTTATATCAATGGTGCCGCCGGAGCGTATTACATTTTCGGTTTGCAAAGTGCTAATGAGCTGGCCGGGTGAAATACCTAGCTGCGCTGCTTTTGCATCAGACACCTCAATCACAATGTTTTCTTGCTGAGCGCCTAAGATATCAACCGACTGAGTGCCTTTTACTAAATAAAGCTCGTCGCGGGCGTGCTGAGCCATATCAAAAAGCTCACCCATTGTTATGCCCTGTGTGGCCTGAAGAGCAACGGTAAGAATCGCCACGTCGCCAAAATTATCATTAATAAAGGGAGGCAGGGTGCCTTGTGGAAGTTGGCCGACGACTTTGTCTAATTCGTTTCTAACTTTGTCCCATATTTGATCCAAATCGAAGTAGCGTTCATGTAGCTGCACATACACAGTTGACTTGCCAAGCACCGAGACTGAGCGTATCTCTTTAACTTCATCGACGTTGCGCACGCCTTCTTCAATGGTTTTGGTGACCAGCAGCTCTATTTTTTCAGCCGACATACCCAAAAACTCAGTGCTTATAACTGCTTCTCGCACTTTAATGGACGGGTCTTCTTGCGCCGGCAGTGTAAAATAGCTGACTGCGCCAAATATCATTAGTCCAAGCACAATAGACGTTACGCTACGGTTATACTTAAGCCCAAATGCAGACAAATTAATCATCATTTTGTCCTTTATTGATTGTATATTTGTTGGGTTCTATTAAGGGGCATAACGTGCTGCTTATCTTGAATAAATTCGACACCCGCAGTAACAACCTCAAGCTCTTCTTGAGATGTCGGCTTGAACGTTTTGAAGCTTGCCATGAGGTCTTGCGCCAAGGTTTGTATAATGTAAATGTATTCTTTTTGAGTTATGTACTGCTGGTTTTGTATGGTTATGATTTGCACGTACTGACCTTGTGCATCAGTTGCAAGCGCGCTAACGGGTATTCGATAAACAAGGGTTGTTTGACTCGCGCTATTGGCTGACTCTTGGTTCGTGTTAGCTTGTGAATACATTTCACTGAACCTGCTTAAGGGAAGGATTATTTCGGCAGACATGCCCGGCAGTACGCGTGGGTAACGTGTATTAAAGGTCATTGTGATTGGAAAGGCGTTGGCAATTGAGGCTTGAGTACCTACCTCAGTTAAAGTGGCGCTATACCGTTTTGCGCTGTAATTGTTGCTGTTAGTTTCATTATCACTATCACTACTATTGTAATTGATACCGTTGCCACTATTACGGGTTGTTTCATGACGCATATTGTCAAGCGCCGGAATAATAACCTGTATTTGCTGACCTAATGCAATTCGCCCAATAATTGATTCAGGCACCGCAGCGCTTACTTCTAAGTTGGCGTCGCCCTGTATAGTAAAAATAGCCGTTTGAGTATTTATTTGTTGATTGGGTTCGACTAAGCGTGCAGAAACAGAGCCGCTATAGGGCGCGAACAGTTTGGTGTTTACGAGGTTTTTCTTTGCTATATTAAGCGCGCTTTGGGCGCTATTTACGCGTCCATTTGCCATATTGTAAACGGCTTGGGCACTATCAAGCATGGCTTGAGGAATCAAATTATTTTTTTTAAGTTCAATGTTTCTATTTAGCGTTTGTTCTGCTTCAAACTGGCTCGCTGTGGCTTCGCTAAGCAAGCCGCCACTCTGCTGCACCGCAAGTTTGTATAGCTTGGGGTCAAGCTGCGCCAGCAAATCGCCTTGTGAAAACGTTTGCCCTAAATTAACGTTCACTGCTTGCAGTACGCCGCTAACTTCAAATGACAGCGAGGTGTTTTGTGCTGCTTGAAGGCGCCCGGTTATGTGTCTTTCTACACTGCCATTGAAAACTTGGAGCATTTGCGATTTTACCATGCGAGGTTTATCGCTATTCACTTTGTCGCTGCTTTTGGTATCACTGCAGCCGGCAGCAAGGCCGGTAAGTAATAACAAGGCACATAAGGATAAAATTTTATTATTCATATTATAGGAATTCACTGTTTAGGTTTATCGCAAAAAAGGGAACTTTATAGCGTAGTTTCACCAAAGCACTCGCAGCGGTCCGCTGCGGATGAGATGTGTAATAGGCAGGCGTAAAAATAAAACGTATTGATGAGCAACACCTCTAAAATAGGCATTTGTCTGCCGTTGCGAAGGCAATATTTAGATGATCATAGGCCGCCTCGCCAATAAAATGAGGGTAGCTTGCGTTACCTTCCCACAAGAGATCTTTGCCGGTAAAATCAATAAAACATGGCTGCTGCGGTAAAAGCGGGGCAAAGTCTTTACCGTCAAGGTTGGGATGTATCATAGCGGTTTTTTGCTTTTGTGAATTAGTCGGATAGGCTACTTCAAGGCCAAAGCGATAAGCTTGTACAGGGCCTAAGTTGGGAATTGTTTGCGTATTGTAAAGTTCTATAAAGCGCAGTATTGCCAAGCTCATATCGACGGTTTGCTGATACACACTGGCGCGCAGTGCGCCTTGTAACTGCGGGCCCACTTCCACCATCACGCCTTTTGTAGCCACCGTGCACAAATAACCAAAGTCTGCAAACGCTTGGTAGTCTTCCACTAAAATAACGCTGTGCGGCATCACGCTTTTGACAAAGCGGGCCAATTGCTGATTGAACTCGTCGTTTTCAAGCACAATAAGGGTAGGCCCCATGTTGCTGGTGGTGTTGTGAATATCAATGCAAAAGTCGGTTTTAGACTGTCCTTTAGGCCCAAATTCTGCATTAAAATCGTGCGCAATTTTGACTTCATTTGGCGCGTTTTCTGCTACTGACATATTTAGTTTTGCTTGAGAAAATTGCCGGTTCAAATCTTCATCAACGTATCTAACCCGGGCTTTAACCGCGGGTTTGTTTGCCAGCGTAAGCCCAATGTGCGCGCTCGGTAATGCTTCGTGCAGCGGACTTGGATTGTTTTGCCATTGGGCAACGGCTTCAATCCCCGACATTTCATTGCCGTGGGTGCCGGCACTGATAATAACGTTTTTGATTTCAAAATGTTGGCGCGTAGTAAAAGACATAGTAAAACCCTTAAGGTTTGAAAAAATCGTCGTTGTGGGACTGTTGGGCAAGCATAGCCTCAATATCTTCAATATCGATATTGTCGGGGAGTGTGTCTAATTTGTGTTCGTCACTAGGTATGCTGTGTTCCTCGTTTGCCCACTGGCCTAAGTCGATAAGTTGGCAACGTTTGGAGCAAAATGGTCGATGCTTGGCTTGTTCATTCCAGATTACCTCTGTGTGACAAGTGGGACATTTTACTTTCATGGGTTTACTCTGATAATAGTGATAATCAATGCGCTATGCAGTGTACTAGAAATTTGGCGTAAGGGTAATTGTTTGGGCCATGAAATAACAAGGTTCATTGTCAACACCCTGACGTTGGTGGAGGTTTTTTAACCGTGCTGTTGACTCAACAGCATGCCAGCTTTAACTCTATGGTGCTAGTAACCGCTTCGCTTGTGCCTATTTCGGTGTTAAGTTTCATGAACTTTATTGCAAAGCGATTGCGGCTGCCGCTCACCACGGGGAATATGCCACTGTCGCACTGTATTCTGACCATTTCTACTTTGTCTTCTGCGGTGCCTTGATGATAACCACTTTTACTAGTAATGGTGTGGAAACTCGACTTTTGACGCAAAAATGAAAGCAACATTTCAAGGCTATCTTCAACGATGTTTAAGTGACTAAGCCATTTATCCATCGCTAGTTTTTTGCTGGCATTGTCTTGTTTTAACCAGCAAAATAACGAGGGTAAGTCAAAGCTAGTCACTCCGCCGGGAGTTGAAAAACGTTGCCGGATTGTACCTAGAAATCTTTCTTCTCGCAGACTTGCGCCCAATTTTTTATTCTGTTTAATATTGCTGCCAATCGTATGCAAGTTATGCAGCGCTGCTTCTAGTGCGCTACTGTTTATATCGGGGTGTCGTGACCAGTGCAAGAGTTTGCGTTCTTGCGCGTCAATGTCGCGCAAGAAATCGGTGCGTAAATCAAGGCGGTCAACCATGTCTATTGTATTAAAGAAGACTTCAAAAAAATGCAGGTAGTGATTCTCAGATGAGGCGTTTTTAGCCTCTTTTAACTGCGCGAATAGTTGCTCAAGTCGCAGGTAGTTTCTCACCTTTTCGCAAAGTGGAAATTCATAAAGTGCGACCGACATCAAATTCTCCTTTTTGAACACTGCAAACTAGGGCAGTGCGTAATGTTTTTAATTAGTAGTACGTAAACAAGCGCTGAGCAATAAATGTAACACGCTTATCTGGCCGGGTATTCTACACAAAAATTACGCGCTATGGGGTATGATTTTCATAGTATAATTGGCTTAACTATCAATTAAGGTCTTTGCGTCTGCGTAATTATAGTTTCGCGGCGGTTTTTGAGGCGAAGGCCCTATAGCTTTGGTGCAGTTTGTCTACTTGCGGTCCTAAAAAGTCAACACCGCCGGTGTTATCAATCACATCATTAGCCAGGGCTAAACGTTTTTCTCGACTCACTTGCGCTGCCATAATATTTTTGATGGTGTCTGCATTTCCGCCATCTCTGTTAAGCGTTCTTTCAAGTTGCTGCTTGGTGGTTATATCGATCACTAAGGTTCTATTAACCAGTTTTTCAAGGCTATTCTCAAGCAGCAGCGCAGCAGACAATATACTGTAATGTGACTTTGTGTTTTTCAATTGGTTCAGCATATTTGCGCGAATGAGCGGGTGAAGAATGTTGTTCACTTTTTTTTTGGCCTGGGGATCGTTAAATACTATTTCGCGCAGGGCGGCTCGGTTAAGTGTGTGCTGCTCGGTTAATATACCGTCGCCAAATGCTTCCACCAGTGCGTTTAAACCTGCTGAGCCTTTCACCACTACGTCGCGTGCGACCACGTCGGCGTCCACTATTTCTATGCCTTTTGCCGCAAATAAATCGGTCACGGTGGTTTTACCGCAGCCAATGCCGCCGGTCACGCCTACGATGTACTTATTGCTAATGAGTTCTTTTTCACGCATTGAGGGACTGCCCACTGTATTTCGGATGATGTTTAAGGGACATATCATACTCTTTAGCACTACAAGTGCTACCCCAAAAGTACTACCGATAATATGTTTTAGTGATGTTAATATCATTTTTCAGCGCTGTGGATCTTGTTTGAACGCTATGAGTGCTGACCTTGAACCTACCAACACTAATAAGAGCACCCTAGTTTATAAAGTGCTTAGATACCAAGTGGCAATTTCATCGCCGTAAAGCATGGTTAAAAAGCCAGCGGCTGCTAAATATGGACCAAATGGGATGGCTAAGTTACTGTCTTTGCGCTTCACTATCATTAAAGTGATACCTACCACCGCACCTACCAGCGATGACAGTAAAATGACAATGGGCAAGTGTTGCCAGCCAACCCACACTCCAATGGCGCCAAGTAGTTTAAAGTCGCCGTGGCCCATGCCTTCTTTACCGGTTATTAGCTTAAAGGCCCAATAAATGGCAAATAAGCTCATATACCCGACCGCGCCGCCAATGACAGAATCGGTTAATGACATAGCGTCTCCGATGCTGTCTACATAAGCGGCAAGCAGTAACCCTATCCACAGCATGGATAGGGTTAAGGTGTCGGGCAGGAGCATTTCATCAATATCAATGAAGGTCATGGCTATAAGTAGCCAAGTGCAAAAAATAAAGCCAAAGGCAACAGGTGTGAAGCCTAAGTTATACGCGACCCACGCGCTTAATGCTGCGGTAGTTAGTTCAATTAGTGGGTAGCGAATAGATATGCTGGTTTTACAAGCGCTGCACTTGCCGCGTAAAAATAACCAGCTAATAGCAGGGATGTTTTCCCAGGCTCTTATTTTATGTTGGCATTTAGGGCAAGTCGAGTCTGGTTTGACTAAATTAAAAGCATGCTGCTGATGCACATATTCTTTGCCTTCGCTATGCGCGATGTGCTCGTCTATTTGCGCCTGCCATTCATTTTTCATCATAACGGGGTAGCGATAAATAACTACGTTTAAAAAACTGCCGATGAGCAGCGAAATGCCAAAAACAAAACTCACATAGAAGAGGGTGGAGCTAGCCATAAATTCAAACATTATAGTGTGGTGTAAACCTTGTGTAGGTGATTGGGTGCTTGCGCCTTTTGCGCAGATGTGCACATAAATTACGAAAAAAAGCATAAAATAGGCCTGCCGCCAGATAAGCCTATAATATTTACCTAAAAAGAGCGAGTGATTGTGGTTTCGCACAAGATCACAGTACCAAAATTTATATGATTGCGCTCATTTCGAATATGGGTAAGTACATCGCGATAATCAAGCCGCCAATTACCACGCCTAGCACCGACATTATCATAGGCTCTAATAAACTGGTTAAACCATCTACCATGTCATCTACTTCGGCCTCATAAATAAATGCAATTTTACTGAGCATATCTTCTACCGAGCCTGACTCTTCGCCTATGGCGATCATTTGAATGACCATGTCGGGAAAGACGTTGGTGGCTCGCATAGCCACGTTCATTTGAACACCGCCTGAGACTTCTCGGCAAATATGCAGTATCGCCTCGCGAAATATTGCGTTACCAGAGGCGCCAGCGGCTGACTCAAGGGCGTCTATTAAAGGCACGCCTGCCGCAAAGGTTGTCGCTAAGGTTCTGGTAAAACGCGCAATGGCCGCTTTTTTGAGTATGGCACCAATAATGGGGATTTTTAATACCCTAGCGTCTACGAAGTCGCGCAGCTTTTGTGACTTTCGATGCGCCCGCCCAAATAAGAACCCCGCTGCGAAAATCCCTGCACCAATAAATACGCCATGTGACTGCACAAAATTGGAAAGCCCCAGCACCATCAATGTAAACGCAGGTAGTTCGGCGCCAAAACCGGCAAAAATTTCCTCAAACTGAGGCACTACAAATATCAGTAGGATTAGCGTCACAATTAAGGCAACGACCAATACTGCTATGGGGTAAAACATGGCTTTTTTAATTTTAGATTTAAGCGCTTCGGCTTTTTCTTTATATAAGGCTATGCGGTCATAAATAGTTTCAAGGGCGCCCGATTGCTCGCCTGTTTCCACCAAGTCGCAATATAAATCGTCAAACTGCAGCGGGTGCTTGCGCATAGCTGAAGAAAGCGGATTACCTGCTTTAACTTCATCAGTGATTTCTGTGAGTAACTTACGCATAGCCCAGTTTGCGTGGCCTTGGCCTATCATATCTAAGCTTTGAATAAGGGTCACACCTGCCCCTAGCATAGTGGCGATTTGCCGAGACATAATGCTAATATCATTGGCGGTAATTTTCTCTTTTCGGCCAAATAGGGGTTTAGCCTTTTTCTTGACGCGAGTGGCTGATATTCCGCGGCGCCTAAGCATGTTTTTAGCTTCTAACAGGTTTTTTGCTGAAATTTCGCCAGTGCCTTTTTTGCCCTTTTTGTCAGAACCAGTCCAAACAAATTCATGTGAAACAACAACTGCCATGGTGCACCACCTATTGTTATATCATGCGTAATTGAAAAATCGTTATTTACTAAACGCTAGAACGCGGAACATGTAACAAGCCTATTCTTTAGAGTCGAAAGCCCAGATAATCTGGGCTTTCGACGCTTGTTATGTAAACAGCTGCTTTAGCATAAAGCAGGGTCGTCACATACACGAGTCCAGTCAATTGCGCCCGAATCTTTAAGGGTAGGAGTGAGTTCTATGGTGGCTGGTTCATCGCCGTCTGCTTTTTTCAAATTTGAATCCGGGCTCGCGGTAGCCGTAATTTTGCCATCAACCACCGTCAATCCTGTTAATGAATCTAGCGCTGTAATTATGGCTGGAATACCATTTTTGCCAGCGTCACAATCAACCTTGTCCCCTTTGGTATGCACACAAACTTCAACCGCAGACTTAGCAGCCGCAGTGGCAATGATAACTTCACTAAATTTCGCCTTATTCGTGTAACCCTGATAAGCCGGCAACGCGATAGCCGCCAAAATGCCAATAATTGCAACAACTATCATCAGTTCGATTAGGGTGAAACCCTTTTGTAAATCTTGAATAGTCTTAATTTTCATAGTAATTCTCCAAGCGTCGTAAAACGCGATTTATTTAACAATATGGTTTATGCGTGGCTGCAGATAGTTTGCTCATTAGATACTCTCTCCTCAACCTCGAAAATGAGTATATGCCCCAATCTTTCTATGTGAAGTATGCGGACATATACTTTAGTGTTGGTTTCGACATAAATTATTGCTAAAGCTAGAAATTACTCTTACTACGTTTATGTTTTTAAAGAATTAATAATGAAAGGTCGACCGCGTTTACGTGTTTAGTAATTGCGCCAGATGATATGAAATCGACCCCTGTCTTCGCTAATTCTGCAAGCCTTTCTTGGGTAATGTTACCCGAGACCTCTAGCTTACAGCGTTGGCTATTAATCGATACTGCCTCTTGGATCTGTTGTGTTGAAAAGTTGTCAAGCATAACAATGTCGGCGCCTGCAGCGATTGCTTCGCGCAATTCATCAAGGCTTTCCACCTCAATTTCCACTATTTTGGCGCTTTGCAAGTCTTTTGCTTGCAAAATGGCATTAGTTATTGAACCGCAGGCCTTAATATGATTTTCCTTTATTAGAAAGGCGTCGTATAAGCCCATTCTATGGTTTTTACCACCGCCGCACCTTACTGCGTATTTTTGAGCTTGACGAAAGCCAGGGATAGTTTTGCGTGTGTCAAGCAAGGCGGTAGACGTGCCGGTAAGGCATTTGGCATACCAAGCGGTGGTGGTGGCGGTAGCGCTGAGCATTTGTAAAAAGTTAAGCGCGGTGCGCTCCGCCGTGAGTATGGCTCGAGCGTTTCCAGTAATATTAACTAAAATAGAGTTAGCCTTTATTTGCTCACCGTCGCTGCAGTGCCATGTGAGCTTAAGCGAAGGATCAATGAGCTCAAACGCCATTTGGGCCCACTGACGGCCGCACACGGTAATGTCTTCTCGTGTAATAATATGGGCTTGGGCCTGGGCACTGACATCAATAAGGTTTGCTGTAATATCTTGTTTAGCTAAGTTGTGTATAGCGTCAAGCGTTTGCTGATAGCTGGCACTTGTGGTGTCAAAATTAAGGCTAAGGTAGTGCGATGATTCAGCGCTTAGGTCTTCTATTAATGCGCGCATTACATCAAGTGCAATAAGAACGTTGCTCATATCGTTTTGCTGAGTCGCTCCTGCCTGATTCGGTTTTTTTTCAGTTGCTTGGTTAATAGTAGATGATTGATTAGATTGTGCGTGCACTGTTTTTTCATTGCTGGCGGTTTTACGTTGCGACACCACAGGCTTTCCTTTTTAAGGCCTATTGTAAATACGCAATTTATAAAATAGGGAGATAAATACACGTATTTCTGATGCCTGTTATTTTACATGGCGATATTAAGCACCACAACCAGCAATTGCTAAATACTAGGTGGTGTGGCCATAATTTATCTTAATATTGCGTGAGTTAGGTGTGAAATTTTGTTGCACAATATTGGCCAGTCATTATACTCGATCGCCCACCCTATAAGGACATAAGCCTTTGACACTCTTTACATTGTTAATAGTAATGGCATTTGAACGCGTAGTTGTGAAAGCTAAGTCTTTGCAGTTAGCCACTATTGCGCAGCGCTATTTTTCCTACATTGAGCGATTGATACATAAAAAAGAAGCTCAAGAACCTAAGACAGCTCGCAGTGAAATGACCACCGCGTTTATTGTGGCCGGTTTACCCACTGCAACTGTGTGGATACTGGCAGCTTATTTACCCTCACCTTTCGTTTTTTTTCTGCACTTGTTAATACTATGGATCTGCATAGGTTGCTCATCGGCCAGAAAGTCTTACAAAGGTTATTTACAAGCGGCTAACCGGCAAGATTATGAAGCGTGCTCGCTTTACTCCCAGCAATTTGGCAATGAAGACGGCGATTTGTCGCACGTGGGCCGCCAACTCGTGTTTATTAACTATACCCACTATGCCAGTATTATCATTGTTTTTGTGATTTTAGGCTTGCCTGGCTTAGTATTTTACGTCTTGTGTCGCCAATGGCATCTACTACAAACGCGCGAGGGCCTGAGTAAGCAATACACCCAAAAGCTGATGTTTATACTCGATTGGTTACCTTCACGTATCAGTACAGTAGGATTTTTATTGGTGGGGCATTTTAGCCGCGCGCTGCCCGTTTGGCTTAGTACGTTTAGCGATAGTGAACTTAGCGCTTTTGAGGTGTTAGAAAAAGTTTCCAAGGCCAGTGAAGACTCGCCAAGCATCGAAAATGCTGAGCTGCAAGAACCTTTGCAAATGGTAAAGTTGGTAAAACGAAACATAATTTTTCTGTTAATGCTTGTTTCTGCTATGACCTTAGTGGGTGTAATAAGTTAAACACTTTACTTTTTTAAAATATTCTTTAAAATGGCACTTGGTAAATTGGTATTACCATTGTCACCTAAAGCAAAAAAAATTTACGAAATTGTGATATAACTAACTGTACGGGGCAAAAAGATACAAAAGCACATTCATAGCCAGTATACAGGGCACCATGATTAAACAAACAAAACTTTCAGACGTCATTACAGAACGATTAGAGTCCATGATTGTTGATGGTACGCTTAGCGCAGGCGAAAAATTATTGCCCGAGCGCGAGCTTGCCGCAAAGTTTAAAGTGTCGCGCCCGTCACTACGTGAAGCCATTCAAAACCTGCACGCTAAAGGCCTAATTGAGCGTAAACAAGGTGGCGGCACCTTTGTGTCTCAGCATCTTAATAAGCGCCTGTCTGATCCGCTGCTAGCGCTCATTTCAAAACGCCCTGAAACACAATTTGACCTACTAGAATTTAGGCATGCTCTTGAAGGTATGGCCGCCTTTTATGCAGCTCTGCGCGGGCAAAAGCAAGACCATAACGCACTTACCCAAGCATTAGAAAAACTGCAGTCAGCCAGTACTAAGGCTAAGCCAGAAGAAGAAGCCATCGCTTTAGGCGAGTTTTATTTTGCAATGGCGCAAGCTTCACAAAATATGGTCCTTGTCCAAGTAATGCAGGCGATGCGCCTGCCGCTTGAAGACAATGTTAAACAAAATTTAGCCATGCTGCGCAGTGGCGCAAGCGTAGAAAGCGAACTATCTCAGCAGCGCACTAATATAGTACTGGCAATTATATCGGGTAATCCCGAAGCCGCGCGCGACGCGAGTCATCTGCACTTGTCTTTTATTGAAAAGACATTGCTAGATATTAATAAGAATAAGGCTAATGTTCAGCGCAGTTTGCGCAGAATAGTCAGCGATAATTAGCACCCGTAAAACAAGAATTAAGGCAATGTCAGCACTAAGCGCATAGCCTAAAATAAACAAGTATAGTTGAATACAAAATAGGATAAAATAATGGCCGATATGAATAAAACCGATGTTGACCCAATTGAAACGCAAGAATGGATAGAGTCGCTTGAAGCGGTGCTAGAGTCTGAAGGCGTTGACAGAGCACATTACCTTTTAGAATCGTTAATTGAAAAGGCCCGTCGTAATGGCGCGCATTTGCCGTTTGACGCAACGACCGCTTATATCAACACCATTCCTGCCGGCAAAGAGCCCACCATGCCGGGCGACCAAGCCATCGAAGCCACCATCCGCAATGCCATTCGTTGGAATGCGCTTATGATGGTTCTGCGCGGCTCTAAAAAAGACCTAGATCTAGGCGGCCATATAGCCAGTTTTGCTTCTGCTGCTATGCTCTACGATGTTGGTTTTAACCACTTTTTCCGCGCTCCCACTGATGAAGATGGCGGCGATTTTCTGTTTGTACAAGGTCATGTATCGCCGGGTATTTATTCACGTGCATTTATAGAAGGCAGACTTAGCGCAGGCCAGCTTGACAATTTCCGTCAAGAAGTAGGCGGTGAGGGGGTATCATCCTACCCGCACCCCAAACTGATGCCTGAATTTTGGCAATTCCCGACCGTATCTATGGGCCTTGGTCCTATGCAGGCTATTTATTTAGCGCGCTTCTTAAAATACCTCACCAACCGTGGACTGCGCGACTGCTCCAATCAGCGTGTATGGTGCTTTTTGGGCGACGGCGAAGTTGATGAGCCCGAAAGCTTAGGTGCCATTGGCCTTGCGTCAAGAGAAAACCTTGATAACCTTACCTTCGTTATTAATTGTAACTTGCAGCGTCTAGACGGGCCTGTGCGTGGTAACGGTAAGATTATCCAAGAATTAGAAAGTACCTTTAGAGGTGCGGGTTGGGAAGTTATTAAAGTTATTTGGGGTCGCTATTGGGACTCACTATTAGCTCGCGACACCTCTGGTAAATTGCTCGACGTCATGATGGAAACGGTAGACGGCGAGTACCAAAACTATAAAGCTAAAGGAGGTCAGTACACGCGTGAAAACTTCTTTGGTAAATACCCTGAACTAAAAGACATGGTTGCTAACATGTCTGATGATGACATATGGCGCTTAAACCGCGGCGGACATGACCCAGTAAAAGTATATGCAGCGTACAAGCGTGCTACTGAAACGGTAGGTCGTCCACAGGTTATTTTAGCTAAAACAGTCAAAGGTTATGGCTTAGGCGAAGCCGGCGAAGGTAAAAATATTGCTCACAACGTGAAAAAACTAGACGTGAACGCAGTTAAAAATTATCGTGATCGTTTTAATATTCCAGTGTCGGACGAAGCTTGTGCAGACTTAGAGTACTATAAGTTTGAAGAAGACAGTGTTGAAATGAAATATCTGCGCGAAAAGCGTGAAGCTCTAAAAGGCTATATGCCGGTTCGTCGTGTAAACAGCACCGAAGAGCTGCCCGCACCGCCATTAAAAGCGTTTGAAGCAATTACAAAAGGCTCGGGGGATCGCGAAATTTCGACCACAATGGCCTTTGTGCGCGTGCTGACGGTTATGCTTAAAGACAAGCAAATGGGCAATAGAGTCGTCCCCATTATTCCTGATGAAGCGCGTACCTTTGGTATGGAAGGTTTGTTCCGTCAAGTAGGTATTTATAGCAATACCGGGCAAAAATATGTGCCACAAGACAAAGATCAGGTTGCCTACTATCGTGAAGATAAAAAAGGTCAAGTATTACAAGAAGGTATTAACGAGCTAGGCGCAATGTCTTCATTCGTAGCGGCGGGTACGTCTTACTCATTGAATAACTTGCCAATGTTACCAGTTTATATTTATTACTCTATGTTTGGTTTCCAGCGTGTCGGTGATATGGCATGGGCCGCTGGGGATTCGCAGTGTCGTGGTTTCTTAGTGGGCGGTACCGCGGGTAGAACAACCCTAAACGGTGAAGGCTTGCAGCATCAAGATGGCCACAGCCACGTACAAGCAGCCCTTATTCCTAACTGCGTAAGCTACGATCCTACCTATGGCTACGAAGTCGCAGTTATTGTACAAGACGGTATTCGCAGAATGCTTGAAAAACAAGAAAACGTGTTTTTCTACTTAACCGTAATGAACGAAAACTACGTTCAGCCAGAAATGCCGAAAGGTTGCGAAGATGGTATTTTGAAAGGTATTTATTTACTTGATAAAGTAGGCGGTGCTAAAGCCAAGAAGAAGGTCAAATTGTTGGGTTCGGGCACTATTTTAACGGAAGTGCGTAAAGCCGCGGCTATTTTAAGTGAAGACTACGGCGTACAAAGTGAAGTGTACAGCGTGCCTTCGTTTAACGAGCTTGGCCGCGACGGTGTCGACTGTGATCGCTTTAATATGCGCAATCCAAAAGCTAAGCAAAAACTAGCTTACATTACCGAGCTCTTAAGTGAAGGTAACGATGGCCCAACAATTGCCGCCACCGACTACATAAAATCGTATGCTGATCAAGTTCGCGCGTTCGTGCCGGGTACTTATAGAGTGTTAGGCACTGACGGTTTTGGTCGCTCTGATAGCCGCGCTAACCTGCGTCGCCATTTTGAAGTAGACGCAAGCAACATTGCCTACGCCGCTTTGTATGAACTACATAAAGCAGGCGACATAGACCCTGCTACCTTAGCTAAAGCCCATAAAGCGCTCGAGATTGACGGCGATAAAATTAACCCACTGTACGCATAGAGAGGAGAGAAAATCATGGCGGATTTACAAGATATTATTGTTCCTGATGTGGGCGGCGAAGAAGTTGAAATCATTGAAATATGTGTTGCCCTTGGCGACTCAGTTGAAGCAGAAGCCGCATTTGTAACGGTTGAAAGCGATAAAGCCAGCATGGACATTCCAGTGCCCTTTGACGGTGTCATTAAAGAAATCTCGGTCAAAGTAGGTGATAAAATCAAGCAAGGCGATCTTTTAGGTAAAGCCAGCAGCACCGAAAGTGCAGCACCTGAGCAAGAGGCGCCTAAACAAGAGCCGCCTAAACAAGAGCCGCCTAAACAAGATGCGCCTAAACAAGATGCATCTAAACAGGAAACGCCCAAGCAGGAAGCACCTAAACAAGAAACAGCGCCAGCTGCTAGTTCCGCTACCAGTGTGATTGAAGTCACTGTGCCAGATATTGGCGATGCTAGCGATGTTGAAATTATTGAGCTACTGGTTAAAGAAGGCGACACCGTGGCCGAAGAAGATGGCCTAATTACCCTTGAAACCGACAAAGCTACAATGGACGTACCTGCGCCACGCGCCGGTAAAATTGTGTCTATGAAAGTAAAAATGGGCGACAAGGTATCGGAAGGTTCATTAGTGCTAACCCTTGAAGTAGGTGCGTCAAACGGTGCAGATACACAAGCACCAGCTGCAAGCGCGCCGCAAGCACCTGAGAAAGAAGAAGCACCTAAGCTGGCAGAATCACACAAGCAAGAAGAAGCACCTGAGAAAGAAGAAGCACCTAAGCAAGCAGAATCAGCTGCTAGTTCAGCGTCAGCGCAAAGTGCACCGGTTCGCAGCGCCCCTGTACAAAAAACACCGCCAGTGCCGTATCATCCTTCAGCCGGTGGAATTGCCAAAACTGGTAGAATACATGCTACTCCTTCAGTAAGGCGCATGGCACGCGAATTTGGTGTTGACCTAGCGCAAGTAACCGGCTCAGCTCGCAAAGGACGTATTGCTAAAGAAGACGTGCAGTCGTACGTGAAGTATGAGCTGTCTAGACCTAAATTGACCTCGGGCACAAATGCCGGCTCAGGAGGCATGCAGGTACTACCACCGCCTAAAGTCGATTTTGCTAAGTTCGGCGAAATTGAAGAAGTAGCCCTTACGCGTATTCAAAAGCTGTCGGGTCCTAATCTGCATCGTAACTGGGTGACTATTCCCCATGTTACGCAGTTTGAAGAAGCCGATATCACCGATATTGAAGACTTCCGTAAGCAGCAGAACCAAATAAATGAAAAACGCAAGCTGGGCGTTAAAATCACGCCGTTAGTCTTTATGATGAAAGCGGTTGCTGACGCGATGAAGCACTATCCTACGTTTAATTCATCGCTGTCTGCGTCGGGCGAGAGCTTAATTTTGAAGAAGTACACGCATATAGGTATTGCTGTGGATACGCCAAATGGCCTAGTGGTGCCGGTGGTGCGCGATGTTGACAAGAAAGGAATTATGGATATATCAAGAGAGCTTACCGAAATAAGCGCTAAAGCCAGAGAAGGGAAGCTCAAAACGGCCGACATGCAGGGCAGCTGCTTCACTATCTCAAGTTTAGGCGGCATAGGTGGCACTGCCTTCACGCCAATTGTAAATGCCCCCGACGTGGCTATATTAGGGGTTTCAAAAAGTGAAATGCGACCTAAGTGGGACGGTAAAGAGTTTTTACCTCGATTAATGTTACCGCTGTCGTTGTCGTACGACCATCGCGTAATAGATGGCGCACTTGCCGCTCGTTTTGCGGTCCATTTAGCCGATTGCTTAGCCGATATGCGCCGCATATTGTTGTAGGTTCTGCTAGTGCTCATATACACAATGAATGCAGTGTATATGATAAGCAGATATGAAAAATACATACCCCCCCTTATTAGTGTAATAATAAAGCGAATAAGGGGGGTGAATTACCGTCTTAATTCAATTAGAATATACGGTGTAGACACAATTAAATTATTAAGGTCATATTAACGTTATGAGCGAAATCAAAACACAATTAGTGGTACTTGGCGCAGGTCCTGGCGGGTACTCAGCAGCATTTAGAGCGTCCGATTTAGGCGTTGACTCAGTCATTGTTGATGCAAGAGAAGCCTTAGGAGGGGTATGTTTAAATGTAGGCTGTATTCCTTCTAAAGCACTTTTGCATGTTGCTAAGGTAATTCAAGAAGCTAAGCAACTATCTAAGCACGGTGTGAACTTTGGCGAGCCAAGCTTTGATCTTGACAAAATCCGCTCTTGGAAAGACGACGTAGTAAGTCAGTTAACCAAAGGTTTGTCTGGAATGTCTAAAATGCGCAAAGTAAAGCATGTACAAGGCTACGGCAAATTTACCGGTGCTAACACCTTAGAAGTAGAAGGTCCCGATGGCAAAACTACGATTACCTTCGAGCATGCTATCATCGCAGCAGGCTCTGACCCAATCGAATTGCCGTTTGTGCCAAAAGACGATGACCGTATTATGGACAGCACTGGCGCATTGGAAATGAAAGATATTCCAGGCAAAATGCTTATTCTAGGTGGTGGTATTATCGGCCTAGAAATGGGCACTGTATATCAAGCCTTAGGCTCAAAAATTGATGTAGTAGAATTTTTAGATCAGCTCATTCCCGCGGCTGACAAAGACATCATGAAAATGTATATGAAAACCATCAAAAATAAATTTAACACCATGCTTGAAACCAAAGTAACGGACGTTGAATCTAAAGATGACGGTGTCTATGTGACGTTTGAAGGCAAGCAAGCACCGGCCGAGCCAGTGCGTTACGATCGTGTACTTGTTGCAGTGGGTCGTCGTCCAAACGGCTCACTAGTTGATGCTGAAAAAGCCGGCGTTAAAGTAGACGAGCGCGGTTTTATTAATGTAGACAAACAGCTGCGCACTAACGTGGCGCATATATTTGCAATCGGCGATTTAATTGGTCAACCAATGCTGGCGCACAAAGCCTCGCATGAAGGTCACGTTGCGGCTGAAGTCATCTCTGGTAAAAAGCATTTCTTTGACCCACGCGGCATTCCCTCAGTTGCCTACACTGAGCCAGAAATTGCCTGGGTAGGATTTACCGAGAAAGAAGCTAAAGAGCAAGGCCTAAACTACGAAGCCGCTACTTTTCCTTGGGCAGCCTCGGGTCGCGCTATTGCATCAGACGCCACCGACGGTTTAACAAAGCTATTGTTTGACAAAGACACCGGGCGTATAATTGGCGGGGCTATTATTGGCACCAACGCAGGTGAAATGCTAGGTGAGATTGGCTTAGCCATTGAAATGGGCGCAGACGCTGAAGACATCGCCTTAACGGTTCATGCTCACCCTACCTTAAACGAATCTATTGGCTTAGCGGCAGAGATTTTTGAGGGTAGTATTACGGACATGCCTAACCCTAAAGCTAAAAAAAGATAATCTAGAGTTAGATAGGCAATATGTATAAAAACCGATACCCTTCACGGCGTGTCGGTTTTTTTGTGAAAATTTAATGAGAGGCACTTGTACATGCAGCAAATGGAGTTTTTTATTATTCCAAGCCCGTGCATTGGCATTTGTGAATCGGGCCCTAGAGGCTACTGCATTGGCTGTTTTCGAAGCAGAGAAGAGCGCACCCACTGGCAGGACGTAGATGATCACACCAAGCGTATCATAGTGTCTGCCTGCAATAGGCGCAAAAAAGCTTTCAATGCGCGCAAGGCGAAATCAAAAGACAGCGACATCCATTTTCAGCAGGACGATTTATTTTAATAAGTGCTTATTCTTATTTTCTTTGATTAGGGTTAATTATAAAACATGCGCTATTAAAGGTATAAAGTCGACACAATCCGTATAAGTCCTATTACCTTTCTCGGCTCAAATAACCAGCGTGCCCAATGCGCTAAATGTCATTAGCGCGGTATATCTATGGTAGAAACGGCTAAAGGGGCCTTCAAATCTGTAAATTCTTCTTGTTAAGATTTTTCGTTGTTTTGGGAGAAATCAGTGCGAACAGTCCTTATTGCTTAAGCTATTACTCAGCAAATGAAAGAACGTGGTTCAGCGCTTTTTTTGTAATGGGTATCCTTCTAAATTTAAGCGGACTGTTATGTGCAACTCAAACGGAAGAAAAATACGTCCTGTACGCTCACAAAGACGAAAGATAAACTCTATGTAGGCAATAACCATAGCTAGCCTAAATCAAGGCCAATCAATCCTGCGAAAACCTAGGGCGACTCAACAAGTCATAAAATCCATTGGCTTAAATGATTATGAATATGATATTATTCATAGGTTCGCGCAGTCAGAAACAAGCAAAATAGCCCAGCTAATAACTTAGCTAAGTACGCTTTATGTTATCGATAGTCTACCTTTAATCATGCGCGCTTTATATTTTAAGATTGCGCTATGCCGAAGCTTGTTACCTACATATTGTGTATTATCATGGTGTTCTTACCTTACGCGGCAATGGCAGCAGATAAAGCATCTGATTTTTTCAGGAATCTGAGTCAAGAAAAGAACTTATTAGAAGCCCTCTATAGTAAAAGCCGCGAACAAGCAGAACAAGACAATGATCTAAAGCCTTTCACCTTAGCTGGAGAAATAGGCCTGCTCAACACCACGGGTAACACCGACACCAGTATTATTAAATTTGCGGTTGAATCTAATCATGAAATGACCAGCTGGAGTAATCGCTACGAAAGCCAGTTTTTGCAAAGAACTAACGTTATACGCGGCGTTAACGACGCCGATAGAGTGCAAACTGGTCGAATTGAAATCTCTGCCCAGTTTGATTATAAATTGGTACAGCCTAACAGCCGCTTGTTTGCCTACATGGAATATGATGACAACGAATTCAACCGCCTGCGAGACCAAGCAACCTTAGTCATGGGCTATAGTAAAGTGGCATTTAGGCATGAAAAATCAGAGTTTAGGTATAGTATTGGTCCCGGCTACAGTCATTTGCGCCAAACGCGTAACAACAGAACGATTGAAGAGATGATTGTAAGAGGCACGCTCTATTACAATATAAACTTCGGTGAAAATGCTAGGTTTAGGCAAACGCTATCGGCTGAACTAGGTCAAGAAATTTCAAGAGCACAAGCGCAATCATCGCTAAGCGCTAAGCTGTTTAAAAAGTTAGCGTTAAAAGTGAGTGTCGATCTTTTTGTAAACGACAATGTGGCAAGCCAAGACAGTATCCTATCAACGCAAACGAGTATATCGCTGGTGTATCAATTTTTTTAGTGTGGGCAAGTTTATATGCCCTCAAAACAGTGTTTATGTAAGTGTATTACCCACTCACAGATCGTTACGACAGCCTTGTATTAGACATAAAAGTATTTAAAATACAGGCTTTAAAGAGGTTAATTATAGTGCAGCGTTTATATGGGCACGCCAATACTCAGGTAAATAAACATTCAGATAAAACATTCAGTAAAAGGAAATGTAATGAATAAGCAATTAATCGCGTTTGCGATGTTATCACTATGCTGCGCGGCGCCTGCTTTTGCACAAGAAAAAAAAGAAGCCAAAGAATTAGAAATGGACGGTGAGTTTGGTTTTATTTTCACCACCGGAAACACTGAAACGACATCAGCCAGTGTTGGTTTAAATGTTAAACAAGAGTTAGAAAATTGGAGCAATGAGTACCTAATAAAAGGTCTCTATAAAAGAGATACCATCGAAAGTGAAATGGGAGAAGACATTGAGCAAACCTCGGCGCAAAAGTTTTTTGCATCGGCGCAAGGCAACTTTAAACTAGCAAACCCCAGTTACCGTTTGTTTGGATTCGCGTCATATGAAGACGACCGATTTAGCAACTTTAAATATCAAGCAACACTTGCGGCCGGTTGGAACCAAAAGTTATGGGATGATGAAAAAAGCAATTTTAGCTACAGTGTGGGTCCTGGTTATGCCTTTGCAGAAGAGCAGTCAGGAAAAAGCCAAAACGGCATTATTGTTCGTGGTGCGCTCAACTATGGCCTGAGTTTGTCTGAGACAGCACGCTTTACACAAAACCTGAGTACTGAAATTGGCTCAGACAATACCAAGTCTCGCTCAGAAACGGCGGTAACGGCGCAAATTGCGGGTGGCTTATCCATGAAGCTTTCCTTAAAACTTGACCATAACAGCGATGTTGGAGAAAACGTTGACAAACTAGACACCGAAACTGCAGTTACCTTGGTGTATACTTTTTTCTAAAGGTGCTAAGCCTCAATATCTTGTCGTCTTGTAATCTTAATAAAAAAGTCAAAACGAGCGAACGTTTTGACTTTTTTCTGCACAGGAACGATTACTGAAGCAAACGAGTTTTAATTGTGCCTTGAATATTGGCGAGTTGCTCTAGACCTTCCGCTTCATTTTTAGATTCAATATCGACCACGACATAACCGATACTCTCGCTGGTTTGTAAATACTGAGCCGCAATATTAATGCCTTTATCTGCAAATGCTTGGTTAATTTGAGTTAGTACGCCCGGACGGTTTTCATGAATATGCAGCAAACGTGACCTCTTGGTATGCTCTGGCAAGGACACTTCAGGAAAATTAACCGCCGATAGCGTTGAGCCATTGTCACTATACTTTACCAGTTTGCCGGCCACTTCAACCCCAATATTTTGCTGCGCTTCTTGGGTTGATCCTCCCACGTGCGGGGTCAATATTACGTTGTCAAATTTACGTAAAGGCGAGCTAAACGCTTCTGAATTTGACTTAGGCTCAACCGGGAAAACGTCAATAGCCGCGCCGATTAATTTCTTGTCTTCAAGGGCCTGGCAAAGTGCATCAATGTCAATGACCGAACCACGCGCCGCGTTAATTAAAATGGCGCCGTCTTTCATTTGCGCAATCTCTTGTTTGCCAATCATGTTTTTGGTGTGTAAGGTTTCAGGTACGTGTAGGCTCACCACATCTGAGGTGTTAAGCAGCTGTTTAAGCGACTTAACTTGAGTAGAATTACCCAATACAAGCTTATCTTCAATATCAAAAAACTGCACGCGCATACCTAAATGCTCAGCTAGAATGCTTAACTGGGTGCCAATATGACCGTAGCCAATAATGCCCAAGGTTTTGCCGCGCGCCTCATAGCTGTTAATGGCGCTTTTTTGCCACAGGCCTTTATGCGCCAAGGCATTTTTTTCAGGAATGCCGCGTAGCAAAACGATAATTTGGCCAAGTACTAGTTCAGCCACTGAGCGAGTATTAGAAAAAGGCGCATTAAACACCACTACACCGCGCTTTTCTGCCGCTTTTAAATCAACTTGGTTAGTGCCAATACAAAAACAGCCAATGCCGATCAACTTCTTGGCAGCTTTTAACACTTTTTCGTTTAACTGCGTGCGTGAACGTATGCCAATAAAATGTGCATTCTTAATTTTAGCGATGAGTTCGTCATCAACTAAAGATGTTTTGATAGACTCTACGTTGGTATAGCCATTTGCTTTGAAGGTTTCAAGCGCGCTTGAATGCAGCCCTTCTAGTAACAACACTCTTATTTTGTTTTTAGCTAGCGATTTCTTACTCATTACTGCTTACCCTATCCTTTGAAAAGTGCTGTTGTTGCCATTTTACTTAAGCTTTTTTTACGCCATCGTGTGTGCCCGTAAGCACAATGTCCGCGCCTCTGTGTGCAAATAGACCGTTTGTGACGACGCCTACAATTTGATTTAATGTTGCTTCAAGTCCAGGCGGATCAAGTATTTCAAGATTATATACATCTAAAATATGATTGCCATTGTCGGTTACGATGCCTTGACGATACATAGGATCGCCGCCTAGTTTTACAATTTCACGCGCCACATATGAGCGTGCAAGCGGTATCACCTCAACAGGCAGTGGGAATTTACCTAACATTGACACAAGCTTGGTGTCGTCAATTATACAAATAAAGGTGTTAGCGACCGCCGCCACAATTTTTTCGCGAGTAAGGGCTGCGCCGCCGCCTTTTATCATGTGTTTATATTCGGTAATTTCATCCGCTCCGTCTACATAAATATCCAAGGCGTTTACTTCGTTTAAATCAAATACGGTAATGCCGTGCTTTTTTAGCCGCGCAGTAGAAGCGTCAGAGCTTGAAACGACGCCCACAATGTCGTGTTTGAGTTTGGCCAACGCATCAATAAAAAAGTTAACGGTTGAGCCTGTACCAACTCCTACTATAGAGCCGGTGGTAACATACTCTATAGCGGCTATTGCTGCGGCCTTTTTTTTCTGGTCTTGGTTCATGCTGCTTCCTTTAAATAGGTAGAACGTAGTAGGACTTAACACGGCCGATAACGGAATATCCCAATCTTGTGCAGGCAACAATGAGGCGCGCTGTACATCATGCGCTAAGCCTATGATCTTTGCCTGTTTTGCTGATAAATTGGCGTTTGGCAAGCGCTCGTTAGCACGCATACTTTGCAAAGTTCTATCGTAAAAGCCGCCGCCCATACCCAGTCTGTTGCCGTTAGTATCAAAGGCCACTAAGGGCGTAAAGATAAGGTCGAGCTCATTAAGCGGGCACAAGGTATTCACGTCCAATTCAGGCTCAAGTATACCAAAGCGATTGGGCCGCATAATAGTGTCGCCAGTGTAGCGTAAAAATATAAGGTGGCCTGCACTAAAGGGATGTACGACAGGCAAGTATACCTCTATTGCCTGCGCCCACAAATATGCAATTAAATACTGGGTATTTAGTTCGCCGTTAACGCTGGCATAAAGCGCTACTCGTTTAACCTTAACGAATAGCGCATTTTCAACAGCGCGCGTCACAATATTACGCGCTGCTTTTTTTTGCTCGAATGCGCTAAGTTCGCTTCGTTTATTTTTATAAAGCTGTCTTAACTGTGCGCGCGAACCGTTTTTCGTAGCACTGCTGTTAAGGTTCATGGCAAAACCTCAGTGGTCTATTTTAGCGCGTAGGTGCTAACAAATAGGGAAGATAAGGCGCTGTGATCAACGTGAGTGGCAACATTCACCATGTGTGTGTCTAGCCAATGCGGACTTATCGTTGAGTTTTTTGGTGCAAAGCTAGTTTGCCCTTGGTGTAGTTTGTCAGTGCCAATGCGCATGTGCCCTGATGTCATTTCAAATAAATCAGGCTGTAGCATATACGCTAGCGGAAACGCGTCGTGAAAAAAACACACGCGCTGAGGCTTACCTTGTGAATAAAAATCCGAATAAAATTTAGATGACTTTGCCACAAATCCGCCCAACACGGGATTAACGGTTTCTAAAGACGCAATAAACTCTGGCGGAAACGGCACGTCGTAGGTAACGTCTAAGCCAAACATGTTAACTTCCCAGTCTGCTGCAAATACAATTTCTGCGGCGTAGGCGTCGTTCCAAATATTCGCTTCGGCCACCGGTGTTACGTTGCCCGGCACAAAAGCGGCACCGCCCATTATATTCACCGCTTTAATTAACGAAGGTAGGGCTGGCTCTAAGCGTAGAGCAAGGGCTAAATTACCTAAGGGGCCAACCGCTACAATGGTAACTTCCCCTGGATATTTGCGCGCCATATCGATAATAAATTGGGCAGAGGGGCGCGGGTCAAGCGTACGCGTGGTAGGCGGATGATCAATATTGCCAAAGCCGTCTTCGCCGTGCACAAAGTGTGCATAGGTAGATTCAGCGCCCACCCATGGCCGAGTAACGCCTTTACACACAGGAATATCTACACCGGCCAGTTCTACCAAAGCAAGACCATTTTGAGCAGCCATATCGGCGGGTACGTTGCCATAGACAGTGGTTAACCCTAATACCTCAATTTCTTTGGCTTGAAAGGCAAAAAATATCGCCATCGCGTCGTCTATACCGGGGTCGGTATCAAGTATTATTTTGTGTGTCATTTATATATCCAAAAAGGTTTTGTGGGTAATTTTTGGCTTATTCAGCTAAAAATTGAGCAACTTCACTGGCACTTGGAATGGACGGAGCCGCGCCAGACTTGGTCACGCAAAGCGCCGCCGCTGCGCAAGCTGTTTTTAGTGCAAGTTCTGGGTCGCTTATGCCAGCGGCTTCATTTTTAATGTAGGTCGCTAAAAAATAGCCGGTAAAAGTATCGCCTGCGGCGGTGGTATCAAGCGCATTAACGTTAAAACCTGAAACGACGCGTTCATGGCCCTTGTGCATGTATTTAACGCCGGCTTTGCCAAGTGTTAAAATAACTTTTGTGTTGGGGTATTTATTGTGCAAGGCAACGCAAGCATCATCAATCGTGGTGGTTTGCGTCAGCTGCATTGCTTCCACTTCATTAACAAACAACAGACTTATTTTATCAAGCGCTAAGGCAGCAATATTTGGTGTCATGGGTGCAGGGTTAAAGGCAATAAGTAAACCACGCGCAGCGGCTTTGTCGATAATGTCGCCAATGGCGTTGGTTTCGTTTTGCAATAAGACCCAGTCGTTTTTGCCAGCGTTGTTAAGTATGCTGTCTATTCGCACTGAGCTAAGCTGATGATTGGCGCCAGCAAAAAGGACAATGGCATTTTCGCCTTCGCTGTTTACCTGAATAATAGCGTGCCCTGTAGCGGTATTGCTTTGTTGATCGATAAAGTCGGTGTTTACACCAGCGGTGTGTAAAATATCAACAAAAGGTGCATCGTTCTTATGCACCGCGCCAACGTGCTTTACCTCGCAGTTGGCAAGAGCACAGGCAATAGATTGATTAGCGCCTTTGCCGCCAAGCACGCTGTGATAATGTGAAGAAGATAAGGTTTCGCCAGGGCTTACAAAATGAGGAACTGTATAAATATGGTCAATATTAATTGAGCCAAAGTTAATAACCGCCATGACAACTCCTAAATACGGATAACAATGTTGTGTGGTAACCGTTGAGCATGAGTATTGTGATGATTAATTCACTCAATCAGTTTCAAAAAGTGGTGCTTCCCAAAATGCCGCTTTACGTTTTTCGTCCGTGTGCCGAATAGGACACGGCGGATGTATCATCACTGCCGTAGGCTTCTCGATACATGTCGAGCTTGCGCAATAGCAATAGAGTCAACTTCCTTAGGTTATAGCATCGGCCAGGAACATGAAACGCACATGCAAACATTCCAGGAAGCATAGGATGTTAATGGCAGTACAATCAGCGTTACTTGCTGCTTGTTGCTTCCACTGGTGTGAATATTACAACAAACTAAGCTGAGTTAAAAGCGGTGTGAAGTGATATTCACTCACAAAGCGGTCCTTAGCAAAAAGCTTGCCAGTGCTGTGGCATTATCGCGTTAACTTTAGTTTCAAAATTGCCCGCCCTTTGCTACGATGCACATCAACGAATTAAGCATTTTCACAGCGAGGTAGTCACTTTTGACCAATCAAGAATTAACGGCCACGTTACACTACGATACCGTAACTGAGGTGCTTAAAAAGCACAATATCATTGTGGATGCAGCAGAAGTCCACGGCATTTTATGCGGCATGCTGGCAGGCGGTATGAACATTGACGACCAAGAATGGATTGAAGCGCTTGCCGATGTTATTCATCAAGGTGAGGTAATACCGCCTGAAGCGCAGTCTTTAATTGAAAAAATGTTTGATAGAATATGCCAAGAGTTGATTGAAGCAGACTTTGCCTTAACCCTATGTCTGCCCCACGATAGTACCCCTATAAATGAGCGCGGCAGTGCTTTTGTTAATTGGGTGCAAGGATTTTTACTCGGCTTCGCCCTTCATCAAAACGATCTTACCGCTTGTTCGCCCGAGACCAAAGAAGCGCTAGAAGATTTCAGCGACATAGTCAAACTTGATGAAGAGATGGAAGCTAGCGAGGAGTCAGAGCGGGCACTTTTTGAAGTCCTTGAATATGTGCGAATAGGTGCCATGCTGTGCTTTAATGAACTCGGCAAGTCGATAATTGATTCTAAACACGAGTCACCATCGGTGCATTAAGTAAGTCTTTTTCACCCAAGATTACTGATAGTAAAGACTTTATAAGCTAAGATATAACAAGCAGCGTATGTATCGTACAAACGTTGCCCAAAAGAGAATACGCATGAATGTAGTCATAGACACGGCGCAATATGAAGCAAGACGTTTGCGCCTTTTACGTAACTTAAAGACAAACGCTATTGTCATAATACCGAGTGCACAAGAGACCGTTCGCAGCAATGATACTGAATATTCATTTAGGCAAAATAGTGATTTTTATTACTTAACGGGGTTTAATGAACCAGACTGTTTTTTAGTCCTATCGAATAGTTCGACTCACGCCTCAACGCCCCACACGGCCTTGTTTTTGCGTCCAAAAGATGACTTCGCCGAGATATGGCACGGGCGCAGACTCGGCATAAGCGATGCCCCTCGGGCGCTTTTACTTGACGCCGCATACTGCGTTGACGACATAGACGAAATATTACCCGACATGCTAGACGGACACGACTATTTATATTACGCACTAGGTGACAACTTACCCTCAGATGACATTGTGCAATGCGCCATGAGCGTATGCAAGCACGCGCCTAAACAGTCAAAGCAAGCGCCTGCATCAATAGTCGATGTGAGTCGTTTTATTCATGCAATGCGCGTCATAAAGTCTCCGCAAGAAATTGCCCTAATGCAGCAAAGCGCCGACATATCATGCGCCGCTCACAAGGCCGCCATGACCTTATGCAAGCCTGGGGTATTTGAGTATCAGCTAGAGGCGACCATATTATACACTTTTGCCATGCATGGCGCTCGCCATGCTGCCTATAACAGCATAGTGGGCGGCGGTGAAAATGCGTGTATTTTGCACTATGTTGAAAACAAAGATGCCTTGGCCGACGGTGATCTTGTGTTAATTGATGCAGGCAGTGAATTTCAAGGATATGCCGCCGATATAACCCGTACTTTTCCCGTGAATGGGCGATTTAGCGAGGCCCAAAAAGAGCTTTACAACATTGTGCTGTCAACCCAGTTAAGCAGCATAAGCCAGCTTGTACCGGGTCGCACTATTGCTGAGGTGATGAAAAGCGCAGTAATTATGATCACGCAAGGTTTGCTCGACTTAGGTATACTCAAGGGTGAACTAAACACCTGTATCGAAGAGGAGGCTTACAAAGCCTACTTTATGCACGGTTTAGGGCACTACTTAGGCCTAGATGTACATGATGTGGGGAATTACAAAGAAAATGGGCATGACAGACTACTCGAAGCTGGCATGGTAATGACCGTAGAGCCGGGTATTTATGTTAGCAAAAAAGCAAATGTGCCAGAAAAGTACAAAGGCATTGGGGTAAGAATAGAAGACAATATTGTGATTACCCGCAGTGGGAATGAAGTGTTAACACGCAATGTGCCTAAACGCATTGAAGATATTGAAGCGCATATGGCGCAAAATAGTGTTAAATCACGCTAAACCGTATTAATCCTCACTAAATCTAATGACAGGACACAAGAGTTTGAGTAAAAAAGTGGTTTCACAAGCCTATTTAGCCCCCTTAAAAGGCGCTATACAATACGATGTTATCATTATTGGGGCAGGCATTGTTGGGCTAACCTTGGCTATTGGCTTGGCCAAGCAGTCGCTAAAAGTTGTGCTGGTAGACGCTGGCAAACAGCCAAAACAGCCAAAACCTATTAAAGGCGATAAAGCACCTGTATTTAACGCCAGAGTAAGCGCGATTAGTAGTGCCAGCGAAGCACTATTAAAAGATCTAGACGTATGGGATAAGATTGCGCGAATGCAGCCATACACCCACATGCATGTATGGGACACAGATGGCTTTGGTGAGATTGCATTTGATACTCACTCAGTGCCCACCATGGGTACACCCAAGCTAGCGCTAGGACATATTATTGAAAATGAGGTCATAAACGCGGCTTTGTTTGAGCAGCTTACCCATTACGCCAACGCTGACTGCTATTTTAATGCTAAAGCAAGTGACTTACATACAAACGAATCGGGTGCGTCGCTGCTCATAGAGCCAAATAAAGCAGAGGCTTTTCACGCATCGGCCAAATTGTTAGTCGGCGCCGATGGGGCCAACAGTAAGGTGCGCTCAAGCTTTGGTTTTACGCATACCTTTTGGGATTATGATCACCACGGTATTGTGGCGAACGTAAGCACGCAGTACGCTCATGGAAATACAGCGCGCCAAGCCTTTACGCCTTTTGGCCCCTTAGCTTTTTTACCGCTGAGCGATCCGCATCAGTCGTCTATAGTATTTTCGCAGCAAAGCAATCAGGCGGCAAAGTTGATGGATTTAAACGACGCGGAATTTGAAAAGGCGCTACAAGTTGCGATCAATAATCACTACGGCAGCGTTACTTTAAATACACCGCGGGTTGATTTCCCATTGCGCATGCGCTACGCCAATAAATGGACATGCAAGCACGTGGCCATAATAGGCGATGCTGCTCACACCATTCATCCATTGGCAGGACAAGGCGCTAATTTGGGCATAAGCGATGTGCTTACCCTCTTAGACATTGTGGCAAAGCACAAAGACAGTTTAGGCGAGGTAGGCATGCTGCGCAAATACGAACGCTGTCGTAAAGCTGAAGCGATGAAAGTCATTGCCACTATGGAAGGTTTTAAACGCCTCTTTGATGGAGAACAGGCATTTAAAAAACTAATTAGAAACGTAGGTTTGTTAGGCGCTAATAAACTGCCCGGCGTAAAAGCATTTTTCATCGCCCAAGCGATGGGATGATTTTTCTGTGCCCTTGGGGCGTTAAGTGTATTACCCTTTATTTATTCACCATATGAATCCCGACATTTAAATTCAGTATTAGAAAGGTAAAAAATGAAAATTAGTCGCATAGGACACCGTTATTCAGACTCGCTAAGTGGCAAAACCATAGACGTTTGGTTTGCCCGTGACAACAAACGCCACTTAAGAAGCTGTCTTGCACACAAGGTAGGTATAGTTAAAAGTGACTTTGTCACGGTAGAAATCGAGTCCTTAGACCAGCCTGCGAAAAGTGCAGAAGAGGCTTACTTGCGCTTGCACTTGCTCTCGGAATGCCAAGTAAAGCCCAATGAGCAGAACTTAGAGGGTATTTTTGGTTTGCTTAACAACGTCGCATGGACCTCAGCTGGCCCTGTATTGCCTACCCGAGTTGACGAACTTCGTAGCCTAATTGCCGACGAACACCACCAGCTTGCCGTAACATCTATCGATAAATTTCCGCGCATGACCGACTATGTTATTCCGCCGGGCGTAAGAATTGGCGATGCCGATCGCGTTAGGTTAGGCGCGCACTTGTCTTCGGGCACAACGGTGATGCATGAGGGCTTTGTTAACTTCAACGCGGGTACTCTAGGCGAGTCTATGGTGGAAGGCAGAGTTACTCCGGGCGTAGTGGTAGGAAAAAACTCTGATATTGGCGCCGGAGCATCCATTATGGGTACGCTTTCAGGCGGTGGAAAACAAATCAATTCAATTGGCGAAAGAAGCCTCGTGGGCGCTAACGCGGGTATTGGGATATCGCTGGGCGATGAGTGCATTGTTGAGGCAGGCTTATATGTAACTGCCGGTACTAAAGTCAAAACACCTGACGGTGAAGTAGTTGCAGCAAGAGCACTGTCGGGTATGTCGGGTTTGCTATTTCGTAGAAACAGCCAAACCGGTGTGGTGGAAGCTATTGTGACTGACGCATCAAAATGGGGCGGTTTGAACGACAGCTTACATAGTAACGACTAAGTTAGACTAGGCACTTTTCAGGTTTTATTGCGCTTAGCTTTTGTACTGGGTTTGGTTTTTGCTTTACTCGGTTTAGAAGGCTTGCGAGTTTTTGGGCTGTCAGCGCCTATGTCAGTGTTGCTTGCTTTGTTTGTTTTACTGGGGCGGCGGTTTTTAGAAATACTCTTTAGTAAGCTTACTCTGTCGCTCACTTCAAAGCCTTTCTTAATAACGCGTTTAATAGGCGCGCCAATAAGCGATTCAATCCGATTAACGGTGCGCTCTTCTTCTCTGCTCACAAAAGAGATGGCATTGCCTGAACTGCCCGCGCGACCGGTGCGGCCAATTCGATGCACGTAGTCTTCTGGCAAATAGGGCAGGTTGTAGTTCACTACATAGTCTAGGCCTTGAATATCGATTCCGCGTGCGGCTACTTCGGTGGCAATGAGTACTTGAAGTTTAGCTGACTTGAAATCAGCTAGCGCGCGTCGGCGAGAGCCTTGGCTCTTGTCACCGTGGCACACCGCGGCGTCAATTTTACTTTGCTTAAGGGCGGCCATTAATCGGTCCGCCTGTTCTTTGGTGCTGGTAAACACTAGCACCTGAAACCAGTTTTCTTCTCTTAGCAAGGTTTTGAACAAGTTGACTTTTTTCGACTCTTCAACCGGATACATAATGTGATTAACGGTGTACGCTGTGGAGTTGAGTTTACTCACCCTCACTTCTTTATGGTTGGTGAGTATTTTATGGCATAGCTCATTCACTGCCGCAGAGCTTGTGGCTGAATACAGCAAGGTTTGCCGCTTTTTGGCAGCGTGGCTCATAATATTGTTTACGTCGCTAATAAAGCCCATATCTAACATACGATCGGCTTCATCTAGCACAATGAATTCAGCGTTGGCTAAAGTGACATTGTTTAGCGACATATGTTCTAGCAAGCGACCTGGCGTAGCAATTAGAATGTCGGTGCCTACTTTAAGTTTGCTGGTTTGCCCGCCCATTTTTACACCGCCGTACATGGCCGTCACGCTTATATCGGTAAACTGTGCATAGCGCAGAAATGCGCCTGCAAGTTGCTCAGCTAATTCTCGCGTGGGCGTTAAAATGAGCGCGCGTGGGCTACATGAAATAGTGTCTTTAGGGGTGTCGAGTATTTGCTGCAGTATAGGCAGGGCGAACGCGGCTGTTTTTCCGGTGCCAGTTTGCGCGTGTACAAGCAAATCTTGGCCGCGTCTGGCAGGTGGTATAGTTTGTTCTTGTACCGGCGTCATGTCTACGTATGCGCAGGCGTTAATGGCTTTTTGAAGAGGCTCGGCTAAATCTAAAGTTGAAAATTTCATGGGTGTCCTGTGTAGCAGTGTTGCAACAATGTGGCAGTAATTTAGGTTTTTGATGGTATAAAAGCTAAGTTAACGGCTACTACACTCAAAAATGAATGCGCAATATACAGCATTTAAGCGGTTTTTGTGAGAATAAGTGACTCTTTTTTAAGCGCCACTCCCATATCTCACTAAATATGCCGCTGCGCCGCTTCAAGCTCGTTGTTTAGGCGATTGGCTTCATCGGCCTTTGGCTTACTAAAGCGGGCAAAGGCATAATACAGCACCGGCGTTAAGAACAGTGTGAACACGACGGCCAAACCCAAGCCACCAAACACAACCCAGCCAATAGCATTACGCGCTTCAGCGCCCGCGCCGGTTGACAATATTAACGGTAGGCCACCTAATATAGTAGACACCAAGGTCATCATAATTGGCCGAAGCCTGACTTTACCAGCTTCTATTATTGCCTCTTTAATGTCCATGCCTTTATCGCGCAGCTGGTTAGCAAATTCTACCAGCAGTATTGAGTTTTTCGCTAACAGGCCAATTAGCATGACCAAGCCAATTTGCGAGTATATATTAACCGAAGTGCCCGTGAAATATAGCGCGTATATAGCAGCGGCTATGCCAAAGGGTACGGTCAGCATAACCACAAAGGCACTGTTGAAGCTTTCAAACTGCGCCGCTAATACTAGCAGTACGATTAAAAATGCGAGTACGTAGGTAAGCATAACCTCTTGGTTGGTTTCTTGGAAGGTTTGTGCCTCACCTAAAAACACCACGCCAATCCCCGCGGGAAGTGTGTCGTTCGCTATTTGCCTTATACCGTTTACGGCTTCTTCAATACTCACTTGTGCGGACAAGTCCATTTCAAGTTCAATGGCACGACGCTGAGCATGGCGTTCAAGCTCTGCGGCAACGCCTTCTTCTGTTACATAAGCAACAGAAGACAGCGGTACAAGAGAGTCGGTATTGGAGCCTACATACAAGTTAAGTAGGCTGGAGGGGTCAAGCATATTGCGATTGTTGGTCTGTAATATGATGGGAACAGCCTGGTCGCCCACGTTTAAGTCGACTATATCGTCGCCGTTAATAGCGGCGCGAAGCACGCGCGATATATCACTAAAGGCAACACCTAGTTCTTCTGCTCTGCGTCTGTCTATATTAACGCGAAGCTGCGGCTGGTTGGGCTCATACTCTATCTCTACGCGGCCTAACTGCGGCATTTTATCTTCAATGTTTTTAGCAAAAGCGAGTGCAGCTTCGTAGATTTCTGTGTAGCTGTCGCCGGTGAGTGCCATTTCAAAGCCTCCGCCAAAGCCACGCAAGTTCAAACTATTGCCACCAAAGGCGCGACCTGGCGCCCCAGCTACCTGCGACAGCATGGGTCTAAGCTCGTCAATAATTTCTTGCTGCGAGCGTTCTCGGTCTTCCCAATTCACTAAAGGCACAGTAATAAATAAAATGTTTGGGTCCCACCTGCCCACTACGGTGTAAATTGAGGCAATCTCGCCTTGATTAATATTTGGCAGCAGCAGTTCTTCTGTTTTTAGTGCTTGACGATCCATAAAGTTCACGCCGGTGCCGTCGGGTCCGCGCGCAAATATACGCACTACGCCCCTATCTTCGGTAGGTAAAAGCTCATTTTCTAATGTGTTGAAGACAAAATACGAACCTGTGCCTATTATGAAGCACACCACCACAACGGGCACTGAAAATTTCAGTACAAAATGCAGGGCACGTTCGTAGCCATTGACGCAGGCAGTGCCAAAACGACTCAGTATGCTTGGTTTCTTTTGCTTTTCCATATCAATAGCGGGTATTTTTGCCGTAAGGGCCGGCACTAACGATAAGGCAACAAAAGACGATATAATAACACTGCCAGCTAGTACACCGCCAAACTCCCTGAACAAGCGCCCCGCTGTAGAGGGTAAAAAGGCAATAGGCACAAATACGGCGACTAATACTGCTGTGGTAGCTACTACTGCAAAAAAGACCTCGCGTGTGCCAATAACAGCTGCTGCACGAGCACCCATGCCAGCGGCGCGGCGGCGCTGAATGTTTTCTGACACCACTATGGCGTCATCCACTATAAGGCCTGTTGCAAGCACTAGCGCTAGTAAGGTCAAAATATTAATAGAAAAGCCGAAAGCCCACAGCAGCGCCAATGACCCTATAAGTGAAACAGGAATAGCTAGAGCGGGAATAAGTGTCGCCCTAAACTTCCCTATGAATACCCAAAGTGTCAAAATGACCAACACAATTGTGAACAGCAATGACTGTAATACCTCGTCTACCGAATCGCGAATAAATTCGGCGTCGTCTGAGGTTATGGTCATTTCTAGGTCGGGAAAGCGTTCGCGCAAACTTTCTACCATGCGCAATACTTCATCAGAAATTTCGATGGTATTTGAACGTGCTTGCCGAATAATGCCAAGGCCTATAACAGGGGTGCCATTTAAGCGCACGATACTGCGCAAATCAGCAGGTCCAAAATATACGTTGGCAACGTCGCCAATGCGGATGTCGCCGTCAACGACAATTTCGCGCACGTCTTGCTCGCTGATTGAGGTGGCGTCAGCGCGCACGATAAGCTGTTGATCGGTAGAGCGAATACTGCCTGCGGGCACGTCAAAGGGAGCAGTGGCAAGCGCGGCTGCTACATCAGACATAGACAGTTGAAAGCTGGTTAAGCGAAGATTGTCTACGCTTACTCGCAGCACTCGCTGGCGGTCACCGTCTAAGTTCACATCTGCTACGCCGGGTATGTTCAAAAAAAGCGGCGCTACGTCGGTCTCAACAATGTCTGTGAGGGTTTCTAAATCGTATTTTTCGCTTGAAATAGCGATGTTAACGACGCCTTGAGCGTCGTTGTCGGCCTTGATAATAGCCACTTGTTCTACTTCATCAGGCAGTCTGCGTTCAATCCTGGCAACCGACTCACGCGTTTCATTAGCGGCATCTTCAATATTGACACCGGGGCGAAACTCCACCCTAATTCGGCTGTTGCCTTCTTCACTGCTTGCATTAATCGATTTTACGCCGCTGACTCTTGCTACCGCGCCTTCTAGGCGACTAGTGACTTCTGAGTCGACTGTTTCTGGCGCTGCGCCCGGGTAATTGGCCGACACCGTAATAATAGGTCGGTCAACGTCGGGCAGTTCGCGCACTTCTAAGCCATAAAGTGCGGCGATGCCAGCAATGACAATGAGTAAATTCAATACCAGTATTAGTACTGGGCGGCGGATCGAAAGCGAGGGTAAATCATCCTTAAACAGCGAGTTTTTAAACATCAGCCTGCAGCCTCTTGTTCAGCTGAAGCGTTGCTGACATTCGCGTCTGGTAGGCCTATGTCACGAGGGTTTTGTATGTTTAACATTTGGCCATCGCGCAGGCTTTGAATGCCTTCAACTATGAGTATCTCACCGTCACTTAAATCACCTGATACGAGTATTCGACCGCGCAGGCGCTGCTGCACCGACACCTGCACCCGTTTGGATTTATTTTCGTGCGCTAGCCACACAAATGCGCCGTTTGCGCCCCACGACAAGGCTGCTTCAGGAATAGCGACATAGCGCTGGCCGCGCACGCTTAAAGTGACTCTGAAACTCATACCGGGTCGGTATTGGTCAAATTCATTTTCGAGCAAGGCGCGTACTCTTATGGTTCTGTCTTGGGTGTTTACGCGCGAATCTAATTCGGATATTTTCGCCTTAAGATTGGTATTTCTGTCGGTCCATGGCTGCAGGCTTACGTCGGGTTTTTCCATTAGATAAGCAACGGCAAGTTCAGGTGCGGCAAAGTTAACTAACAAGGATTCACGATCGTCTATGGTGGTTATTTGCGTTTGCTGTGAAATACGATCGCCCACCTCAACGTCGGTAAAGCCAACAACACCGCTAAAAGGAGCGCGCACTAAACGGTCTTCTTTATTTTCCTTGGCTTCCTCATAGGCTACCTCTGCTAATTTCAGTGTTGTTTTGGCGTCGTCTAGTTCAAGCTGGGTAACGGCGCCTTTCTCGACACTTTGCTGAACGCGGCTAAAGTTACGCTGGGCGCTTTGTAATTGAATCAGCGTGCGTTTCATGTCTATCTCTTGCAGACGGCTGTCTATGGATATTAATACATCACCTTTTTTCACCGATTGGCCAGGCACAAAGTTTACGCTAGTGACCGCGTCAGACACGCTGGGGAAAATAATTACTGAGCGCTTTGCCTGCGCGGTTCCAACTGCCTCAATATTGGTTGTTTCGTATTCAAAGCTTAAGCGTTCTACCACCACAAGTTTGGGACGATCCCCGCCAGCGCCCCATTGTGCTGATGCTTGGGGTGACAAAAGAAAAAACGCTAAGGCTAAAATAGTGCCAAATAAAGGTGACAAAAAACGTGTTGTAGACATGCTACTTCCATATTATTAACCGTTATACAAACCGGTGCTATTACGCTTACAATTGCTAGTTGTAACACTTTAGTAACGTAAAGTGATCACTTTATTAGGCTAAACAGCGAGCCAATTCGATTACATTATTTTAATCATCATTTTGCTTAGCGGTTTCAACCATTACACGAACATCTTTAAGCAATGCTTTTGCGTCGAACACAATGGCGTCTTTAAGCGTGTGTTTTACACCGCCCATGCCACGGGTGCTAGAGGGTCAAACTAGCACATGAAGAGATAAAAATCACTAAAGTTATTAGGCTAAAGTATAGGATGTATTTAAATTAATGGCGTTGCGATCCTTAATTGAGAGTGACGTATTTGTGGAGAGAGAGTTGCTGTTAAAATGTCACTGCCCTTATCTAGAAGTTCAGCGTTTTGCCACCATTCGATGTCGTATAAGATGAATAGGATTATTGTTTGCGTTTATCAATTCACTGGCAAACGAGCAGGCAATGCATCTTATAAATCAGGTGCTAGACAACTCTCCAAATGATTCAAAACTTTGGCGGCAGCTTGCGCAATTAGCGCGTAACTATTATTTGCAAGGACAAGTTGCGCTGCTGAGAAACATATCGGTGTTGGAGAACCTAATTGTTAGTGAATGAAATATAGAGCAAGCTATCGGCTAATTTTTGAAGTAACGTCGTTTCCCCTGCTTGTCTTACGCCCCGAAGAATCGTTACCCCTGTCGTGTCTCTTTGAGCCCACTTAATTTAGTTAGCGTTTGATTAATGATGAAGTTACTTAATATCTGTGTTTTCATTCTTGCATCAGCCCAAGTCATTTGGCGGGTTAATGTTTATTTTTTCTATATGATTTGATCCTTGTCCCAATATGTTAACTTGGTAGTAGATATGTAAACAGAGGTAGCAATTGGTATGCGTGCGAATAACTTAAATGAAATGGTGGGCAATACCGATCTGCTCAAAATAGAGTCATTATCAGCGCTCACCGGCTGCAATATTTACGTAAAATGCGAGTATCAGAATCCAGGCGGCTCAATCAAAGACCGAGCTGCTCTGCAGATGGTTCTAGATGCGCAAGAAAAAGGCCAATTAAAGTCAGGCATGACGATAATTGAAGGCACTGCCGGTAACACCGGTATTGGACTTGCCATTGTGGCTAAAACGCTTGGTTATAAACTCAAAGTGGTTATGCCCAAAGGCCAAATTATCGAAAAGGAACGCTTAATTCGCCTGCACGGTGCACAACTGATGTTAGTTGACCCTTGCCCATTTAAAAATCCTGCTCATTTTTATCATACCGCTAAAAGGATTGGTGAAGAAAATGCAGATCACTGGTGGGCAAATCAATTTGAAAACTTAAGTAATTATCGTGCTCACTACATCAATACAGGACCAGAGATTTGGGAACAAACTGAAGGGAAAATTGACGCCATCGTATCCGTTTGCGGCACGGGTGGAACCATTGCTGGAAATTCAGGCTATCTCAAACAGCAAAATGTTAAGGTGAAAGCATGGCTTATTGATCCCGATGGCTCTGGCATATACAACTTTTTAAAAAATAAAGAATATAAGTCGCAGGGCAGTTCATTTACCGAGGGCATCGGTATTATGCGCACCGTCGATAATTTCCGTCAGGCCAAAATAGATTATGCGGTCAATTTACCCGATGTTGATTTAATTACTGTTGCACATTATTTGGCAAAAAACGATGCTATTGTGCTTGGCAGCAGTTCTGCACTTAACGTTGCTGGAGCACTACGAGCGGCAGCGGCATCAGGTCCCGGTAAGACCATAGTTACCTTTGCTTGTGACGCAGGAGAACGTTCTTATTCAAAGCTTTACAACCCAGACTTCTTAAATGAAAAAAACTTATCTCAGCCTAACCCAGACATCAACGCTTTGTTTGAACGTTATAAAGCGCAAGCTATGAATAATGTCGTGAGCGTGTAAATGTGCGTTAAACGAAGTAGATGACTTTGTTTAACGCCCAATCCGCGCTTTTAAATAACTCGACAGGGTTTGGCAACGGTTTATTTCTATGAGTTGAACCACAGTCGATTACACTTTATTTTTATTAATCTATTTAGTGCAAGCTGTTATCTTGGTTGCGGGTAAATATGCAGTTTGTTTTTAGCTGATATATAACCGGTAATACTAGCGCGAAGATGATCAGCGCACCAGAAATAACAAATAGGTCGACTGAAATTAAGCTACCATTTATGTCTATTCTTGCCTGTATATAAATCCCTGTAAATAAAAAAATGAAAGATAAAAAAACGTACAGGCCCCATTTTCTGTTGAGAAATATACCTAATAGACACGTAGTGGAAAAAGCAAAAGCAGTTAGGCATAGAATAAGGTTCATCGCTAATCTACTATCAGTGTCACTAAGCGCGATAATCTGATTTACAAGTAAATACGCTGAACCCAAAACCAGACAAACAGATAAACAAACTAAACTAGCAATAACTGAAAGTTTCATGGTGTTTAAAAAATGGGCGTTATTTTCGCCCATACTCCTAAGGTGTTTTGTTAGTCAATAAATATAGCCAAACCAGAACCAATTAACATACCTGCACCTGCTCCTATTCCAAAAGCGGCGGCAATACCGCTAGCCGACATAGAAGTGGGTGCAAATAAGGTAACAGCTAAGGGGGCGAACCAAATTAAGCCACCACTTGTTTCATGTGTTTCAATTAACGTTAATTCTTTCATTTTTGTAATCCTTTACTGGTTGTTATCTAATCGCGTTATAAGTTGCAATACCGCTAAATGTTGCGGTAAAAACCGCTATTTCGCCATAAAGTGCGAAAGCTACAAAAAATGGCACTAGACCACCATTCACGTTGGCAAGTTCGTTTACGTTTAACGCATTCACTTTGTATTTCCTTGTGTTTGATATTTTAAGTTATTGACCATTATGCACTTTGTATTTAACAATAGTGCGTAGCGAGTTTCCATAAAGTTGTAGAACAGCTCGCTAGACAAATAGTAGTGCGTTATGTGAATATTTTCACCTGTACCTAAGTTGTGTTTATATTAAAGCCCAATCTGTATGTTTGAATTAATGTTTAAAACTCAAAGGGCCTCTAAACCCACGAGATTACACACGTAAACCTATTCTGAATATTGTAAAGTCTGAAACTGAAACTGAGTCGTAAGTATAAGTAAACCCTTGTGGCAGATTAGTTGCCGTACAAAAAATATTTAAATAAACAGGAGGCGGTAGTTATTATGTTATGCAGTATGAAAGACATTCACAGAAACTTGAACGGTCAGCTATCATGGTTTTATGGTTCGCTACTACCGTTTATTTCAAGTGCAGCCTTATCAAAGATATAGAGCGTAGTGATGTCAATATTGTTTAATTCTCCATACCGCTTCGCTTTATTGATAATAAGGGCATCAGGAAAGTCTGCCTGTTTTATTTTACCCTTTACTTTAATTGGGGCCGCGTTTACATAGTCTTTCAATGCGCACCAAACAGCTTGCGCATCTTCAAACTGAATGTTGGGTTCAGCAAATAATGCATGAATAATATCAACAATAGTTTCTTTAGAAACTTGATATCGCTTGCCTTTGAGTACCCAAACAGTCTCAGTTAAAACAACATCAGTGACTAATACTTTGTGCTCGCCGTTGATCAAAATCTTCGCTTTTGGGCTTTGTTTGTCATCATCGTCAAGCAAATAACGAAGAAGTACATTTGTATCAATAGCAATCATCAATCAATGGCACTTTGCAGTGATGCATCTTCGCTAATACTTCGATTGGCTTTAGTATTTTTTAAAATACCACTAGCTGCACCCATTGATTTTTTTACAATAGAGATAATACCTTGTCTATCTACAAAGCTGTCAACTTCGTCACCTTTATCGATATCCGCCACGGCACACAATTTGATGGGTAAAGTAATTTGTCTTTTGGCACTCACTTTCATGTTTATCACGCCTTTACTTTTCTTTGATTAGTAAAGGATAGCATATTGCTATATTCAATAAAACAGCAAAGACTATAGCCAATTAGATATGGGATTCGTAGCCACGCACGCAGTGGAAATAACAAATTAATTTAGTTGGAAATAATTTTACTACTAAGATAGCGAACATAAAACCTATTGACTTCCCTGTATTTCTTCGTACCGCAGTAGGCATGAGTACTATCGCTAAAGAGATTGCTAATTGGTAATTGCTTTGCAAAGCGGAAAGCTCTTAAATAAACCTAAGGAACGAAAAATTTCATTGTATAAATCAAAGTGTTAATTTACAGATAGTAAAGCTTTTTTCTAGCGCTTTGGTATTATTTTTTATTGAAAGGATAGTGATAATTCAGCAATTTGGTAAGGCGTTTTAATGTTGATGGCAGCAATGAGCTTAAACCTGCCTCACAAACGAGTATGAAATCTCGGTAATATGACTCTATGCGGGCTATGTCGTCAGCCTACATTAGGTTAACAACCATTTATTTAGTTCCAATCTTTAATACCAAGTTTCAAACATTAATACGATCATACGCAATCCGCGCTTTTATATAACTCGACAAGGTTTGGCTAACTTGCGGGTGCTGGGTGTCTTGGTTGATTAAGCAAATGTTTATGCGGCCTAAACTAGGCAGGCGTTTATCGCGAATAATTTCAAGTTCATCAGGTACAATTGAGCGGGCTAGGGCGGTAATGCCTAGGCCTTGTTTAATGGCAGCCATAAGGCCGTAAAAGTCGGGGTTGGTGTAGGTGATTTTCCAAGGCTGCGTTTGCTGCTTTAACTCTGCTATTACGCGGCTTCTATATACGCAGCCGTCGGGGGCTAGTACCAGTGATAAGGAATCGTTTGGTAAGCTTCGGTTAGGGTCGCCTACCCACACTAGATCGTCTTCGCGAACAATTTCAATATTGTTGTTTTCGTTGGGCATTTCGGTACTATTGTTTGAGGAATTTCCGCTGCGCCTGAGAGACGGATCATCTGGCTGCATAAGGGCTAAAATAAGATCAAACTGCGCTGACTGGTTGGCGCTTAACAAGGTTTTACTTAACGCAGAGGTTACATCTAGGGATACATCGGGATAGCGCTGAGAAAACTCACCCACAATACTGGGCAATAAAGCTGAGGCAAATTCACTTGGAATACCCAAACGCATTCGCCCGCGCAGTGTTTCACGGCTAAGCTCACGAAACACATCGTCGTTAATGGCAAGAAGCTGCTTTGCTTTGCTATATAACCATTTACCATCTTTGTTTAGTTGATAGCTTTGACCTACCTTGGTAAAGAGCTTGCGGTTTATTTGTTCTTCTAGCTTTTTGATTTGTAAGCTAATAGCAGGTTGCGAGCGTCCAAGGAGTTCGCCTGCCTTATAGAAGCTGCCAACTTCAACAATGGTGACCAAGGTGCGTAGTACGGTTAATGAAAGTTGTTTCATGAATAGACCTGCGTTTTCCCCGCTTTTGTGCATAATGAAAGCTGCGCCATCTCGACAGCAGCCAGTAAACACGCCACTACATAGGTATTAGTTAAGCTAATCCCTAAAGGTTAATATATAAGAAATGCTAATGTAAGTATTAAATTTTTTAATTTGTTACCTTTTGCCAAGATACTTATACTATTAACATACAAATAACATGGATGACGTAATATGAATACCACTGTACTGCATAGCGCACACATTGCGGCTGGCGCAAAAATGGTCGACTTTTTTGGTTGGGATATGCCAATAAACTACGGCTCACAAATTGAAGAGCACCATGGCGTGCGCAAAGACGCCGGTATGTTTGACGTGTCGCACATGACCATAGTAGATGTAACAGGCCCACAGGCAAAAGATTATTTACGCTATTTGCTGGCGAACGACGTTGCCAAACTTACCGAAAAAGGCAAAGCCCTTTACAGTGGTATGATCAACGAAAGCGGCGGCGTAGTAGACGATCTCATTGTGTATTATTTTGATGAAACCAACTATCGTCTAGTGGTAAATTCAGCCACCAAAGAAAAAGACATAAACTGGTTAAACAAAGTAGCCGCTCCTTTCGACGTAAACGTAAAAGAACAAACCGCATTTGCAATGATAGCTGTACAGGGCCCACATGCGAAAGAAAAATCAGCGACCTTATTCACCGAAGCGCAAAAAGAAGCGGTAGCCGGCATGAAGCCGTTCTTTGGTGTGCAGGCTGAAGACTTATTCATTGCCACCACAGGCTACACGGGTGAAACCGGCTATGAAATAATGGTGCCAAAAGCACGCGCAATAGAGTTTTGGAATGGTTTATTAGCCGCAGGCGTTGTACCTTGTGGACTGGGCGCGCGCGACACTTTGCGTTTAGAAGCCGGCATGAACTTATACGGCCAAGACATGGATGAAACCGTGTCCCCCTTGGCTGCCAATATGGGCTGGACCATTTCATGGGAACCCAAAGAACGCGACTTTATGGGCCGTTTGGCGCTAGAAAATCAAAAAGCCGAAGGCACCCAAAAAGCCGTTGGTTTAGTATTTAGAGACAAAGGTGTACTGCGCGCTGGCCTAACCGTAAAAACAGCCGACGGTGAAGGCAAAATAACCTCGGGCACATTTTCACCTACCTTAGGCCACAGCATTGCATTGGCCAGAATTCCTACAGGCGACGGCGCGGCCGTTGGCAGTATAGTGCAAGTTGAAATGCGTAAAAAATGGGTAGATGTAGAAATAGTCAAACCCAGTTTTGTGCGCAATGGAAAAAGCGTACTGTAAAATTCCGTATTAATTATTAACTATTGATAAGTTAATATTACAAACATAGTCAACAATAACCACAACTTTTAGGAAAGATTATGAGCAATGTACCAAACAATTTACGTTATGCAAGCACCCATGAATGGGTCCGTACCGACGGCAATGGCGTATTCACTGTAGGCATTACTGAACACGCACAAGACCTGCTTGGCGACATGGTATTTTTAGATTTACCCGACGTAGGCGACGGTGTTACTACTGGCGAAGACTGTGCGGTTGCAGAGTCGGTTAAAGCCGCATCTGATGTTTATGCCCCGCTTACTGGCGAAATTATAGAAGTAAATGAAGAACTAGAGAACTCGCCTGAACTGGTCAACTCAGACCCTTTTGGCGAAGGCTGGTTATTTAAGATGAAAGCGGAAGATCCAGAAGAAGTTGAAGGCTTGCTTGATGCCGAAGCTTACGCTGGCATTATTGAAGACGAGTAAATAATACCTGAATAAGGTATGTCTAAAAGGCTAATAAAAGCCTCATTAGGCCTTATTCGACACTAACGATAGTAGATTCTGCTGCCTACTGATATGCGAGCAGCCGAATTTGTTTTCTTTAAAAAAAGGTTAATGATATATGAATATTGGTACTAAAGTAGTCGCGCCGGCCACCCTGTCGGAACTTGAAAATCAAAATGAATTTGTGCGCCGTCACATAGGCCCCGGCCAGCAAGAAATTGACGACATGCTAGACGCAGTAGGTGCCGATTCACTAGACGATTTAATGCAGCAAACCGTGCCAGCGGGTATTCGCTCAAAAGCCCTAAATGTGGGTGAAGCACAGCGAGAAGATGTTGCCCTAGCTGAACTTAAAACCATTGCCAAACAAAACAAAATTTTTCGCAGCTACATTGGTATGGGTTATTCAAACACTTTTACGCCCAACGTAATATTACGCAACGTGCTAGAAAATCCAGGTTGGTATACCGCATACACTCCTTATCAGCCAGAAATTGCACAAGGCCGTTTGCAGGCTATCTTAAATTTTCAGCAAACGACGATAGATTTAACCGGCTTGCCCTTAGCGTCGGCCTCGTTACTTGACGAAGCAACTGCGGCAGCCGAAGCAATGGCACTTGCCAAACGCGTGTCGAAGAACAAAGGCGCAAACGCGTTTTTTATTGCCAACGACGTGCATCCACAGACTAAAGACGTGCTTAAAACCCGCGCCGATATGTTTGGTTTTGAACTGATATATGGCGATGTTAGCGAAGCCACCCAAGCAAACGTGTTTGGCGCATTGCTACAATACCCCACCAGCACTGGCGAACTAGTCGATATTCGTGAAGTGATAGCGGGCGTCCAGGCTAATAAAGGTATTGTGGCAGTAGCAACCGACCTGCTGTCGTTAACTTTAATTACACCCCCGGGTGAGCTAGGCGCCGATGTAGCGTTAGGCAGCGCCCAACGCTTTGGTGTGCCAATGGGCTATGGTGGTCCACACGCCGCATTTTTCGCCACGCGCGATGCATATAAGCGTTCATTGCCAGGCCGTATTATTGGCGTGTCGAAAGATTCGCGCGGTAAAGTAGCCTTGCGTATGGCCTTGCAAACACGTGAGCAGCATATTCGCCGTGAAAAAGCTAATTCAAATATTTGTACTGCACAGGTGTTATTGGCCAATATGGCAAGCTTTTACGCTGTGTATCATGGCCCTGAAGGCTTAAAGTCCATTGCTGGTCGTATTCACCGTTTAGCTGATATTTTAGCCGCAGGTTTAACGCAAAAAGGCCTTAAGCTTGCACACACAACTTACTTTGACACCTTGTGTGTAAACGTTTCAAACAAAGACGCGGTAGTTGCGGCTGCACTTAAAAAAGAAATGAACCTGCGCACTGATTTAGCGGGTCAAGTAGGCATTTCAGTTGATGAAACCACCACGCGTAAAGACATAGCCGATTTGTTTGACGTGCTCTTAGGTGAAGGCCATGGCTTGAACGTTGCACAACTAGATGCACACATTATAGCCAACGGCAGCGAGTCCATTCCTGCAACATTAGCGCGTACCACCGACTTTATGACGCACCCTGTATTTAACCGCTATCATTCTGAAACCGAAATGCTGCGTTATATAAAAAGTTTAGAGAATAAAGATTTAGCTCTTAATCACTCTATGATTTCACTAGGCTCATGCACAATGAAGCTAAACGCAACCGCAGAGATGATACCAGTAACGTGGCCAGAATTTGGTCAAATACATCCTTTTGCGCCCCTTGATCAAGCCAAAGGCTACACCCAAATGCTTGACCAATTAAGCGAGTGGTTAATTGACATTACTGGCTACGATGCACTTTCTATGCAGCCAAACTCTGGCGCACAAGGTGAATATGCAGGCTTGTTAGCGATTCAGCGCTACCATGCTAGCCGTGGCGAAAGTCATAGAAATATTTGTTTAATCCCGCAGTCGGCACACGGCACTAATCCAGCGTCTGCTCAAATGGTTAGCTTGAAAGTGGTAGTGGTAAACTGCGATTCAAAAGGCAACGTTGATTTAGCTGATTTGCGCGCAAAAGCCGAAGAAGTGAAAGATAACTTGGCTTGTGCCATGATTACTTACCCCTCTACACACGGTGTGTATGAAGAAGCCGTGCGCGAAATATGCGACATAGTGCACGAAAACGGCGGCCAGGTTTATATGGACGGCGCTAATATGAATGCACAAGTGGGCATTACCTCACCGGGCCTTATTGGCAGCGATGTGTCGCACTTAAACTTACACAAAACTTTCTGCATTCCGCACGGCGGCGGTGGCCCAGGAATGGGTCCAATAGGCGTGAAATCACACCTTGCCCCATTCTTGCCAAGCCATAGCTTGTTCACCTTAAAAGCTGCCGGTACGAATGACGACTTAGGCACGAACAGCGCTGTTTCAGCCGCGCCGTGGGGCAGTGCCTCTATACTGCCTATTAGCTACATGTACATAAAAATGATGGGCAGCGACGGCCTTAAAAAAGCAACCGAAGTGGCTATTCTAAGTGCCAACTACATTGCTAAGAAGCTAGAAGGGCACTATCCAATATTGTATACCGGCCGAAATGACCGCATAGCGCACGAGTGTATTATTGACCTGCGCCCGTTAAAAGAAGCCAGTGGTGTGACTGAAGTTGATATTGCCAAGCGCTTAAATGACTACGGTTTTCATGCGCCTACTATGAGCTTCCCAGTGGCGGGTACGCTTATGATAGAGCCGACCGAGTCGGAAGCGAAAGCCGAGCTAGACAGATTTATAGAGGCGATGGTGTGTATTCGTCAAGAAATAGCGAAAGTGGAAAGTGGCGAGTGGGATGCTATTGACAATCCACTGCATAACGCGCCGCATACGCTTGCTGATATGATTGATGAGAAGTGGGATAGAAGCTATTCTCGCCAAGTCGGTGCGTATCCTGTGCCTGCGGTGGCAGCTGATAAGTTTTGGCCTACTGTGAATAGGATTGATGATGTGTTTGGTGATAGGAACTTGATTTGTAGTTGTCCGGATTTGGATAGTTATAGGGAGTTTGCTGAGTAATTGTCAGTTTCGAATGAAGTTTGTGAACGTTAAATAAAGTTTGTGAATTAAATGAAGTTTGTGAAAAGGGCCGGAAGGCCCTTTTTTATTGGTATCTCGGAGCTTCTAATATGAGCGATCAAGTGTATTTCGTTTCAAACTGAAATATGACATTACTTTCTCTATAAATTGATAGTTCCTCACAACGAGTTTATTTATTGGTGACTGCCCTTCTAATATTTGTTAAAAGCTCTAAGGCGATAAAGAATAATGAGCCAAGACAAGTAGTGTTACATTTTGCGGCTAGGATCCTATTCTAATCTGCTTTAATCGGTCTTAATCCTACTAGAAAGTATACATAAGTATTGCTATATGTCATATTACTTGCAGCAATAAAACTACGTTAAATATGGCATTTAAATGAGCGAAAGATGGCTTTCCGTTGAAGAAATAGCAATTCATCTCGGTGTGAGTAAAGACACTATCTATGCGTGGAGAGAGAAAAAAGGGCTGCCTGCTCATAGGATCGGTCGACTTTGGAAATTCAAAGCAAAAGAAGTAGATGATTGAGTGATAAATGGAAGTGCTTCCGATTCATCGCAAGGGGGTAGCATATGAGTGATATCAAACAAAAACTGTCTCTTACACTAAGGCCAGCGATGATTCATGAAAACCTAATTATTGCGGAAGAATACAATAAATTTAAAGATTGGACCTTGGTTCGTGATGAAGTTTTAGGTAACAATCTTTTACAAGCCAGAACAGAAAGTACCTTAAAAACGTTTTACGGTGAAGTATCTAAACGACTCAAAAATTTGACTGATGATGAATTAGCTTTAATGACTGAATCTGACGCAGATGTTAAGCATTTGGTCTGGCTAGCAATTTGTCGTCAATATTTATTTACTTATCAATTTGCTGTTGAGATTTTATCTGAATACTTTGATAAAAGTCGATTTCAGCTCTACTCAGAAGATTACGATGCTTTTTTGAATGCGAAAGCTGAGTGGCACAAAAATTTAGATAGTATCACTACAAACTCTAGATATAAGTCACAACAAACCATGTTTAAAACGCTGGTCGAGTGCGGTTTAATAACTAAAAGTAAAGAGATATTACATCAGCACCTTTCTCCAAAACTTCAAGGGCTTATTATGCAGACCAATGCTGATGATTTGAGAATATTTCCGAGGGTTTTTAGTTAACATGGCTGGAAAGTTTAATAGTGTTTTAACTAAAGCTAATCTTCGCGATGCATATGCACATTTGACGGACGTGCTTGCAAGTGATCCTTTCCGTAAAATGGAAGGGTTGAACGGTGATATTCCTTTCCACATCTGCCCATTTGAGCCATCACTCCAAAATGACGTTAATTTACTCGTTAAGCAGATAAAAAATTATCTGATTGATGCACAAGTTAGCGTATTAGAAATTAATTTATACGACTTAGTAATAGAATTATGTAAAGAAGAAGATGATTGGGATTGGCTGTTAGAAAACGAAGCCACAATGAGTAAACAAGAGTTTAAAGAAGAAATTCAAGGAATTATTGATACTAAAGCTATCCTGATTCCGGCCATTGTTAATAAAATGTCAGAAAACAAATTCGATATTTTAATAATAACCGGGGTTGGTGAAGTTTATCCATATATTAGATCAAGTAACCTTCTTGAAAACCTTCAAATCAAAGCCAAAGAAAAACCTACATTAATGTTTTACCCCGGACAATATAAGCACTCAGCTGAAAAAGGGACTTCTCTCGTTTTATTTGGGACTTTAGAAGATGATAAATATTACCGAGCGTTCAACATTTTAGATCGAGCTATATAAGGATTAAGCTGCATATTATGAAGTTATCTCAATTATTTGCCAAAAAAGTAGACAGACCCATTGAAGGTGTTATCAAAGCTGATGACGATGTTGCTTTATATCTCGAACTAGACGAGTACGTTATTACTAATGAGGTGGCTAAGAGGCTCGATATATTCTTAGATGCTTACCTAAATTATTGTGGTGCAAACGGTGTCTGGGTATCAGGGTTTTTCGGGTCAGGTAAATCTCACTTATTAAAAATGCTAGCATTACTCTTAGAGAATGCGCCCATCGATGATGTTACACCATTAGATATATTCTTAGAAAAACGCCCACTGAATGAAGGTGGGATTTTTGCCAATGATCTTAAACGTGCTGTTGACATCCCATCAGAAAGCATTCTATTTAATATCGATCAGAAAGCTGATGTTATTAGTAAAACTGAACTTGATGCATTAATAGCGGTATTTGTAAAAGTATTTGACGAGCACTGCGGATTTTACGGCAAGCAAGCTTATATCGCTCAATTCGAGAGAGAACTGAAAGATGACGGGCTTTTAGAAAACTTTACCAAAATATTCGAGTCAGTCAGCGGCATGGAGTGGGAAAAAGGTCGTGCAAGAGCGAAGCGCATGGCAGATGCTGTTGATAGTGCTTATAACCAAGTTTCTGGTCAGTCGGTCATAGGAATTTTAGATAAGTATCGTGATGATTACAGATTATCAATTGAAGATTTTGCCGAGCAGGTACAAAGCTATATTGAAAAGCAAGAAGACGGCTTTAGACTAAACTTCTTTGTGGACGAGGTTGGGCAATATATTGCTGGCAACACCAAACTTATGACTAACCTTCAAACAGTAGCTGAAAGTCTAGCGACAAAATCTAAAGGGCAAGCTTGGGTTATCGTTACTGCACAAGAAGATATGTCGAAAGTTATTGGTGAATCTGACCAGAATAGTGAAAGTGATTTTACCAAAATTCAAGCTCGTTTTAAAAATAGAATGAAGCTCACCAGTCAAGATGTCGCAGAAGTTATCCAACGTAGATTGCTCGAAAAGAAAGAAGAGTTCCTTCCGACGTTGTCTGACTTGTACCATGAGCAAGAGAATAATTTTAAAACATTATTTGATTTTGCAGATGGCTCCCAATCGTATAGAAACTTCAAAGACAAAGAGCATTTTTTACAAAGTTACCCTTTTATCCCATATCAATTTGGCTTGTTCCAGTCAGCTATTCAAAACTTGTCAACTCATAGCGCGTTTGAAGGTAAACATAGCTCTGTGGGTGAACGTTCAATGCTGGGTGTTTTTCAAGAGGTAGCGATTGCGATTAAAGACCATAATCTTGGTGACTTAGCTACATTTGACCTTATGTTTGAGGGTATTCGAACAGCGTTAAAAACTGCAAATCAACAGTCGATATTGAAGGCCGAGCTAAATCTAGATAATACATTTGCAGTTCGATTACTGAAGGTATTGTTCTTAGTTAAATATGTAAAAGAATTTAAGCCAACGATAAGAAATTTATGTGTGTTGATGCATGATAGTTTTTCACGAGATATCTCCTCCCTTAAGCTTGAAGTAGAAGAAGCGTTGAACCTGCTTGAGAAGGAAACATACATTCAGCGTAGTGGTGATCTATTCGAATACTTAACGGATGAAGAGCAAGATATTGAAAAAGAAATTAAAAATACTGAAGTCGACTCAGATGTTGTCGCTTCAGAATTAGAAAAGCTCATTTACGATGGAGTATTGAAAAATCGCAAAATTCGTTGGCAAGAAAATAATCAAGATTATCCATTTAGCCGTAAACTAGATGACAAAATATCAGGCCGCGAAAATGAATTGGCTATTAACGTTATCACCTCTTTTCATGATCATCGTGATGCTTTTGAAAAACATAAATCCGATACTTTATTTAATGATGAATTGAGAATTGTTTTACCTGAAAGCGCAAGGCTAGTAAGTGATTTAGTACTTTACAAGCAAACAGAGAAGTATGTTGCCCATGAAACAAAAGCCACGCAGCAAGATACTATAAAACGTATTTTGACTGAGAAAGGCATTCAAAACCATGAGCGATACAATCAACTAAAAACGTTAACATCTAAACTTGTTGGCTCCGCTAAATATTTTGTGGCAGGAGCAGAGATTGAGTTATCAGGTGATGATGGTCAAAACAAAATGGTTCGTGCGTTTGGTGAATTGATTAAGCACACATACCCCAACTTGAAAATGCTTCGGGATATCACCTATAGCGAGAATGATATTAATGACATTATTAAGAACGCTGGCCAAGGATTATTAGGTGACGATGCACAACTACCAGAAGCTCAGCAAGAGATGTTCTCGTTTATTCAAAGCAATAGCCGTGGTGGTATCCGAACAACCGTAAAATCGCTATTAACCAAATTTGAAAGCAAACCTAACGGTTGGTCTTTTGCAGCAATTTTATGCAACTTAGCGCATTTATGTGCCAGAGGTAAAATTGAGGTACGAGAGGCTACAAACTTATTGGATGATACCGACCTAGTTCGTGCATTAAGAAACATTGCCACACATGGTAATTTAATACTTGATCCTCAGGTGGAATTTACCCCCTCTCAAATTAGAGCTGTCAAAGACTTCTACAGTGACTACTTTGAAAAAATGCCACATGCTAATGAAGCAAAAGCTATTGCAAAAGAATTACAAGAATCATTTTTGGAACAAGCCACACTACTAGATAAATTGCTTGCTCAATCAGAGCAATACCCGTTCTTAAGAGCATTAGCTGACATTGTAACTAAGCTTGGCGAGTTTAAATCTAAGCCGTATACATGGTTTATGACCGAGTTAACCCAGCAAGAAGAAATTTGGTTTGATCACAAAGAAAAAACAATCGATCCCATTATAAAGTTTATGAAGGGAGCACAAAAATCAACTTTTGATAAAGCTAGGCGGGTAACAACCGAACAATTAGCAAATATTGAATATGTTACTAGCGATGAATACCAAAACATCAAAGATGCCTTGGTGAATGCAACTATTTATAAAGGTAGTGCTATTCAGCAGCTGAAAACTGACACCGAGTCGCTAGAAAATAAAATAGCCGAGCAAGTGAAAGTTGAGCGAGCCCATGCAATTGAAACAATAAATTTATTAAAAGATAAATTAGAAACGTTTGATGATTTCCAAACGTTAGATAAAGAAAAACAGCAGCAGCTAATAACAGAATTTACCGTTGTTAAACAAAAATTAGAGCAACAAGCTTTAATTGCAATGCTTAGAGACGAAGCTAGGCGTTTTGAAGATGTGACCTACTCTAAATTGGTACAAAAGTTAATGGAATGGTCGCAGCCTGCGCCAACTCCTATTACTACACCAGTCACTGATAATAAAACTAACAATCAGCCAGAAGATGGCTTGTTTGGCGGGAAATCACAGCCTTCATCATCAGTGAATGAGCCTGTTAAAGCAGAAATTCAAAGTATATCTGCTAAGCAGATCAGAGTGGACTATAACAAACCATGGCTTTCAACAGAAAACGATGTTGAAGAATATGTAGAAGAATACAAAAAGGCACTGTTGTCGGCCATCAAGCAAGGGAAGCATATACAGTTATGATAAAGGGCATATCATTAGAGAACTTTGCAGCATTTAAACATATAGAGCTGGAGTTCACGTCGGGTATCAACATTATTATTGGTGAGAATAGCTGTGGTAAAACACAAATATTGAAATCAATATATGCGCTATCGTCACCACAAAACATTACAGATAAGTTATTAGGCTTATTTAAACCTCATAATGGTAAATTATCTGGTTTGTATCATCGGGGTGGTGAAGGTAAGGCAAAACTTGCTATTGAGGATTCATCTGGGAAATCCACCTCAGTTGAATTTAGCTCAAGGACTCAAAAGGCAACCAAAGCGTCTTCAATAGTTAATATCGGACAACCAGTATTAATACCAACCAAAGAGGTATTGTCTTTATTACCCGCAATTCAATCCGTAACTGTATCAGAAGAATCTCTTAGTGCTTTATTTGACGACTCAATAATAGATTTGTGTCGCACTCTTTTATCAGACTCGGATGGCGATTTGACTGAGGCTATTAATAGCGACCCACGCTTGGGTGAAATAATGCCAATGTTAGTAAAGGCCATTGGTGGTAAGTTCGAAATCGAATGTACTGAGCATGCTTTTGTTAAAGGCGCCTTTGTAGAAAGGCCCAATTCAGATATATCCAAAGGACAAAGTGCAAAAGCTTATGCCGACTATAAAGAGCTGATATTTGTAAAAGAAAAATTATCTGAAACATCAGTAACAATGACAGCAGAAGGTTTTCGTAAAATAGGTTTAATACAACGCCTTATTGATACTGGAGCTTTAGTTAAAGGAAAAACAAATGTATTACTTTGGGATGAGCCTGAATCAAATATGAATCCCATTCTGATGAAAATGTTGGTGCAGTGCTTATTGGAATTAGCACGAAACGGTCAGCAAATTATTATTGCCACACATGACTACGTACTATTGAAATGGTTTGACCTACTTAGTAAAGAAAAGAAAGGTGATCATATTCAATATAATGCTTTGTTTAAATGCGATGATGGCAATGTAGCAAAAGAAACAACTAGTGATTACAGAATGTTATCGAAGAATGCGATCGCTCAAACCTTCAGTGATTTATACGATGCTGAAATTACTAGGGCTTTAGGCGACCATTCATCATGATCTTAATAGAAAAAGATTTAGAGTTTGATTTTAGTAATGCCATTACTGCAACTCTATTTGATGATACTGCTGTCCATGGAAACTCTTCAATGAAGAGAGTCGATTTTATTGCGGAGCATAACGATTGTTATGTTTTTATTGAAGTAAAAGATCCAGACATACCCGATGCTACAGCTGAAGACAAATTTAACTTTTTGCAAAACTTAAGTTCGGGAAAGCTAGTTAATAGCTTTGCTGGAAAATATAGAGATAGTTTACTGTTTAGACAGCTTGAGGGTAAAAATAATAAACCAGTAGACTACATAGTGCTTCTATCAATGTCATCATTGGATCCTGCTATGTTACTCAATAAAATTGACATTCTTCACAGAGAAATCCCAATTATTCATAATTCTTGGTCAAATTCTTCAGCAAGAAGTTGCGTCATTTTAAACCTAGAACAATATAAGACTAGATTTGGCGAAACTTCTGTTCGCAGGATCAGTGAAGGTACTGAATAATGGATACATCAAAATTAAAGAAATTTGCTCAATTTGCTCGTAGAAGCTTGATTGAGCAAGTTCAAAGCAAATTGAAACTTGTACTTGCAGCAGATAGTGCGGCTAGACGTGAGCACCCAAAAGCAATCAAAGAGTTAGAACAAAAACTAAATCAACATATAAATAACAAAGAAGATGAAAAGCAACTTATCGAGCAAGTGGCTTACACATGGTTTAACCGTTTTTGTGCCCTTAGGTTTATGGATGTAAATCGATACAACCGAATTATGGTGCTCTCGCCAATATCAGGTCAGTTTCAGCCAGAATTATTAGCAGAAGCTAAAGCTGGTCATTTAGATGATGTAGTTTTTAATGGTAAAATCCGTGAGAGAATACAAGGGCTGCTGAGTGGCTCAGTACCGAGTCGCGATGGTCAAGCTGAAGGCTATCGAATGATGATTGTTGCTATTTGTAATGATTATCACCGCTTAATGCCATATTTGTTCCAGCGTATCGAAGATTATACTGAGTTACTTATGCCTGATGACTTGTTATCTGGTAATTCAATACTTGCCTATACCCGTGAAGCAATGACACCTGAGAATTGTGAATCGGTTGAATCTATCGGTTGGCTTTATCAGTTTTATGTTTCAGAGAAAAAAGATCTGGTATTTGAAGAATTAAAGAAAAATAAAAAAATTACACCAGAAAACATTCCTGCTGCGACTCAACTGTTTACCCCACACTGGATAGTGAAGTATCTGGTAGAAAATTCATTAGGCCGCTTATGGATGCTCAATAACCCTAATTCAAAAGTTATCGACCAAATGGAGTACTACATAAAACCGTTAGAGAAAGAAACGGACTTCCTCCGTATCAGCAATCCTGAAGAAATTAAATTATGTGATCCCGCTGTTGGCTCTGGCCACATGCTCACGTATGCCTATGATTTGCTTTATGCTATTTATTTAGAAGCTAACTACGATGCAACTGATATCCCTGAGTTAATTTTAACTAAGAATCTATTCGGTATTGAAATTGATGAGCGAGCCGCTGAACTTGCAGCATTTGCTTTGAGCATGAAAGCGATGAAGGGCAACTCGGCCGATGATAGCAATAACCGAAGACGTTTTTTCCGAAATCCAATTAAGCCGAATATCTGCCGTTTAGAAAAAGTTAAAATTGATGCAGATGCACTAGATGAATATATGGACTTTATTGGACGTGATTTATTCACGCAGGATTTAAGAAAAACATTATCCGAATTTGAAGAGGCTGATAACTTTGGCTCATTAATCCAACCAACATTAAAAAACCCAACAGAAATATTAGAAATATTTGAAGCTAAGAATGCTCAAGTGGATCTGTTCTTAAAAAATACGCACGAATCGGTTATTAAAATCTTACAGCAAACAAAATACCTAAGCCCTATTTATCATGTAGTTTCGGCAAATCCTCCATATATGGGAAGAAACGGAATGAATTCAAGGCTTTCAAATTGGGCAAAGGATAATTATCCTAAGAGCAAGTCAGATTTATTCGCGATGTTTATAGAGCGAAATTTGAACCTCATTTTAGAATCTGGTTACTCCGGAATGATAAATATGCAAAGTTGGATGTTTTTGTCATCATTTGAAAAACTTCGAGTGAAAATGTTTGCTCAATCGACCATTGTATCTATGGTTCATTTAGGATCAAAGGCGTTCGATAGTATTGGTGGTGAGGTTGTATCAACAACAGCCTACATACTTCAGAATACCGTTAAGGTAGATAGAAAAGGCGATTACTTTAGACTAGTTGACGGCAAATCAGAAGCTGAAAAAAACCGTGCATTTTCCGAGGCCATAAGAAAAATAGATTGTGGCTCGAATTATCGAGCTTCAACTAAAGATTTCAATAGGATTCCGGGTAGTCCAGTTGTTTATTGGGCAAGTGACAAAGTAATAACTGCATTTGAATCAGAAGTGGTTGAAGATAATTTTTTAGCCAAAAAAGGCATGGCCATAGGTGATAATAATAGATTTTTAAGGTTATGGTCTGAAGTGGAAAACAAAGATATTGAATTCAATGCTCAAGACGAAGAAGATACTAAAATAAAAAAATGGTATCCGTGCCTTCATGGTGGAGCATTTCGCAAGTGGAGCAGCAACAAAGAGTTTGTGGTTAATTGGATCGCAAACGGGTTTGAACCAAAGTCTGCAATTACAGAAAAAACTGGTGATCATTGGTCAAGATATATAATTAGTACAAAGTTATTTTTTAAGGAAGGTATCAATTGGAGTGCAATTTCATCATCTTCGTTTTCAGCTAGATACCATGAAAAAGGGTTTGCGTTCACAAGTGCCTCCATGACCGCATTCCCAAAATTAGAAATTGATCCTAAGGTGTTATTGTTATTCATTAATTCTGAGGTAGGGAAATTGTTCTTGTCATTTCTTAGTCCTACACTCAACTTTGGTATCGCTGAAATCAAAAAGCTTCCATTTATAATAAATGATCGCCAATCTAATCTAATTGCCATAGCCGAACAACTAGTAGTACTTTCTACTGAAGATTGGGATGAGCATGAGACATCTTGGTCTTTCAAATCGTCACCCTTACTCAATTTTTCACATATTCCTTTATCCGATTCTTATAATAGATTGCGAGAAATCTGGCGCACCAGAACGCAAAACATGAAAGAATTGGAAGAGAGGTCAAATCAAATATTCATAAATGTATATGGATTAGAAAATGACTTAAAGCCAGATGTAATGATTAGTAAAATTTCTCTATTTTGTAATCCAAGTTTTAGATATAAAAACAGCTCGAATACTAATGAAGCTGAGGGAGAGCTTTTAGCAGATACTGCTCGTGATTTTATTTCTTATGCATGTGGTTGTATCTTTGGAAGATACTCCCTTGATAAGGAAGGGTTAGTTTTAGCCAATCAAAACGATACTATCAAGAACTGTATGAAAGAAGTTGTGTTACCAGAATTTATGCCAGACGAAGATAATGTCATTCCAATAATCGATTTTGAACTTGAGAAGGATAAAGATGAATACTGGTTTGAAGACGATATTACCGAGCGCTTTATAGAATTTCTGCAAGTTAGTCTGGGTGAGAAACATCTTGCTACTAATTTAGATTTTATTGAAAAGGCAATTGGTAAAAAAATAAAAAGTTATTTTGCTAGACATTTTTACACAGATCATGTCCGGCGTTATAAAAAAAGACCTATTTACTGGATGTTCTCTAGCCCTAAAGGATCGTTTAACGCCTTGATTTATATGCACCGTTACCAGCCCGACACAGCAAGTATTGTCCTTAATGATTACTTACGTGAGTTTAGAACTAAGTTAGAAGCACGCAAGCAAAGTTATGAGCAAGTTGAAATTAGCGCATCTGCCAGTCAAAAAGATAAGACCCAAGCGATTAAAGCGATTGCCAAAATCAATAAGGTGCTTGAAGAGATTAACGACTACGAACATGACGTGCTGTATCCATTAGCAGGTGAAAAAATCGAAATCGATTTAGATGATGGTGTAAAACACAATTACCCTTTATTTGGTAATGCACTTAAAAAAGTAACAGGATTATCTTAGGGCTAATATGACTTCAAGAATCTCAACAGCCTTAGAGCGATTGTTTGCGAAACATCGCGTTGTTTTTTGGTATGACAACAAACAAGAACTTCGTGAAGATTTTGATGGCTTAGAGCTTGATAATGTCACCAAGGTTGAACTTAACAATAACGAATTCACTTTGAAGCACAAATTGCTGCGTGAAGAGCCAAAAACTAATTTTCTTGTTTACAAACAAGGTAAGCAGCCAGAGCCAGTAAAAAATTGGTTGTACGATGTTGAACTTTCTAATGCCATATTTAAAACTGACCAAGCCGCTATTTGGTTAAGTGAGCTTGAATTAACAAGTGAATTTAACGAAATAGTTGAGAAACATACTGCCTTTTTTGAAGTTGATAGCAATAATAAAGGTTCAAAATCTCAAGCAACATCTGATAGCGACAACAGAAAAGCAACTTTAAAAAGTTTACTAGAACCAGATGATACCCACAGTCGCATCCGCTTAAAAATGTTAGCCGTATCTGCTGGTACAAAACAAAAAGGCGATGCTCGCTTAGATGTCATTTTAGAGTTGCTGATGGCAGAGAATGCAGAAGGTAAAGCGTATAAGCTCATTGAACGCAGTAAGCTCAATCAATTTTTGTGGCAACAAGTAACAAACCATTATGGTTATCGATGTGACAGTCCGTCATTAATGGATTTTGTGTATGAGTTATTTAAGTTTAGTTATTTAGCTGAGTTGCCAACGAGCTTGCAAGGGACAAGTCATGTTTCTGGAGCTGCTAACAAAGAAAAGATGAATAACAACGCTTTAGTGTTCTTTAAACGTTGGAAAGACAGTAGAAAGCACCAAAAAATATTTGAAAGGTTGTCAGAGCAATGTGCTTCGGTCTTGAATATTGAGAGTGACCTACAGCATAGATCACTTAATGACGTGTTGGAGTTAGATTATTTTAGAGTGATAGACCTCAAAGTTATTCATGATCTGGTTAATGGTGTTGCTAAAAGAACCTTATCCCAAGGAGAGGTGGCACTATGGTGTCGTCAGCGACGACAAGGACATTGGTATAGCGAATTTGAGTTACTTTACGATGCCGTGGATGTTGCGAGTCAATTTTTTGCACTGTTAGATACTTTACAATTTGACATGTCTAGTGCCCAACAAGCAGTCGAACGATATACCAATCAATGGTTTAAACTCGACCAACTTTATCGTAAGTACGTTTATGCACTTAAGGTATCATCACAACACTCATTGCTTAGCGCATTAACTGAGCAAATAGAAAACTTATACATTAACAATTATGTGCAGCCATTAACGAATGCTTGGCAACAGTATGTTGATGCGATGGGTAAATGGCAAGTGCCGAGTGTAGACCCCCAAAATTGTTTTTTTAAAAAGTATGTAGAAGCTAAGTATCTGTCCAAGAATAAAAAAGTCTGCGTAATTATTTCTGATGCATTCCGTTATGAAGCGGGTGAGGATATGGTGAGCCGTATTCGGCAGGAAGACCGCTATGATGCAAAACTCAATCACGCCCTATCAGCAATGCCTAGTTATACTCAGTTAGGTATGGCCTCGTTGTTACCCCAGTCTACAGAATATCCTTTACAGTTATCTGATGCTAAAACTGGTACGGTATTAATGGGAAATTTATCAACCCAAGGGACTGAGAATAGAGATAAAATTTTAAAAACTATTCACGGTGAGCGAGCGAGTGCAGTTCAAGCGAAAAATATATTAGAAATGACGCAGGTTAATAGCCGAGAGTTACTTAAAGATAATGATGTGCTTTATATTTATCACAACCGCATAGACCATACTGGCGATAAAATGCAGTCTGAGGGCGAGGCTTTTGAAGCTACCGAGCACACCTTTGATGATTTAATTAAACTGGTTAAAAAACTAGCAAGCGCGAATGTAAGCAATGTCTTAATAACAGCAGATCACGGTTTTATTTATCAAAATAGTAAGCTTGATGAAAGCGACTATTTAGAGAAAGATGTTAGCGGTGACATCCTTTATAACGACAGAAGGTTTGTCTTAGGAAAAAAACTAAATTGCGGCAAGTCACTAAAACTTTTCAGTAGTGAAGAACTTGGATTAGCGGGCGACGTCCATGCGGTCATTCCAAAGGGAATTCAGCGTTTAAGACTGAGTGGGTCGGGTAGCCGTTTTGTGCATGGTGGCGCGTCACTACAAGAAGTTATTATTCCTATTATCAGTATTAATAAAAAACGTGCCAGTGATACTCGCTTAGTTACCGTAGAGCTACTCAGAAGTGGCTCTAGTGTGATTACTAGTGGGCAGATATCAGTCACCTTATATCAAGCTGAAGCGGTCACTGATAAAACACAAGGTAGAATATTGCGATTAGGTATATACACTGAATCAGGCAAATTAATTTCAGATAGCCACACAGTAGAAATGGATCTGACTTCTGACAGCCCACGAGAGCGAGAAATGAAACTGCGTTTCTTGTTAAATCAGGAGGCCGACGCTGCAAACAATACAGAAGTGATTTTGAAGCTGGAAGAGCCTGTTACCGGGACTAATCAGTTCAAAGAATATAAACAACTACGTTATACCATTAAGCGGTCTTTCACGTCTGATTTTGATTTTTAACATAACGTGGATTCAGATAGTAAGTGCAGAACAATAAAAGTTAAAACGGACTTTAACAAACAGAGTATTAGGACAAAAGAATGAGTGAACTTAATCAGAAAATTTGTGAAGAATTTGCGGGCCTTGTTGTTAGAAAAGATTTGGTAAAAACAGTCAAAGGCAACGCGATAGTGCCGTCTTACGTGCTGGAGTACCTTCTTGGCCAATACTGCGCAACGAGTGATGAAGCAAGTATTGAATCTGGCATCCAAACGGTTAAAGAAATTCTAGCAAAGCATTATGTTCATCGAAATGAAGCAGGGTTGATCCGTTCAACTATTCGTGAAAAAGGTCGTCATAAAGTTATTGATAAAGTGAGTGTTGCACTCAACGATAAGAAAGATGTATACGAAACTGAATTTTCAAACCTCGGCATTAAAAAAGTCCTAATAGATTCAGGCACAGTTAAGCAGCATCCAAAGCTTCTTGTTGGTGGCGTTTGGGTAATTGCTGATATCGAATATGATCATACAGAAGATAAAGATGCCAGTCCTTGGATCTTAAGCACGATTAAACCTATTCAAATGTCTCATTTTGACTATGAAGGCTACATTAGTGCTCGTAAGCAGTTTAGCCTTGATGAGTGGATTGATGTGCTGGTACAAAGTATTGGTTTCAATCCTGAGTTTTTTGGCCGCAGAAGCAAGCTGATGCAGCTAATGCGCCTGATCCCTTTTTGCGAGCGAAATTTTAACTTGATAGAGCTTGGACCAAAAGGTACAGGTAAATCGCACATCTATTCTGAATTTTCACCCCATGGGATTTTAATTTCGGGTGGTGAGGTGACTGTACCGAAATTATTTGTTAACAATTCTAGCGGTAAGTTAGGGTTGGTGGGTTATTGGGATACAGTAGCATTCGATGAGTTTGCTGGTAAGCAAAAACGTGTTGATAAAGCACTCGTTGATATAATGAAAAACTACATGGCTAACAAGTCATTTTCGAGAGGTGTTGAGACATTAGGTGCTGATGCATCAATGGCATTTATTGGCAACACCGAACATAGTTTGCCTTATATGCTAAAGCATTGTGATTTATTCGATGCTTTACCTGAGAAATTTTATGATTCGGCTTTCTTAGATCGTCTTCATTTTTATATACCCGGTTGGGAAGTGGACATTATTAGAGGGGAAATGTTTTCAGAGGGCTATGGTTTCGTGGTCGATTATTTAGCTGAAGTCCTTCGTCATTTAAGAAACCAAGATTACTCAGACCGTTACCAAGACTATTTTCAGCTTTCCCCTCAAATATCGACTCGTGACCGCGATGCGATTCATAAAACGTTTAGCGGGTTGATGAAAATCTTATTTCCGCAGGGCGGCGCGACAGAAGCTGAAATAGAAGAGATTCTGAAATTTGCTATGGAAGGTCGTAAGCGAGTCAAGGACCAACTATTTAGAATTGATAATACATATGCAGAAGTAAACTTTGCTTATAAAGACAAAGCTGGTAAAGACGTCCCTGTTAATACACTTGAAGAGTTACAGTACCCTAACTATTTCAATCAAACAGTGGGTGAAGTTACTGATATTGGCTTACCTGAGCCAAGCCCATTGTCGGTAGCGCCTGAGCATAAAAAGTCTGAACCTGCTCCTTCTAGAGAGCCGGAGTTGAAAGAACAACACTTAACGTTTGCAGAAAATCAGCGTGGGATAAGTTATGACAATCTTTTTGGTCCATATCTTGATGGCGCTAAACAAGTAACGATTACGGACCCTTATATTCGTTTATTCTATCAAGCCAAAAACTTGATGGAGTTGTTAGAAACTATCATTAAGCAAAAAGCTGAAGAGGATGAGGTAATCGTTAGCTTGGTGACCGTAGAAGATGAGAATAGAAGTGAGCAACAACGTGAATTTCTTGAAAAAATCCAAAGTTCAATGTTCGCAGTCGGTATTAAGTTTGAGTATTCATTTGAAAACTCGACCTCTCAGCACGCGAGGCATATTGTTACTGATACAGGATGGAAAATATCTTTAGATCGAGGACTTGATATCTATCAGCAATATGATGTAAACGATGCATTAAGTCTCGCTACTCGTTTGCAAAAACAACGCACATTAAAGGCGTTTGAGGTTACTTTTATAAAAATTGAGAATTAATAGTCTTAAATATCTACGACAAATGGCTTTAACTTAAGGCTGATTTGTTAGTTGTTTAGGCATTTGTAGGTGGATGATTAGAAAGATTTACGGATGTTAGATTGCGGTTGAAACTTTAGATAAAAAAGGATAGGTGAGGGAAATTGGAAAAAGGATTAATTACATTCTTTGATATTGATGCGTGTGG
>NZ_BAET01000027.1 GCF_000252165.1 Glaciecola punicea ACAM 611
ACTTTTGCCTTTAAGCTCTGCGATGAAGGTTTCTGAACGAATAACATCAAGCGTAGTAATACCAAACAGCTTGTTCTTGTTGTAAACACCCTTTGCTTTTAGCGTTTCAGCGGCAATAGCTACCGTGGTGTTAACAGGGTTAGTAATAACGCCTATACATGCATCTGGGCAGTTGTCTGCACAGGCTTCTATTAGATTTTTAACTATCCCTGCATTGATGTTGAACAGATCAGAACGATCCATGCCTGGCTTTCTAGGAACGCCTGCAGGGATCAGCACAATGTCGCAGCCTGTTAATGCTGTCGCTAGATCATCTTTACCAAATCCAGTTACTTTGACGTCGGTGGGTATATGGCTTAAATCCACTGCAACACCGGGAACTACCGGCGCAACATCATATAATGATAATTCAGAGCCTGCAGGCAATTGTATTTTTAACAATAGTGACAAGGCCTGACCAATTCCACCTGCGGCGCCTAATACGGCTACTTTCATAGAGATATCTCCAGTTAACTAGGTTGATAAAAAGAACGCGAAGATTAGCCGAAATGCTCACAAAGCTCAATGATACTATGGTATCAAATATCAAAATAAACATTTTTACCGCAAAAATTGCTTATATAGTGGGCTTATTGCAAGATATACGCATTCTACATGTCGAGCTATGTTATTGCCTATGAGCACCAGTAAACAAGATGTACTGATAAAAGCCTTCCGCGAAATTTTAAAAACTGAGAGCTATGGATCACAAGGCGAGATTGTACTGGCCCTAAAAAAACTGGGTTTTGATAATATTAGTCAGTCAAAAGTGTCGCGAATGTTAAGCAAGTTCGGCGCAGTGCGAACTCGAGATGCGCGTGGTGATATGGTTTATTGTCTGCCGCCTGAACTGGGCATGCCCACCGCAAAAAGCCCGTTAAAGCAGCTAGTGTTAGATATTGTGCATAACAACGTAATGGTGATTATTCGCACCAGCCCTGGGGCCGCTCAGTTAATCGCACGTTTACTCGATTCATTGAGCCATACCGATGGCGTATTGGGCACCATTGCAGGCGATGACACTATTTTTATAGCACCTGCCGACATTACTAAAATTGAAGAGCTTAGGCAGCGTGTGCAAGACTTATTTGATAGTGTTTAAGCACACAAAGCCTGCTTTATGTCTGCATGTTTTTCAAAGAAAGTGCATATTGGTAAAGCGATTTTTTGTTCAATTTATAATGCTCGCTAACCACCGCTGCCGCCGATTTAGGCGGCAGCAAGGCTATGAGCTGGTGCATAAGATCTTTTGCCTGCACGGGAAGCTCTTCTTGCGCTATCGCTTTACAATAAATCATTAGCACAAACTCTCCTTTTTGATGCGCATCCTCTTGGTTTAACCACGCTAGAACATCCTTTGCATTGCCACTTATATACCTTTCAAAACGTTTACTCAGCTCTTTTGCAAGCACAATTTGATGATTATCAGGCAGCACTTGTGCACATACTTCTATGGTGTCTTTAACCCGACGTGGTGCTTCATAAAAGATGCAGGTCATGTGCGCAAGACTAGCAAACTTGAGCGACTGCGCTTTGGCTTTTTGTTTAACGGGCAAAAACCCTAAGTACATAAAGCGGTCGGTCGGCAAGCCTGAGGCACTTAGCGCGGTAATAAGCGCGCAAGGTCCAGGTAAAGCTATTACGTTTATGTCAAGGGAGCGACACGTACTAACTAAGGTGTAGCCTGGATCGCTAATAAGTGGTGTGCCAGCGTCACTAATAAGCGCTATTTTTTCTCCCGCTTGCAGTTTTTTGACTAATAGTTGAGTGCGCTGATCCTCGTTATGATCGTGTAAGCTAATTGAACGCGTTTTAATCAAAAAATGTTGCAGTAAATGGCCAGAATGGCGCGTATCTTCCGCGGCAATTAGGTCGACTTCATTCAAAATATCGATAGCCCGGTTAGACATATCACCAAGGTTGCCAATAGGCGTAGGCACAATATACAAAATACCAGTCACGTTCTTCACTTATAAATAAAAAAACTAATACGCCTAGTTTACACAAACTTAAGTACAGTTTGCATGAATTCAGCTAGATATTTTTATTAAGCCAAGTAGACTAGCGAAGTCAATCTTTATTATCTTTGGGATACTCGTGAACTTACGCACACTTTTTGTCACTTGCAGCATTTCGTTTTTCTTAATTGGCTGCGGTGTTGCACCAAACCAAAAGCCAATATCTGAGCCTGAAAAAAAGCCGCCCTTTGACACTGATATGAGCGGACAAGAACAAAAAGCTTTGGAAAATATTGAGGCGCGTTACGCAAACAGCAAAGATATAAATGAGCGCAATTTATCCTTGCTTATATTAGCGAATAATTACAAAAGCGCGGATGACTGTCGCGCAGTTAGTATTGTTATTAAGCACACACAGGGTAGTCTTAATAATTCGCAGCACGTGGCTATAAGTAATTTATTGAAAGCAGAATGCGCGCTAGACTCAATTGGTAACACAAGCGATTCAATTAATAAACAGCCTTTACTTAGCCTTGTCATTAAATGGTTAGAAACAGCAAACGAAAATGGCATAAATAGCGCAAAGGTGCCCCTTAGCGCATCTTTAAACACTATAGACTTTGCCACTAGAGCGCAAATTGCTTCTGCTCGTCTGCTTGCGCAAAATAAGCAATACGCAAGCGCCTTGCATCAACTTTTAAATGCAAATATTATCGATAATTTAGTGGATCACCCTAAGCTTCGGACCCATTTTTACAATAAAGCGTGGGAATGGTTTTCATTGCTTGACCAAGACGCGCGAGCGCAACTTGCGGCAACATATCCAACGCTTAGCGAATATATTGTGTTTCTCAACATTGTAGAAGATGCCAGCCTAGACGATAACGCTCGTCAAGCGTCGATAAAACAATGGTTATCTACTCGTACGAACTTGATGATAGTAAGTAATTTACCAACACAAATACAACAGTATTTAAGCATCGAGCATCGCCAAAACCAGAACATAGCAGTATTGTTGCCGTTAAGCGGGCGTTTATCGGCACAAGGAGAAGCCATACAGCAGGGAATACTGAGTGCTTACTATCACAAATTAGCCTCTGCTAAGAAAAGTAAACGTGTGATTCAATCCACAATTGAATTTATCGATACGGGTTCACTAAACACTTTAAATACTGATATTACTGCAGAGTCTTTAGTGCCCTACGACACCATTATTGGTCCGCTCTTACGCAGTCATATCGACGAAATTAATGCGCTTAATTTAGTTCCCCAACGACAGCTAGTGCTTAACCAAACCCAGCCACGCACAAAAGACGGGGAAGGTCTTTTGGCGGCGTTTTCACTCTCACCTGAAGAAGAAGCACAGCAGATCGTGGCGCTAATGCGCACACGTACTATACGCAACCCTGTGGTCATAGACGACAGTTCTGCAACAGCTAAACGCATGAACAATGCCTTCATTGCGGCTTGGAAGGCAACTGGCGAGTTAAGTAAAAACGGCCAAGTACAAGCACTACAACAAATTAGTTATACAGACAATAACAGTATGCGGGTAGGTATTACCTCAGCGCTTGACGTATTGCAAAGTCAAAGGCGCATTAAGCAACTTTCCAACTTGCATCAAGAACGTGTACACAGCGTTACTAGAAACAGAAGAGACGTAGACGCATTTGTAGTATTCGCTCGTCCAAATGATTTAGAGCTTATAAATCCTATTATAGAGAGCAGTATTAGCCTATTTACCAATGAACAAATTCCGGTATTTGCTGCTTCTTACGGCTACGACCACAAGCAAAGTAAAAATAGTCAGCGCGACCTGCGTAACTTGATTTTTGTAGACATGCCGTGGCTATTATCAATACAGCGTGGCGACCCCCTTTCAGCCTCAATAGATGCCTTGTTCAATAAACCACCCAGTACATTTTTACGGCTTTTTGCCTTTGGTTATGACGCGCTTTCAGTCGTTGGCAACTTAGCTCAACTTAGTACCTTTGAACATCTTGCAATTAAAGGCTTAAGCGGAGATTTGTCAATAAACAGTTCTCAGCAATTAACACGCGAACTTACTTGGCTGTCCATCAATGAGCTAGGCTCTCAATAGGCCATGTTTGCGATAGCCCTTAGATATTGCTAAGGCCTATCGCACTAGAGTGAGTGAATATGCAAAGTGACACTAAACATGATCAGGGTAAAAGAGCTGGCCAAGTAGCAGAAAGCAAGGCTAAGCATTACCTAGAATCTCAAGGGCTTAGGTTTATTATGCAAAACTTTCGCGTGCCTCAAGGTGAAATCGATTTAATTTTTAAAGATATGCAACAATGGGTGTTTGTTGAAGTCAAATATCGCGGCAGTAGCATTCGCGGGCATGCTGCGGAGTACTTCACCGCTTCAAAAAGGAGTAAAATGAATAAAGCTATTATGTGCTTCTTGCAGCAGCGTAATTTGAACATTCACCATACCAGTTTGCGTATAGATGTAATAGCCATTGATGATACGAAACTTACATGGTTAGATAGCGTATAATACCGGTCATCTGCCTAAGTCTGTTGATGCTAGGCTGTTCATCGATGCGCCATATAATAATAAAGTATTTGCGCGCACAAACTATGCGCATAGGAGCATTTTGCAAAATGTTAGACAATATCAAGAAAAGCTTCACACAAAGCATTCAAACCAAGATAGCCGCGGCTGAAGCACTTCCTGAGCCAATACAAAAAGCAGCACAAATGATGATTGAAGCACTCATTAACGGCAACAAAATTTTGTCTTGCGGAAACGGTGGTTCAGCTGCTCAAGCGCAGCACTTTTCATCTTCGCTGCTTAATCGGTATGAACGCAATAGACCCTCTTTACCGGCAATTGCGCTCACTACAGACAGCTCAACCATTACCTCAATAGCGAACGATTCTTCTGTTGATGAAGTTTTTTCAAAACAGGTTAAAGCATTAGGGCAAGCCGGTGATATTTTGCTGGCTATCTCTACCAGCGGTAATTCAGCTAACGTCATTAATGCAATGCAGGCAGCGCTTACGCGCGATATGACAATAGTGGCACTAACAGGCAAAGACGGCGGAGAAATGACAGGGTTTATAAGTGAAAATGACGTCGAAATTCGAGTTCCGTCCTCTCGCACTGCTCGCATTCAAGAAGTGCATCTTTTGGTCATTCACAGCTTATGTGAATCCATCGACAGTGCGCTTTTCCCAATCGACAGTGGAGACTAATCAAATGTATAAAAAGATCGCTTTGACCGTAATTTTAGGGGTCGGTGTAAGCCAGTTATCAGGATGTGTGTCAGCAGTAGCGGTGGGAGCCGCAGGAACGGCAGCGGTAAGTAATTCTGACAGACGTACTCTAGGCACCCAGATTGATGACAAAACAATGACCGCACGTATAAATACGGCAATCAACAAAATACCTAACCTTGAAAAAGATGCCGACATCAGCGTGCACGTTTACAATAGCCAAGTTTTATTAACAGGCCAGGCTGTATCTCAAGTACTTATATCTGAAGTCACTAGGGTGACACAGACAGTTAACCAAGTGTCTAAAATACACAATCAAATAAGGCTGGGCGCACCTATTCCGGCAGGGTCTACCATTAACGACGTTTGGCTAAGCACTAAAATTCGCACCGTAATGAGCACTGACAGCAGAGTGCCTATGCTCAAAATGGATTTAATAGTGGAAGATAGCGAAGTATTTATAATGGGCCAGCTTACCAAGCAAGAAGCCACTGCTACCGTTGAGCTAGTAAGAAATGTAGATGGAGTGACTAAAGTTATTAGAGTAATGGAGCTTATAGACTAGGCGCTATTTGACTATTCGCAAGCCAGGTTTCTTCGTCGGCTTGTCAGGCTCATTCTTTTTCGGCTGCTGTGGTGGATCGGTCTCAGGCACCGTAAACACACTTCCTGCGCCATTCTCTTTAGCGTATATAGCGCCTACAGCACAGCACGGAAAGGATACCGTCATGGGCTTGCCAGAAAAACGAGCTTGAAATTCTACCCACTCTGCATCCATCTTAAAACCAACACACGCGCTAGGAGAAACATTTAAAACAATTTGACCGTCGTTTACGAACTGAGTGGGTACTTGGACATGTGGAAAGTTTATGTCGACCACCATGTAGGGCGTGAGACCATTGTCAATTATCCAATCGTAAAAGGCGCGTAATAAATAAGGTTGATTAGGGGTCATCTCTTGCACGAGGCGTCACTCAGTCTTAAGGGGGAAACGCTGCTGTAAATATAACAGCAGCAAGGCTCTAAGGTATTAAAGAGGATTATGTATCTCGCGTTCTTGATCAGTCAATGATGCTTTAAATGAACCACGTTCGAAAATGCGCTTCATATAAGCGACAACTTGTCGGCTGCCTTGGCCATCGAGCTCTATGTTTAGGGCGGGTAAACGCCAAAGCAGCGGAGCTAAATAGCAATCTACTAGGCTAAATTCTTCGCTCATAAAATAATCTGTTTCAGCAAAAATAGGAGCAAGACTTAGTATTGCTTCTCTAAGTTCTTTTCTAGCTTCTGCGGCACCATCTTCTTTACGAAACACTTTAGCTGCTAATGAATACCAATCTTGCTCAATTCTATGCATCATTAAGCGACTTTTTCCACGTGACACCGGATAAACAGGCATAAGCGGTGGGTGCGGGAAACGCTCATCAAGATATTCCATGATAATATGTGACTTGTACAAAACTAGTTCACGATCTACAAGTGTAGGTACTGTTCCGTAGGGGTTAAGTTCAAGTAACTCTTCGTTAATTTGACTTGGATCTGTAAAAATAATCTCAACACCAACACCCTTCTCAGCAAGGACAATACGCACCTGATGTGAGTATATATCGATATTGTCTGAAAACATGGTCATGATAGAACGTTTGCTAGTGGCCACAGCCATTAAAACCTCCGAGCCTTATTGCCACATAAGGTGAGCAATAGGAATTGTTATAATAATTTAAAGCACAAAAAAGGGCACTAATCATTCATAGAGCCCTTTTTGAAAAAAGCCGCGGAACTATACTCTATTACTTGACATTTCGCCAGTACTCTTTCTTCAACAGCAGAGCGAAAACAAAGAATATAACAATGAAAATCAATACACCACGACCAATCGACTCTGACTTCAAACGCGTTGGCTCACCGGTGTATTCGAGGAAGTTAACTAAGTCGCGGATTGTGTCATTGTACTCATCTTCACTCAAGCGCCCATTGCCATCGTTAGTCAGACCTGCTGGACGCATGACTAACTCACCGTCCACCATTTTTTCTTCATAGGCTAAACGAGGTGTGCCCTGTAGGGGTTCTAAGACGTGCGGCATACCCACATTTGGAAACACAAGATTGTTAACACCAAATATCTTGCTTTCATCGACATAAAATGTCTTGAAATAAGTATACAACCACTCTGGGCCACGCACTCGCGCCACTAATGTTAAATCGGGCGGCGGCGCACCAAACCATTGTGCAGAATCTTCTGCGGGCATGGTATTGGTCATATAATCGGATACGCTCTCACCGGTAAATTGAAGATACTTTTGCCCTAGATCTTCAGGAATGCCTAAATCATTGAACATACGCTGATAGCGTTGGTATTGCATTTGGTGACAACCCAAACAATAATTCATAAAAGTTTGCGCACCTCGCTGCAAAGACGCTTTGTCGGTCAAATCGATATTAGGGTCTTGCAAAGCAACCTTAGAACCCGCAGCTACAGCCAAGCCAGGCAGCAATATCAGTAATGCTATCCATCTTTTCATCTTGGGATCCTTTTGGGTACCGGTTTAGTTGTCTCGTGTTTTGAATATAAAAATAACATTACAAAGAACATGAAGTACATAATAGTCGCTATACGCGCCGCGATAAGCTTCCAAGGTTCTTGAGGAGTGCCGCCTAGATATCCCAAGAATATAAATACAGCTGCAAAGACAAGCAGATTAGCGGTATGTAGCCCGCTTCTGTAGCGCCATGAGCGCACATTAGCACGGTCAAGCCATGGTAAAACAAACAACACCGCAATAGCGCCAAACATTGTTAGTACACCCGATAATTTATGCGGTACTGCCTGCAAAATAGCGTAGAAAGGTGTGAAATACCATACAGGGAAAATATGTTCCGGCGTCTTAAGCGGGTTGGCAATTTCAAAGTTAGGATGCTCAAGTGCCTTTCCACCAAGTTCTGGCGCAAAAAACATAATGTAGCAAAAAATAAATAAGAAAATACTAAACGCAACTAAGTCTTTAAGCACTATATGTGGGAAGAATGGCACCACGTCGTCCGCATAGTCATATCTATTAGTAAAATGTTCATGAATTTTATAGGATGTTTTTTCGCTTTCAGGCAGGCTACCTTTGGGGTGTTTTACATCCACGCCGTCTGGGTTGTTTGAACCCACTTCATGTAGCGCTATGATATGTAAAAACACCAAAATAACAATTACAAGCGGTAATGCAATAACATGAAGCGCAAAGAAGCGATTCAAAGTCGCCCCTGATATGACGTAGTCGCCCTGAATCCACTCTACAAGCGGACCCCCAATAACGGGGATGGCGCTGAACAAGGATACGATGACCTGTGCACCCCAATACGACATTTGTCCCCATGGCAGTACATAACCCATAAACGCTTCTGCCATAAGGGCTAAATAAATTAGCATGCCAAATACCCAGAGTAACTCCCGGGGCTTTTGATATGAACCATAAATCATGCCGCGAAACATATGCAAGTATATCACCACAAAAAAAGCAGTAGCACCTGTACTATGCATGTAGCGAATAAGCCACCCGTAGTTGACCTCGCGCATAATATACTCAACCGACGCAAAGGCACGTTGTGCAGACGGTTCATAATTCATCGTTAACCAAATACCGGTTATAATTTGGTTCACCAATATTATGGTGGCTAAAAAGCCAAACACATACCAAAAGTTCATATTCCGTGGCGCAGGGTACTGAATAGCATGCACATTTGCAGTGCGCATCATTGGAATACGTGCTTCAATCCAAGCTAATAACGTTGTCATTATACGGCTCCCTCATCAGAACCAATTATAATATTATTGTCGTCAACAAACATATAAGGCGGAACTACTAGGTTATACGGCGCTGGTACGCCTTGAAAGACCCTACCAGCCATATCAAATTTAGACCCGTGACACGGACAGAAAAAACCTTCGCTAACGCCTTCTGCATGCTCAGCGAAATCTCCGTCGGTCAAATGCTGTGGCGAACAACCCAAATGAGTACATATGCCCACCAACACCAAATACTCTTCTTTAATAGAACGGTACTGATTTTGTGCATAAGCGGGCTGTTGCTCAACTTCTGAATTAGGATCGCGCAGTTCGCTTTCCACAGCGGCAAGTGATGCTATTAACTCGGGTGAACGTCGTACAATCCAAACAGGCTTACTGCGCCACATTACGCGGATCAGTTGGCCAACCTGTATACCGCTTATATCTACTTCAACGTCTGCACCAGCCGCTTTTGCACGGTCACTGGGCTGCCAATAGGATAAAAACGGTACGGCTATTCCAGCAACGCCTACAGCACCGATGACGGACGTAGCAATAGTAAGAAATTTACGTCTTGGGTTGTCAGATTCGGGCTCGGCGCTTCGTGCGCTAGGATTGTCATTTGGTGCCGATTTATTAGCATCTACTGATACTTCACTCATCAACTGTTCTCCGGGTGTTGGAAAAGGTCTTTCAACCTACTCTTGCTTATCTTTAGGTTATCGCTCATAGTGCGTAAAGCTTGAGCTTATGCAACGATTGATAAATGTCTAACAAATTTTGATGGCATATGGTAAAAAAAACGCTTAGTAAACACAAGGATTTACTTCACAAAAGGCACGTTTATATTTGTTTTGAGTCAAGTATTTTGCACACATGCGAAATAATGACTATTCAACCTTGGTCGTAATTAGCAAGAATAAATCCAATACTGCAATAATAACCAAAAAAAACCCGGCAAGCCGGGTTTTTGAACAATACGTTGTAAAACGATTAACGTTTTGAGAACTGAGGACGCTTGCGCGCTTTATGTAAACCCACTTTCTTACGCTCTACAGTACGCGCATCGCGTGTTACGAAGCCCGCTTTACGAAGTGCTGGACGAAGTGTCTCATCATACTCCATAAGTGCACGGGTAATACCGTGACGTATGGCGCCTGCCTGACCTGAAATGCCGCCGCCTGAAACGGTTACATACAAATCGAATTTCTCAAGCATCTCTACTAATTCTAATGGTTGCTTTACAATCATGCGTGCTGTTTCACGACCAAAGAAAACGTCAATTGGACGTTGATTGATGGTGATGGTGCCGTTACCCGGACGAAGGAAAACACGAGCTGTTGAGCTCTTGCGACGACCTGTACCGTAATATTGAGTATCTGCCATGGTGCGCTCCTTATAAATCCAAAGTTTGTGGCTGTTGTGCTTGATGCGTGTGCTCTGGTCCGACGAAAACTTTCAGTTTACGGAACATAGCTCGCCCTAGTGGTCCTTTCGGCAACATACCTTTAACTGCACGCTCAATAACCTGCTCTGGGTTTTTAGCGAGAAGTTTTTCAAATGTTGTTTCTTTAAGTCCACCAACATACCCTGTATGAGTATAATAGACTTTGCCTTTCGCTTTATTACCAGTAACAGTAATTTTCTCAGCGTTAACAACAACAATGTAGTCACCAGTATCTACGTGAGGAGTATACTCTGGCTTGTGTTTACCACGCAATCTAGTTGCGATTTCAGTCGCTAAGCGACCTAACGTTTTGTTTGCGGCGTCTACCACATACCAGTCGCGCTCTACGCTTTCTGGCTTTGCAACAAAAGTTTTCATTTAATTTCACCCAAAAAAATTTAAAAAATAACGTTATCAACCTGTTGGCCCCTTCGAACCGGTTAATCATCCGCCTTCCCAAAGGCGGGCACTGCTGGGCAGGTCGCGAATTATACAGAGTTAATAGCAAAAGCGAAGCCTTAATTGCTAATTAGTAAAACTTAACCTTCTTTTAGCTTTAGATTTACGGACGAACCACATCACTTACATCGTTAATTTGGCGCAGCTTTTCTGTCGTTCTCATCAGGTTGTCGGCATCTGCTACTTCAATGCTTAGTTTTATATGAGCACTACCTCGAAGCTTATTGCTGATGCTGTTGACCCCTAACAAGCTAACTTTTTCGTTTGCCAATACGGTGGTTATATCGCGCAATATTCCGCTTCGATCGTCACAGTAAATATCAAGCTCAGTTTGAAAACTGATTTGATGCTGAACTAACCACGACACTTCAATTTCGCGCTCAGGATGCTGATTGAGCAGATTTTGCAACTGCCCGCAGCCTTCCTTGTGAACACTTACCCCTTTACCTTGTGTAATGTAGCCTAAGATTGCTTCACCCGCTACAGGTTGGCAGCATTTCGCCATTTGACTCATTAAATTGCCAACGCCCTCTGCAATGATCGGCTCTTGGCCTTTGCGCACTTTTGCCTTGCGGGTTTTAATGACGGGGGTTTGCGCTTCAGGCTTTGGCGGTGCAAATTTTTGTGCGAGATAATTAACTAGTGTCATCACCCGCAAGTCTCCCGAACCCACCAATGCATATAAATCTTCAGGAGACTTTACATTAAACTTTTTACAAGCGTCAGCGGCATGCTTTACCAGCACATTAACTTTATGTAGCTCACGCTCTAGAAGCTCTTTACCAGCCTCAATATGCTTTGCTTTGTCTTGCTGCTTAAAATACGAATGAATTGTCGCACGTGCGCGTCCTGAATGCACATAGCCTAGCCCTGGATGCATCCAGTCACGACTAGGAGAGAGTGACTTGCCTGTTAACACCTCTACCTGATCGCCACTTTGTAGGGTGTAGGTAAACGGCACTATCCGCCCTCTTATTTTCGCGCCTATACAGCGGTGCCCCACGTTGCTATGAATATAATAGGCGAAATCTAGCGGCGTTGAGCCAAGCGGTAAATCAATTACATCTCCTTTAGGGGTGAATACATACACGCGGTCATCAAACACTTGGCTGCGCAGCTCTTCCACCAAGTTGCCCGATTCGGCCAGCTCATCTTGCCACTGTAAAATTTTACGCAGCCAGCTTACCCTATCATCACCGCTGGCTGACTTGCCCGAACTGCCTTCTTTATAGCGCCAGTGCGCTGCCACACCAAGCTCGGCGTCGTCATCCATTTGCTTTGTTCTAATTTGAATTTCAATCGACTTGCCTTGTGGTCCTATCACTACAGTATGAATACTCTGGTAGCCATTGGATTTGGGGGTAGCGATGTAGTCGTCAAATTCTTTGGGAATATGTTTAAACTTTGCATGCACTGTACCTAAGGCCGCATAACAGTCTTGAAGTCTTGAGGCAATAATTCGTAAAGCGCGTATGTCAAATAATTCATCAAAGTCTAACTGCTTATTTTGCATTTTCTTATGAATGCTATAAATATGCTTGGGCCGGCCTATCACTTCTGCCTTAATATTCTCTTTATCTAACATTGCCTGCAAGTCAGCCACAAAATCTTCTATGTACTGCTCCCTGTCTAGCCTTTTTTCCTGCAGCATGGCGGCTGTGCGTTTATAAGTTTGCGGGTGTAAATACCGAAAGGATAAGTCTTCAAGTTCCCATTTAAGCTGTCCAATACCTAACCTGTTTGCCAATGGCGCATAGATAGTTGCGCACTCTTTAGCCACCAAAACGCGGGTTTCCTCATCTTCTTTTTTTATTTTATGTAGGGTGCAAATGCGCTCAGCCATCTTAATGACCACGGCGCGCACGTCCTCAACCATGGTTAGCAGCATACTTCTGAGTTTATCAACCTGAACCGCGTCAGACTGCTGGCGTTTAGACTGCAGACTATTGATGGCCTCCATTTTACGCACGCTTTCAACCAAATTCGTAATGCCCTCGCCAAAACGTTCAAGCATTTCTTCTCTGTTTAGGGCGTTTGTTTCACAGTAAGGATACACCAGTGCGGTTTGTAAGGTTTCATCATCCATGTGCAACTGCTGCAGAATTTCGACCATTTCTTGACCCATTAGCAACTGTTCGGGCTCGTCGAAAATAGTGCGCAGTTTGTCCTTTGTTTTTGACGGTAGGGTGAGGTCATTTAGCCACACTTCAAATTCTGGGCGTTGGGACTGATGTACACTGCGAATCGAAACCATACCTTTCCTTGACGCTTAGTAAAAACACACTTTTACCTAATGTATTTCTATTTTCATCTTGTTATTAATTATACACAAATTTGTGCACTCAATTGCAAATTATATTAACAACTTGTGCGCACAATCTACTTGTGTAGCGTAAACAAAGCCATTACTTCTATATGCTTTGTAAAAGGAAACATGTCTAAGGTGGCTATTTTGCTTAATTCATAATAGGGCAGTAAATATTGAGCATCTCTTGCAAAACTGTTTGGATTACATGACACATAGACTATTTTCTCAATGCCTTTGCTGGCTAAAAACTGACAAAGCTCAAGCGCTCCCTCGCGCGATGGATCAAGGATCGCTATTGCGTTTTCAGCAAAACTCAATTTTTCCAAATCGGGCAGTGCAGACAAGTCCATTAAAGAAAAGTGACAATTATCGACGGCCATAACGCTTGCATTTAGCGTCGCCACCTTTACCATTGCTGCAACGCCTTCAAAACCTTGCACCGAGTTTACGTATTTTGCGAGGCAAAGCGCAAAATTACCGCTACCGCAATAAAAATCGTACAAAGTGTGTTTTTTTTCTGGTGCAAGCCAAGTCTTTACTTTTTTAATCAGGCCTTGATTCACCGTCTTGTTTATTTGCAAAAAATGCGCACTTTCTATGCCAAGCTTAACGCCAGGCATGTCCTCAATAACAACAGCGCTGTTTGAAAAACGCTTTTGCGCCTTATCAGATATTTCGCCGCTTGCATTATTAACGTGTATACAAATATCGTCGTTGCCTTTGGATTTAACCACAATGTCAATAGTGAGCATTTGCGCTAGCGCCGATAATTTCGCGTAGCTCTTTTTGCATAAGTCGCGGCTAGTAAATAAAGCTACCTGCAGTGCTGTCTCTCCCTCGGTAATCACAATATGGCCTATTTTGTGAATGCTAGGCAGACGAACCAGTGCCTGTCGCAGCGCGGGTAAGCAGTCGTTTATCATGCTGCTAGCAATGGCGCACTTTGGAATATCAACGATAGCGTCTGAGCGCCGCGCCCTAAAGCCTATTTTAATGTTGTCTTTATTGCGCGCGTCAAGCGCCAAGCGAACGCGTCTTCTGTAGCGTGTATTAACTGGGTTCTCGTTATAGTCTATTTCCGACAGAACGGGCATTTCCCACGCGGTGCTGTTGCTAAATGTTCTTTCTAGCTTTAGTTGTTTAGTAACGTAGTCTTTTAAGGCCTTTTGCTTCAACGCTAAGCCGTGCTTCGCGTTTGTATGCTGCAAACTACAGCCACCGCAGTGCTCATAATATTCACAAAAGGGAAGCGTCCTTAGGCGGCTAGGCTCTACTACTTTTGAGATCTCAGCAAAATTAACCTTTTTAGTTTGCTTGCTAAACCATACTAAGCAGCGCTCGCCAATTAGCGCGTCAGACACAATGGTAATGGGGCTTGATGATAAACAAAGGCCATTACCAGCGTGATCGTGAGCATCAATAGTAAGCTCAAATACTGTATTTTTCCGCTGACTTTTAGACTTTTTGGGTGTGGGCGTAAAAAAAGTCGCCATGACTGTATCCTCTGTTAGTGCAGATTGTGAGCTTACAATTTCGGTTAAAAATCACGTTAAAATTACATTATTGCTCACGTAAACCATTATTCTGCTGAGGCTTCCAGCACTACCATAGCCGTTGCATAATGCTGTTCGTCTGAAATAGACAGCTGGCAGTTCACAATGTTTTGCGCAGCCATAAACGTCTCTATCGCGCCGTTGAAGACAAAAAAAGGTTTGCCCATATCATTGTGTTCTATCTGTATCATTTGCCAACTGTATCCGTTGCCAATCCCCACTCCCATCGCCTTAACGAGCGCTTCTTTGGCGGCAAACTTTTTGGCTAGATAGCGCTCAGGATATTTGCTTGCACTATACTGAGTCATCTCAGCTTCAGTTAGTATCCGCAACGCAAAACGCTGAGTCGCATTCAAAGCTTTTTGGATACGCGCAATTTCAACAATATCGGTGCCAATTCCAAATAACATCGCTGCGTGACCTACGCGCTTCGATGCAGCGAAGCTTGTAACAGCATCGTTTGAGTCGCCTGTAAGCGTGCTTGGATCATTATATTGCGCATGTCTGCCACCGCTTTGCCTAAACCATCAAATGCCGCCCTAGCGATGATAGCGTGTCCAATATTAAGCTCAACAAGTTCAGGAATGGCGGCAATTGCCTGCACGTTATGATAATGCAGACCATGCCCTGCGTTTACTTTTAACCCCAAGCGATCTGCATACTGTATGCCTTGAATAAGCTTGGCGAGTTCGTGACTAGCTTCGTTTTCTGTTTTTGCGTCAGAGTACTGCCCCGTGTGAATTTCAATATAGGGCGCACCGGCTTCAAATGCTGCCTCAATTTGCGCTTGATCAGCATCAATAAATAAAGAAGCTAGTGTGCCTTGTTCACTTAGTTGCTGACAAGCATCTTTCATTTTGGATAAATTACCCGCCACATCAAGACCACCTTCAGTGGTCAGTTCTTCCCGTTTTTCTGGTACCAAACAACAAAACTCTGGGAGCACCTTTGCGGCAATTGCTAACATTTCTTTGGTCAATGCCATTTCTAAGTTCATGCGCGTGTTGAGCGTTTCTTTTAAAGTGTATACGTCTTTATCGACAATGTGCCTGCGGTCTTCGCGTAGATGTATAGTAATGCCGTCGGCGCCTGCTCGCTCCGCAATATCAGCGGCGTGCACAGGGTTTGGATAATCGGTACCGCGAGCATTTCGCAGTGTAGCAATGTGGTCTATATTGACACCTAACAAAATTGGATTCATAAGCGAATATTCCTAATAGTAATGTGGCGAGTACTTGTGTTACTTGATGAACGTAAATTATATCAGCTTTAGGATGCCCAAACAAAGCACAGGGCGCGGATGATTACCACAATAATGTAAAGCTCTTCACCTAAACAGTTCCCGACTTTTAATAGGCTTAGGACCAATCACCTCGACGAGTGCGGTTCGGCAAATAAATTTTGCTATCTGCTTTATATGCGGTTGACTTTTATCGCCATAGTTACCGTTGGCAATTGCACGAATATATTCACCTTTAATAGCGCGTTTCTGATCTTCACCACAAGGGCTAAAACCGATTTGAGGATTAAAGCTATACAATGCGTTTTCATTTATATCTGCACCGCTTTGTGCATCAACAGAAAAGTCAGGTAAATACCCTAGCGCTAATAACAAGGTAAATTCAAACTCTCTTAAAATCGGTTCAAACTCACCAAGTGCATTATTATCAACGTTGGCAATGAGGTCTAAGGTTTTTTCATAGTGAGTAAACACTTCCTCTACAGGCTCTTCTTGCTGAAGCGCTCGACTCAAAATTTCGTTGATATAAAAACCGCAGTAGAGTCCACTTTGCCTTACCTTAACCGCGCCTTGTAAAGCCTCAACGCGGCCTAAATTTTTTAGCTGAGAACGGCCTATTAGTTCAAATTCTAGTTTTTGAAATGGCTGTAATAAGCTCTTACGATCTGATTTTGAATTGCCCCTAGCGCCCTTGGCTACTGCGCTAACACGCCCGTATTCTAATGAAAAAAAATCCACCAGCAGGCTGGTTTCTCGATAAGGACGCTTATGCAGTACATAGCCACTTAGGAGTTGACGATTATGCATCTTAGTTATTCTACGGCCACTAAGTCACTTACCATCAGCTGCAGGGTGGTTTGGCCTCTAAATTCGTTTATATCTAGTTTGTAGGCCATTTTCACTTCGTTCACTTTATGATTTGGCCATGCTTGGATATCTACATTAAACGCGATAGCATCTATGTAAACTTGATTTTGCGCTAAGGTCATTTTTAAATGATTTTTACCTACAATACGTTGATTAACCAGAGTAAAGACACCGTCAAATTGAGGCTCCTCAAAACCTTGACCCCAAGGCATTGAATACTTAAGTTCATGTGCGTTTTCTAAGGTGAGCTGCTGCTCACTCAGCTCGCCGTCGGAGTATATGATAGCTTCTTTAGGAAGGTTTTGCGTAAGGTTACTCACGACTTGTATTAATACGGTTTGAAACAACGGCAAGTCAACTTTGGCTATCGACAGACCAGCAGCCATGGCGTGACCGCCAAACTTATGTATAAGCCCAGGCTGCAATGAGTCAACTCTGGCTAATACATCGCGAATATGCACACCTTGAATAGATCGCGCCGAGCCCTTTAATGTGTGCTCATTGTCGTTGGCAAATACAATAGTGGGCCGGTAGTAACGCTCCTTCATTCTTCCAGCCACAATACCTACTACGCCTTGGTGATAATCTTCGTTATAGAGCACCAGTGCAGCGGGCATATTTTTGGCATCAAGAGAAAGTGTTGCCAAGGCCAACTCGGCTTTATCTTTCATCGACTGCTCTATTTCTCTGCGCGACTGATTTAAGGCGTCAAGCGCCAAAGCTAGAGTGGCTGCTTCATTTATGCATTCACACAGCAGGCATTCTATACCATGTGACATATCTTCTAAGCGCCCGGCAGCATTTAAGCGGGGACCAATAACGAAACCAATATCGGTGGTACAGCACTTACTATAATCACGCCCGCTTATGTTCAACAAGGCCAGTATGCCAGGCCTTGTTTTGCCGCTTCTTATACGCTGAATGCCTTGATGGACCAAAATACGGTTGTTTTTATCTAGCACAACCACATCGGCAACGGTGCCAACCGCCACTATATCAAGAAAATTGGCCATGTTTGGGACTGGTATTTGCTGTTGTGTAAAATACCCACGCTCTACCAGCACATTTTTAGTGGCTGACATCACATAAAATGCAACGCCAACACCCGCGAGGTTTTTCGATTCAAATTCACACAAGGTTTGATTAGGATTTACAATAGCATCGGCAATGGGCAACACGTCTGAGGGTAGATGGTGATCGGTTACCACCACCGTCATGCCAAGTGACTTTGCATGCTTTACCCCTTCAATACTTGAGATGCCGTTGTCGACTGTCACCAGCACCTTAGCGCCCGCTTGATAAGCTAAATCAACCACCGGCGGGCTTAATCCGTAGCCGTAGTCGAAACGATTGGGCACTATGTACTGGACGTTCAACAGGCCCATTTTGCGAAATGCTAGGATACACAGCGCTGTGCTCGTAGCGCCATCAGCATCAAAGTCACCAACAATGAACACTTGTTGATGATTAACCACGGCATCAGCCAGTAAATTAGCTGCTTTTTCAATATCTTTTAATTTATTGTAATGCAGCAGGTGTTTACCTTGCACACTCAACTCGCTTTGAGATTGAATACCCCGATTACGCAAAACTTTGTCAATAATGTCGGTGTGTTTTCCACCTAAAGGCGCTGCATTAATCGCCTCACGTCGCATAATGTGCACAGAGTTTTCCTTAATTACAAGAGGGTGTTAATGCATAGTATAGCCGCAATTGTAAAAACTGTGCTACGTAAATGCAATATGCATACTAAAGCTAATAGTGTTTTGCACTACATTACTTCCTCATGTAGCTTGTGCTCTAGCTCAAAGCTTTAGCTCAAATCTTTAAGCGCTAATGCTAAGGCTTGTGCGGGTTGATAACCCGGTACAACCGAACCATCAGGCATAATAATGTTGGGAGTGCCGCTAACGCCAATCTGTTGACCAAATTTAAACTGCTCAGCCACTTGGTTTTTACATTTTGCGTCATTCACTGGCTTGCCCGCTTTAGCATCGGTGATGGCTTGATGCGGATCTTGCGAACACCAAATAGAAACAGTGTCGTCATATACCTTGCTGTTTATGCCCGCACGTGGCCAAGCCAGGTAACGCACAGTGATCCCTAAATCGTTGAGCTGGTCCATTTCATTATGAAGTTTTCGACAATAGCCGCATGTAGTGTCAGTAAACACATTAATTACATATTTTTCTTTGTCGGCTTTAAATTCAATCGCCGAATCTTTAAAACGCTCAACGCCTTCTAGCCGAACGCTTTTCAGCGCGTTTTCGGTTTCATCTTCAACGCCTTGCGTTATATTATATACGCGCGCTTGCAAAAAGAACTCGCCGTTGTCGCTAACGTAAAACAATCCGCGGTTAGTAAACACCTGCTTTAATCCTGGCACTGGCGAGTCTGCGATTGAAATGATATCTAAATTCAGTTTTTGAGAAAGAGATGCTGTTATAGCCTTGTCGCTGTTTTGCGCAAACGCATTGGTCGTAGCCAATGCAGTGACCATAACAAATGTGCTAGCACTGGCTAGCAAACGGATTAATTTCATTAAATTGATTCCAAAACAAATAAGTTATAAGAGTAGACACGTAAACAAGTTAAACTACTTCAATTATTTACACTTTTTTTACGGCCTGTTAATACAATCTTGTAGCTTCCATGATTGTTTTAAGCCAAAAAACATCGCCGAGCATGTTCTTCATGTCACTATCGGCATTATACATGGTATTATATTATAGAAACTGTCTAGCAGGCACAATGTTATCCTCGAGGATGGTGATTTTTCACCAAAGATTGCAGCCTCTGAGTGGCTACATGGGTGTAAATTTGAGTAGTTGATAAATCAGAATGTCCTAGCAACATTTGTACAACTCTTAAATCGGCGCCGTGATTAAGCAGATGAGTCGCAAAAGCATGCCGTAATGTATGCGGAGAAAGTGTAGTGCCAATGCCCGCTACAGCTGCATAATGTTTAATCCGGTGCCAGAAGGTCTGCCGAGTCATTAACTGCCCTCGCTTGCTTGGAAATACCGCACTAATTGGCCTCTTTAATAACTCAGGTCGTGCAAACTTTATATAGTACTCTAAGCTTGATAGCGCTTCTTCACCCATGGGCACTAAGCGCTCTTTGCCCCCTTTTCCAGTGACTCTAATAACGCCTTGCTGTAGACCAATCTCATGCATTTGCAGATTAACTAATTCACTGACCCTTATGCCCGTTGCGTACAATAGTTCTAGCATTGCCTTGTCACGCATTTGAATGGGCTCGCTTATATTAGGCGCATCCAGCAAACTCTCTACCTGCTTTTCAGACAAAGTGCCTGGTAAATATTGCGGTAGCTTAGGATTTTTAATGGCACTAACAGGATTTGTTTGGCGTTTTTTAGTGGCGACTAAATCGACGTAAAATGCGCGACTGGAGCTGAGCAACCTAGCCGTTGAGCGCTGGCTAAATGATTGCTCGACCCTAACTGCTAAGTACGCCTGCACGTGTGATTCGGTGGCATCTAGCAGCGACAGCTTGTCAAAGTAACGCTGTAAAAACAACGCCCATTTATTTAAGTCGCTTTTATACGCGCTCACGGTGTTATTGCTAAGGCCTTTTTCGACCCACAGCATGTTGATGAAATCTTCGATTAACTCTTCATTTTCAAGCGATAACGTAGTTTTCGCTAGCTGCTGGTTGAAGGCCTTTCCTACTATATTTTCTGCCATATTTTGCCGTTACGTTTACCCTTATGGTGGCCGTTGGCTCTACCATATCCGTGATTATACCTTTGCTATACCTTGGTTATACCTTGGTTATACCTTGGTTATACCTTGGTTATACCTTGGTTATACCTTGGTTATACCTTGGCTATACCTTGGTTATACCTTGGTTATACCTTGGTTATACCCTAGCAATACTCCGATAGTACCAAGCTTACATTTTGCCAGCCACAATAGTACTTTTCTGGTATTGACACTAACCGTACACATATTTTATAAATACACGACTATTTCATGCCGCGTGTTTCTTTAATCAGCTCATAGGCCGCTTGAATATCTTGCGCTTTACCCTTAGCCAACTCAAGCGCTTCTGCAGGTAAGCCTTTGGCACTCAATTTGTCGGGATGGTGCAGAGTCATTTGTTTTTTATAAGCACGTTTAATCGCTTTGTCATCATCAGTCTGGGCTACGCCCAAAATGCGATAGGCATCTTGCAAAGAATGACTTGAAGAGTAAGTGCTGTGACTTTGATGAGAGCCGCCATGCTGCTGGCTATTGTGCGCGCCGCGCTGCCTAAAGCGCTGACCCGCTTCGTACGTACTGATCAAAAAATGCAGGTCTTGACGAGAAAAATGCAGGCTGCGCGCGACTTTCTCAAGCACCTCTAACTCTGGCGGCGTTATTCGCCCATCGGCGCATGAAGCGCTTATCAATATTTCTAAAAACATTTGCAAGACATCACGACGCCCGCCACAGTGCTTTTTGAATTCATCGAGCATAGGCGCTAACGCAAAGTCTTTAGCCTTACCATCTCGAAATGCATGCTGAGCTGCTTGGCGAGTATCACCGTTTAGCTTCATATTGTCCATAAGTGCAGAGGCTACTGCTATTTCGTCAGGGGTAACTTTGCCATCGGCCTTACACACGTGACCTAGGGCTGAGAAGAGGGCGTGAAAAAAAACGGATTGACGCTGGATCCCATCTTGCGATGAAAAAAATTGCGCGAACCTGCCGCGTTTAGAGAAATCTTTCCCATAGCCTATATCAAACATATGCCCGACAAATAAACCAAGCACAAGGCCTGGCCACTTTAAAAATATAAGTCCTAACAGCGCACCTATTATTTTACCGTAAATATTCATAGTTCCCCGTGTGAGCGTGAACATGGTGACATGCTCCGCGCTGGTAACACTGCAAAAATAAAGCAGCGTGATTAGTGTAAGGTTCAAGGTGCCTAAATTAAAGTATTCACCGTGGAAAAACAAAGATTGTATTGAAATGTGAGCATTTAATCGATGTTTACCTACTTTTTATGCTTTTTAGTCGTTTTTAGTTGGTTATTGCTCGCATAACCATTAATATTACAAGGCCTTCAGTCAGACCATTTTTCATAGGGGAGGCGCTAATATTTTCACTGTCAATAGCTTCATCATTAATGAGCGGTTCGTTACCAGCAATGTCCAAACTCTATCGTCACACAACTGCTCGAAATCAAATAACCTACTTTGCTAAACGTTTACGTCCAGCGCTTCATGCTTTGACACTAGGCTGGCTGCTATGCGGCTCTGAGTTAAGCGCTGCCCAGCAGATTGAATCTGCACAAACTATGAACCGAACCCCTAAAACTGACGGATCATTCAGTGTACCGGTTACCTGTATAACCCCTTCCTTTGTGTATGCAGCGCCCAAAGGGAGCAGCGGCAACATCACGGTTAACTCTAATTCTGCCCTGCTCGTGAAAGACGCGCTAGCGGTATTTGAAGGTGATGTTTCAATTGTTAGCCCAATGTCGACTATTACCGCAAATAGCGCAAACATTTTAGATAACGGACGAGAAATACGGGCCACAGGGAATGTGCAATATACCGACGCATTACTGCAAGTCAACAGCGAAGGGGTCGAGGTGAACAGCAACTTAAAGCTACTGCAAATGCAAGAGACTAACTATAAAATTGCGGGCATAAGTGGCCGCGGCGGCGCTGAGTTATTGTCAATCTCACAAGAGCGCGGCGTAAGCCTTGAAAATGTCTCATTTACCACGTGCCCAGAAGGCAATGAAGATTGGAAAATCCAAGCTTCTGAAATATCAATTGAAAGCGGTAAGCCCTTTGGTGAAGCCTACAACACCCGTTTTTTTGTGGGCGGCTTGCCTATTTTCTATTTACCGTATTTCGCATTCCCTATTACGGCTGAGCGTCAGACAGGCTTTTTATTCCCGCAGTTTGGCAGCAGTTCCACCACCGGCCTTGAATGGGAGCAGCCTTTTTATTGGAATATAGCTGCGAATGTAGATGGCCTTATTTCCACGCGCTTAATGACTAATCGCGGTGTACAGTTAAAAAGCGAATTTAGATACTTATTCGATAACCATGCCGGTGAGCTTCAGTTAGAGTACTTACCCAACGACAACGGCAGGGTGACTGGTAAAGAGCGCTATTTCTATCGCTTCTTTCATCGTGGTAAGCTTAGCAACAACTGGTCTATAAGCGCCGACATTAGCGATCTAAGCGACGATAACTACATTATCGATTTGGGCTCTGACTTTTATAATCAGGCCGACACGCATTTGTCCCGCCAAGCAGGTGTTAACTTCAGTTCACAAGCACTCGACTTTTCGGTATTCGTGCGTGACTTTACCACCATTGGTGCATCAGCGAGCAATTATAGAGCCCTTCCAGAAGCAAAGCTCAATTACACCAATAGCCTTAACGAGTTGCTTAATGTGGGCGTAAAATCTGAGCTAGCGTATTTTGAAAACGACTCGCTTGTACTACCTGACGCGCTGCGATTCCATGTAGAACCTTCTATAAGCATACCTTATCAGCGTGCGTGGGGTGAACTGCTCGCACAAGCCAGTGTTTTACACACTTATTACAAACAAGACTTAAAGGATGAAAACTTTGGCCTGTTAGAGGAAGAAGTTAATCGTACGCTCGGCCAAGCACGCTTATATGGCGCCTTAATATTCGAAAAACCCCAGCGTTTATTTGGTACAGATTACACGTTAACCGTAGAGCCCAAAGCGCAATATTTGTTCACCAGCTTTGAGGAGCAAAGCAATATAGGTTTATACGACTCCACCGCTATATTAACCAATTTCAATAATTTATTTCGCGGTCAAGAATTTACTGGCTTAGACAGAATAAACGATAATAACCAAGTGACATTGGGTACCACTTCACGACTTATCGACAGCAGTAACAATGAGATTTTAATCGCTAGTATTGGTCAAATCCTTTATGTGCGTGACTCAGAACTAATAGACGGACGCCGAGAGGGAAATCGTTCATCGATAGCGGCCGAATTAGATTGGCAAGTGAACCAAAACTGGTTTCTACGCTCTGACATACAAGTAGGAAATCAGTCCAACCAAGTGGAACGTAGCGCACTGTCAACCGAATATAAATTAGACCACAATAAGCTAGTGCAGATAAATCATCGATACATTCGCGAGCTATCTAATGAGCGAATTGACCAAGTAGGCGTGACGGCAAGCTGGCCAATAGCAGACAACTGGCATTGGGTAGGACGCTATTATCGCGATTTACAGCGCTCTAGGAGCATCGAAACCTTCATGGGCATTGAGTATGAAAGCTGCTGCTGGGCGTTACGTCTCACGCTGAGGCGAAACTTAGCGACACGCTTTAATAACAATGGCGTGCGTGATTTAAATGATTTCGACTCTGGCATAGGGTTACAATTTGTATTTAAAGGAATGGGGAATAGTGACAGGAAAGTTGATATGCTTAGCCAAGGGCTATTTGGCTACCGTCAGCCGTTTGTACTGAATTAATTTTTGACAATAGAGTGAATATGAAAAAGATATTACTAACCGTAACACTGCTACTAGCGTTTGGGCTAATGGCAACCAGCACCCCGAGTAATGCCCGTGAACTATTAGACAAAGTGGCCGTTATTGTCGACAAAGGCGTTGTGCTTGAAAGCGAAATTACCGACCTTATGCAAGGTGTAAAGGAAAACGCCGTCATAAATGGACAGACGCTACCGTCTGATGCTGCCCTTCGACGTCAAGCTATTGAACGTTTAATACTTGAAAATTTGCAGGCACAAATGGCAGCTAACATGGGCATTCAAGTTAGTGATCCACAGTTAGATCAAACTATACAGAACATTGCCCAGCAGCAAAATATGAGCATGGCTGAGTTTCGAAATGAAATAAGCAAAGACGGCGTGGCCTTTGAAGTATATCGTGAACAGGTGAGAAGAGAACTAATAAGCGGCGAAGTCCGCCGCGCTAATGTCCGTCGTAGAGTATATATTACCGACCAAGAAGTAGACTCATTAATGACCATCATTAATGAACAAGGCGCTCAGCAAGCCGAGTATCAGCTATCCCATATCCTAATTGATATTCCAGGTGATGCTTCTGAACAAATAGTAGGTGAAGCACGAGAGCGCGCTGAAAAGATTTTAGAACTACTAGGCAGTGGCTCAGACTTTGCCCGTTTAGCAATTGGTGCTTCATCTGGTCCTAAGGCACTTGAAGGTGGAGACATGGGCTGGATGAATATTAATGCCATGCCGACTTTGTTTGCTGAAGCGGTGGGCAATAAACAGAAAGACGAAGTGATTGGTCCGATTAGAAGTGGCGCAGGTTTTCACATACTCAAAATCGCAGACACCCGCGGTGTAGAAATTGTAGAAGTGGAAGAAGTTAACGCTCGCCATATACTTATATCGCCTTCTATTATATTGAGCGACGCAAAAGCCGAACAAATGCTGACGGAGTTTAGAACTGAGTTAATTGAAGGCAATGCGGATTTTGCCGAGTTAGCCAAGCAGCATAGTCAAGATCCCGGTTCAGCGCTGCGAGGCGGCGTACTTGGTTGGAATGACCCCAGTATTTATGTACCTGAATTTAAGCAATCATTGGCATCTTTGCAAAAAGACGAGTACAGCATGCCCATTCGTACAGTACATGGTTGGCACTTAATTCAGCTAATCGACAGGCGAGTAGACGATGCAACCGAAAAGCGCAAGAAGGACCGCGCTTATCAACTCATATTTAATCGTAAGTTCCAAGAAGAGACCGACGCATGGCTGCGAGAAATGCGCGACCAAGCATACATCGAAGTCTTAGACGAGAATGCATAAGTGACGGTATCAAATCAGCTTGATGCGCGCAAATCAGCCATTAAACTTGCCGTTACGCCAGGGGAACCTGCTGGTATCGGGCCTGACCTTATTATTATGTTAGCCGAGCAAGAGTGGGAGGCACAGCTGGTGATATTCGCTGACAGAGACTTGCTGCGCGCACGAGCGGCTCTGTTGGGCAAGAAGATAGACATTATCCCGTACTCAAAAGGCATGGACTACATTCAGAAGCCGGGCGAAATAATTGTAAACCATGTGCCCTGTGCAAAGGAGCCAATTGCCGGAATACTCGACAGTGAAAACGGACATTATGTCGTGAACACACTGCGCTTAGCCTGCGAAGCTAATATGGAAGGCGAGTTTAACGCGGTGGTAACAGGTCCAGTGCACAAAGGGATCATAAACAAAGCTGGCGTGTCTTTTAGCGGGCACACCGAATATTTTGCGGTGCAGTCTAACACGGCAGACGTCGTAATGATGCTCGCCACAGACGGTTTACGCGTGTGTTTAGCGACTACCCACATCCCGCTAGCTTACGTTAGCAAAGCCATTACGCGTGAAAGAATTGAGAAGGTGGTTGGCATTATGCATGCCGACTTACAACAAAAATTTGGCATTGAACATCCCACCATTTATGTTTGTGGACTCAATCCGCATGCGGGTGAAGATGGACATTTAGGCCGTGAAGAGATTGAGGTCATTACGCCGGCCCTCGACCGCCTGCGTGAATCTGGAATGAACCTAGTTGGACCGTTGCCTGCAGATACTATTTTTCAACCCAAGTATTTAGAAAAAGCAGATGCGGTGTTAGCGATGTATCATGACCAGGGTTTACCCGTATTAAAGTTTAAAGGCTTTGGTAACTCAGTCAATATAACACTTGGCCTACCTTTTATTCGCACTTCTGTTGACCACGGCACCGCCACCGATTTAGCCGGCACAGGACAGGCTGATACAGGCAGTATGGCGCGAGCGATTAATAAAGCGATTAAGCTTGCTAAGCTAAAACTGTGAGTGCAGCAAATGAGCAATAAACACTTAGGACATACGGCACGCAAACGCTTTGGCCAAAACTTCCTGCACGACGAGTATATAATAGATAAAATTGTCAGTGCGATAGGGCCTAAACATGACGATAATATTGTTGAAATAGGACCTGGTTTAGGTGCGCTAACTGAACCTGTCGCAGAACTTGTCGATTTTTTCACCGTGATAGAACTAGACAGGGATTTAGCCGCCAGGCTTCGCTCTCATCCGTTTATCCGCGATAAACTGACGGTAGTGGAGCAAGACGCACTTAAATTTGATTTTTCACAACTTCGTCAGTCACAGAAAAAGATAAGAGTGTTTGGTAATCTTCCATACAACATTTCTACTCCTTTAATGTTTCATTTATTTAAATACTGTGAACATATACAAGATATGCATTTTATGCTGCAGCATGAAGTTGTGCAGCGCTTATGCGCAAAAAGTGGCAGCAAGCTTTATGGTCGTTTGTCGGTTATGGCGCAGTACTATTGCAGTGCGGTGCCTGTTGTAATGGTGCCGCCAAGTGCATTTAAGCCGGCGCCAAAGGTCGACTCGGCCGTAGTAAGATTGAGCCCGCGAAGCTTACCACAATATGCGGTTAGCTCAGTTGCCAGCCTTCAAGCCATAGTCACAGCCGCGTTTAATCAACGTAGAAAAACAATACGAAACAGCCTAAAGAACCTATTAAGTGAAGCTCAAATTGTGGCATTGGATATAGACCCAGAAAGCCGCGCTGAGCAAATCACTATAGCGCAATTTGCCAAGCTAGCGAATGCCTTTCATAACGCTTCGCAAGCACCTTCGCATGAACCTTCACACAAGGTTGCACAAGAGATATCAAGCCATGACCCCCGCCATTCAGATTAAAGTGACCAGTAAATACTTGGGCAAACAAGACCAAGATAAGAGCCCGCAAATGTATGTGTTTAGCTATACGGTGAATATTACCAATACCAGCAAAGAGAATGTGAAACTCCTTAGCCGCTATTGGCTGATCACTAACGGTGATGGCGAAAAAGTAGAGGTTGAAGGCGACGGCGTGATAGGTGAACAGCCCGTTATCGCCCCTAATCAAACGTATTCGTACACGAGTGCCTCAATGTTAAAAACAGCCGTAGGCACTATGCAAGGTTTTTATAAGTTTCAAGCACACAACCAAGACAATTTTAAAACCCCTATTCCTGTGTTTAGCTTAGCGGTTCCTAACAGCCTTCATTAATGTGGTATGTGAATCGTGCAAAACCCTACAAAAAGGTGACAATTTGAAGAATTTTGTAGTGGGTGATATTCAAGGCTGTTACAAAGGCTTAATTAAACTGCTCAAAAAAGCCGATTTTGATCCCCTCACCGATAAATTATGGGCGGTAGGTGATTTGGTGGCGCGCGGTCCAGACAGTTTAGCGACAATGGAGTACCTATACGATTTAGGCCCTCATTTCAACACTGTTCTTGGCAATCATGATTTGCATTTAATTGCCTGTGCTTTTGGAGTCGGCAAAGCAAAGACACAAGACAAACTTGCGCCGCTATTGAAGCATAAGAACTTGCCTAAATTCATTGATTTTTTACTTGCCAAGCCGCTTGCAATCTCTCCCCTTAAAAACACCTTAATTACACACGCTGGTTTGTACCCAAAGTGGTCTATTAAAAAAGCACGTAAACTCTCTCTTGAAGTAGAAACTAAATTACAGGGAAAGCAAGTAGCACACTTCTTAAACAATATGTATGGCAATCTGCCTAACGTATGGAGTAAAGATTTAAAAGATTCCGCGCGTGACCGCTTTATCGTTAACGCATTTACCCGCATGAGATTTATACACGATGATTTAAGTTTAGACTTTGGCACTAAGTGTCATCCAAGAAATGCAAGTGAGCATTTACAGCCTTGGTTTAATCATGAGAACAGCTCTCTTAAACCATCCCAATCACTTTTATTCGGACATTGGGCTTCCTTGTTAGGTGAAGTGCCTACTACGCTTCCAGTTGACGCTAAGGTGATAGCCTTAGACACTGGCTTTGTCTGGGGCAATAAGATGCGTTTGTATTGCTTAGAATCTCAAGAATTTTTCCATCACTACGCGTAAAGGTTTTCCTATTATTTACGATATAGGCTTAATCGATATTTTAAGTTTCAGCATGCTATTTTGGAGTTTTCATGAGGATCACATTAGCTATTCGGGTAATAGGCAAATGATGCTGAACAAGCCGCCGAAGTAATAAACAAAGAAGTTACAACAATATATATAAGAGGACAAAGCTTTTAAGCTCAGCCCTCTTTTGCTTTATTTTATAAACTCAACACACCAAGCAAATAGGCCTTCTTTTAATCTTATCGGCCTATATTCAATGCTTGAAAAGGTATGGCGCGCGCAGTCTACTATCTCTTTTATATTAGCTTGGGATTTTGCACAACTAATCTGATCGCCTAGCCGACTTTTAAACTGCTGAATTGAAGATATCACTTGTTCAAAATCTTCTACTGAGTAACTCTGCCAAGACATGACAAAGGGAACCAACATTTTACTGATGTCGTTATACCAATGAATATTAGCTTCATTTAAGTTAGCTTGCTGCACGGCCTTAAAGGAATTTAGCAACGTTTTATTATATGTTTGAAATGTGGCCACATTTTCTGCTAATTGCATATTGTACGTAAACTGCGGAGAATTATAAAATGTCACAAATTTATGTAATTGATCCACGATTGAATTCTTAGCTAAAAAATTAGCTAGAACTTCAAGCCCTATACTCGAGCTTATTGTCACAAAAGAATTTTTATGATGTAACATTGCAATAAAACGCCCGCCTGGCTTTAGCACCCGCGACACTTCAGGAATACTTAAGTTTAATTCTGAATATTCAATTCCAAATTGACTAATTGCAAAGTCAAAATAATTAGCGTCAAAACCCAAATTTTCAGCTTTCATGCCGGCAAAAAAGCTAATTTCTGGCAGCATTTTAAAATGTTCTAGCGAAGTATCAATCGCGGCAAGGGGCTGAATGTTGGCCGCGTCGCATCCAAACATTGTAAACCTATTTTCACTTTGCACTGCAAGCAAGGCAAGACCGCCGTTGCCACAGCCAATATCTACACCTCTAGCTGCACTATCAATGGTTCTAAAAATAGAATTCCATAAAATAGACAACTCACCGTTGTAACCCTTATTGTACTGTCCTTCGCTGAAGCTATGAACTGCATTTCTCGTAGTCCAATATTCATCCCAATGTTTCATTTAATCTCCACATACAAAAAAGGCGGGATAATTCCCGCCTTTTTAATGTTTACTGCAACTAATTAAAAACGTTGAATTAGTCTTACGTATGCGATACGCCCGTATGCGTCATACAGGTCGAAGTTATAGTTTCTTCCACCGAAACTATTCAACTGCGGGTCTTTTTCAAATATATTCTGCGCACCTATAGCAACACTTGTTCCTGTACTGAATATATAGGTAGCCTGCATATCATGAGTTATCCAAGAAGCTGTATCTGCACCATCTTTACGCTGTGAACTAATGTAGTTTGCAACCCAAGCAAACTCAAAATCAGCTATTGCATAAGAAGTAGATAATGAGCCACGCTTGTCAGGTTCGCCTTCTTTTTTAAGAGAATCTTCGCCGCCGTCAATAATATAATCAAATTGCTGACTAATTTGTAGCATTTGGGTAACTCTACCGTAGTCGCCTAGGTCAAAGTTAGTATTGAAGTTAAGATCGATACCGTTTAACTCAAGTTTACCTTCATTAGAATAACCTTGGGTGATTAAATCAATTCCACCATTTGCAAGTCTAGACACACCGATACCAGGAGGTAAAGCCTCGCCTCTTTGCTCACGTGTCAGAATCGTTTGTGCACCAAAGAATCTGATCAAGTTTTTAATTTCAATGTCATAGTAGTCAACAGACATATTCAACCATTCTGTAGGCTGGTATGCAAAACCAAGTGACAACTGCGTAGAACTCTCAGAACCAATTTCTGGGTTAGCAATAGTTAGTGAATTTACTTGAATATCACAGCCTGCTTCAAGACCAAGATTGATACAAGATGGATCATCAGAAACACTTGGGTTACCTGGCTGTGGCTGCTGTGTAAGTATGTCGAGTGTTGGTGCTCTGAAACCTTCACCGTAAGAAGCTCGAAGGACAAGATCATCCGTGATGTCATACTTAACCGAGATTTTTGGAGAAAAATCACTGCCATAATCAGAATATTCATCATAACGACCTGCAAACGTTACTTCTATTAGGTCTGTTACTGGAATCAGCGTTTCGAAATATATACCCTTAACGTCTCTGCCACCACCAGCACTGTTACCCGCTGAACCACCTACCTGACCGGCTTCTGATAGTGAATCGTATGTATCAGAGTAATCTTCGTTTCTGTACTCAAAACCAACAACCGCTTGAATATCGCCGGCACCCATGTCATAAACGTCAAAAGCAACTGAACCGAACACTTCTTCTTGATCAAACGTACCAATTCGAGCAGTTGTCACTTTAAGACCGTTTAGTAATGTTTTGTATGCACTTCTGTCGGCCGTAGTGGTGAAACGGTCGCCAAAGGGATCGTTTAATAAATAATCGCCGCTGTCTAATGCACGTCTAGCGTTAGAAGACATTAGGTAGTTTCTACCAATTTCGTAAGTTTTTGACTTAGTTTTTCTTACGCCTAAATCTATGAACATATCGTTGTAATCACCTTCGATACCGACGAAGAAATCAGTAGACCAGTTATCTACTTCGTTGTCTCGGTTACCTAGCGCGGCAAATCTGTGGCGTACGTTAACTTCTCTTTGCTCGCCGTTAGCTACATTGTAGAAAGGAGAAGCAGGGTTCGTAGGGTTGTTAATACTGTCTACACCAACGAATGCAGCATCGCCAGCGTTGTTTAGTGAAGGAGCATAACGACCGAAAGATGTGGTGTTAGTAACTAGTGTCTGAGAGAAGATTTTCCAGTCATCATTAATTTCATAGTCTGCTTTCAAGAAAGCAGACTGGTTTCCAGTAGAGGCTTCGTTAGCGTTTGTCGCATTAAAGTTATATGCACAAAGACCTGAGCTTAATGTAAAGAAATTTTCTAATGAATCACATGTTGCATCTGGAATCACTGAAGTAAAACCGGCAGCTGTTCTCCAGTTAACGCCAAAGCTTGATGCGCCTGGCTGTACCCACTCGTAAGCGTTTTCAAAAATGATGTCACGGTTGTTCCATGATACACCGCCAATTATGCTTGATTTGTCGCTAGTTGCACCAAATACTGCAGAGCCTGCTTCTCTGTCGCCGCCTTCTTTAGGAGTGCTTACATCCGAAGCGCCTAAACGAAGTTCAACACCGTCAAAGTCTTTTCTTAGGATGATGTTTACAACACCGGCTATAGCATCTGAACCATAGGTTGCTGAAGCACCGTCAGAAAGAATTTCTATTCTTTCAACAGCAGCAATTGGAATAGTATTCAAATCTTGTGAGTTACCTGTAGAAGGTGACTTCGGTAAACGACGACCGTCTACCAGTATTAGTGAACGTTCAGCGCCTAAACCACGAAGGTTAATTTGTGAAACACCTTGAGCAGAGCTACCAGACTGAGGACGGAACGAACCAGCGCTGTTGAAACTTGTGCTACGCAATAAATCAGACACAGATATTTGACCAGAAAGGTCAATTGCCGCTCTGTCTATTATAGTTACCGGTACTGAACCTTCTAAATCGGTACGTCTAATACGTGAACCGGTAACCTGAATTTTCTCAATTTTTGTATCAGCTTGCGCTTGCTCTTGTTGCTGAGCAACAGCGGCACCAGATAAACTTAATCCTGACACTGCACCAAAAGCTATCGCTATTGAAACAGACTTAGCTATTTTATTGTTTGTAAACATTTAATGTCTCCTTAGAGCACTATAAATAGTGAAAAATAGTCGTTTCATACGACCTTATATTATCGAGATCAGATCCCGTCTTTCGATATTAAACTCTACTGCACACCGCGGTCAACCTAATGTTTGCAGATTTTTCAGTTAGTTCAATAAATATTTTGTTACAAGCGAAACTTTATTTACATAATTGCCAATAAGGCCAGTACTTTAGGTCTAACTAGTCTGATGTTTATTTTTTATAAGTATTTATATTTAATATGGAAAAAACTAAAATATTAACAATAAATTAACGTTTTCGTGAAAATTTTAACGTTTTATCTTTCATTACAAGTACAATCAAGGAGGTTCTTGCGTAATCCCATGTCTCAGGGGGCATAATTTTTTTAGTACTTAATACACTATTCAAATAGTGCTCGGTGAAGTGTTTTCACAATGTCTTCACTGTCGTCTTTCCCCACAACAAATGATAAATTATGAACATTTGCGCCAAAACAAATCATTCTCAAATTAAAATCGCTAATGGCAGCAAATACTCGTGAAGATACACCTGCAGAACTATGCATGTTATTGCCCACCACAGTCACTACATCAAAATCCCGTTCTATGACGACTTCACAAATATTGCTGAGTTCAACAATGGTTTCTTTATTCATTTTTTCTGACATAGAGTTTGGTGGATTATCTAGCGTAAATGAAACCGCAATCTCCGATGTGGTAATCAGGTCTACGCTTAGATCATGTTTGGCAATAATATGAAACACCCTCTCCAAGAAACCTTGAGCATACATCATCTTTGGCGTTTTAACCGTTACTAACACTTGATCTTTCCTTCGCGTAATTGCTCTAAATGCCGGCTCATGCTCACAATTTCGTTTTATCCAAGTACCGCCCTTATCTGGCTCTTTGCTAGATCCTACGAATACATGAATATCATATCGTAGCGCCGGCTCCATCGTGGCTGGATGTAATACTTTTGCTCCAAAGGTTGCCATTTCCGCAGCCTCTTCAAAGCTTAACTCAGGTAAGGGTCTGGCTTTATCGGTAATGCGAGGATCGGTAGTATACACACCAATGACGTCGGTCCATATTTCACATGTAGCAGCGCCTAATGCCTCAGCTAGCAAGGCTGCCGAAAAATCAGAACCCCCGCGACCGAGCGTCGTAGTTTTTCCTTGGGCATCTGCGCCTACAAAACCTTGGGTTACCACTATATGGTTTTCAAGCTCAGGAGCCAACAGTTGCCTTGACAAAATCTTAATGGTATTAATATCGGGAGCTGCTTGGGTAAATCGGTCGTCAGTGCGCATCACTTTGCGTACATCAAAGTTGATGGCGTTAACACCGTGTTCTCTTAACACCGCCGCGCATAATAAAGACGACATGCGTTCACCCATAGACATCAGGGCATCTTTCAAATCATCTTTATAATTAATTTCTTCATGGCGTGCATAACCATCAAGTTCATCTAATAGTTCAAACAATTTGTCGTTAACTTCACTTGGCCTTTTCAATTCATTTAAAATAGCAACTTGGATTTTGCGAATGCTTACTATGACATCCGTTATTTGCTGTGACGTTAGCGCGGTGTTGGCTAGCATCACCAAATGATTAGTAACGCCGGCCGCGGCGCTAACTACCATCAATTTAGTGTGTTTGTTTTTTACCACAATAGAGGCACAGTTATTAATAGAGTGATAATTGGCAACACTGGTACCGCCAAATTTAGCGACGTTCAACTGTGTAGACATAACGCGATTTGTCCTTAGGTGTAATATATGTGAATAATAGTGACTGGTATGTGCAATAAAAATTAGTGTTCATCAGCAACAACCAGCCTTATCCTTGTAAATATACCGATGATATTAATAAAAGGTGTCACTTTAGTAGCATTGTTGTTCAACATACATATTTAAACTACTGTGTTAAAGCACCTCTTTTTACTATGCAAAAAGTATTACGGCAGCATTGCGACTATATCACCCACTCTTATGTCTTGCTTAGCAAACCAGCCTTGGTTCATTTCAAGCGCATATAGCACCACTGATGACGATTTCACCGGCGTGAGGTTGTGGGCTTGGAGCTGTTCAATATCGACTATTGTGCCTTGCTCGTCAATGTAGGCAAGATCTAGTTCAATGTAGGTGTTTTTCATCCAAATACTGCCAGTTCGAGGGCTGTCGAATTTAAATAACATTCCGCAATCTTCACAAAGCTGTCTTCTAAACATTAAGCCTAACTGACGCTTTTGCGCTGTATCAGCATATTCAACCTGAATCTTTGTTGCCCCAATCGTCAAGGGAATTTTGCCATCGCCAGCTTTAGCAGCAAACCAGGCGTCAGCTTCTTCATCGCTCATTGCATCAAAATCAGCAGGCTCATTGTTTTGCGAAATATTTGCCAGTGTTTGATTTTCTTGGCTTGCCTTATCAGCAACGCTGCTAGGCTTTGCGCATGACATAAGGCTTAATAGACACAATAATGCTAATACGAGTAAAAATGCTGATGAAGGTCTAGCTGACATGATAATTCCTTGCACAAAAAAGCCGAGCAGTGAATATACTAAACTCGGCTTTTGTTTGCTAGTTAAGACTCTGACTTCACTACATTAGCGTAGCTGAGACAATGCCATCCCTAGGCAAGGTTTAAAGTAGGAATGATATTCGCTTTCGCTTCTTCTTCCGCTTTTTTAAATGATTCCATACGATCAAAGTTCAAATAACGGAAAACCTCAGAGCTCATCGAGTCAATCTTGTTAGCATAATCCATGTACTCTTCCTTACTAGGAATTTTACCTAAGATTGCGCCAACCGCAGCAATTTCAGCTGAACACAAGTATACATCAGCACCGTCACCTAGGCGATTTGGGAAGTTACGTGTTGAAGTAGACAATACAGTAGCACCCGCTAATACGCGCGCTTGGTTACCCATACACAGTGAACAGCCTGGCATTTCGGTTCTAACGCCAGCGCGGCCATATATATTGTAGTAGCCCTCTTCCATAAGCTGCGCTTTGTCCATTTTAGTGGGTGGTGAAATCCACAGGCGCGTAGGTAAGGTGCCGTTGAATTGTTCAAGTAGCTTACCTGCGGCTCTGAAGTGGCCTATATTAGTCATGCATGAACCAATAAAGACCTCATCTATTTTGTTACCGGCTACATCAGACAAGCTTTTAGCGTCGTCAGGATCGTTAGGACAGCACAGAATAGGCTCGTCGATATCAGCTAAATCTATCTCTAATATTTCCGCATATTCAGCGTCTTTATCAGCTTCCATCAATACTGGGTTAGCCAACCACTCTTCCATTTTAAGGGCGCGACGTTCAATCGTACGTGCGTCACCGTAGCCTTCGTTGATCATCCAACGTAGCATGGTAATGTTAGATTTCAAGTATTCGCCAATAGACTCTTTTGACATTTTGATGGTACATCCTGCCGCTGAGCGCTCGGCCGAGGCGTCTGACAGCTCAAAGGCTTGTTCTACGGTTAGATCTTCTAAACCTTCAATCTCTAGTATACGGCCAGAAAATGCGTTTACTTTACCTTTTTTAGCCACCGTTAATAAGCCATTTTTAATGCCATAAAGCGGTATTGCATGCACCAAATCGCGCAGAGTTATGCCTGCCTTCATTTTGCCTTTAAAGCGCACCAGTATAGATTCAGGCATATCTAGCGGCATTACACCTGTCGCGGCAGCAAATGCGACCAAGCCAGAACCTGCCGGGAACGAGATACCCATGGGGAAACGCGTATGTGAATCACCGCCGGTGCCCACTGTGTCAGGCAGTAGCATACGATTTAACCACGAATGGATAATACCGTCGCCTGGGCGCAATGAAACACCACCCCGGTTCATCATGAAGTCGGGTAGTGTATGTTGTGTTTCAATATCAACAGGCTTCGGATACGCCGCGGTGTGGCAAAACGACTGCATGGTTAAATCGGCTGAAAATCCTAAACAAGCTAAATCTTTTAGCTCATCGCGGGTCATCGGCCCGGTTGTATCTTGTGAGCCGACCGTGGTCATTTTAGGTTCGCAGTAAGTACCAGGGCGCATACCGTGGACACCACAGGCTTTTCCAACCATTTTTTGAGCAAGCGTAAAACCTGCATTGGTGGCGGTAGGCACTTCTGGTACACGGAATATATCGCTAACGCCAAGTCCCAATGATTCGCATGCTTTTTGCGTTAGGCCTCGCCCAATAATTAGGTTGATACGGCCACCGGCACGCACTTCATCAAGCAGCACTTTTGACTTATAGCTATATTGTGCGATAACTTCACCGCTGTCAGTATTTTTGATAATGCCCTCAAGTGGATAAATGTCGATGGTGTCGCCCATGTTCATTTTTTCTACGTCGGCTTCAAACACTAATGCTCCGGCGTCTTCCATTGTGTTGAAGAAGATAGGCGCTACTTTGGCGCCAATACAAATGCCGCCGCCACGTTTATTAGGCACGCCCGGCAAGTCTTCGCCGAAGAACCACAAAACCGAGTTGGTGGCTGATTTACGCGAGGAACCTGTTCCTACTACATCACCTACAAATACAACCGGGTGACCTTTTTCTTTCATTTCATGAATTTGTGCCAACGGACCTACTTCACCCTGTATTTCAGGTTCAAGGCCATCGCGACGCATCTTAAACATAGCGCGAGCGTGTAAAGGAATGTCGGGACGAGACCATGCGTCGGGTGCGGGTGATAAATCGTCAGTATTAATTTCACCGGTAACTTTATAAACGGTCGCGGTTATTTTTTCAGGTAAGTCTTCTCGTCCTGTAAACCATTCTGCTTCAGCCCATGAATGCATGATTTCAGTCGCGTACTTGTTGCCCGCTTTGTGTTTTTCCTCAACATCATGAAAGGCGTCAAACATTAATAGTGTGTGCTTTAATTCTTCTGCCGCTAGTTCAACTAAGTCGCTGTCGTCAAGCAGCTCGACTAACGTCGTAATGTTATAACCACCGTGCATATTGCCAAGAAGTTGCACCGCCGACTCTTTACTAATCAAAATACAGATCTCTTCACCCTTAGCAATAGCACTTAAAAATCCGGCTTTTACGTATGCCGCTTCATCTACACCGGGAGGCACACGCTCGGCTAGCAATTCAACTAGAAACTCTTCTTCGCCTGCAGGCGGATTTTTTAAAAGTTTGATTAAACCAGCAACTTGCTCTGGATTTAACGGCTTTGGCGGAATATTTTGCTGCGCACGTTCGGCAACATGCTTACGATAATCTTCTAACACGTTTTACGTCCTCTAATGTGGGCTAGCCACGTTTTAAATTGCCATAGCATCGCTATGTAATGAGAATTTTGGGATAGGCGCAAGTATACCATTTATACCCAGAAGATGAATAGGATTGAGCAATCAAGCGATTATACCTAGCATTCACCAAAGTGATGCGATACCACTATTGCATCACGACTTCAAATACAGAGGCCATATCACCGTCGGCCAAGATAAAGACTCGGCCGTCTTTTGACATAGTAATATCGCGCATTCTGTAGCCACTGTTTGCAAAAAAGATGCGCTCATCTGTCACACTTTCGTTATTTAATACGAGCGAATGTAGCTGTTGATATTTGAGTGATGTAAGTAGTAAACGATTGCTAAAGTCAGGAATTACTTCGCTGTTATAAAAAATCATTCCTGACGGCGCAATCGAGGGCGTCCAGTTAAAAGCAGGCTGCTCCATATTGTCATACTCGGTAAAAGGGCTAATTAAACTACCAATGTAATCTTTACCCTGCGTTATGACAGGCCAACCATAGTTTACGCCACTATTGATAAGATTAATCTCGTCGCCGCCTGCAGGACCGTGTTCGTGCGCAACAATTTGCTGATCAGAAAGCACAATTAAACCCTGTGGATTACGATGCCCAAAACTGTACACGGCTCTTTGGGAAAACGTATCCCCCGACATAAAAGGGTTACCAGCATGCGCCTCACCCGTGTCGGTCAGGCGCAGTATTTTACCCATATCGGATGTTCTTTTTTGTGCGTGCTCGCGGTAGTCAAAACCGTCGCCGGTGCTAATAAGTAGACTGTTGTCGGCCATAAAAGCTAGCCGCGCGCCATAGTGTGCGGCGGTGCTGCGCAAATCGGCTTGTTCAAAAATAGTTTCAGATACGGCAACGCCGTCGATGTTAAGGGCTCTTGGCGTGCTAGGGTTTGCCAACTGTTCACTTTCAGGCTTTGCGTTTTTTAACAAAACGCGAATTACTTTTAAACCGTTAGCGGTTTTACTACCATAAGAATATGATAAATAAATCCAAGGCTGGCGATCAAAATTTGGGTGAAAAGCAATGGCTGATAATCCACCTTGACCCGCGTAATAAAGGTCATTAAGCTGCAAATCAATCTTTGTTAATAACTCACCTGACAGCGAATACGTAGATAACAGGCCTGAGCGATGAGTAACATATAGCAAATTATCGGGGCCAACGTTGATGGCCCAAGATGCCGATAGATCTATAATGATGGGGGATAAACTAAGCGTATCATCAACAACGTTTTTCGTACTGCTAGCATTAGCGACATAGCACGTTAGTAAGGTAGCCAAAGTAAGTGCGATATTAATCCACGGCGGGCGCAAAAATAAAGCGAGTTTACGTTGTGGTAATCGCATTGATTTGTATGTTCCATCAAATTTCATTCTACACTTGCCTCTGACGATAAAAAAACACTACTATAGCGAATTATGTTATCACGCAAAATGTTTTCTACCACTAAGACTTTTATGAAAAAACTTGTTCTACTCCAGCATTTCTTACTCGCCGCATTAGTAACCATTATTAGTGCGTGCTTATTACAAACCCAAATGGTGCTGTTAGCACTAAGCAACATAGACATTGATATTACGTGGTCGCAGCGGATATATATGTCGTGGCAAGATTTGCTTGGCTTGTTACCAAGCTATGGCGTGATCATTACAATAGGCTTGGTCATTGCCTTTTTGATTGCTAAAACAATACGCAAGCACACTCGCGCCACTTCGCCTTACCTGTATGTTGTGGCGGGTGGCTTTACAATGGCGGCCATTCTAGTGGGCATGCAGCCAATTTTGGGCGTTACTTTGCTGGCGGGCGCTCGCTCTCTTTTCGGCATTATATTGCAAATTGGCGCAGGTTTACTTGGCGGCTTATGTTTTATGCGACTTCGCCGACCCCAAACTAAGGCGGCTTAGCCTCGTTGCTGGTGATAATGCGCCAGTAAACGAATTATTCATCAAATCAATAGCACATTCATCATAAGTGTAATAACTCCAATGTGTAAAAAAAGTGTTAAATTGGTGCGCATATTAGTATATTGCTACGTTAGTTCGCACACTAAGCCATATATTTAACAGCCCTTACAGAGGATACTATGCATATAAGCCAACCCACGTTTACTAAAGGCAATCTAATCCCTAGCCACATTTATAGCTTAGCCGATTATATAGAAGAGACATTTGAAAAGTATGCGCAACGTCCTTGTTACAATGCATTAGGCCAAACTAAAACCTTCGCCGAAATGAATGACTTATCGGCACGCTTTGCTAACTATCTTCAGCACCATACCGACTTGAAACCCGGTGATAGAATTGCGATTCAACTGCCTAATTTAATTCAGCATCCAATCGCGGTATATGGAGCGCTGCGCGCGGGGCTTATCGTGGTAAACACCAATCCCTTATATACCCCAACTGAAATGCAGCATCAATTTAACGACTCTGGCACCACCGCGCTCGTAATATTAACCGACCTCTTACCCAAGTATGAAGCTATCGCCGGCGCCGTTAATATCGACACCGTAATTGTGACGAGTGCAGCGCAATTGCTAGATAACAAAGAAATTAGTGGGCTTGAATACCCTTGCTATGCAGAAATATTTGCCAAAGTGCCCACAGTGCTTAGCATACACAGAGCATCAGCTAGCTTAGAAGATCCATGCATTCTTCAATATACAGGCGGCACTACCGGCGTATCGAAAGGCGCTGAGCTAAGCCATAAAAACGTACTTGCTAACAGCATTCAAACCTTAAACCGGCTTGGTACACGCTTAATAGACGGTGAAGAGGTCGTTATTTGTCCGCTACCGCTTTATCATATCTATGCATTTACGGTATGCATGATGACTTTTTTCGCTAAAGGTGCACTAAATGTGCTAATACCTAATCCGCGTGATATGGATGGTTTTGTGGAAACGCTCAAACCTCACAAATTTACGGCGTTTGCAGGCATTAACACACTATTTATGGGCTTGTGCCACCAGCCAGACTTTGTAAAACTTGATTTTTCAACGCTGCGACTGACCATGTCAGGCGGTACTGCCTTAACGCAGTCAGCGGCCCAGCTTTGGGAAAAAACCACGGGCTGTTCAGTTACCGAGGGGTATGGACTGTCTGAAACAGCACCGGTTGTGGCGTTTAATATACCCGGTAAAGAAGTAATAGGCAGCGTCGGCCTACCTTTAGACCAAACCGACATTCAGTTACTAGACACCAACGATGCACCAGTCGTCGATGGACAAGAGGGCCAAATCGCGGTTAAAGGCCCGCAGGTAATGCGCGGATATTGGCAGCGCGACGATGAAACCGCAAAAGTAATGACTGCTAATGGCTATTTTAAAACCGGTGATGTTGGCGTGCGCTTACCCGACGGCTGTATTAAAATTGTAGATCGCTTAAAAGATCTTATAATTGTGTCTGGTTTTAATGTATATCCTAATGAGGTTGAAGATGTGTTAAGTAGACACCCTAATGTGCTAGAGGCGGCGGTGGTTGGCAAGCCTGACGAGCATTCTCAAGAGCGTGTTTGCGCTTATATAACGGTTAATGCTCCGGTAAGTGACAAAGAACTTAGCCAGCACTGCCGCGAATTTTTAACCCCTTATAAAGTACCCAAAGAATTTAATGTGATAGATGAGCTGCCCAAGTCAACAGTGGGTAAAATACTAAGACGTGCGCTTAGATAACAGTCACCTAAAAAAAGAGAGAAGTAACTAATGTTCAATATTTCTGTAGAACGTATTATTAATAAGCCTATAGAGCAGGTGTTTGAGCTAATAAGTGACCACGCAAATTATTCCCAGTTCAAAGGGGTCGATAAATCTAGTTTACTTAAAGAAGGCACAGAGCATAAAAACGGCTTGGGGGCAGTACGCGAAGTAGTAGCGGCTATTGGCACGCTTCACGAAGAAATTGTGCGTTATGAGCCTGCGAGCAGCAAATCGGATCAAGAGACAAAAAAAGCGGTTTTAGGCTATAAGATTATATTTTCAAAACCACTTCCCTACGATCATCACTTAGGCGAAGTGCACTTATCTGAAGTTGACGGCAAAACCCACGCGAAATGGATTTCAAAAGGCAGGATAAGCACCTTCTTAATTGGTCCACTATACTTTGATAAACAAATTCAGAAGAATGGATCGCGTGCATTTGGTAGTATATTAAAGTATATAGACAACCTTTAATTATTAACCAACAGGCATAAAGCCCTTGCAGCCTAATTTAAATTTCGTAAGCTTTGCCGTATCAGTAATTGGGCCAGTAATAGTAATGATAGCGTTTGGCTATGGGCTTCACAGATACGGCACCTTAGACGACGCTTTTGTCGAAAAAGCCTCGCGTTTAGTCTTTAACTTCGCACTGCCCGCATTATTATTTAGCACCATTAGCACTAGCTCTGTGGGGCAACTTGCTAATTTCACCGTCATCGGCGCTGGTATGGCCGGCACCTTACTGGTGTTTGTAGCCATGCTGCTAACAACGTCTTTGCTTATTAAGAACAAGCAAGATCGTGGCGTCGTCATTCAAGGTTCGTTTCGCTCTAATATGGGCATAATTGGCTTGGCATATTGCGCTAACGCTTACGGAAGTGAAGGTTTAGCCTATGGCTCTGTGTACTTGGGCGGCCTCACTATTTTGTATAATTTGCTGTCGGTTGCTGTGCTTAACGTATATCAAGATAAACAAAGCTCTTACACAAAAATAGCCAAAGACATTGTGACCAATCCTATTATATTGTCTATTGTGGCAGGACTATTGGCCTCTATCCTAGCTGTTAAACTACCGCAAATTGCAACTAACAGTATTCAATATTTTGCCCAACTCACACTGCCCTTAGCACTTTTATGCACAGGTGCCGCACTGCGTTTCTCGACTATGCGTCAAAATGGTCTTGCCAGCCTATTCAGTATTACGGTTAAGTGCGTCGTGTACCCTATTGTTATTGTCGCGGTCGCGGTGTTAGCGGGCGTTGAGGGAATGGCTCTTATGATTGTGTTTTTAATGGCTATTAGTCCAACCGCGGCGGCAAGCTATGTCATGGCGCGTAAAATTGGTGGGAATCATGAACTTGCTGCGCAAATTATTGCAATAAGCACCGTGGTGTCGGTGCCGTTCACCTTAGCAGGCTTTGCAATAATTCGCGCGTTTGTGTAAGCCTTACTTTACCTGCTCTCTAACAACTTGATCCATAAAGCGTACGCCCCAACCTTGACTGCCTTTGGGCGAAACGTCAATATCCTCACTTAGCCAATCAACTCCTGCTATGTCTAAGTGTACCCATGGCAGTGACTCATCCACGAATGTGGCAATAACAGCAGCGGCTATACTCGCACCAGGGTTGCCTGCGCCTGAATTTTTAATATCGGCGATAGGCGACTTTATCTGTTCAAAATGATTAGCGTGAAGCGGTAAGGGCCATACATGCTCTCCCGAACGCTTGCCCACTTCCATCATTTGCGTAGACAACTCAAAATCGCGTGTTATCACTGCCGCGTATTCATCGCTTAGCGCTCGCGCTGCTGAGCCTGTCAATGTAGCAATGTTTAACAGCATACTTGGCTTATATTCTTGCTGCACGTAATAAACGGCGTCTGCCAATACCAGACGGCCTTCGGCGTCGGTGCTCATTATCTCTATGGTAGTGCCTTTCATTGTGTCAAGCACATCGCCTGGTCTTATTGCGCTAGCACCGGGCATATTTTCAGCCATTGCCATAATACCAATAACGTTAATTTTTTCACCTCTATTAGCAATCGCATGCATAGTGCCAGCAACGGCTGATGCGCCGGCTAAATCTGACTTCATAGCCCACATACCATCGTTATCTTTTAAACTTATGCCGCCGGTATCAAAGGTAATGCCTTTCCCTGCAAGCGCAATTGGCGCCGTGTTTTTATCACCGCCTAAATACTCAATGATGACCAAGCGAGGATCATGAACCGAGCCTTTACCCACGCCAAGCAATGCGCCCATGTTGTACTTTTCCATGTCTCTTACGTCAAGTACTTTTACTTTTACGTTGTCAATGCCGCTAAATGCAGCCTTTATTTTGTCTGCAAATACTTCCGGGTACATATTGTTGCCCGGCTCTGTGGCAATATCGCGTGCCATATGGATGCCTTGTGCCACATATTTTAAATCGTTTTGATAATGGTTTTCCGCCATTTCTGCATTTTGAGTGACTAAGGTAACGGTAGACTTGCCTTCATCTTTCTTTGTTTTATATTTGTCAAAACTGTAGTCACGCATATGATAGCCGCTAGCAATAAGCGCACTAGGCGTAAAAAGAGTAGTGTCTGTTAGTGTTAAGTTGTCAATATGAACCGCCACGTCAACCGTTTTGGTAGTAGAATACAACGACGAGGCAATTATGCCGCCTAAATCTTGAAGCTCAGAGGCGCTTATTCCGTTGTCATCCTTACTGCCAATAACCAGCAGCGACTCCAAACCCGCTACCATTTGCAAATGCTGCACGTGACCAAGCTTTGTTTCAAAATCGTTCAGCGCAAGTAACTTAAGCAGTTGACCTTCAGAGGCTGTGTTTAGCCTTGCTGCGGCGCCATCTAGGTTTTCTAGGTCGTCTACAAACACAACGTGACTGGGCGCTTTCATATCGCTTTGCGCCACAAAACTAAAGGTAGCTTGCGCAATACTGGCGCTCGTAAAGCCAAATAAAGCTAATGCAACAGCGGTTTTTTTAAAATTCATATTGAGTCGTATCCTTTATTTTATTGTCGTTTTAGGGTGTTTCTTATTGTAAAGCGTTATTAAAATTATACTTCAAATATGCATAAGAGTTTACAAACTTATACCCTCAATGAAAATATTGTTTATATTGTTTCTTCGTTCGGCTTTCCCGATGGGATATTTGGGAATGCGCTAAATAACATTTCAGCAATAAGCGTTTACATCGACATTGAAACAAACAGCACTTTTACAATAATGCATAAACAAACAATGACCAATACCGGTGCTTTAAAACGGCTAAGTGCTATGAACCCGATGCCGGCGATGACCACATCGTGATTGCTTTGTATAGCATGCGTGAAAATAGGATCGTATAGGGTTGCAGCTAACAAACCAACTACCGCAGCATTAGCGCCTACAAAGGCCCGTCTTACAAAAGCATAGGCAAACAACTTCTGCGAAATAGGCAAAATGGCACTTACTAGCAAAAAGCCGGGTAAGAAGACAAAAAGGGTCGCCAGCAAAGCGGCAAGGACTGCATTGCTTACATTTGTATCACCACCATTAACAAGCTGTTGATGCAATTCACCCATATAGCCCAAATAGGCAGCGAACGAGAACATAGGGCCGGGAACAGCCTGAGTTGCACCATAGCCTGCTAAAAACACCTCTTGGCTAACCAATCCTTGGGCTACCGTAGTTTGCTCTAAGAACGGCAGCACAACATGCCCACCGCCAAACACCATCGCGCCCGAGGCATAGTAAGCCGGTGCTTGCGCGTATAAGTATTGAGTAAAGTTAAATGGGTTTCCAATTAGCACGATAAACAAGCCAACAAACAAGCCTGCAGCAAGCCATGTTGTGGTTAACGTAAACTTGTGAGGAAAAGAAGAAAACATCGGTGCGTCTGAATGGTTTTCTTGCGTGTCTTTTTTTAATAGCCCGCTGCTGACTATTGCACACAGCATTAAAGCCATCACTTGCCATAATAGCGCGCTAGTTAACAACACTACACAAAACATGACTACAGCGATTATCCACGATAGAGGCACTGTTAGCAGCTGTTTACTCATGCCAATAACGGCCTGTAGCACAACAATGAAGGTCAATATTGCTAGGCCGTGTAAACTTGCTTGGCCTACCCATGAATCGAGTAAACTTAAGCTATTAGCAAATAAAAGCAGCAGCAAAACCGAAGGCAAGGTGAAACCAATAAAAGCCAAGGTAGCCCCAAGCCAGCCACCTCTGAGAAGGCCAATAGCAAACCCCACTTGACTGCTCGCAGGGCCTGGAATAGTTTGGCAAATGGTCAGCAAATGCGCATATTGCGCTTCGCTGAACCAGTTTCTATTTTCCACAAACGCCTGCCTAAAATAGGCTAGATGCGCCACGGGCCCGCCAAAGCTGGTGAGTCCTAATTTTAGGAATATCCAAAATATTTCAATTGCTCTCATAGGGATAATAGCGTGTCTCATGTTGGGCTTGCGTATTTTATTGTTTTATACGTGCGGCAATCAAATACCAGACCACAATATTATAGTTATGACAGTACTGTCCATTGTTTTGAAATAAGACCTTGAGTGCCATCGAAAACCTCACCTAAGAAAATCTGTCCTTTTTCAACTTTACCGACCCCGCTTGGTGTTCCTGTCATAATAATATCGTTATCGACCAAACTCATAAATGCGCTTATATTTTCAACAAGGCAGTATGGCGTATTCATCATCAATTTAACGCGCCCTTGCTGAACGAGGTGCTCATTGACGCTTAATGCAAATGTTACATTGCTGATATCTGCGGGGAGTTCTACGAAGGCACTAAACACCGCAGAGCCGTCAAATGCTTTTGCCCGCTCCCAAGGCAGACCTTTTTCTTTTAACTGAGACTGTAATTTACGTTTGGTTAAATCAAGTCCAAACCCTAGTCCTGCAATTTCCCCATTTTTAATGATAAAGCAAAGCTCTCCTTCGTAATGAATTTCATCTTGATTTTTGCTATTCAAGTCTTCACTGATAGCCGAGTTGGGCTTTAAAAATATGACAGGCTCAAAGGGGATTTGATTGCCTAACTCTGTTATGTGATCAAGGTAATTTCGACCTATGCAGACTATTTTTGAAGGACTTACCCATTCGTTTTTAAAACTAATTGTGTTGAGTTGACTCATTTTCCAGTTACCATCTATGCCTAAAAGATAATTTTTTGTTCACTATTATTTGTTATTAAGGGCCTTGCCATAAAATAATGTGGCCTTGGTGCTCACATAGGCAAGTACATTCATATTGTGTGAACGACTTTGAACGACTCTGCCTAAATGCTTACTACTGTAATTTATAATGCTAAAATTTGAAGTGTTTCGTGTAATTGGTCGTCTAGTACACATTACACAAGTGAAATTTAAGCAAGATTTGTCATTACCTACCCTCTCTTTATACGCGTATTGAATATTTATACATTGTGTAATACCAAAGTTTACAGCAACATTAATGTATTGCTACTTACATCATTATGAGACCAATATTATGGCAACCGCATGTGCTTTACATATTTTAGTAAAAACTGAAAAAGAAGCGAACGAGCTACTTATTCAACTTAATAAAGGCAAAGACTTTTCCACTCTAGCCAAGCGTCATTCAGTATGTCCCTCAGGCAAAAAAGGCGGTGATTTGGGTGAGTTTCGTCGCGGGCAAATGGTAAAAGCGTTTGATGATGTCGTCTTTAAAAAAGATATATTGACTGTACATGGGCCGGTGAAAACAAAGTTTGGCTATCATTTAATAAAGACACTTTATCGTTAGTCATGAAAGCACACAAATGATTACTAAGCGCGATGAGATGAAGAGTAGCTGCATTATCCGTTCAACTAGATGCTATGCGTCACAGGGTGTGTCTTCAATTTACTTGTTATGTGACACTGTGAGTCACACCTATAAAAACGTGAAACAGGCCACAAATAAAATAAAGTACAATAAAAAATTACTGGACAGTGTAGCCCGAACCTTTTGTTCATGATGTCTAATAATTTCTGACGTAGAACCCTTAAACTTACCAAATCTATTGATGGCGTAGATCTTTGATTCCGGCAATTGAGCAATGCAAGACTTTCTAGGTCATTCAGACATTCAGACATTCGGACATTCGGACATTCGGACAATACAAATGTACACCCGTGTTATTAGCACTAAATTTTGGGCATAAAAAAAGCCGCTTAACTAAGCGACCTCTTTGCATTTTTAGTATTT
>NZ_BAET01000026.1 GCF_000252165.1 Glaciecola punicea ACAM 611
GAGCGGTCACTAAAAATCTGCATGGTGCGCGGTCATTAAAAATCTGCACTTAGTACGTATTATTCTCCACTACCATACACCTCATTCATATGCGCAGCGTAAGCAATCTCAAAAGCATTTTGCTGAAAAATCTTAAGCCCCGTTTCACCAAAAGAAACAGTTACCGGATTACGTTTTAACGATTCTTTTAATGCAGTAGCAGACATTAATTCAACGTCCAGTGATGAAATTAATTGAATTGCTGATTCCATTTTGAAGCCTAAACCACCACCTGCAAATTTCCCCTTCAGCGGCCTCTCTTTAATAATAACTTTATTAATTTTGTAGTCTTCCGTAAGTTTTGCAAATGTGCTTTGAAAGTAGCGAATATCAGAGGTTTTATTCTCTTTGCTAAAATCAACTTTGCGCACTCTGCAGTCAGGTATGGTGAACAAACCATCTTGATAACTGAGTAAACAAATTACCGCTTCAGTGCCTTTAATTTCTATGCCACAAATTTTCATATTATTCTGTTAAGTAAGTAGACCTACCAAGGATTATACTCAAGTCGTTCACATTCTCAACTAAAGCTGTTCTTCATGCGAGACTAAGCTCATATTAAAACTAGATAAAAACCACGTTAGCATTCATCTTCGTTTTATTCAGGTTTTATACTTACAAGGAGCTCTTGATTTATTAATTTAGAGTCATTAGATGCTATAATCTCCAAAAGATAGGTGTGCTAAAAGCAATAGCTAATCTATATTACTAAAATTTTTCTAGCATCCGTAAATACAAAATATAGGTTTCTAAATGCCCAATGAATGGTCTGGCCAAATCGCCAAAATGCATGTTTCGGTAGATGGTGACAACAATGCACAATATCAACTTCCTGTGGGTGATTCACAGGTAAACATGAACGCGCTAATTGGTCACGAAATTGCAGTCCAATACAGCGGTGAAATTAACTGTATTCATTGTAATAGGAAGACTAAAAAGAGCTTTAGTCAAGGATACTGTTATGTTTGCCTGACTCGTTTAGCACGATGTGATTCCTGTATTATAAAACCAGAAAAATGTCACTATGAACAAGGCACCTGCCGAGAACCTAAATGGGGCGAGGAGAACTGCCTGCAAGATCACTTTGTATATCTAGCCAACACAGGTCAAATTAAAATAGGCATAACGAGGCATGTAAGCAAGGGGGTGTCGTCGAGATGGATAGACCAGGGGGCTTCTCAAGCGATGGCAATATTTAGAGTAAAAGAGCGCTTACTAAGCGGTTTAGTTGAAATAGAAATAGCTAAGCACATAGGTGATAAAACTAATTGGCGAACCATGCTAAAAGGTCAGCCCGACACCTTAGATCTTGTGACGATGCAGGAAAAAGTGCATATTCTCATCCAAAAACCCTTGCAAGCAATTCAAGATAAATATGGCCTTCAAGCTGTTCAAGCGTTAGAACCTAAGCCAGTTGAAATCAATTATCCGGTTAATCATTACCCAGTTAAAATTAAATCAATAAATTTAGATAAAGAACCTATATTTGAAGCAACCTTATTAGGTATTAAAGGTCAGTATCTTTTACTTGATGAAGACAGAGTCATTAATATGCGTAAATATTCTGGTTACTCTCTTAGTTTGCAGGCATAGAGGTTTTTTAAATGGATGTATTTGAACCTATCGTTTTGACATCTGGCTTATTTTTACACAATAGATTGATTAAAGCCGCCATGGAAGAAAATATGGCAAACGAAGTGCAGCAACCTGGCAGTGATATTTTTAATTTATACACTGCATGGGCTAAGGGCGAAATGGGCGCAATCATAACCGGCAATGTTATGGTGGACCCCCAAGCCATGACAGGACCCGGCGGCATCGCTTTACATGCAAATAGTGAGCTAGCACCATTTACAGAATGGGCGAAATTAAGCAAAAAGCATGGTGTGAAAATAATCATGCAAATTAACCATCCTGGTCGACAGACCTACAGAAGCTTAGGGGGTAAAACAATTGCGCCTTCAAGCACACCGCTTGAATTAGGTAAACACTCCTCTATGTTTTCTCAGCCAGAAACAATGAGTGAGACTGACATTCAAGATGTTATATCACGCTTTGCCATTACCGCTAAAAAAGCCGAAGAGGCGGGCTTTGATGGTGTTCAAATCCATGCAGCTCACGGTTACCTATTATCTCAATTTTTAAGCCCGTTGGTTAATAAACGACAAGACAAATGGGGCGGCAAAATCGTAAATCGCTCTCGCTTATTGATCGAAATAGTGTGTAGTGTTAAAAAAGCAGTGTCTACTCGCTTTTCCATTTCTGTAAAGCTTAATTCTGCCGACTTTCAACGCGGTGGATTTGATATTACCGACGCAATACTTGTGGTTCAGCAACTAGAAAAAATGGACGTTGACTTTGTTGAGTTATCGGGCGGAAGCTACGAGGCGCCTGCAATGCAAGGGCGTAGCGCGGATGATCGTACACTAGCGCGTGAAGCATATTTTCTGGAATTTGCTAAATCTATAGCGCTACAGACAACACTTAAAATAATGACCACGGGCGGTATTAAACGTTTGGCTGTTGCAAATCAAGTAAGAAACGAACACATCGATTTAGTGGGTATTGCCAGTGCAATGGCATATAAACCTGATTTAGTCAGAATATGGAAAACTAATGCCGAAGCGCTTGGGTTTACGCCCAAGGTGGATTGGAAAAATAAAACACTTGCAGCACTCGCCACAATGGCACTAGTAAGACGCCAATTGCAAAGATTGGGCAGGTCCAAAGTGCCTAAACAAAATGCTTCTGCATTGTTTAGTCTAATTCAAGATAGGATAAGGCTTGCTAAACTGACCAAGCGTTACAAAAAAAATGTGCTTGGGAAGTAGAAAAGATATCGGATACCAACTAGTTGGCGTCTATAGCTTATTGTTTACCTTAGGGTGAGCATGAGCCTACTTAAGTATTCTATGATATAGCTCTTGGCTGTGCCACGGGTGCATCAGGATAGTCTTGCAGCACTTTATCAACATACTCTTTACGTTTCTGTTCTGCTTGGTCACCAAATAAAATTTGGCATGCTTCGATAATCCCCTGTGTGTTGATAATTTCAGTTTTCCTTAACACCATTTCAATCTTAGAGCGACGACGTAAAAAGTCTTCAAGGTTTGTGATCATTTCTCTTCTTGCTGCATAGTGCACCTCAGCTCGCAAGTACTCTGCGTTACGCATTAATTGCTCAGCTTGGCTTGGGTCACGCTGAATCTCGTCTAATATTTGTAGTGCATGAATGTCATAACGTCGCCACAGTCTTACGGTGAGCTTTTCGGAACTATAGCTTGGCGTCATATCGTCTAGACCAATCAACCCTGCTCTATACTCAAATTCCTTTTTAATCTCAAGCGAAGATTCACCATACCAAATCGCGTCTTTATACGGCAGTGAAATACCTAAATCTTCAACAAGATCAGCAACTTCCTCGCCTACATTTATACAGTCGGTCAACTTGCCACCAAAAATACTCAAGTACTTGTCTTCTTTGTTCACATCTACCGCATGCTTTCGAGACAATGCAACCCAGTCAGCAGTGCCACCTGCGCCTTTCACTGCTAATGGACGCACACCCCAACGCTCAGAAATAATATCATCGCGGGTTAATGGCTTTGGTAAATTTAGCAGTGCGTTTACGTTATCAAGAATGAAGTCTCGGTCTTCTTCAGTTACCGACGTCATTGGGTTTTCAACTTGATTATCGGTGGTGCCTATGCAGGTTTTCTGTCCCATTGGGATAACAAAAAATAAACGACCGTCAGATGCAAAAAAAGCTAATACTTTATCCACTTTTGTGAGCTTATCAACAATTAGATGCACGCCCTTCGAATACAAATGGCTGTGTTCCGTTTGTTGCTTAATTTCATCATTATACTTGTCAACCATAGGTCCGCAGGCATTAATGATCGCCTTTGATTGTATGGTAAATACTTTACCCGACTGCCCGTCGATAGCTTGTGTCTGCCAAATACCATCTACCTTTTCGCTACCGAGTGCACCAACGTAGTTAGTCACAATAGCACCATTGTCCATCGAACTGCGCACAAAATTAAAAACAAAACGAGCGTCATTATCATGTAAAAACGCATCCGAATATTCAAATCCTCCCTGCGCATTTGATATATTGATGGCTGGTTCGGCCTCTCTTATTTTTTTTGCTGATAAAAGGATCGGCATTTGCGTGAAAAACCTGCCCATTATCCAATACATACAAGTGCCCATGAATACGAACCATGCAGGAAAACGAAAGCCTTTTTGTAATGTGGTTAAGAAGCGAATTTCTTGTACTGTAGAAGGGTAGCTACGCATTAAATGATTACGGCTTTTGCACAGTTTGTTAACCAAAAAATATTCGTGGTTTTCAAGGTACTTAATACCGCCCCATGCAAGATTGGACGAATTAGAAGAGGTATGGCCGGCAAAATCACCTTTATCTATCATCGCTACGCTTGCCCCTTTTCTAGATAAAGAGGCGGCAGAAACGGCACCATTTATGCCTGCGCCTATTACCAGCACATCAAATACTTCGGCCGATAATTTTTTTATATTGGTTTCTCTTAAAATCATAGATATCTAAACTCGTCGATTACTGGTCTTGGACTATTAGAAGATGTGGCTGATGCTTTTTAATCTCATAAAAAAGGACCAAATAATGCTAAAGATTTGTTTTAGATTGTTTTCGCATGTTCTATTTAGTAAAATAACACTCATTAACGAATACTTGCAAACATTTTCGAACATAAAAAGAAAATAATTGGCAAGTGACCTAATTGATTAAAACTAGATGGTTTGCAGTTATCTATACGATATGTAGTTTAACATCATGGTTGTTTAGAATTGTTTGAATGCTCTTTGGTGGCATACTGTCAGTTATCACATCATGTGCCTGATCGATATTGCCGAGGCGTACCATGGCATAGCGGCCAAATTTCGAATTGTCAGCGGCGAGCAATACTCTTCTAGAATTTTTAATAATTGCTTGAGCAACTTTTACTTCACGAAAATCAAAGTCCAACAAAGAACCATTATCTTCAATACCACTAATACCAATAATTCCAAAATCCATCCGAAATTGATTAATAAATTCCTCAGTGGCTTCACCGATAACGCCTCCGTCACGAGAACGCACTTCTCCTCCTGCGATTAACACTGAGAAGTCTTTTTTGACACCCAAGATAGCAGCGACATTCAAATTGTTAGTAACAACCTGCAAATTTTCATGATTGAGCAAGGCTCTAGCGATCGTTTCGGTGGTTGTTCCGATATTAATAAACAAAGAAGAACCGTTTGGGATCATCTTAATGACATGCGCCGCTATTTTTTCTTTTGCCTCAAGATCCATGATTTTCCTTGTTTGATAAGAGGTATTTTCTATACTGGATATAGGCCCGGCGCCACCGTGATGGCGCCTTAATTTTTGACGTTCAGATAAATGAGACAAATCACGCCTGACGGTCTGTGGAGTAACTTTGAAGTAATCAACTAATTCTTCAATTGTCACTGAGCCTCTTTGCTTTAGAAGTGTCAATATGGATTCATGTCGATGATCTTGTGTCATCATAGCCTCGTCTTAATTAGTATGAGTGCACAGTATATGTGAAATTCGATTGAAATAAAATTGTCAACAAAATCATGTAAGGCAAGGGAATCAGAATCACTTGTGAAACAAAACTCTTTAGATCAAGGTGTATAGATGTAGCCGGCATTAAGCTCAGAACAACCGTTGCAGCCTGCGACTGCCATGCTGGCTTGCACCATAACGGATGCCAGCGTTCGCCATTGCGCAGTGGTTTCGCCGAGAGAGCTAGGTATTTTTTTTGATCCTGAGTTATGCGATGTGAACGGTTTGAGGAGTCTTACCGTTGAAAACAACAGCAATGGTACCAGAGGCCAGTACTGAATTGATTGTGTAAGGCATTGATTTATAAGTAGTAGGTGTTTTTGATGTCTGATTTGTGTATCCGTATGTGTAACTTTTTGCATTCGCGCTATTATTCATTTTTAACTAAAATATTAGGAAGTGTGAAAAAACACACGTCCTCTTATTGGCTGAACACTCCCTGCATTTATTCTATTTGAATGTTAAGTTTTGATAAGTTCTCAAGGTTGAATACGCCCTGCATTTATTCTATTTAGATTTCGGGTTTTATAAGGTTTTTCGAGGGTTGAATGCCCTGTGTGTCATGATACTCCCATACCATAACAATTTAAATTTCTTATTCTTCAGCACTAGCTAATAGAGGCGCTCTAATCAACTTCCACAATTTTTATAATTACTTTCAAGACATCGTTTCGAAAGCGCCTGTGCTTTTGATATATCATTCATCGACATTTCATTTTCTAAAAAGTCAAAAAGCAGTTTTGCATCAGCGCCGTTATACCTAGAAATGTTAGCCCAGCTATATGATGTAATAAAACTTTGAAGAACACCCTCGCCGAGTAAGTACATAGTCCCCAGTTCATACTGCGCTTCAGCATCGCCATCCTGCGCTAATTGTTGAATAAGTTCTATTTCTGGAGTTTCTTTTTCCGCAGTAGCACTTACATGTATTTGAAAAAATAACAACGCGCTGATAAAAAGTAGTTTAAGCATATTAAAGGTCCAAAAAAATCTACTATATATGTATTAAATAGTAATACAGGCTCTTAGTTGAGTAAACCATAGTTAAATAATCATTTTATGGCTTGAATGTCACGTTTTGATAGGTTTCTTGAGGGTTGAATGCTCCCCAGCATTCGCGCTCTAGTTTCAGTATTATATTACGCTTTGCTTCGAACGTATCCCATCTTATGTAAGGTGGCTTCTGCCAATAGACTATATTCACAACTAAATTATTAATGTCAGGGTGAGAACAACCGTATAACGATTTTCTTAATTTGCGTATACGTCTTATGCGTCTATGCTTTAGCCGTTCAGACTGGCTAGAATAATGTAAACCTATACACTCGCGACAATAGTAGCCCTGTTTGATCGCGTAAAGGCTCTGGCGCTGTTTTGAACATTTAGGGCAAGTGATATATAGCTTATTGCTTGCGCTGCTGTCATCAAGCGTTAAGCCGATAAGGTGAGGCTTGTCGTTAATCGTGAATTGAGCGAACCGCTGGCCGTTTAGTTCTTTCAGTTCTAATGTTTTATGCGTAGTGAATAGATTTGTACCTGTCAGGGTGTAACTACCTAAAGGCTCGGTTAATAGCGGCTTAAAAGCTTTGGCATAGATGCGCTGGTACTCGTGAGTATAAGCTCTGGTTTGTGTTCTTCCGCTATGGTCACCTTTGGGCACAGTGTTTTACTCCGAAAAACTAAAACTCTTCTTCGCCAAGTTCTATTCGAGCGCCTCTACTTGCCAGCGGCTTTATTGGTGAGCATACATAGGGAAGCAATTTAGCTAAAAAGTTAAGTTTATCTATGGGGTCTTTAACATCGTTTAACGTGGCCGCTAGATTAGCCAGTTCTATTTGTACGGCATCGTTTATTAAATGCCTAACGTCTCCGCTTATGCCGTTGCTTTTGTTTGCTGCCATGATAATTTACTCCGCTTTTAGTAATTCGTTATATTATAACATAATGTTTAGTACGAAAAACAGGCGAATAAAAGGTTAGTGTATTTGTTGTCTTAATCTTGTATCGTCATGAATTGATTTAACCATTAATAGGAATATAGACAATATGGACAATAGCTTTGCAGTGATTTTAAGAGACAAAAATTATATTGTTGTTACACATGACGAGTCATTAAATATAGACACTGACAGTAAAAAAATGGATTTTGTTGTTTCTGAATTTGAAGAGATGAATATGGATATTGAGCTTATTGAATCCATTAAAAGTGTCGACGAAGCCAAAGCAAATTCAGAGTTAAAACTTATCCAATGGTGTAATAATCAATTTATAATATTTTTAAAGGATGAAAGTTTTATCAAAATGGAAACTGGCTCTCATAAGCCAATGACTATGGAAAGTAAGGTTGAATTTGCTATCAAAGTGTTAAAAAAATCAGGGAAGAACCCTGATCAATTTTCTCATATTGGTGACGAAAGCGAGTTAAAAAGTAAAACATATGTGCTACTAGCTTCATGGATAATTGGTGCAATTTTAATTGTAAGCTTGGTTTATGTTTTCTTTATAAAGTAACTAAGGCGTGTTGACCCCCTGTGCGGACACTTTTTAATCAGCCAGCATTGATAGTCACATTACAGGGAAGATCAACAATCCATAACATTTATCTGGTATCAAACACCTTTTTAGCCAATCCACTTACTTATAGTAGGTACCCTTTGAGAAGTATAAAAAGTATAATAAATATAAGAATTTAAAGAATTAACAAAGTTAACGAAATTAAGGCTACATGCGGGCTTCAGCCTGTCTAGCTATGGCAGTAAGAGTATCAGTAAGACAATAAGAACGAGTGGCTAGGGGTACCCTCTCTCCTAACTTTTCTAATTTTGTATATTTTGTATGTTTTACAGTGGGTGGGGTAATCGCGTGTTTTTATAAAAAAATAAGGGTTTACCAGTTATTGCAATAAACCCTTAAAAAATGCTTATCTTCCTTTGGCTTGTTTGTACTCGTTGACTTCATCACTTGAGCAAAAGAACGTGGTCAGCATATAAACGCGAGTATTCTTATCGCCTTTCGTCTCTCGCCACCTGTCGCCTCTAATATAGTCCTTGCCGTCATGGTCTCTTAATACTGCGTGTACCTTTTTGAGGCTTTCACCTGTGTTATTTCGTACTTCCTCTACTAATTCGGTTTTAGTTATAACGCCACTTTTAATAAAATCCGTAATCGACTGGATAATAATCTCATTCTTTTCCAGCTTGTCATTTACTTGTTTTTGTAGGATTGCTTTTGCTGCGTTGGCATCGTCTACCTGTTCAATTGATTCTAATATCTCGTTATACGTCAAACCAGTTTGAATAAGGTAGCTGTATGATTTTTTCGCAGTAACATCGCCCCTTGATTTAAAGTTCTCAAACGTCACCACCTTTCGCCCCGCTTGATCGGGGTCGCCTGTATCGAGCGTATAGGCGCAATCGGCATCATCGACAATATCACTGGTACCTGAATAAATAAGCTTGCCGTCTGAATCTCTGTGCTTATTTACATGTGCTAACATGATAACGGTACCGCCATTTGAGATAAACTCACGTACGACCTTGCCGAACTCAGTACCTGTCTTTTTGTCCATTACATCAGTAAACTTTTTAAGTGTATCAAGTATGATTATTTTACCCCTCGCTGATTGCTCATTGATGAGCGTTCTAATCATCAGCAAAAAGTCATTGGCGACAAAGCCGTTATAAGAGGGTGCCAGCATGTGAAAATTGTTGGCTTCAGCTAGTTTAAGCTTTGTTACCAGTCCCTTGTGATTATCATCAGCATTAATGTAATAAACATCCTCGCTTTTTATGTTGTTTTCTTTAATGGCTTGGATCAATAGCCACAATGTCATAAGGGTTTTACCTGCGTTAGGCTGGGCGTAAAATGCCGTTGCTTGTCCTAATAGCGCAAATTCACCTAATACAAACTTATCTTCTAACATTTGAGCTTCCATTTCTTTTGATTGGCCTTTGAGCGAATACATCGCTAAATCTAATTTAGGCTTATAAAACGGTTCACTTGCTGCCGTTTTAGTAAACATTTGCAGCGTGTCTTCATCTCCTTTTTGCGTTGCGTAAGCTTGCTGATTGGCTTCGTTGATTGTTTGCCCGCTGTTGGTCGTTATGCGGTCGCCTAATGACTTGAGCGCTGCTGTGCGGTCGTTGCCATACTCATAGAAAACCATTAAGTCGAACGCGTCTCCAAAGCAACTATTGCCATCCTCTGCGACTTGTCCAATGCCTGCGTTTATGTCGCTTCCATGGTGTGAGATCCATTTATTGTTCTTTATGATAACTGCCGCGGCTCCTGATTGGCTTAGAGGGCTTAACCATCGCGTACCATTGGCTTGATAATCGTATGTTCTTAAACATAGGTTTATAGTATAAGACCTGTTCACCGCCTCAAATACGCTTAACCCTTGAGCGGCTAAAGCTTCCCTCTTTATCTCTGCCTGTTGTCGTCTAGCTGCCTGCGCTTTTTCTTTTGCTGCGAGCTGCTGAAGCTTTACACCATATTCATAACGCCATGCTTCAGGCGTCAGCAGTTCACCTTCACCGCTAATTATTCTATAGTGGTAATCATCGCCTTTGTTAGGCAAATAACAGGGCTGTGCGGCTCTCTCTGCTGCCTTGTCGGGCGTTATGTTTAAGGCTGTTAACTTATCGCTTAAAATAGACTGGTAAACTATATATTCGTGGCCTGTTAAGCTTTCAGCCAGCGGAATAATGCCCCTATACTTTGGCTTTCCTGGAGTGCTGCTCTTGCTGGTGTAAACATACGCTAAACAGCCGCCAGTGATTGTTTCTAGCCTTTCTGATAGTTCATTAACAGGTAAGGCTGTTTCGTCAATATCACACCATAGGGCGCCATACAGGCCGCTTTCGCGTTGGGTTTTATGTTCGCGGCTTTGTAAGTTCGAGAAAACAATCCAGCGGGCTTTTTCCTTGTCCACCTGTTGCGGATTGGATAACATTCCCTCTATTTCGTCTAGGCTGATAATCGGCAGCGTTTCACTAAAATAAGGCTTGCCGCGCTTCAGTGGGTTATTGGTGTGAAACTTGCCATAACCTGATATAAATTGATTGATTGTCATAATTAAGCGCCCCCATCGTTAGACGTTAGGGAAGTCATAAAGGCGCTGGCGTTTTGTTTGCGCTGCTCAAGCATAAGCTTGATCAGTTGTTTGATTTCTTCATCAGTATAGTTAGCTGAATAGGCTAATAGCAACGCGTTTACTTCATGCGCTATATAACCGACTGCTCTACCGCCTAATGATATGACTGGCGGAAAAGCGCCATTTCTTGCGCGTTCAAAAATAGTCGTATTACTTAAACCAGTAACTTTAATCACTTCGGTTTTACGTAGTATTCGAATGGCGCTCATTGGCTTTGCGCTCCCATGTTAGCCGAGCGGTTCTTTATTAGTTTTTTTACTAATATTTTAATTTGGTCAGGTAACTGCTGTTCAATACGCGCTTGAATAATGGTTTCCACTTCATGGCGAATAAACGCCACAGCTCTCTCACCGATTGCTATAGGCGGGCAGAACAAGCCCTGTTTGATGTCGTGTTGAAGTGCTGATTTTGATCTAGCTGTTAAAGCTAAACATTCGGGGCGTCGAATTAGTATAGATGTTTTGTTGTTTTTCATTTTTGCTACCTGTATCAGTTGTTAATGACTGATAAAGGATTGTAAGCACATTTTTCATAGGGTCGAGATGGCAAGTAGTTGTCACTTTTTCGCACGATTATAATCCATGGCTCCTATATATTTTCACCCTGCAATAATCCACATATTTCAACAAATAGGGCAATTATTCACTGTGCAATAGCTGCTTTCGTTTGTTTCAGTTCTTAAATGCAAATATTATGCAAATTAACCATGTGCTAATACACGTGGTTATGAGAGCCTGTAAATGATTTCAATACCCAATGCGACTTTGATTTCGGAGCATAGGCTATCCACTCGACACAACTCTAAGCAATAGAAAATTTAATGGTAGGGGCGGTTGTAAACGACTCCGCAGGTTTCATTAGCAATGGACTGTTAATATGAGAAATTAACGGCCCTGATTTCACGAAAGTTACCTCAAACTCCCTTTAGCTAGCATCGTTCCATCTTGACAGACGGCTGTAAGGAAGATCAGGGTATAGTGTTAATTCATCTTATACTCTAAATCTAGTTTTCATTTTTATACTCACTTTTTTACGTTTGCATAGTGTTAGGTATACACATTCCCCAGAACCCCTAAACGGGATTTTGACAACCTTCTATTATTGAATTTTCGGCATCTTAATCCGTTGTTCAATGGGGCTGATTTTATTATTGCTAGATTCCAGTTGCTTACGAGGAAGTTTTTTGGCTTCCCCAATTCTTAATGGTTCGCGAAAAGTAGGACCCTGACCCTGATTTTTTCTAGTAATATCTCCTTCAACGTCAGTCTTTTGATTTTTATTTACGTCAACAACAGACACAATTCTAGCGATACCATCCTTGTTACTAATCGTAACTTTCTTGCTTAACACAAGGCCGTTATCAATTTTTTGTCCATTAAAAAATGCCTTATTATTCTTGCTTTTATTTGCTGTGCTGGCACTTGCCTGACGGGTCGAATCTATAGTATAAGTTTCGAAAGCGGTTGAGAAATTGTTACTCTCACTAGCCTCATCTACTATAACAATTGTATCAACAGCGACGGACACAAAATACTCGCCCGCAGGCAGAGCATTACCTTCAAAATCCTTTGTCACATCGAATACTGCCTGATTATTCTCGTTTCTAAATACACTATTGCCTGACTGCAAACCAAAGCTAACTGGCTCAGTGAAAGGGAAAAAATTCTGGCCTTGAAAATCTAACTGATCATGCAGGACAATGCTAACATCCCAGCCAGTAATATCGATGTCTCCTGCACCAATATTAGTAACACGATACTCGAACGTAGCTTGATTGTTTTCAATTGGCTGAATAAACCAACTGTCTATTGCTAAGTCTGGCAAATTAGAGCCCTTTAATTGGACCGCATCACTGGCAAACGTAATATTGTCACTCTCAATACTTTCATCTACTTTATTAACGGCGTCTACTACCATTGCAAGATAGTATGAGCCGGTCTCTAATCCCTCGGGCAAAGTGAACGGGAAAGAATTGGTCTCATCACGAAAAGCAGAACTACCGCTTTCTAAGGCAAATGGCACTTCTTCAAAAGCAACGAGACTACCGCGGCTAGAAAAGGTTGGGTCGTCTGATAAAATAAACGCAACATCGACACCTTCTGGTGCAGTGCTGGCGCCAGAGTTTAAAACGGTGTAATAGAGTTCGCCGCTACCACCAGAAACAGGATCATAAACAATATTCCATTCTTGCACGACTAAATTGGGCCTATCTGTCTGAACTGGCACGTTAATAGAAACCTCGGGCACGTCCCCTTGGGAATCGTCAAAGAGTATCACTGCAATAGTGACAACATCAGTAATATTTGAGTAAGGGAGCCAGAAAAAACCATCGTCGCCCCAGCTAGGCCCCCAAGAATTCATAACCTTGAATGCACCACCAAACTTATTATCATCAAAACCAACTAGTACTACCGCGTGGCGGCCCGTGATAGCGCCACTAAAGGTATTATAAACCGCATTTTCACCGGCTGAAGAGAGCGAACGAAATGATTCGTAGAGGGTTATTCCCGCGAAAACCGGCACTTGATTTGACAGCGCGTCTTTTGCGTCTTGGACGCCAACCCTGGCCGCTTTACTTACCTTATAACTTTGCGCTTGCGATGTAGCAAACGCACTTGGTTGAGTCTGAAAGTCATTGGGATTATATGGCATCGCGCTTAGTGTTGCTGCCCCTTGTGAAATAAGCAAGTTAATGGCAGCAATTGGGTCTGAACCCTTATCTTGACCATTATTAATCTGGTTGTAAATCCAAGCCGGACTGAAGGTAGTCTCGGGAGTATAATCCCATTGATATTCTACTCTTTCATGGTATGACTTTATTGCATACCCAAGAGCCCAACCTACGCAGCTGCTTTGTTTTCCTTGATTCCCTACTACTGGGAATAAACCAGATAGATCGATTCGTGTGGGGGTTTGATTAGCTTGCCTGTCACTATTGGTAAATGTGGTACTGTCAAAACTAGCCACCTGCAATTGCGCATAATCACTGGCTGATACGGGTGTTGCACCTGCGCCATTTTCTTCTATATTTTCAAAGACAATAGTAATGACAGCAGGCTCACTAAATAGCTGACCATCGGTAGCGCGATAACTTAACGTAGCTTGGGACTCATCACTGCCGGTCAAAGTCAAATAGAGAACACCATCTTGAATAAAGGCCTGCTTATAACCAGCCCCTGAAAATTCAGAGTCAAGCACATAACTAACGGTATCATTATTTGGGTCATTTGCGAGTAAGTTTAATTGAACATACGGTGTTGAAAAATTAGAAGTGGTTGTGAGGCTTTCTGCAACAGGCGCATCATTTAAAGTATTAAGAA
>NZ_BAET01000025.1 GCF_000252165.1 Glaciecola punicea ACAM 611
ACCTCCGATGTGCATGTGCCGGTTATTGGCGGTCACTCTGGTACCACTATTTTACCTTTATTGTCTCAGGTTAAAGGCATTACCTTTACCGATGAAGAAGTAGCTAGCCTAACGCCGCGTATTCAAAACGCGGGTACTGAAGTGGTAACGGCTAAAGCCGGTGGTGGCTCAGCTACCTTATCTATGGGTCAGGCTGCAGCGCGCTTTTGTTTGTCACTCGTGGCGGCCATGCAGGGTAAGGACGTTATAGAATATACATATGTACAGGTAGACGGTTCTGAAGATGCGGCCTTTTTCGCGCATCCTGTTCGTTTAGGTAAGCACGGCGTTGAAGAAATTTTACCCTACGGTGAATTAAGCGCCTTTGAACAAAAAGCCAAAGAAGAAATGCTTGATGGACTCCGCAACGACATTAAAATGGGCGTTGATTACGTTAATAGCTAAATGCTTAAATGTTCTTAGTGCGAAAGTCTGCGCTACTTAGGTAGCGCTTACACCACAAAAAAAACAGCCTTGTGTGTCATCAGGCTGGTTTTTTTATTCAATTAATATGTTCAAGCACGTGTTACCTTCACGTTGTTATTAACATCTCTGCTCTGTCTAATTAAGTCATCTCCCTTTTCATAGTCAGATTTTGCCAAGCGGTCATACAGCACTACATTGGCCGTCACGGCTAAATTCATACTGGTTTTCGTGGGAATATACACTACATGCTCACATGCGTTAACAATATGCTGGGGGACCGATCCGTCTTCGGGACCAAATATATAGTAGGCATTTTTAGGGTGAACAAATGCGGGTAGAGGAGTGGCACCTTCTACTAGTTCAATTACTACAGGAGTGGCGCCTTGAGGTAAAGCAGACAGTAAATCGTCTACCGCAGTGCTAGGAATTAAATTGCGGATCTTCTTCGTATCTTCGTGAAAAGCTTTGGCGTGAGTATATCGAGAGCCAGTATAAAAAATAGAAGACACCCCAAAACACCCGGCAGCGCGCAAAATAACCGCCACATTACTGGCTGATTTAGGGTTAAGTAAACCAATGCTAACGTGGTTATTGTCGTTTTTCATCTAACATCGCTTCTTTAATATTATCATCACCATTAGCCAGTAATTAACCCGTGTTGCGCATACCAACCGCAATACCAGTAATCGCTACCATCATCGCGCGTTCAAGGACCACTACGTCGTTGTCTTCAAACTTAGAGGATTTCGCTTTTCGAATTCTATCTAGTAGCTCAATTTGCACGTAGTGCAGTGGCTGTAAATATCCAGCCCTTATTTGCATTGAGTTTCTGGCATTTGGATCATCTTCCATCATGTGTTCATGGCCCGTCATTTTTAGCAAGCTTTGCATCGACTGCACCAGTTCTTCGCGCAAAGCTGCACCAAAGTGCAAAAGCTCATCGGGCACGAGGCGTTTGTCGTAAGCTTCACTCACCTTAGGATCTGCTTTTTGAAAAACCATGTCGAGCATAGATAAGCGTGATGCAAAAAACGGCCACTGATCTATCATGTCTTGCACAATGGGGGCATTGTCGCCCTGATTCACTTCATCTATTGCGCGCATTACGCCTAACCACGAAGGCAATACCAAGCGTGTTTGTGCCCATGCAAATATCCACGGGATTGCACGCAAGCTTTCAATGCCTCCGTGCGGGTTACGCTTGGCCGGACGGCTGCCCAGCGGTAATTTACCCAGTTCAAGCTCGGGGGTGGCGACTCTAAAATAAGGCACAAACTCAGGGTCGGTGTTAACGGTATGGCGATAATTGTCTCGGCCTTTGTTGGCCATGGTGGTGATAATTTCGCGCCACTGTGATTTTGGTTCAGGCGGCGGTAACAATACAGCTTCGATCACCGCGGATGCGTATAAAGATAAGCTGCGCTTAGCCAACTGTGGCATACCAAACTTAAAGCGGATCGTTTCACCTTGTTCGGTCACCCTAAAGCCCCCGTCGAGTGAGCCTGGTGGTTGCGAGTGAATAGCGGCTTTTGCGGGTAAGCCGCCGCGGCCAATAGTACCGCCTCGGCCATGGAATAAGGTGAGTTTAGTGTTGTGCTCCTTAGCTAAGTCAACCAAGGCTTCTTGGGCACTATACTGAGCCCAGCCGGCGGCCAACGAACCTGCGTCTTTAGCTGAATCTGAATACCCAATCATGACAAACTGTTGCCCATTTATATAGCCTTTGTACCAGTCTATACTAAGCAGGTTTTGCATAACGCTGGGAGAATTATTTAAATCGTCTAGTGTTTCAAACAGTGGGGCAACCGGCATTGGCCATTGCACCCCAGACTCTTTTAAAAGAAGTTGCACGCCAAGCACGTCTGAGGGCTCACTGGCCATTGAAATAATATAAATACCGAATCCGTCTTTGCCGTTATTGGCAATTACTTTACAGGTATCTAATACCTCTTTAACCTCGTTGCTTGGCTCCCATCTGGGGGGTATTAGTGGGCGACGAGACGATAGCTCGCGTAATAAAAAGGCTTGTTTGTCATCTTCACTCCACTGATGGTAGTCGCCCATGCCTAAAAATCGCGTGAGTTCGCTAAATACGTCGCTGTGGCGTTGGGCGTCTTGCCTAATATCAAGTTTGAGAAGATGTATACCAAAGCAATATGAGCGGCGCAAAATGTCTAGTATTGAGCCCTTGGCAATTACCTGCATGCCGCAGTCAAGCAAGGACTGATAGCAGTCAACAAGCGGGTTTTGTAATTCTTCATTCGTTTGTATCCACGTGCACACGGGGGCTTTGCCTATGGCAGTGCGATCTAAGGTTTGAATAAGAGGTTTTAATAAAGCTCTGTAGGGCTCTTTTACATCACCTACTTGCTCGCGCAACGTAGTGTTACACTTATTCATAGACAGCTCTGAGTAGAGCTGGTCTAGGTCGTTTTTAAATAACTTGGCCGCGCGTCGCCTTGCTCGCAGCAGTACTTCTTGAGTAAGACTTGAGGTTACGAAAGGGTTGCCGTCGCGATCACCGCCCATCCATGAACTAAACTGAACGGGCTTAGCGTCTAAAGGCAGCACAGTGTCAAAATTCGTGTGCAGGTAGCCGTTCAGGTCCCGTAAAAATTCAGGAATAGCTTCCCAAAGTGAGTTTTCTATTACCGAAAACCCCCAGCGCGCTTCGTCCACCGGGGTGGGGCGAACGGTTCTTATTTCGTCTGTATGCCACGATTGGCTAATAAGGTCTGCGATGCGCTGTTTAATGCGCCTGTTTTCAACATCACCTACATTGCCGCTGTGGAGCTGATGCAACTGATCCGCTAACTGACTTTGTTTGTAAATACTGGTTCGTCGGTTCACCTCGGTGGGGTGGGCAGTAAGCACTAAATCGATGTTGAGATTTTGAATGGCACTTAGTACTTTGTCTTTATCAGCGCGTAGGTCTAAATGTTGACTAAGATTATTCAACTGTGACTCTAAAGTACTTGCTTGATTGGCGGCAATATTAAATTCTTGTTCTGCAATGTTTGCCAGCGTTAAAAACTGTGCAAAAGCTCGTGCTATAGTAAGTAGTGACTGGTTGTCTAAATTGGCTAAAGTGCTGGCAAGCATTTCGGTGCTCAATGCATCGCCAGTTGAAGAATGACGGCCGTCATGGCGAATTTGCTCAATAGTCTCAAGCCATTGTTCACCTAACTCTTCTAAAATAGTGTCGCCAAGAGTAGCGCCTAAATATTTAACGGTTTCTTTAAGTTGCTCTATTAACGCAGGATTCATATAGCTAACAAACTCCATGTGACTAAATTATTATTAGAATAAGGGGACTAAATATAAACGCTGAAGCAATCCTTGTAGACTGCTTGGCGCTGATAATTTACCATATATTTTATCGAAGATATGCGTATTCTTCATTCAAAGCGACATAATACGGGCTTTGTGCGCTACTGCCTTTTAGTCATTAACATGAGTGTGATACAATTAAACACTTATCTTATTAAATAATTAACGGAGCAACTGTGGCAGATAAGTACATCGGTATAGAACAACAAGCAAGTTATGGCATTGGTTATCAAATGGGCGAGCAATTGGCTTCAAATCCTTTTGATGGACTCGACATTGAAGTGGTTAAAGATGGCATTAAAGAAGGCTTTGCTAAAGTATCGCCAAGCGTTAGCAACGACGATTTACGCGTTGCCTTTAACGAGATTCATCAGCGTATGGAAGCGGCTAAAAAAGAGCAGTTTGCTGGCTCCGTTCAGCAAGGCGCTGATTTTTTAGCTAAAAACAATAAGCGCGACGAAATTACTACAACCGCGTCTGGTCTTCAGTATGAAGTGATTAATCAAGGCAGCGGCGACAAGCCAAACGCTGACTCAACCGTGCGTGTGCATTACCACGGTACTCTTATGGATGGTACTGTGTTTGATAGTAGCTACGATCGCGGTCAACCGGCCGAATTCCCTGTTGGCGGCGTTATTAAGGGCTGGACCGAAGCGCTTCAACTTATGTCGGTAGGCGACAAACTGCGCTTATACGTGCCGCATGACCTAGCCTATGGCGAACAAGGCGCAGGCGCCGCTATTGGCCCTTTCAGCACCTTGATATTCGATGTGGAATTACTTGATATTCTGGCCTAATACCCGCTTATATTAGGCAATCAGGAGCGTAAGTTTTAGTGCGAGCCAAAGGATGTGCTTACCTACGACATGAAGGTAAACCAAATGAATTTTTGTAAAAACCAGTTGCTCTAATTGCGCTGGTTTTTTTAAATATAGGAGCATGGTGTTAAGGTACTTGAGAAAGTGTATTATCAAAATAGTTAGTGAATGGGCAGGGATCTTTATACAAAACGTTAGAAACCCAGGCATAAAGACCCTCAGTGCTGCCATAAACATAAAAGTAGACGCGCTGCTGGTAAGTTGAATCTGGACAGATTTGTTTAATGTCAAAGCTCAGTTACCATAGCGCAAACATTACTAACAAAAATTCACTAAAGCATACTATTCACATGCACTTTTATTATCAATATAACAATCAAGTCCAGGAGATTACATGGTTATTAAACCCAAGGTACGTGGCTTTATATGTACAAATGCACACCCGTTAGGCTGTAAAAAAAATGTCGGGAATCAGATTGCCTACGTAAAGTCTCAATTGCACAATACGCAACAGGCTCAGAACACTGAAGGGCCCAAAAATGTGTTGGTGATTGGATCGTCTACGGGTTACGGTTTAGCCTCAAGAATTACAGCAGCGTTCGGCTACGCGGCAAACACCCTAGGTGTGTGTTTTGAAAAGGCGCCCTCACAGCGTAAAACAGGCACCGCTGGATGGTACAACACGGGCGCTTTCCATGAACAAGCACATCGCGATGGCTTGTATGCAAGTACCATTAATGGCGACGCATTTTCAGATGAAATTAAAGCTGAGGCAATTGCCGCGATTAAAGAAAACCTAGGCAAAGTCGATCTCGTTATATACAGTTTGGCCTCCCCCCGACGTACTGATCCCGACACAGGGGATGTATACAAATCTACGTTAAAACCGGTCGGTCAGGCTTACACCACAAAAACCTATGACACGGATAAAGATTTGGTGCATGAAATAGCTCTAGAACCTGCGACCGACGATGAAATAGCGCAAACGGTTAAGGTAATGGGCGGGGAAGATTGGGAGCGCTGGTTAGTTCAGCTAAATGAGGCTGGTGTGCTCAGTGAAAACTGTAAAACCACGGCTTACACGTATATTGGAAAGGAATTAACGTGGCCAATTTATGGACAGGCAACCATTGGTTTAGCTAAAGAAGACTTAGATCGTGCGGCAAGTGCTATCATCGAAAAGCTGTCAGGTATTAACGCACAAGCAAACGTGTCTTCACTAAAAGCCTTAGTAACTCAAGCGAGCAGCGCTATTCCTGTCATGCCGCTTTATATTTCATTAATCTATAAAGTAATGAAAGAAGAAGGCACCCATGAAGGATGTATAGAACAAATTGTGGGCTTGTTTACTAATTGTTTATACTCCCAAGATCCTACGCTTGACGATATGAAGCGTTTCAGAATGGACGACAAAGAAACCAATGACGCTACTCAAGCCAAGATAAAAGTGCTGTGGGATCAAGTCACACAAGATACTTTCCATGAGTTAAGCGACTATAAAGGCTATAACACTGAGTTTCTAAACCTGTTTGGCTTTGCTGTTCAAGACGTTGATTATGAAGCCGATGTAGACACACTTGTGCAATGGCGATAATAGCGGTGGCTCAATGTCTATAGCCCGTAGTCCTTAACACGAGTTTATATTCTATAGCGTTTGCTATTTCGCAAGGCAAGTGAAGGGCTTGTTTATTATTTGGTGTTTATTTAAAATATAAATAATTACACGCGCCTTTTATAATTGCCTTGTGCGTTGCTTTTTCTATACGACTATCAACGTATATTGGTAGTTATAGTACAATTACCATAGCCTTTTGGGACCAGTTAATGTTAAAATAATGTCGTAAAATTAGGTTACGGTGCTGCTGTGCACAAGCATTGATGCAAATCAATCCATTTTGAAGAGCTGCGGTGTCGATTTCAGGGCCTCTTTTATCTACTAATACACCGAAATAATATATAAAGCTAAGAAGCACACTACGCGTTGCCACACTCATCTCTCAAAGAAAGAGGCGAAGCAGCATGCATGTGTCTATTTTCATACCTAGAGCAGTAGATGCTAATTTAAAGTGGCTTGCGTCAGGCCAATTTAAATTAGTAACTATCGAGAGTAGCAATTTGCAATGATTAAAATCAAAAAAGGTTTAGACCTTCCAATAAATGGGGCACCTAAACAAGCGATAGGCGACACTATTGTCGTTTCTAAGGTAGCTGTGTTGGGAGAAGAGTATATAGGGATGCGGCCTACCATGCATGTGCAGGTAGGCGATGTGGTTAAAAAAGGCCAGCTTTTGTTTGAAGACAAAAAGAATCCTGGCGTGAAGTTTGTTTCACCTGCTGCAGGCGACGTGATTGAAATAAATCGTGGCGCTAGGCGAGTGCTGCAGTCGGTTGTGATTGGCGTTAAAGGAGAGGAGTTTGTCGCTTTTGACAAAATAGAAGCTGACAACATTCTGAACACTGAACGTCAAAAGCTAGTCGACACATTGATTGAGACTGGTTTGTGGACAGCGCTACGAACGCGGCCTTATAGTAAAGCCCCTGCTATTGACAGTACTCCACATTCAATTTTTGTCACGGCAACTGACACGAACCCCTTGGCGCTTGACCCGCAACTGGTTATTTCAGAGCGCGAAGAAGATTTTGCCAACGGTATAAAGGTACTTACGCAACTTGTATCAGGTGGGAAAATATTTGTGTGTAAAGCCTCTGGCGCTAATGTTAGTGCGTCTGGCGAAAACGTTGAAGTACATGAATTTTCTGGGCCTCACCCGGCTGGTTTAGTGGGTACCCACATTCATCATCTTGACACCGTTGGCGTGGGTAAAAAAGTGTGGCATATCAACTACCAGGACGTATTGTGCTTCGGCGCCTCGATTACATCAGGTGAACTAGATACACGCCGTGTTATATCCATTGCTGGTCCTGCGGCAAAGTCGCCCACGATAGTCCGCACTGTGCTAGGCGCGAGTACTAAAGAGCTAGTCGATGGTCAGTGCTACGACGCCCCCACTCGTGTAATTTCAGGTTCAGTGCTAAATGGCACCAAAGCAAGTGGTCCTCAGGCGTTTTTAGGCCGCTTCCACCTTCAAGTGTCATTGATACAAGAAGATGCTGAGAAGAGGTTTTTAGGCTGGATTTCGCCTGGTGCGAATAAGCACTCAGTGACGCGCGCTTACTTAGGGCATTTAAGCCCTAAGAAATTGTTTAACATGACATCGACGACTAATGGTTCAGACCGCTCTATGGTGCCAATTGGTAATTATGAGCGCATTATGCCTCTAGATGTTATACCCACTTTATTGTTACGCGACCTGTTATCGGGAGATACCGACGGCGCACAAACTTTGGGTGCACTCGAGCTAGACGAAGAAGATTTGGCCCTGTGTACCTATGTATGTCCGGGTAAATACGACTACGGTCCAGTGTTGCGAGAAGCATTAACTACTATTGAATCTGAGGGATAAATCATGGGTTTAAAGACGCTTATTGAAAAAGTTGAACCAGACTTTGAGGCTGGCGGTAAATACGAGAAATTCTATGCGCTTTACGAAGCTGCGGCGACTATCTTCTATACGCCTGGCAAAGTAAACAAGGCTAATACTCACGTAAAAGACAGTATTGACTTAAAACGAATTATGATTTTTGTGTGGATGGCTACTTTCCCAGCCATGTTTTACGGTATGTACAATATTGGTGCTCAAGCGCACGAAGCCATTTTAGCCGGCGCTGGTACTTTGCCCGACATATGGCAGGCTGCGCTATTCACCATGCTAGGCGGCAGTATGGACGCCAACACCGGATGGTTTAGCATGCTAGCTTACGGTGCATGTTTCTTTGTGCCTATATATGCGACAACCTTTATTGTCGGTGGTTTCTGGGAGGTGTTATTCGCTTCGGTCAGAAAACACGAAATTAACGAAGGTTTCTTTGTGACCTCCGTCCTCTTTTCATTGACCTTGCCAGCAACTATTCCACTATGGCAAGTTGCTTTAGGTATCACGTTTGGTGTAGTAATTGCCAAAGAAATATTCGGCGGCACTGGCCGTAACTTTCTTAACCCAGCGCTGTCAGGCAGAGCATTTTTGTACTTTGCATATCCTGCTCAAATATCGGGTGACCAAGTATGGGTAGCGGCTGACGGATACTCTGGCGCAACGTGGCTAACACAAGGCGCAAATGGCACGCTTGAGTATACTAGCGAAAACTTCATTCAAGCTTTCTTAGGCAATATTCCAGGCTCGGTTGGGGAAGTATCAACCCTAATGATTTTGATAGGCGGTTTGTTTATTATGTACTTAGGGATTGCAAGTTGGCGAATTGTATCAGGCGTAGCACTAGGCGCTGCAGGCTTTGGACTGCTGCTAAATATTATTGGTGGAGGCGAAGCGTCAAACGCAATGATGAATATGCCGTGGTACTTCCACTTCGTTATTGGCGGTTTAGCCTTTGGTATGTTCTTTATGGCAACAGATCCAGTTTCCGCCGCATTTACGAATCAAGGCAAATGGTTCTATGGTATTTTTATTGGCTTCATGACAGTGTTCATACGAGCGTTAAATCCGGCATTCCCAGAAGGTATTATGTTGGCAATTTTGTTCGCGAATCTATGGGCACCTCTATTTGACTATTTTGTTGCACAAAGCAATATAAAACGGAGGCTCTCTCGTGTCGGCTAAAAAAGAGACTTTAGGAAAAACAGTTGGTGTGGTGGTTGCAGTATGTTTCGTATGCTCTATTGTTGTGTCAAGCGCAGCAGTAGGTTTACGCAGCCTGCAGCAAGAAAATGCCGCGTTGGATAAAAAATCTAATGTGTTAAGTGCAGCTGGATTGCTAGATGAGGCCACAGATAAATCAGACATTGCCGCTATGTACGATGCTTTGGTTGTGGAGAAGTTTGTTGACTTATCAAGCGGTGAATATGTTGATAAGCCTAGTGAAGACTTCGATATGTACAAAGCAGCGAAAACCGACGAGTTTGGCGTTGAGGTTGGTAAAAGTAATGTAGGCTTCAAACAGCGCTCAAGCATCGCTATGGTTTATCATATAAAAGACGAGTCTGGAGATGTGTCAAGAATAATTTTACCCGTCCACGGCAGTGGTCTATGGGACTTGATGTACGGTTTCTTAGCGCTTGATAGTGACGGCCAAACTATTCGAGAATTGATTTATTATCAACATAAAGAAACGCCAGGACTTGGTGCTGAAATATTAAATCCAGCTTGGCAGCAGAAGTGGGATGGTAAACGGCTGTTTAAAGACGGTGAGGTTGCTATTACGGTCAGAAAGAACGTGGGTAACGACAATCCATATGCAGTAGATGGCCTGTCAGGCGCGACCTTAACGAGTAATGGCGTTGAAAATACACTTGTTTATTGGGCTGGGCCGAACGGCTTTGGTACCTATCTGAAAAATCAATCTTGGAAATCTTAAGGCAAGAATATGGCTGATACAAAAGAAATGAAAAAAGCCCTCTTCGGGCCGGTAGTAGATAGTAACCCTATAGCGCTGCATGTACTTGGTATATGTTCTGCGTTAGCGATCACAACTAAATTAGAGACGGCATTGGTGATGTCCTTAGCGCTCACAGTAGTGTGTGCTTTTTCTAACTTATTTATCTCGTTAATTCGAAATCAAATACCCTCGAGCGTCCGAATTATTGTGCAAATGACAATTATTGCGTCGTTGGTAATAGTGGTTGACCAAGTACTTAAAGCATACTCCTATGAAATATCTAAGCAATTATCGGTATTTGTGGGTCTTATTATAACCAACTGCATAGTAATGGGACGAGCCGAAGCCTATGCAATGAAGTCGCCCCCTTTCATGAGCTTCCTTGATGGAATAGGCAACGGTTTGGGTTATAGCTTTATATTGATAGTTATAGGTATTGTAAAAGAACTTTTCGGCTTTGGTACACTTCTAGGCTACACAATTCTTCCTTTAGTACAAAACGGTGGTTGGTATACAGGTAATGGCTTACTTATTTTACCATTTAGCTCGTTTATATTAATAGGCCTAATGATTTGGGCAATACGTGTTGCACGCCCAGAACAAGTCGAACCTAAGGAATAAGTGGTCATGGAACAATATGTATCATTATTTATTAGAGCTGTATTTGTAGAAAATATGGCACTGACGCTTTTCTTGGGCATGTGTACTTTTTTAGCAGTGTCTAAAAAAGTGAAGACTTCTATGGGTTTAGGTGTCGCGGTAATTGTGGTGCTGGGTATTTCAGTACCCGTTAACCAAGTTATTTTTACTGTCATTTTGGCGCCTGGTGCACTTGCTTGGGCTGGTTTTCCTGAAGCTGACCTTAGTTTTTTGAGCTTCTTGACGTTTATTGGCGTAATAGCTGCACTGGTACAGATTTTGGAAATGACATTAGATAAGTTCTTTCCGGTTCTGTATAACGCCTTGGGAATATTTTTGCCACTCATTACGGTTAACTGTGCAATATTTGGTGGCGTAGCGTTTGCCGTTCAACGTGAATACAACTTTACAGAAAGTATTGTTTATGGCATCGGCAGCGGTATAGGCTGGGCAATAGCTATAGTACTATTAGCGGCAGTACGTGAAAAGCTAAAATATGCAGATATGCCCGACGGTATCCGCGGTTTAGGTTCAGTATTTATGATTGCGGGCCTTATGGCTCTTGGTTTCCAGTCATTCACCGGCGTTTCGCTGTAAGGCGATTGAGGAGTTTTTAAAGTGGAAAATGTAGATATTTATTTAGGCGTTGGCATGTTCATCGCAATTGTATTGATATTGGTATTTGTTATCATGTTTGCTAAGTCAAAACTGGTACCTAGTGGCGACGTCAAAATAATGATTAATGATGACCCAAAAAATACCATTATCACTCAAACGGGTGGAAAATTGTTAAGCGCACTTTCAGACTCTGGTATTTTTGTGTCATCAGCCTGTGGCGGCGGTGGTTCATGCGGTCAATGTCGGGTTGATATAAAAGGCGGTGGTGGTGAAATACTGCCGACAGAGCTAGATCACATAACTAAACGCGACGCTAAGCAAGGCTGCCGCCTAGCGTGTCAAGTGGCAATTAAGCAAGACATGCAAATTGAGCTGCCAGAGGAAGTATTTGGGATCAAAAAGTGGGACTGCGCAGTATTGTCTAACGACAACGTAGCGACATTTATTAAAGAGCTTAAGCTTGGCATTCCTGACGGCGAAAGCGTGCCGTTTAAAGCCGGTGGTTATATTCAGATAGAAGCGCCGCCTCACCATGTTAAATATAAAGACTTTGACGTACCTCAAACATATCGTAAAGATTGGGAACATTTTGGTTTCTTTAATGTTGAATCAAAATGTGAAGAAGAGACTATCCGTGCCTATTCAATGGCAAACTACCCAGAAGAAGCGGGTATCATTTTGTTGAATGTGCGTATTGCAACACCTCCGCCTAACAATTTGAGTCTGCCTGCTGGCATAATGTCTTCGTTTATTTGGTCATTAACACCAGGTGATAAAGTGACTATTTCTGGTCCGTTTGGTGAGTTCTTTGCAAAGGACACTGAAGCTGAGATGGTGTTTGTAGGCGGTGGTGCAGGTATGGCGCCTATGCGCTCTCACTTGTTTGATCAATTACGTCGTCTAAAGTCTGAACGTAAAATATCGTTCTGGTATGGTGCTCGTTCTTCCCGTGAAATGTTTTATGTCGAAGATTTCGACATGTTACAGAAGGAGAATGAAAACTTTAAATGGCACGTCGCGCTTTCCGATCCACAGCCTGAAGATAAGTGGGAAGGCGACACGGGCTTCATACACAACGTATTGCTAGAAAAGTACCTAAAAGACCATCCTGCACCAGAAGATTGCGAGTTTTACATGTGTGGTCCACCTATGATGAATGCAGCTGTTATCAGCATGCTCAAAGATTTAGGCGTAGAAGATGAAAACATTATGCTGGATGATTTCGGCGGCTAATAATTCACTGTACTAGAATTGAAAAAGGGGCTAAAGCCCCTTTTTTGTATATTATTTCCCTACCGTCATTCACACTATAAATAAGTATTATTATGAAACTAACACTCAAATTAGCTACACTGACGATTATATTGTCATTCTTCTTATGGTCTTGTTCAGGCCAACCGCCAGCCATGGTTACGCTGAATGGCCAAACAATGGGAACCACATATAGTGTCAAATATTTGAACGATGACAAAGCTGTTACTCTTCTGTCACCGGCCCAAATGCAAGAGCAAATTGATGCTTTGCTTATAAATGTAAATCAACTAATGTCCACATACATTACTGATTCTGAATTATCGCTGTTAAATAAGAGTCCTGCTAACGTTGCGTTCCCAATATCAACTCAAACCGAGTATGTCATCACAAAAGCATTGGAACTGCACAGCATAAGCGACGGTATGTTGGACATTACCGTTGGACCTCTTGTGAATATGTGGGGCTTCGGGCCGCAAAAACGAGCCAATAAAATTCCATCACCTGAGCAGCTTTCATCTGCCATGGCATACGTAGGAGTAGACAAGTTTCGATTAGCAAATTCAGAAATAGTAAAGTTGCGTCCTAATGTTTACATAGACTTGTCCACTATTGCAAAAGGATATGCTGTAGACGAAATAGCGGAGTTACTTATGTCTAAAGGTGTCACTAGCTTTTTAATTGAAATAGGCGGTGAAATGCGTGCTGCTGGCGCTAAAGAGAATGATGAAAAATGGTTAATAGCGATAGAGAAACCTCTATCAGGTCAGCGCTCTATTCAGCAGATTGTAAGTATAGGCAACAATGCTATTGCAACATCGGGCGATTACCGGAATTATTACGAAGAAGACGGGGTCAGATATTCACATCTTATAAGTCCAATTACTGGTTATCCCATTACCCATAATTTAGTGTCGGTTACGGTGGTAACAGCAAAATCAATTGAGGCAGACGGTTTATCGACTGCACTAATGGTAATGGGTAGTGAAAAAGGCAGAGCGCTTGCTGAAAACGAAGGTATAGCGGCTTTATTTATCACCAAAGAAGGTGAAGATTTTGTAGAATATCAGTCAAAAGCCTTTATTCAAAACGTACAGGTAATTGAGCAGAATTAGACCAAAAGAGTATCTTTGTGATAAAATAATGTTTAGTTAATAGTTGTTAAATAGCATGCGCAAGCGTGTCAGTGAATTCTTTAGCAGTAGTTGACACCGAAGGGTGATTAACAATTTGCCGGAGACAGCAGGAGAGTGTTACCTTGAGTACATTTATTTTAGCGTTTTGTTTTTTCTTACTTATGTCGTTTGCGATGGCAATAGGGTACATATTTCAAAGAAAGAGCATTTCAGGCTCATGCGGGGGTCTAGGCGCATTAGGCGTTGAGAAGGCCTGTGATTGCCCAGAGCCATGCGACAGAAAAAAGGCACGTCTTGACAGGGAGATGGTTCGCCAGGCAAAACTTGATGAGTGGAAAAGCAAACAAATTCTATAATTATTTATAAGCCTCAGTTAATCTTAAGCTTATACTGCCTCATCTTTCCTCCTTGCACTCCCAAAACATTCTATAGGTATAGATATATTTTTGTCTGCAGTTCATAATGCTGTTATTACATACAGCTGTTTAACCTCACTATAGAGCCTGCTATGCGAAAATTTATACATGTCGACATGGATGCCTTTTATGTGTCCGTGGAAATAAGAGATAATCCTGCGCTAGCAAATATGCCGGTCGCGGTGGGTGGCAAATCGGCCCAACGAGGGGTTCTGTCAACCTGCAATTATATTGCCCGTAGCTTTGGTGTGCGCTCTGCAATGCCGACATCTGTGGCGAAAAGGCTATGCAACGATTTAATTATTGTGCCTGGCAGAATGTCAGTATACCAAGACGTGAGTACGCAAATTCGTGAAATATTTAGTCGTTATACTAACTTAGTTGAGCCTCTTTCGTTAGACGAAGCCTATTTAGATGTGACTGACGTCGAACAGTTTGGCGGTTCGGCTACCTTAATCGCCCAAGATATTCGCAAGCATATACACCTTGAGTTAGGCTTAACAGCATCTGCTGGTATAGCACCATTGAAGTACATTGCTAAAATTGCTTCAGATATGAACAAACCAAATGGCCAGTATTTAGTTAAACCTGAGCAAATAATTTCCTTTATTGAACAGTTGCCCTTAAACAAAATTCCAGGAGTGGGCAAGGTGACTTTTGCTAAGTTACAAGCCTTAGGTTTATACACCGGTCAAGACATTAGAAATACTAATCAGGCTGAATTAGTCCAACGCTTTGGCAAGTTCGGTCTTAGTTTATGGCGCAAATGTCAAGGCATAGATAAACGAGGAGTTGAAACTTCACGTATCCGAAAATCGGTAGCAGTAGAGCGCACATTTAGCGAAAATTTAACGACACTAGAAGAATTAACGGTTTACTTGCTTAAAAACTTAGTTCCCACGCTCCAAGATCGAGCCGCTAAACACATAGTAACGCGTGAGATAGACAAAATAGGCGTGAAGATAAAATTTGCTGACTTTAGACAGACCACTAAAGAACACAAGTGTAGTGATATTAATAAAGCTGTATTAGTAAATTTATTACGCGAAGCTTGGGAGCGAAGAAATGGCAAAGATGCGCGCTTGTTGGGCGTTTTTATTGGGTTTTGTGACACTTCAACCGACACACAACACGAACAGTTATCGTTTGAATATAATGATAAATACGCCGATAAGCACATTATTTTTGAGAAAAAGGTATAAACGTAGACTTGTCACTAAACGACTAAAACCACTGAGGTAATTAATGGTTAACATAAAAAAGGGCAAATACAAGCACTACAAAGGTGAGTTTTATGAAGTTATTGACCTAGTCAGGCATTCGGAAGATGAAAGTCTGCTAGTCTTATACAGGCCTTTATATGGCGAAGGATTGCTATGGGTAAGGCCCTACGATATGTTTATAGGCCAAGTCCAAACTCAAAATGGTGAGCGCAAAAGATTCGTCTACGTCAGTGCTAGCTAACGAAAACTTGCTCACCGTTTCATCTTTGACTATTCATGCTCCATAATGCAAAGCGTTCACCCGTAAAAGGATGATATATTTTTACAAGCTTGGTGGATATTTCAGATGATCTTCCTGCCAGATAGCGACCATAGACTGCGCACTTATATTACCACCCGATATAATCACTAAAATTTGTTGGCGTTTATTACCGATAGAAAGATGTTTTGGAACGTTTTGTAAATACTCCTTCACACCTTGCATTACCATGGCGCATGTAGGCTCTATGTGTAATTTTAGTAAATGTTGCAACCACTGTGTCCAATAGGCAATTTGCTGTTCGTCTACCTCATAAAATGCGTCTAGCTGCTTTAAGTATTTAAAGGTGTGCTCTCCCACACTTGGGGTGGCAGCGCCGTCTGCTAGGGTAATAGGTGCCTTGTCTAAGGCGATTATATGGCCAGCCCTGAGCGAGCGCGCTGCGTCGTTTGCCATTAAGGGTTCAACTCCTATAACCTTTGCATTAGGCCTTATATGCTTAGCGGCAATGAGCGTACCTGCAGCCAAGCCACCGCCTCCACAAGGAACAAATATCGCATCGATGTCACTAGTCTGTTGCAAAGCTTCAAGTGCTGCGGTGCCTTGGCCAGCAATAATATCAGGGTGATTGAACGGGGGTATCCAAACAACGCCAGGCTGCTTGCTGGCCAATTCAACCGCCTTGTCTGCGCTTGGTCTGTCGTCAAACTGTGCTAATGTTGCGCCGTAGTAGGCGGTAGCCGCGGCCTTCACAGTCGATATCGATTTAGTGCAATAAATAGTGACGGGGATGTTGAAATGCTTAGCTGCATACGCAACGGCTTGTGCATGATTCCCCGATGAGTTAGCAACTATGTGTTTGGGTAAGCTATTATTTTGTGCCAGTTTCGCGATAAAGTTGCTTGCACCACGCAGTTTAAAGGCACCAGTCGTTTGTAAGCACTCTACTTTGAAATAAATATCGTGGCCTAGCCATGTATTTAACAAGGTTGACTGTACTATGGGCGTTCGCTGCACCATGTGTAATATGCGCTCGTGTGCAAGGCTAATGTCGGTAAAGGAAATGTTTGTCATAAAGGCTTTTACTAAGGTTCTATAGTTTATATTTTCATTAGTTGTAACAGGCTATCATAAACCATTACTAATGCGTATTTTCTATATTTATCATTTATGTTGAATTAAAATAGTATGTCTTAATAGGCAACGCTATTGAAGTCGACGCCCAAGCCCAAGCCCAAGCCCTGCTAGCCGAGCTTGGCGAAGTACTCGCCGATAATGAGCAGGTGATCCACGCTTATAAAATGGTCCGTGATTTGCACTTACTTACCAATAAGCGTTTAATTGCCTTTGATAAACAAGGGGTGACGGGGGAAAAGGTCGATTATTTAAGTATCCCTATAAATCAATAACTCAGTTTAACGTTCAAACCGCGGGTAATTTTGATACTGACTGATAGCTCAAAATTTGGGTATCTAGTCAATCGCAGCGCCTAGCGTTGAATTGAACAAATAAATTAAGCAGGCCTATTTTTTTTACACTTAATTGGCTAAACACAAACACTAATAATGAATTTTCAGCGTAACAATAGGCATAGATTGGTCACTAGGCTTAAGCAGTCAATAATATATGGGTAAATTAACAGCAATTGTAATGGGTGCTACCGGATTAGTGGGTAAAGCATTAGTTAATCAGCTATGCCAAGACGACCGCTACCATAAAATAACATGCTTAGTCAGGGCGCCATTAACAGCTAATAATTATCATGATCCTATGCTTAAAATAGAGCCCTTGGTCATTGACTTTACAATACTACAAGACTATCAGGGCTACTTTACTGTTGACCATGTGTACTGCTGTATAGGTACTACCATGAAAAAAGCGGGGAGTAAGTCAGCGTTTAGAAAAGTCGATTTTGAATACGTGCACGTGTGCGCGCAGTTAGCCAGAGCCCAGCGAGCCAAGAGTTTTGTATGGATCTCATCGATTGGTGCAAATGCTAAAAGCAATAATTTTTATTTGCGCGTTAAAGGTGAATTAGAAAATGCCATTTTAACTATGCCCCAGCTACCCAATGCAGCCGCGGTTAGACCCCCCTTGCTCATGGGAAACAGAAGCGATCACCGACCTGGGGAGGCTTGGGGCATAAAAATCTTAGAAGGTATCTCACCAATAATGAAAGGGCCTTTGGCTAAATATAGACCTGTATATGCTGAGCAAGTGGCAAATGAAATGATTAATCTACAGCTATTCTAATCTTTTAAGCATAATGAACCTTGCTAAGGCAAATTGAGACTAAAAAAAGTTGATAAGATAGAGCACATGGTGTATTGATTATAAAATCAAAACTTTTGACGTGCCCACTTCAAAAGTCGTCTAAGAAGGAATATCACCGTGAATGTAGTATTACCCAAAAAAATATCAAACTTGTTTGATAAAATAAAAGTAGAGCGCTTCTGGTGGGATGGCGTTCAGGTGAATATTCCCTTTCATTGTATTTATGCAATTATTCCTAATCCGATTCCGGACCATTATACTGAAATAAACGGGCTGAATGTGCCTGTTCTAAGATTAGCCGACTACCATGTGCCTATATGGGACCCCATGCACAATGAGATTAAGCACTTGCCTAAAATTGCAGTTATTTTAACGCATCACGAGGATGAAAATTTTGGCTTATATGCTCACCCAGCGGACTGTCAGGATGAAAGCTTTTCGTTGAGCTATGACGACTGGTTTATACGTCAGCGACAGAATTAAAGAAAAAGAAAAAATCAACGTTCATTACATAAAAAAGTAGTGAGGTAAGAAATAGTGGGCTCAGATTCAAAGCGACTTTTTTAAAAAACTCTCATTGAACCTGGCCCCCTTAATTTTATATCTACTTTCTTCTATGAACCTTTCTTAACCAACACTGAAACACTTTCAATACCCGCTTGCTTAATTTGGTCCATTACATCAACCACAACACCGTGTTCAGCATCTTCATGTGCCTGTATCGCGGCTGAAGTAGTGTTGTTTTCAGCTAAAAAGGTTTGTGTGTTGGCCACTACACGGCGAATATCAACAATGCGTCCAATCATGTGAATAGTGCCGTCCGCGTCGATTCGAATCGACAAGGCTTTACTAGGTTCTGATGTGTTTTGGTTTTCCGGAGGACGATTAGCCGACAAACCTTTAGAGTTGTCAAAGGTTGTGGTGACAATAAAAAATATTAGCATAATAAAGACTATGTCTAACATTGGTGTCATATCTATTTGTGCGTCATCATCGGCGGAGGTATGCTTTTTTCTTTTCATTACGTAAAGCTCTTTATTAAACGACTATTTCGATAGTATATCTACTCAGAAAAAAATGAACAGAGGGAATGTGTAAAATTAGTTAACAAATTTACCTCTACTATACATTTTTGTAGAATTATGCCGCGTTAAGCTCGTGAATTTGGTCAATAACTTGTTTGCACCACAGTTTTATACGCGTGTCGCTTAATTCGTATTGATTTTCATCATCAAGGCTTAGGCCCACAAAAAACTGCTCATCTGGTGTCAGCCCTTTTGATGCCACAAACTCATAGCCTTCGTTTGGCCAGTAGCCTATTAGATCGCAGTCTAGCAAAATAAGCTCGTCGTGTAGCATACCAAGCGCGTCTTGGAACCAGTCAGCATAGCCAAGCTGGTCGCCAAGGCCAAATAGTCCGACTACTTTTCCGCTTAGCTCAAGCGTAGCTATATCGTCCCAGGTTGACTCCCAATCTTCTTGTAATTCGCCAAAATCCCAAGTAGATATACCATATAAAATAACGTCATAGTTTTGCGACTTTGCTAATGCAGTATCTTTTATGTCAAACAACTCAACCTGCCCCACCACGTCGCCTTGAAGTAGCAGCGCTTGGAGTTGTTGCTGAATTTTTTCACTCGCCATTTCAGTGTAGCAAGTCGTTGAGCCATAAAAAATACCGATTGAAATGGGCTTAGTCATTTTTATCCTATTGGGTTTTGCTTGAAAGTTCACTTTATAAACGCTGCGCACTAGAAATAAATAGGTACGCGAGAATATATTATTTGTCTTGTTTAAAGCTTACCATAGAGCCTTCAGCAAGGATCAATTTGCATACCTGTTCTTGGCCATTTTCGTTTAGTTCCAACAAGCCTAAGCAGGCACCATTAACGATATCTTTTTGCTTTGACTTGTTGTTGAGCATTATGCTGCCTTTAAACTCTTCGTGGTATAGGCCCAGTAGGCGAACAACCTGTTGAATCGCGTGCAGCATGGGGCCCGCTGCGTCGTCTATATACACTTGGTCACCCGTAAATAAAACAAGGTCGGGTCTGTCGCTGGTTTTAGCAAATTCAATGCTATGCGCCAGTTGCGTGTCTAACTGAGGTAGAGCATCTTTGCCTTTGAAATGAGCTTTACGGCAAGACCCATGAATGACACGTGTAAGCTGCTGACTAAATTTAAAACTAAACAGCGTCTGGTCTTGGTATAAAAGAGATAGCAGCATACTGGATAACTTTAGGTATGTGTCGTCGTCGTGCTCTTGTGAGCTGTTCTCGACGTTTTGCTTTATATTACGTAAAAAACGTCTAAATATCTTATAATTAATGTAATATTCTCTAAACAATTGCGTTGTCGTGTAAATAATTATTGTGGTGTAAGCTAAAATGATCTCGAGTTCTTTTTCTCTTTTTTTGGATAAATGGGCAACAGCCTTCAAGTGTGTATTTGGGCTATTGTGCTTAGTAAGTGTAAGTTGGAGCGCTGCTAATCAAGCGACTCATAATTCATCAAATAACAAGCCATTTACCCCTAGCACACAGTTTCACAGCGCAACCATCGTAGGAAAATGGCTCACAGAGTCAAACGGTGAGTATATGCAAGACCCACAAACGTCTGGTTTAACAGTAGTGGGAGATAAAATGTACTCTGTTTCTGATGCTTCTGCGCTAGAACACCAAATTCGGCGCCTGCATGTTATTAACAAAAACACCGCTGTGATTGACACAACACTTGGACCAATTGAAATTGCGCCACATGTAGCTAACGCGAGCTGTTTTGCAGATTACTTAAACACTAGGCCAGACTACGAGGCCTTAGTGGCTATTCCTGGACAAACCAATCAATGGTTAATTGTGACAGAAGATGGCACGCGTGGCAGTAAAATAGAAGGAGAGTGTTTCGATCAGTTTGCTAACAATAATTTTACGCGTTACCCAGCGCTAATCGCCAAACTCGAAGTGATTAACAAGACCTTATTATTAACTGGCGTTCGCGCTATTGAGTTTGACGCCCTTGATAACATCGATAAACGTGGTCTTGGTCAAAATATCGAAAATGACGGTATTGAGGGCTTAGCGTTTACCCGCGACAATCGTTTATTGTTTGGCATTGAACAAGACGCTAGCGCTGCTGCCCGTGTTTTTGAGATTGCGTATTCCCCCGATATGTTTGATACGCTTGACAGCTTCCTAAAAGTGACAGACAGTAATCTATTGTTTCCTAGCAGCATGTCGCTAATAAACCCCATTAACGGGATGGATGTGTATTATCCAAGTGCAGATAGTGAAGGATATCTTATTGCGGTTGCCCGAAACAATGACCAGCTTTGGATCCTTGATTTAGCAAAGCAGCGCCCAGCAATCATAGTTGATTTGATTTTGTATGCACCATCGGATGCAAAATGTGGCAAAGGCACCTCACACAAAATGCGTAACTCGGCATTAGAAGGACTCGCCGTTGACGGTGAGCGTTTATTCTTAATTAATGACCCATGGCGCCAACAATACCCAAACAACGCTACCTGCATCTATGACAAGCCTAGGTATGAAGAATTCACGCCTCTTCTGTTTGAATTGGCCATCAACCCCATGTGGTTTAAATAGCCATGTGTGGAAAAGTAAATCCATCGCGTTTAGAGTTGCCAACAAAGGTTTATCCTTTGCATGCGTGATTACAATTCGGCTGTTCATTTGGATTTACGCCTCACAGCCATAAAACGAAAGCCGGTATAGGTCTTGTGTTTTTATTGTCATCTAATGTTTGCATTCACACGTACAACACCCATTATCAGCAAAGCTAGGAGCTTTGCTCAAAGAGAAAGAGAGGCTGTTTATGGCATTTACAATTTTCTATGATGGGCAGTGTCCACTGTGCGAAATAGAAATGAAGCATCTAAAGAAACGCAATACTCAAGGTAAGCTGTCGTTTGTGGATATAATGGACAGCGATTTCGCCACCAAATATCCAGATTTAGATTGGCACGCATTAAACGAACGTATTCATGGAATGACTGAAGATGGCGCTATGTTAGTAGGGCTAGATGCGACACACCGAGCGTGGAGTGAAGTCGGTCATTCTTGGCTTTATGCCCCCCTAAGATGGCCTGTTATTAAGTTTTTCGCAGATAAATTATATTTACTATTCGCTAAAAACCGATACAAAGTCTCTTATCTACTAACGGGCAAAAAGCGCTGTGAAACCGACTGTAAGGTAAAGTATTAATGAGTGAGCATGTATTAGTAATAGGTGCAGGTGGAGGTATAGGAAAAGAACTGGTTAATCAGCTATGCACTCATAGTCCTGATGCACAGGTGTACAGTGTCTCGCGGGGCCAAGCGTCTACTGTTTTTCATAATCAGCAGCATTTTACGTTTGACTCCACACACGAACACAGTATTAAATCATTTGTAGATGAACTGATTGAAAAAAAGATAAGGTTTTCTCGCATAATTTGTACCACGGGTGTTCTGCATACTTCAGGCGATAAAACCTTAAAGCCTGAAAAACGCTTAGAGGATATCGATCCGGCGCAGTTAGCCGAGTACTTTCGGGTTAATACCGCGGTGCCGGCCATGTGGCTAAAGTATTTGGTAAAGATTGTGGCAAAAGACAAAGCTAGTATTGTTTTCTTCAGTGCAAGGGTAGGCAGTATTAGTGAAAACGGCATTGGCGGCTGGTACGGCTATCGTGCATCAAAAGCAGCACTTAACATGATTGTGAAAACCGCCAGCATTGAATACATGCGCCGTGCACCCAATACAACACTCGCCTGTTATCATCCAGGCACGGTTGACACAGGCCTTTCAAAACCCTTTCAATCTAACGTGAAGCCAGGTAAATTGTTTAGCGCCGAATTTACGGTTTCCCAGTTACTCAGTCATATGCACGGATTTGATGCGCAGCACTCTCCTTATTACATTGACTGGGATGGAAAAACCATTCCATACTAATGTAAAGCCGCCTAGTAGTAGAGGCGGCAAGCCCCTTATTATTTAAAATCCAATATTTCTCCTTACAAAAAGCAGACATTTTTGTTAACTGCTGTTAACATTTAGCAGAAAATTTGTGATGCGTTACCTGTCTTCTCAAGTGCGTAATACTCTACATATAAAAATAACAAAAATGAAAAGGAACACTCATGGCGGGCTCTCGTGAGCAATTTGGCTCAAAACTTGGTTTTATTCTTGCCGCTGCAGGATCTGCGGTTGGTATTGGCAATTTGGTCGGATTTCCTGTTGGTGCAGCCAAAAATGGCGGCGGTGCATTTTTACTGATGTACGCAATCTTTGTTATCTTAATATGTTTGCCCGTTATGATTGCGGAAATGACAATAGGGCGCTCAAGTCAAAAAGATCCGCTAGGAGCACTCACCGATCTTTCGGGTGGCAGTCGCCGCTGGCGAGTTGCGGGCTGGTTGTCCATCATTACTCCTTTTATGATTGCCGTATTTTATTTGGTGATTACGGTTTGGATATTTGGATATCTGACTGAATCGGCGATGGGTAATCTTGACGTTTTGGCGCAACCTGACACCTTCAGTAGTTTCATTTCTGGCTACGATCTGTTTGTTTATATGGCTATTGTATTGGCTATTGTTTACTTAATTCTGCAGGGCGGGGTGAAAGAAGGAATTGAAAAAGCTGCCAAAATTTTAATGCCAGCACTATTTGCTATGCTGCTATGCTTAGTTGCCTTTGTATTAACTCAAGACAACGCTATGGCTGGCTTAAAATTTTATTTAATTCCTGATTTCAATAAAATTAACGCAAGCGTTGTAAACGCCGCGCTTTCTCAAGCGTTTTTCTCCTTATCTTTAGGCATGGGTATTATGATTACCTACGGTAGCTACATTAGCAAAGATGCCGACCTACCCTCATCGGCAAAGCTTGTTGCACTAACCGACACGGCTGTTGCGTTCACCGCAGGCTTAATGATATTACCGGCTATATTCTCGTTTAACCCTTCAGTGAATACTGCTGAGTTGAGCGAGTCGTCAATTTCGATGATTTTCTCATATTTACCGCAAATTTTCTTAGCCCTACAAACAACCTTAGGCTACTTTGGCGCAAGTCTTGTTGCCTGTATTTTCTTTTTACTCGTGTTTTTTGCGGCTATTACGTCCTTAGTATCTATCTTTGAGGTCCCGGTTGCCGCGCTTATGAGCGAAAAAGGAAAGTCGCGTAAAGGCTCTTTACTAATTTGTGGGGTGCTATTGTTGGTGCTCTCGCTAATGTGTGCGTTTTCATTTGGCTGGTTTGAGTTTTTCACTTCATTTGTTAGCTATGGCGGCGCAGACAAGTCATTTTTTGATGTGGTGTATGACGTATTCTACGATACTATTTTACCGTTAAATGGTCTTCTAATTTGTTTGTTTGTTGTCTATCGTTGGAAGAAAAGCGCGTTTAACGAAGAGTTAGAGCAGGGTGCTCCAAACTTTAAGGATAGCCTTTTCGAGCGCTATGTTAATTTTTCCTTAAGCACCTTTATTCCATTGGTACTCGCGCTTATTTTTATCAATACAGTTGCATTAAAGTACCTAGGATTCAATATAGTACAGTACATCATTGACTCATTCTAAAGCATATCGAAAGGGCTTGCATATGTTGGGGTAAAGTCTAAGTCAATAAAACTCTGCGTAGCGTCAATTAGTTTGCCTAATTGGCGCTCTTTCGGGTCGTGTAAAAATGTTGGGATAGGCAACGACAAGCGTTTAGCGCACCACTGGTAATACGCTTTACGACTTGGATGCGCAAGGGCTGATAAGTTAAAAGCATGCGATACAGGCTGAGTGCTTAGCAGGGCTAATATGGCTTGAATTACGTCAGCCTGATGAATCAGATTAACGGGATCGTTAGCATTAGGAATGTCGCTCTTGTGGCACAGAGAATAGATTGGATGGCGCATTTTAGGCGCCACAAGATTCTTGTTAGAGGTATCACTAGGATTAGGTCCTATCAGCCCAGACGGGCGCAATACTTTACTTTTGTCTGGATAATACAAGGCTAAATGAGCCTCTATCGCTTGATGTGCCTTACCTGATTCTGTTTTTGCTTGAACGGCAGTGTGTTGATTAACCTTACCGTGCTGCTCGCCGAATACCGATGTAGTGCTAATAAATATTAACTGTTGTAGGCCATTTTGCATTGCACAGTCAATTAAGGCTATCATACTGTTTACAAAGGCATGCTGGGAAAAATTTGTCCTACCAGGCGGGATATTAAGCACCAGTGAGGCATCTGTAAAACGAGTTGCCAAGACTTTCCCATTACTTGTATATTGCTTGTTTATGGGTTTATACAGGTCGAAAATATCTGCAGTGAGTGATTCAGTAAGCAGCATTTGCTGCTTACTTGCGCTAGTGACACTGCCAGAAACATTCGCACCATATTGCTGCAGAACACTCGCTAAAGGGCGGCCCAACCAGCCTAAACCCATAATATGAATAAATTTATGCTGAATTTCTCTCGTTAGTACGTGTGGTTCTAGGGCCATTAATTGTTCTACTTTTTTGTTATTTTATGCTTTCTTAGTAAAGTAAACCGTGTCGAGATAACGTAATTCGTACACTTTTCTAAGCTCTTTTTCGGTCTTGCTTAAGGCTTCAATTTTATCACACAAGGCAGCAGCGCTTTCTTTTACGCTATCGCCTAAGGTTTTGGCTTTTTTCTCGATGTCTTTGGCTAAATTCGCCATACGTGACTCTAGTGCAGTAAAGTCACCGCCGCCATTCATCATTGACTGACCAATCGCCACCATAAGCTGTCCCATAAGTGTTGACACTATTTCGGCTTTTATCTGTTCAATTTCTTTTGTTAACTCATTCCCAAGACCTAGGTTTCTTTTCAAATGTGCACTATCAAAGGTTAATGAATTAGGGTCTTGATAAACATGATCCTTAAGGGTTGTTGTAACGCCATTTATGCGTGCGTTGAGCTTTTCTGGCAGCGAGCTATTTTTACCTAGCAATCCGCTAAATACTTCCTTTAGTGCGAGATCAGTAATCTTTAAGATTTCTACTGCAATATCAACAACCATGGGAACAGAGGCCTCAACATCTTTGTAATAGCGCTGAGCTAGTTTTTGTTCGTTTTTGGTAAGCGTTATTTTGCGATCATTAACATACACAGCACCGTTTGCTGTAAATAAAATAGCCTCTTGTTCGCTAGACTTAACAATTAGTTCCTTGTTAGCAAATAAGATATCACTGCTAATGTTAACGTTACAGCTCAGTTGATAATCATTACTTGCAAAAGCGCTGCTGACAAACAGGCTGGCGCATGCCAATGTGATCACCGTTAATTTTTTGAGAGTCATTAGAAAACCTTATTATAGTGCGGTAGTAGACAACGTTGTTATAAAGTATGCAAACATAATGCTGATTAGCCACACAGTCCAATTACATTTATATGACTTCCTTAGCAAAGCTTGGGCCATTATTTTTAATCAATCAAAACAGTGGTCTATATTTTAATCAAGTCTCTAAAATAGTCTCTTTAGAGAATTAACCATAATTTAGGCAATAACGTCGTGAAATTGACTAAGATCATGTTTACCGAAAAAACACAGAGCATCCTATTTTTAAAAAGTGGATTAAGGCATAATATAGGTATTCAATTTTACAGGACACACTCATGGTAGGCACACTTTTAGTTTTTGCAAACACGCTTTTATTCGGTGCTATGATGCTTTCACTAGTACTGGGTATATCTTGTATTGCTATGGCAGCATTGTCTACTAAAACAGGCGCGCAGGCGTACAAAGAAAGAATTGAATATGGTTTTTTTGGCGTTTCAAGCTTGGGTATTATGGGTTTATTAATTTACGCGTTGGTGTAAAACTAATAATATAGCGACCTTGCCGTAAAAGGTTGCTGTCTTAAGTGCTATATTTCTACTGGCATAGAGCTTACCACTGTGTCATCCATTTTTTCATGCGCTCGTTTTTATTAAGCCAGAGTTCGTTCACCCACTGCTGGAAGCCAGCTTGAAAAGTCGGATTGTCGAAATAATCTCCGATCAATTCTTGTGACACCTCCAATGTCTTAACCTCAATAGCAATGCGGGTCATACGACCGCTTAACATATCCATCATGGGGTGTTTTGAGTGTGGATAGGCGATCGTAATATCAAGAATGTTACTAAATAGTTCACCCATAGCGGTTAGAGTAAATGCAATACCGCCGGCTTTTGGACGCAGTAAATGCGAAAAAGGGCTGTTTTGTAAAGCGTGTTTTTGGGGGGTAAAGCGAGTACCCTCAACAAAGTTGATAACAGTGGTTGGCCGGTCTACAAATTTTTCACAAGACTTTCGGGTTGTTTCTATGTCTTTTCCTCTCAGATGCGGATGTTTTTCTAGGTAGGCTTGGTTGTGTCTGCGCATGAATGGCATATCCAGCGCCCATGCCGCTAAACCAACAAAGGGCAGCCATATAGCCTGTTTCTTTATGAAAAACTTAGGCGGCGGGATTCTAGGGGCACAAAAATCAATAAGTAGTATTATATCCAAATAACTGCGGTGATTTGCAGTTATCAAGTACCATTTTTGTCTCGATAAAGGCTTGTCTATATCGATCTGAATTTCTATTCGATTAAATATTTTGATCATAGCAACACTAATAATAGCAAACGTACTGTAAAGTCTGTGCATGATATCTAAGAGCCGGCTACTGACTTCCTTTATAGGGATTAAAAAGCGGATAACGCCAAATATGATGATACACATTCCCCAAAAACCTAGGTTTGAAAATTGCAAGATTAAGTGTATGGGAAATATAGTGTAGGCGCGGACTTTACTCATTCAATTTTGTATTCCTGCTCTAACTGTATGAGCTTATTTTGTTTATGTTGCCAAAGTGAATTTACGTAGTGTTGAAACTGCTGTTTTTGTGTTTCATCGTTAAAATACTCTGCGCTATAAACGCCTGTTTCAAAAAGACTAGCAATACTAATAGTCTCTACATCCACTACAATTTCATTTACTTTACCGCTGACAAAATCACCGAAGGTTGGGATACCCTGTGGATAGAAAATAGTGACATTCACTAAGTCTGTCAAGCGCGGTCCCATGGCACTAAGAACGTAGGCAATTCCCCCTGATTTTGGCGCCAGCATTTTATGTAGCCCTAAGGTTTTATGTATGGGAGTTTGGCATTTTTTTTCGCTAAAACGAGTGCCTTCTAGAAAATTCATAATGCTTACTGGCTTATTTTCAAATTTTTCACAGGCCTTTTGGGTTGTTTCTAAATCCTTTCCCTTTAAGTGCGGGTTTTTCTCTAAAAAGCTACGGCTGTAGCGCTTCATGAACGGAAAGTCGAGTCCCCACCATACCAGTCCAATAAATGGCACCAAGATGAGGTTTTGCTTTAAAAAGAATTTCAAAAACGGAATTTTGCGATTGAATATTCGCTGCAATACCAATATATCTACCCAAGACTGATGATTTGCAATAACCAGATACCATTGCTCAATTGATAAAGTGGCGGGCATTGTGACTTTAAATGTGGTGCGAGAAAATACAGCTTGGTTAATTTGATTGACGCTAATCCATAAGCTTGCGCACTCGTCGGCAATTATCGACATTAGTCTTTGCAAAGGCTTAATAGGCAACAGTTTTACTAAGGAGCACAGCATGATGGGCATAAACCACAACAGAGTATTAAGAAGATAAATTAGGGAGGCTATGGTGCCATTTAAGAAATAAAGAATTGATCTCATGATGGTGCTAAGTACACTCTTGTTAAAAATATAATATAGTTAATTAAAGCAGATGGGCGACACACGATTATAGACCAAGTTTGACAGAATATCGACTTGTAAGTCAATCATCACCATTACCGCGCTGCCGCAGTCACTCTATTTCTGCCTTCTCGCTTACTTTTGTATAGCTTACTTGAGATTCCTGCAGTATTTTTGAGTGAAATTCTGGATTAGGAAAGTTTTCAGCAATATTTACAATAGGTTTTTTATTTTTGGTGACCATGTCATATTGACAATAAACGCAAAGGCAATAAGCACAAAAATGGTGGCCAATATTAACATGATGAAGAAGTTGACTAATACAGATGTTATTTAATATGGGGCAACCAAGAGAGTTATTTTTCATCCACCTTGCGTTTGGCTTGATTGGAATAGCTAGGCATGCTGTTTGAAACTAAGCAGTTGTAGACGTTTGATCAACGGGGTTTTTATAGTCGCTGTAGTCGAAATTTGACAACAACGCTGCCTCTATTTTATCCGAATGGGCTAGCATCCGGCTTTTAGAATAACTAATGACGTACTTGTAGTTAGTAGGCATATTCTTATTATCAATCGAACCCGCATTATTACGTAGTAGATGTATGCGTAATTTAAGACTATTTAACGAGTAAAGCATAGCAAAAACGTTTGCGATGCTCTTGAACAAACGAAGAAACGAATTTTGATACCAGTACATGGCTCAAGGATAGACTATCTATTTATAGGTATAAAAAAACCTCCATAAAGGAGGTTTTAGATTGAAAGACTGGGCTTAATTAGTGTTGAGCGGTCGCATTGTCTATGCTAGCGATTGTTGCATCTTTGTGGGCAACAATATTAATCGTCATTGTGCGATTGTCAAAAGTCATTGTAGCTAGAGCTCTGTCACTTGCATTGTCGACATTTACTAAAACGGCTTTTTCTGCTTTTTGGAAAACTAAGTTGTCTTGAATATTCTGGCTAATACATTCGCTGTTGATTTCGAATGTTTTTTTATCCATGCAATTGAATGCTTTAGTTTCACCATTTGCGCTAGTAGTAGCGAAGGATGCGGCTGATACCGATAATAATGAAGCGGCAAATATTACTGCTAATACATGCTTCATATTGGCTCCTTAGTGATTTATAGTATAAAGAGTATACGATAAAACTAGCTGGCTAACAATAGAACTCATACTAATGTGACAGTTATATTACACTTATTGTAAAAGTGCGTGCTAATTCACCAACTAAAGCGCGCATAAAGCTTCAGGCTAGATGCCTCCGCCGTCGCCAAATTCGTGTAGGCCACACTCCCTTTTTAAGCCAAAGAAACGCGTTTGTTCTTCTGTCATGCCGGCCTCCAGCTTAGCCGTAGAATGCCAATCACCAATAGAGACATAGCCTCTATCCCACATAGGGTGATAGGGTAGTTTATGCGTTTGCATATATAGGTGTAGATCGCGATTACTCTGATCAATTATAGGATGTACTTTAAACTGTGAAGCTTGCTTGTGTAAAACATTTAACGATTTACGGCCCTGTGATTGACTTCTTCGCAGGCCAGCAAACCATGTTTTAGCCTTAAGATCGCGCAGCGCTGTCTGCATAGGCTTTACTTTATTCATTGTGTTGTATTTTTCAATATCTTCTAGACCTTTCTCCCACAGCTTTCCAAAACGTGCTTCTTGCCATGCCGCACTTACCTGTGCCCTATATACATGAAGGTTCACATCGAGCTTTTCGGTAAGCATATCGATGAACTGATAGGTTTCAGCAAACAAATGGCCGGTATCGGTAAGTACCACCGGAATGCCAGGAGCTACCTGATTCAGCAGGTGTATCATTACTGCAGAATGAGCACCAAAGCTAGACGACAACATATGCTGACTAGGCAGATGTGTTAGTGACCATTCGACACGCGCAAGAGGCGTTAAATTTTCTAACATAAGATTCATGTCAGCAATTGACTCAGTCACCGCGTTGACGTTAATGGTTTGCACAGTCTTATCACAAGCGACGCTCCTGTCGCTCTTACCGCTCTTACCTTTGTGCGCCGTTGCACTACGCATTTGCTGACACCACATAAAAATCTTTGGCTGAGTCGACAACGGGGGCGACAATGTTGGTTCTTATTACAAAATCGCCAAAACCTTCTGCATTGTTGCGGTTTTTTGCCCACTTACCAATCAGTTCATCAAGTATTGTCATAATATCGGTGTCGAGCATGTTTTCCTTATACATTCTAGGTATTCGTGTGCCTTCGATATTGCCGCCAAGATGCAGGTTGTATCTATTAGGGCCCTTGCCCACGAGGCCAACCTCCGCTAGCATGGAACGTCCACAGCCATTGGGGCAGCCGTTTATGCGATAAATTATGCTGTCGTTGCTTAAACCATGCTTTGCTAATATGCCTTCTAATGTTGTTACCGCATCAGGCAGGTAGCGCTCAGCTTCGGCCATAGCCAGAGGACAGGTTGGCAGTGCTACACAGGCCATAGAGTCTTTGCGTTGATTACTTGTAGACGCTTCTAATAAACCATGCCTTATAGCAATGTCTTCAATAATTTGCTTTTGATCGCTGGGCACACCGGCCACAATTAAGTTTTGGTTGGCGGTCAATCTAAAATCACCCTGGTGCACTTTGGCCAGTTCAGCGCAACCTTTTTTTAGTGGCTTGTTAGGAAGATCTTTAATCCGGCCGTTCTCAATAAACAGAGTTAAATGATGCTTTTTGTCTATGCCTTCTATCCAACCAAAGCGGTCGCCTCGCGAGGTAAATACATAGGGTCTAGAATCAGAAAAGGTAATATTGGCGCGCTTTTCAACTTCAGCTTTAAAGACATCAACGCCCACTCTTTCCAATGTATATTTGGTTTTCGCGTTTTTTCGATTTACTCTATTGCCCCAGTCTCGCTGAGTTGACACAACCGCGCCGGCCACAGCCAATGTATCTTTGAGTTCAATAAAGCCAAAATCGTCTGCTTTACGCGGGAAAGTGCTTTGATCGCCATGGGTCATGGCCAATCCACCGCCTACTAGCACGTTGAAACCAATTAGTTTGCCGTTTTCGGCAATGGCCACAAAGCTTAAATCGTTCGCGTGCACGTCCACATCATTTTGTGGGGGGATAACCACCGTGGTTTTAAACTTACGCGGTAAATAATTATTCCCTAAAATAGGCTCGTCTTCGGTGGTTGACTCTACCTTCTCTCCGTTTAACCAAATTTCGGCATATGCGTTTGTTTTAGGCAGTAAGTGCTCGCTTATTTTTGTGGCCCACTCCCACGCTTCTTTATGCACTTGGCTCTCGATAGGGTTTGAGGTGCACAGCACATTTCTGTTTACATCCCCGGCGGTGGCGATTGAGTCAATGCCGGTGGCGTTTAATAATTGATGCATGGGTTTGATACTGGGCTTAAGTACACCATGAAACTGAAACGTTTGTCTGGTGGTTAATCGAATACTGCCGTAGATTGATTTTTCTTGCGCAAATTTGTCGATTTCTAGCCACTGCTTTGGCGTGATCACACCGCCTGGCAAGCGTGCTCGTAGCATCACATTGTGCAAGGGCTCAAGCTTTTGCTTGGCCCTTTCACCCCGGATGTCGCGATCATCTTGCTGATACATACCATGAAAGCGAATTAGCTGAAAATTATCTGCAGTAAAGCCGCCAGTAACATCATCGCTTAAGTCGGTGGTAATGGTGCCACGTAAGTGCTTACTCTGCGCTTTGAGTCTCTCGTTATCTGAAGGTTTTCCTTCAACATGGTGCAAGTCTTTGCTGCTCATTAGTAAACATCCTTTTGGTAACGTTTCGTTTTGCGCATATCAACGACATAGTGTTTAGCCTCTTGCTCACTTTTACTACCGTGGGTTTGAATAATGTTAAGAAGTGCTTTTTCGACGTCTTTGGCCATATGCATGGCGTCTCCACACACGTAAAAGTGGGCACCTTGCTCAAGCCATTCATATACTTCTTTACCATTTTCTAGTAGGCGGTCTTGCACATAAATCTTGTTTGCTTGGTCGCGTGAAAAAGCTAAGCTTATTTTAGATAGCAATCCCTCTTTCAAATAACGCTGCCACTCTACTTGATATAAAAAGTCTTGGGTGAAGCTTGGGTTGCCAAAAAACAACCAGTTTTTACCAGCTGCACCTAAGGCTTCACGCTCTTGCATAAATGCCCTAAAAGGAGCAATGCCGGTTCCGGGGCCTATCATGATAATAGGCGTGTCAGGATTGGTGGGCAGTCTGAAATTCATGTTGTTTTCAACAAATACCTTCATTTTTGCGCCCTCATCTAAACGAGTGGCTAAAAACCCCGATGCACCACCTTGATGACGAGAACCAAATGCTTGGTAATCAATGTGTGCCACGGTTAAATGCACTTCATCGTCTACTTCACTTTGGCTAGAGGCGATTGAATAAAGCCGCGGGCTGATAGGGCGAAGTGCATCTATTAAATCTTGTGCGGTAATAGTATTGGGAAACTGTTCCACAATATCAACAATTTGCCGCTCTTCTAAAAAAGTTCTTAGCGCTGGCTTATCATCTAATATTGCCTGTAGCCCAGCGTCTTTAGTAGCCGCTAAATATGCTTTGACAAAACCTGGATAACTTAGGGTAAGCTCTCTTTTTTCAATAAGTGCTGTTTTTAATGACACTGTTTCACCTTTTATGGTGACCAAGGCATCAGCTGTTGTGCCGGTTGCCCTTATAACGCGCTCGGCAAGTGCGCCGTCATTGGTGAAGTACACGCCCAGCGAGTCACCGGGTAAATATTGAAGATTAGAACCTTCAAGTGAAATTTCGGCGTGCTGAATATCTTTGACGGAGCCTCTGCCGGTAATTTTCACACAGCTCAGTAAAGCAGCGGTAAAGGGGTTTTGTTTGCTGTATTTGTTTTCTGGCGGCAATTTCTCCTGTTGATTAACAGGTATGTTGTTAAGAGTGTTTGCCGCTTCAGCCGGTGACAATGAGGCGATTAATAAACTGGTTACGCTTTGCGACCAGCTAGCAATGTCGTCATTGTAGTCTACGTCGCAGTCGAGTCTTGCAATGATAGGCCGTGCCCCAAGCGCGGCTAAACGGCTGTCAAAATCTTTGCCTGTTTGGCAGAAAAATTCGTAGCTAGTATCGCCTAAGCCAACTATGGCATAGCTTAGGTTGGTCAGTCTAGGGGCTTTTTTACTGGCTAAAAACTCGTACAGCTCTATGGCGGCGTCGGGTGCATCTCCCTCACCATGTGTGCTCACAAATACCACTAAATGTGTTTCGTCTTTAATTTTACGCGGTTTGTAATCCGACATGTTAACAAGTTTAGTTTTGGCGCCTTTACTGGCTATATGATTGCTAAACGCTTGTGCCTCGTGTTTGGTATTGCCGGTTTGGGTTCCGTACAATACGGTTAACATCGGCTGTTCAGCCTGAACTAGGGCGCCGCTTACATCTAAGACTGAATGGCGAGCATGAGCAGACAGGCCAGACAGATAGCCGCTAGCCCAAATAAGTTGGTCTTCGCTAAATCCGGAGACAGCGCGAGAAAGAGCCGTTAACTGAACGTCGTTTAGGGCTTGTGAGGATGAATTGTCGTTTTGTTGATTCATTAAAAAACCGTTATTCTTTGCTATAGACAAAGAGTAACGGTTTTTGATTATAACGTGAACGGATAAAAGCTGATTTTTTATGCCGTTTTGGACTGAGTTAGTTTAAAAATCGAATTCAAGTCCAATAAACGCGCCGTCAAATTGTAAATCAGCATAAATGCCGTCAACATCATTAAGATCTAATTCAGTCGCACGGTAGCCAATTTGTATAGATAAATCTAGCGCTAAGGTTTCAATAAAGCTATAGGCTAATGCAAGCTGATAATCGGTAAATGAGTCGTCGCCTATGGCTAGAAAAGTGCCTTCTGCTGTTAGCGAAAAGCCGGTGAAAGGCAGACCTACTTGCATCTTGCCGTAGCCCATTGGGATAATGGCATCTATATTTTGTTGACTTGAGCGACCGTCAATGTCGGCTACAAAAACATCGCCATCCAGTTGTTTACCACTAATACCGATGTCGATAGAGATTAAATCGTTGTCGAGTATCTCATAGTATAAAATATAGTCGGTCGCGCTTAACTTTACTTCGGAGCTAATAGTGGCACTCGCTAAGAATACCTGGTCGCCGAAGTTAAACGGACTGTCTATTACATTTGAACCACTTGTATTAAGCGTGGTGCGAACAAGCTTTATATTGGGGATCAAGGGAATAGGGTGTTCCAGTGCGGCATAAAAACTCGTATTTGTTTCGTCTTCGAATTTAAAGGTAGCTAATGACTCATTTTGTGCAAAACCTCCCTGGGCGGCAACATTCCAGGCTTGAATACCCACATAACCGCCTAATACTGTGTCGGCCATTGCTTGTGTGCTGCTAAGCGCGACACATACCGCTAATCCTAGGCCGCTCAGCAAATAGCGGCTCATTACTGCACTTTTCATTTGTTTCATAGTTAGCCTTGGTTTAATAATTCTGATAATTCAATAATTGCGGCGTTTGCACGTGAAATGTAGTTTGCCATTACCAGCGAATGGTTCGCAAGCATTCCAAATCCGCCTCCGTTTAGTATAACGGGACTAAACACAGTTCCTTGAGTGGCTTCTAGCTCCCGAATTATTTGCTGAAGGCTGACAGTCGCATTTTTCTTGCGCAAAACCTCGGCAAAATCGGTTTCCAATGCTTTTAAGAAATGCAGCAAAGCCCAACTGGCGCCTCGCGCTTCGTAAAAGTTGTTGTCTAATTGAAACCAGCCTGTTTTATTTACCAGCGCGGCGTCTTCAGGTGACGAATAAGTGGCCGATGGATCGCCTGCTAAATTAGTATTGATTACCTCAGTGCCTACACTGGCGCTAAGGTTTTGAGACAAACTGCCGAGTCTTTTTTCAACTTGTTTTAAATAGTCTCGCAAATTGTCGGCGCGGGCATAAAATTGATTATTACCAGCGCGAGAATTACCAAGAGCGTTGCGGTAGGTATATAAATGATTAATGGCTTTGGTATATTCACCTTCGGTAGAAGGCAGTAACCAGCGGTTATTATCAAGGTTAAGACTTGTTTGTGCATCGGCCAGTTCATCGCTATCTATAGACTGCGACTGCGAACGACCAAAGTCTCGGCGAATAGCTAGGGCTAAATCGCGGCTCATTTCAATTACGCCAAACTCCCAGCTTGGAATATTATCCATTAATATGCCTGGCGGCATCATGTCGTTGTAAATATAGCCGCCTGGTTTATCGAGCATTTTTTCAAGTACGATAATAAGCGCGGTGGTGGTGGTATAGCCTGTTACCACCGTTTGATTATTCGCTTGGGCCTGCTGATTTGCCTGCTCATCTACGTCAAATACGTCTGGTTCAAAACTCCACCAAAACCCGAGTAAACACAATGTAACGATAATGGCTGCGAAAAAGGCACTGATACTTTTCGTTGTAAAGATAGAGCTCATTATTTTCCCTACTAATGTTTAATTGTTTTTGAGGCGAGTGACCAAAGGCCCTGAGGTGCTCTAGTTTACTCGTATGGACAGCACTTGAGCAACCTAATTCACCACTTCGCTGACACAGGTCATTAGATATACACCTATTTGTGTAGTATGTAAGCTTAATCGTTGTCTGCAAACGTACCGAGCTGTTTTATCGGTACCTTACCAGTAAGATTGCCAGTACATAGGCCAGTCCAATAGCGAATGGAAAGATTAAAAACATCGTACCAGCGACTGCTCTGACAATCCATGGATTAATATCTAGATACTTTGCAATGCCCGCACATACGCCTGACACTTTTGCATGCTGCGCATCTCTAAAGAATCGCCTGTCGTTAATAATCGTTTTCATAAAATTCCTTATTAAGGGTTATAACGCTTACTGTATGATGCCTAACATAGCGCTGGGGTAACATGTTTCCTGATAAATACAATGTACAAATGATAATCAAGCTTTTGTCCTAATCATTTTCAAATGGGTCAGCAGTAAAAACAACACACTGCCAACAATGAAAAATAAGACAGGAGACAACAGCAAACTAAGAAGGTTGACTTGTACTAGCATATTTTTATTCCTTGTGCTTAATTTTTGTGAGTAGCGCTGCCGGGACTATCTTTGTGTAAATAGAGACATAAAAGATACTACGCAGCGGCTAATCACCTAAGTAAAATTACTGCTGCACAGTGCAGCCGTAATTTTACTTAGCGAATGCTATGCCAAGAATGTTGAATTTGAAAAAGTTATTCGAAACAGTGCTTTAGCGCAGCACCTAAATATAGTAGCCCAAAAGGAAAGTTTTATTTTGAAATAAGTAGTCATTTCCACTAGTTTGGTTGGCGGTTTTGACCAAAAATTAGTGTGTCCTTTTCTGCCTTGTCTTGCGCTGCTAAGACTTGCTCATACGCTTCTATTAAAAGCTGTGGGTTGTTGTGCTTTGCAGTACCGTTTTGGCTCAAATAACGACGCCATATTTTGCCGCCAACTTGGCTTTGAAACAGACCAAGCATATGGCGAGCAATATGCCAAACGCGCGCGCCTGACGATGATACCTGCTCGTTAATATATGCGCTCATTGCATACACGACTTCGCTTCTTGTAATTTGATCGTCATTTGCATGTCCAAAAATTTCAGCGTCCACATTGCTTAATATAAAGGGGTTTGCATATACTTCACGTCCCATCATAACGCCGTCAACATATTGCAGCTGATGTTTAGCTTGTTCCAGCGTGGTAATGCCGCCGTTTATACTTATTTTCAGGGCAGGATTGTCTTGTTTGAGTCTATGAACGCGTTCGTAATTAAGCGGTGGAATATCTCGATTTTGCTTGGGACTAAGTCCTTGCAGCCAGGCTTTTCGTGCGTGCACAATAAAATGTTCACAGCCTGCTTCATATATGGGTAGAACAAAGCCGCTTAAGCCCGCATCGTCATCCATGTCATCTATGCCTATCCTGCATTTAACGGTAACAGGTATGTCTACTTCAGCCTGCATGGCCCTTACACATTCGGCGACGACCGAAGGGCTAGACATCAAGCATGCGCCAAAACTACCGTTTTTTACGCGATCAGATGGACAACCCACGTTGATATTAATTTCGTCGTATCCGCGTGATTGCGCCAAGGCTGCGCATTTCGCCATATCTGCAGCATTACTGCCGCCAAGCTGGAGCACCAAGGGATGCTCTGCTTTATCAAAATGCAAATAATCCCCTCTGCCATGAATTATGGCGCCGGTGGTAACCATTTCAGTGTAAAGCACACTGCGAGAGGACAGCAAACGCAAGAAATAGCGACAGTGTCGGTCGGTCCAATCAAGCATAGGGGCCACACAAAAACGATGATTAATAGCAGGCTGAGTCATAGATAAAATATACAGATTTAAACGGATCGCATACTAACATATTCATAATGGCGTTCAAAAAGCTATTTAGTGTTACCCGCAGGAGACGACTTAAAAATGCGATGAGTATATAGTGAATGCGACACAATTTGAGCCGGTCACTTTTTTAAGGTGTCAGTCAGTAGCGTCGATTGAATTGGCTTGGTCAAATAACCGTACATCCCAGTCTTTATGGAGTGCTCAGCTTCATTAGCGTTTCGTTTTATAATTGCTCTATAAAAAGTATTGTGCTTACGACAATAGCGAACAGCAGCACAATAAGCGCTAATGGCCATGCACTTCGCACATTCTATTTAAAAGGAAGGCTGTATAAAAATTTACTAGACAGATAGCTATAGAATCTTCCTCTATGAAGATTAAGGCAATAAAAAAGGATGCTAGAAGCATCCTTTTTGTTAACTGCTAAGCCGGTATGGGTTCAACGTAATAAGAGTACAGCGATTGCCATTTTTCTTTTTGCAACGTAAAGGATTGTTTCATTTCCTTATATTTGAAATCGAGCTCCATGTTTTCATACGAGGCCTGTAGTGTTTCTTTTTTCAAAGCTACAAGTGACTTCTTAGTCTTATAATACTCAGCCATTCTATGTAATAAAAGGTCGTATTCTTGCTGCACCTTGTTGAGTACTTCTTCGGCGTTGGGCAGATGAATAAGCTTGGTTTTTGCGTGTTTTAGCTGCATCTGCAGTTTCGCTTTTTCAATGCGTTCTTCAGGTGTAGTGCGTAAGTGGGAAGTTAACTTAAACCATGAAAGGGTTTTTATTAACCACTTAGTCGGGTCGTACTGCCACCACTTAATGCCATTTCTATAATCATATTCAAATATGTGGTGATAGTTATGATACCCCTCACCAAAAGTGAATAAAGCCACAATGCCGTTGTCTCTTGCGGTGTTGGTATCGGTATAAGGACGCGACCCCCAAACATGTGCCAATGAATTAATTAAGAAAGTAACGTGATGCACCGCAACAAGTCTAGCTACACCGGCTATTAACATCATGCCTATAATATCGCCGTTTAAAAAGCCTAAGAAAGCGGTTATACCAATGTTAGAAGCAAGCACTATAGGAATATAATGCTTGTGCTGCCACATAACAACTTTGTCTTTTTGTAAATCGCGACAATTTGAATAATCGTTATATCTATTAGACTGATACTCTCTTAGCATCCAGCCCATGTGTGAATACCAAAATCCTCTTTTGGCTGAGTATGGGTCTTTGTCATTTTCATCTACATGGCGATGATGAATCCTATGATCGCTAGCCCAGTGTAATATGCTGTTTTGCACTGCCATCGCGCCGCCTACAGCAAGAACAACTTTTACAACGGGATGTGCCTGAAAGGTTTTATGCGACCATAAGCGATGATAGCCTGCTGTAATAGACATGCCAGTAAAGAAGAACAAAGCAACAGCGGTTAATATTTCGGTCCAACCAATACCAACATAAATAGCCCACAAAGGAGTACCAATAAATGCTATTAAGGTGGTAACCACGAATATGGTAACGGTGAGTGGAATAAGGGGTGGTTTTTTCAAATCAATATACTCAAGATATTCAGCGTACGAGTGTGCGCTAACTTAACTTTTAGTATCGTTAAGTGCAAGAAACTTATTGCAGAAAACACAACAACGGTGTAAACATTTAGGTATGAATCGTCAACAACAAAAACAACAAACTCGTCAGCGCATCATAGATGGCGCATTTACGCTATTAGACGATAACAAAAGCTTCACTACCATCAGCTTACGTGAGGTTGCGCGCGAGGCAAATATTGCCCCTACTTCCTTTTATCGTCACTTTGCTGACATTAATGAATTAGGCCTCACTCTTGTCGATGAGTCGGGCTTAGCCCTCAGGCAGCTTATGCGTCAAGCGCGTAAACGTATTGCATCAGGCGGCAGCATTATCAATATTTCGGTTGACACATTTATTGAATTCATCATGAGCAACCCGAACGTGTTCCGTCTTTTATTGCGGGAACACACCGGCACGTCAGCTTCATTTAGGGCTGCTGTTAAGCGCGAGATTCAGCATTTTACGGAAGAGTTAGCCGATTATATTGTTGATAAAATAGGCACACCAATGCCAATCGCCTATATACAATCAGAAGCAATGGTAAAGTTAGTGTTCAGCGCAGGCGCTGAAGCTATAGACGCCGACAGTACTGAAACTGAACTTATAGCTAAAAGGGTGAAGGCACAACTTCGCTTCATTGAAAAAGGCGCAATGCACTACGCAAACTTCGTTAATATTGAGAAACGATGATGTTTGTGCCTAACAACTTTAGCAACGAACAGTATACGTTATCTCTTTTGTAAAATAAGGCCTGATTCCATATGGTGAGTGAACGGAAATTGATCAAACAAAGCGACCTTAATTACGCGGTGTGTTTTAATTAATATTTGCATGTTGGCTACTAAAGTTGATGGATTACACGACACGTAAATAATCGTATTAAAGCTCGATACCAATTGCAGTGTCGTTTCATCAAGCCCGGCTCGTGGAGGATCGACTAAGACAGTAGAAAAAGCATAGCTATCTAAATCGATATTAGCTAAGCGATTAAACGCTCTGACTCTATTAAAAGCCTCTACAAATTCTTCACTCGAAAGCCTAGCAATAACAAGATTATCAATATTGTTCGCTTGAATATTAAACTGTGCCGCGTTTACCGATGTTTTGGATATTTCAGTTGCCAGTACCTTCCTAAAATGTAGACTTAAGGGAATAGAAAAGTTGCCGGCGCCGCAGTAAAGCTCAAGTAAATCGGTGTCATCTTGATTAATATTATCGATAACCCATTCAATCATCTTTGTATTAATAACGGCGTTTGGCTGTGTGAAGCTATTTTCTATTTGTTTAAATGAAAATGACGTGTTTTTAATTAACAGCTTTTCAGTCACAAAGTCGTTGCCAACAACTACTTTTTGCTTGCGCGCTCGTCCAATAATATTAATATTGCCCAAATGTCCTAATTCTTCTAGCAAGTGTTTTGCGGCCGCTTGCCACTGCTCATCTAATTTTTTGTGATACAACAAACTAATGACAAGTTCATTTGTGGTTGTAGCTAAGTAGTCGATCTGAAATAGTTTTGTACGCAGTACTGATTGTTGGGTAATAAAGCCAATAGCCGCCTGCATCGCGCTACTGATAAGGGAGCATGCGGCCTCAAGAGTATCGACTCGATATCGTTCTTTGGTTTCTTGATTAAACATAATATGGTAAGAATCTGCACCTTGATGCCAAATTCTAAACTCTGCTCGCATTCTATAGTGGGCTTCGGGCGACTTAAATGCTTGCACTTCATCTTCATAAAAAGGCGACATTAGCTGAGTTAAATGCTGTTTTTTCGCCATGAATTGTTCGTTATAGCTAAGCTGCTGTACTTCTTGGATAGAGTGTGAAATCAGATTTATCATAAAATTACCTTTCTTTAAATATCTGTTAATTCTAATGATTATTGGAAAATTACCAACTCTTTATTAAAGAAATCACTAATCACTACTGATATAGCGTTGAGGATGGTGAGGTATTATTTTATGAATACAATTTAAGCACAAAATATAGTGTTACCGGCTTCGAGTAATAAGGCACTTTTTAGAAATAAACTTATTACCGGCGTAAAAGCCGGTGTCGACCTAGTAAAGACTCATTTAACCAGTATTGCAAATGCGGAATTGTTTAAAATAATTAACAATACAGAGAAGTCTATTATTGGAGGTATTCAAAAGTTTGCAGTAGAGTATTGTGTGTATAATGTAAATTCCTGATGTGTTGCAGGCTATTAATAGATTTCATGCTTTTAATAATCAGTTTACTTAGTGGTATTATGAATAGTGCGCTAATAATTAAAGACCGCTTTTAAAACGGTCTTTAATTTTGTACATCTATAAAAGTATAAAAATGTCCGTGAAGGTGTGCATTAATGTTGTTTCTCGTTGGCCGGGCGAACAATAATATTTCGTTCCATAAGTTCACTCTCGTTTAGCTTTTCTATAAACGCAGTTTCATCGCCGCTATTAATTTCTATAAAGCCAAAGCCCTTACGCCGACCTGTACGTTTATCTTTGACAAGCCTTACCGATTTAACTACGGCCACTTTTTCAAAGTACTCTTGTACAATTTGTTCATTTGCTTTGTATGCAAGATTACCTACATAGAGTGTTGAGGTCTCGTCAGCGTCAGCTGGCGCGGGCTCTACTGTATTATTTGCTAGTGAGCTTGATAGCTCACTAGCAACTGACTGCGAGTTCGGCCGCGCAGAACTTTGTACCGAGGAAACAACCATAAAGCAAACTACAGTTACTATTATAAAGATACTTGGTAATAAGTGAGTAAGATTAGCAGCGAATGCTGCAGATGAAATAAGATAAGCCAATATAGCTAGCGCAAACGCGATGACAAAGGCTAATGAAGTTTTTACAGATATCATGGTAATCCACCATTTTGTTTTAATTGTTATAGGTAATGTGTTGCGCACTCATACTAAAGCGTTACACAAATATAGCCAGTAATAATGATTAAGTCATTATGTAGTTACATTATAAGCAGAATTTTAACAATGTTTACCCATAACTTATCCGTCTTTGCGCAGAAAATATGCAAACAGGTGTTTTTAAAAAGTTTTTTAATAAAAGCACTTGCTTTGGGTAAATCTATCAGTACAATGCGCCTCTCGCTTCGGGGAGCCAAGGAAAAGCTTAGAGAGTAT
>NZ_BAET01000024.1 GCF_000252165.1 Glaciecola punicea ACAM 611
GACGCCTTTTTTAATATTTCACGCTCCATTTGTAAGCGCTTTTTATCTTTCCTGAGTTGAATGAGTTCAGCTCGTTCATCCGTTGATAACTCAGACTTTTCATTTTGTTCTTTAAATCTTGCCACCCAATTATAAAGCAATTTATCAGTAATATTTAATGAAGCAGCCGCCTCAACAACTGAATAACCTTGCTCAGTTACCAGTGATACCGCTTCTTGCTTAAAATCATTTGGATAATTCTTATTTGTACGTTTAGTCATTTTTACACCTCAATAAGTTGGAGTTTATCCTTTATTAATGTGTCCTGCTAATTCAACCACAACACAACTACATAAAGATACGAGATACAAGTAGATCTTAATTTTTAATTTGTTATTATGACTGAAAATAAATTCAACAGATTCTTATTTAAAATGGACGTTTCAAAAGATTATTACGCTATTCTTGGCATATTACCTTCAGCAGAAATCCTTGTAATTAAAGCTGCTCATAAAGCAATGCTTAAGGTTTATCATCCAGATAAATTTAAAGGAACAAAAGAAGAAGCCCACCTAAAAACTGTTGATATTAATGAGGCATATCGAATTTATGAAGCCATCATTTCAAAGAGTGATGCCCAAGGATCAACCAGATACGTCTTACCAGTAGCAGCTACTTTGAGATGCTTGAAAAAAGCTTCATATCCCAAACTAATTTAAGAACCAACAGTCAACATCTTTTCGTAGAAGTCAAATCCTGCTTTTTGAGCAAATCCGGCACTAATTTTCATAAGCTGCAAATCTGATGTAGAAAGGCTGCCCCTCAAACCAAGCCCCTTAGTAACCATTTTTGCTGCATTTATATTTACTTCTGCCTGACCACTTGCAGATAGTTTATTTGCATAAAATTCAGCTTCAGCCACCAATACATATGCCGCCAAGACTGCAATTTGACATTCACTAATAGCCTCTTCAGGCAATGCTTTAAACCATGCCTTCGTCATTTTAATAGACAAGGCTTCTAATTCAGATTCACTCATTAACGAGGTTTCACAAGATTCACCAACTGAAGCATTATATAAGCCTAATCGGACTAATTCAGCGACCTCTTTGATTTTTGATTTTTTAAAAAGACCAAACATTTAAAACCCCACCTAAATTAAAAAAAACTATATTTTTCTGATTAAAATTATTCTTAAATAGTTACTTGTTATATTGTAGAGCAGCCAAGATAAATAGTATCTTTCTCCAAAAAAGACATTTCACGACTCGCCATCTATTTCTTCATTCACCTTCCTGATTTCCCGAACAATGAAATAAAAGACAACGCTCAGCACACCAGCAACAAAATGCCAGGGGGCCCAAAAATACTACCAATTAAAAATAAAACAATAACCTGTGCAATTAAGTATTTACTGTACATGCTCATATTAATACTGCTCTCCTATTCCTCTCCATTCAGCCCCCAACCCCCTTTGCTCAACATCATGCCAATAAGAATCAAAACTAAGAACCACGAAAAAATCGAACCTAGCGCAGAGCCTATTAAGGCACCTAGCCAAAAGCGGACGTTCCACATTGAGGGTTTTAGTATCAAATAGATAGTCTCTGTACAAGTAGTAACATATCTCATAGCAATTATCATTTTATTTCAGTCGTAAATAGAAGCATTTACAAAATTGTTACAGCACTCATATTTTATATCAGGTTAAGTAATTAAATGGGTCTATCGAATCGAACAGTTCTTTTGCTAACTCCTTATCAGGGGCATCCAGCCAGATAAGTTCGCTAGCAAGCTCTCGTATATAGTCAATTTTATTTAGTTCCCATATCCCTAGGCCACTCCCTCGACTACTCATTTTATGACAAACCTTGATCAGTCCATCGCTATTTTTTAATTTCTCAAAAAAATATGAAAAGTAAATGAATAGTTCATGTTCTGGAACTTTCAATTTAGTCTTAAAAAAGACTTCGCTTATTGCTAATAAAGCATCTCTTTCATCGATATCTCGCATTGAAAAGATTAAAGCTGCCAATTCTACATATATTTTGTCACGCTCAAATAATTCAGGCGTTGTTTTTAACATATACTGTTGTTCATCCCCTAAATGTGGGGATTCAATCATGATGCCTTTTAGGAAGATATTTCCTGTTTTGAAACCATTTTCAGTATAAAGCCGAATCAATTCCTTTACTTTTTTTTCACCATTTTTCTCCGTCTTAAAATCAAACATCGAAACGTTTTTGAATTTTTTGTAGCAGTCGTCGCATATTTCAATTCTTAATACTATTTCTTTACCGTATTCATTCTGAAAGTTAGACCCTATCTTGATAGCGGCATCTGCTAATTTTGCAAAAAAACTCTTATAATATTTCAAGAAAACTAATGGAGCACACCCCCTATTTACTATTATCGCTTTGCAAAATTTACAAGACATAAATTACCTCTTTAATGTATGTTTCTTTTTCAACTTATACTGTTTTAACACTTTGTTGAAATCTAAGCCATGTGCCATATAAAAATCGAATTTGGAAGTTCAGGTTAAAACTTATTATTTAATTTATAGAAGTTTGAGCAATTATCTAAAGTCTATTGAAAATCAATAACCCTATGTTGTATTACGCATGGGTTACTCTTGTTTTTGGTCGTTAATGCCATAGGTCTTCTTTTTCAAGGTCATGACGACTAACATAAAAACCATGAGCCAAGAAAATATTGAAGCTACTAGCGCACCTAATATGGTTCCTGCAAAGGTGTAGAGTAATGTTTCATCACCACCTTCTTTTTTCCTTAGAATGCCTTGATATGTGAATATTAGGAATGAAAGAATAAACGCTACGCAAACTCCGTTGAAATACATGGGTGAACTCCAGTTTTGCTTGTTGGGTTAGCGGAGGCTGCAAATACCGTTGCTGTCCATTTTTATGTTTAGGCTTTTGAGTCTTTTTCTTATGCAGACTTCTATATTTTTTTCTAAATCTTTGAATTGGTCTCTCATGGAAGATTTGATATCTTCCTCACCTACATTTTGTGCTAGTAGGGATTCTTTGGCTTTTCGAGCAGCTTCATGTGAAAAATATATAACAAAGCCGCCTATTGCGGTGTTTCCTGTTTTTGCAAATTCTATGATTTTATCATCTCTGGCCCCGCTTAGAATTTCTGCGTCGGTTTCTTTGAAGATTTTCTTGATAGCGCTACTTCTTGCAAAAATTCTAAGTGTTGCTATTACAGCTAGAATTCCAAAGATCCATAAGATAATTTCCATAAACATCCCTTTTAGTTTGTGTAGTTTCTTTGTTTTTAGATCACAACCCGATGTTAAGTAAAGATACACGGCGGGATTATACTTTGACATCACCCAAACAGCACTTGGGTTCTAAAATCATCATCCCATGCCGACCAATGCCGTTTCCCAGCAATACTGTCTTTGAGCGGATGTGCCTTAAGTAAGTTTATCAGCATGCGTTTAAATAAGGACATGTTTTTAGCGCCATCCTCAGCGTAAATGAGGCTTTCATCTTCTATAAACGTCACATCTAGCACCCAGTGATAACTTTCAATCTGCCAATGGCCTCTGATAATCTTAGCAATTTCCTGAACATTATTACCCATAGAAGTCAGGTAGTACGTGGTTTGCTCTTTGTCTGGCTGCCCTTCTTGTTGGTGAGTTCGCACCACTTCTACTATATGTTTTAGCCCCTTCCCAATTCTCTATGCCGGCTATCCACGCATTAACGGCTAATACCGTATATTGCCTTTGTACAATGCGTCCATGATCACCATCAAGCTCAGTGAATTGATTGTCTTTTATATGCTCAGGCTCATCGCGTCTCATTTTATGGAAGTACGCTGCCATGTTTTCTTTCAGGTTTTTTTGATTATCTTTTACCTGCAGCATGTAGTCAGATCCTTTTCGCTGTGCCAACGCCGCAGTCTCAGTCTGGCAATGCATCGCGTCAGCGGATATTATTTTTCCTTTAACGGGCAGCGTTTCGAGCATTGATTGTAAGGTTTTAATCTCATTCTTTTTACCTTCGCTGGTGGTTTGATATAGCATCACACCGCTATCAACTACCATAGCACCCATTAAATGAATGGCGTCAACGTGCCTGTTGTGACCGGAGCCTCGCACGGTTTTTCCATCAAAGGCAACATGCTCTTTTCCGTTGTGTTCTCGCTGCTGATTAATCCACATGGCGAAACACTCCATGAGCACTTCTGCGCTTATCGTACGTATGATCCGTCCTATACTGTGTCGTGTCGGTATTCCTTCAGTAAACGGCCGAGTTTGTCTTAGCCAGTCAAGTTTTGCATTCCCAAAAACATTAATATCTTTCCAACCGCTTGCCCCGCTAAGGACCGCCGCCATCGTTAGAAAAATTATGCCTGTGAGTTCATAGCTTTTATTAATGTCTTTACGCGTATCTTCAATCTGGTCAAGATGGTCTATAAATGTCATGATTAACCCTAACAAGGAAAACCATTATTTGATCATGAGGAGGGCTCTCGTGCTAACCTTTTCTTAGACCAAATGGTGATCAATAATTTCTGCTTATAACTTTTAGTATGATCCCGCCGTGAGTAAAGATATATATTTTAAGTCTTTTTTTCTAAGGTAAAAGGGTATAAGGTAAAAAAATCAGAGTCAATTTAAGTAAGTCACACTATAATTCAGTTGATGGTTGCCCTTAAATTAGTAGGTTTTGAGCTTTAGAGGATATGGCGGAATGGGACAATTATATACAAGACTTAATTTCCGATTCCGAAAAACAATAATAGTGACAGCAAATTTTTTACCAATTCAAGCAGGGATGTTTATATGTTTATTATTCGATTAATTATAGGTATTGCGCTCATCGTGGGCGGAGTAATTGCTCAGGCCGCTTGGTTAGGTGTTTGTTTTGGCACTGTTATTATTGGTGTTTTACTTATATTCATTGCTCCAGGCATATTGTTTTTTCCATTCACGTTTGGGCTACTTCATGGTTTAGCGATTATCAAAGGAGGAGACTCAAATACTTAGTTTCTTTATTATGTTCTTAATTGTTGGGGGGATATTGGCAGTTGTTATAGATAATGCCGATACAGCTAAATTCGTAATTATTTTAATTTCAATTGCATGGGCGTTTGTATTTGGCCCATGGGCAATTGTGACATTCTTAGAATTGATTTTAGGCTTTACCCTAGTCAATAAACTTAAAAAGGAAAATTAGTATGGGATTTCTAGATAAATTACTCGGAAATGATGATGAACGCTTTAGCCAGCTTGTCAAAATTTCATTAGAAAAGCCAACAACCGGAATCGAACATGGCGTTAAGCCATTTACATTTGAAAAAGCAAATACATATGCCTACACATATGTGAATTCAGCTTATTATGAGATATTGGTAAATGAAAATGATGCGATAAGAATTCCTTACAGCTCACGTAGATTAAAAAACAATGATCCTAACTTTTACATCGTAACTATTAGAGAGACCAAAGATGGTCTGGCTTTATTTGAAGCTGAACTAGATAACATATAACAAATATCATTTTTCAAAAATTAAAGACAATAAAAAACATATAAGTTTATTTTAATGAAGTCAAAAGAAACAAATTGTCTTTGTGATTGCAACCCTTCCTTATTATGTTGAATTGGTACTGATTAAAAATTGTTACGGTAAATCATGTAGCTCAGTAACACTGATCTAGGTGTCGTTTGATTGAATTAAAACACTTATTGCCCAAATAACTCCTACCCAAGAAAGAATTCCATATATCACAGCTGAAAATGTAGTTTGAATAAAAATTTCTAAAAGGTTGTCCCTTGCTGCTGGATGAACAGATCTTCTCTTAGATAAAGCTTGAATAAAGCCACCTATCGATCCAATTAAAAATGCCACAATAGCACCAGATAAATACATTATTAGCTCCTCCTGAGCATCAAGGTTATTAAAAACCATAAATATGGGGACTGTGGCATAAAGATACTAACTGACAACTCACAATAACACCAAATACCTTTATCTATATCACACCCGCAATTTATGTAACAGCAAGTACACCTAATATTTTGTTTAATCATCGAAAACTCTCTTTTTCGTAAGAGGTGTTAGATGCACTGTAAGCGCCAGACGAACCGACGTCCTTATTTTTTCATTTCCATTGGTGCATAATTTTTTATCGTAACCCACGAGGAAAAATAATGACAACAAAACAAACACAATCATTTTGGCAGCAACATGTCAGCCAGTGGCAACAGTCTACTTTAAGCCAAGCGCAATATTGCAAAAAGCACGACCTCAAGCCGCACAGCTTAAGCCACCACAAGCGTAAGCTTGAGACTAAGCGCGAGAAAGTGGCAAGCTCAGGCTTTATAAAGGTGACTGTCCCGCAAAGGGTTGAGCTGCAAACACCGTTAACACTTCATTTTGCCAGTGGATTATCGCTGTCGGGAATTGAGGTCAATAACATCGCTTTAGTGAAGCAGCTTACGGCCGTATTATCATGACATCAGTAATGCGCCCGCGCATGTCGCTGACTGAGATTTATCTGTACCCACACGCTATTGATTTTCGTAAGTCGTTTCGAGGCCTAAGTCCCATTGTTGAATGTGAATTAGGCCACAACCCTTTTAGCGGCCATCTTTATGTATTTACCAACAAACGGCGTAATAAAATCAAATTATTATTTTGGGAGCATAACGGTTTTGTGCTGTATTACAAAAGCCTTGAGGAAGATAAATTCATCTGGCCGAAGGATGAAAAAGAGCTGATGACATTGAACGGTCAGCATATAAATTGGCTACTCGATGGCCTTGATATTAGTGCCATGAAAGGTCATAAAAAGTTGCATTATGAGCATGTTTTTTAGGGCTTTTTAGCGCAAAGTTTAGTATAATAATGGGCATGAAATTACCGCCCAAGACCAATAAAAACGAGCCTTCTAGCGATAGCGACACCATGTCAATATTGCAAGCGTTGTTGTTTGAAAAAGACGGTGTGATTTTAGAAAAAGACAGCCTCATTGGTGAGCAAAATGATATCATCGAGAAGAAGTCTGATGTCATCGATTCACTTAAACACCGCGTTAAAATGCTCGAAGAATACTTAAGTTTAGCCAATAGCAAGCGCTTTGGTAAAAGCAGTGAGCAAACCGACTCTCCCCAAGGTGACTTGTTTAACGAGGTGGAAGTCATCAGCTCGCCTGAGCAAGATGAGCCTGAGTTACCGCCAAAAGATGAGAAGAAGGCTAAAACGGGCCGCAAGCCCTTTGCCAAGAACTTACCTCGCCATCGGGTGTTTGCTTATTTAACGGATGCTGAAAAAGAAGGCGCGATCAACACCTTCTTCGTCAAAGTCAGAGAAGAGCTAGACATTATCCCTGCCAAAGTACAAATACTCGAGTACATGCAGGAAAAAGCGGTGTTTAAAGACGCGCAAGGCAACAGCACCATGAAGGCCGCTGCAGTCATGAAGCATCCTGTACCTAAAGCCATGGGCAGTATCAACTTGATGACCTACATTATCATCGCCAAATACGCTGATGGTATGCCGCTTTACCGACTTGCTAGCAGGGACTGAAGGCATAATAAAGCGCTATGGCGGGGATATCACCCGAACCACCTTAGCCAATTATGTGATTGCGCTGGCAAAACTCGCCCAACCCTTAATTAACTTAATAAGGGAGGCGCAAAATAATGGGCCACTCATTATGGCGGATGAAACCCGCATCCAGGTATTGAAGGAGCCTGGGTATGCGCCTACCGGTGATAAATTTATGTGGGTGACGCTTGGCGGGAAACCCGACCAGCAAAGTGTGTTGTTTGATTACGACCCATCTCGCGGTGGGCACATCCCTATGCGCCTGCTAGATGGCTTTACTCACGGCTACCTGCAAACCGACGGTTATGCGGGCTATAACGAAGTGTGCAGAGAAAACATGCTAATTCAGCTTGGCTGTATGGATCATGCACGACGCAAATTCATAGAGGCACAAAAAGTACAGCCCAAGGGCAAGAGCGTAAAAGTCACCAAAGCCGACATGGCCTTGAGCTTTATTAATAAACTTTACATGATTGAACGCAAAATCAAACACCTTAGCGATGATGAAAGATTGGCGGTGCGTCAAGAACAAAGCAAACCCATCCTCAAGCAACTTAAGAAATGGCTAGAAAACAACATGCCACGCGTGGCGAAAGACAGCTTAACCGGCAAGGCCATGACGTACTTGCACAACCAGTGGGACAAGCTCAATGTGTACTGCACCGATGGACAGCTTAGCATAAGCAATATCATGGCAGAAAACGCTATTCGGCCGTTTGCTTGTGGAAGAAAAGCGTGGTTATTCGCAGATACACCAGCGGGTGCAGATGCCAGCGCTGTGCACTATAGCCTCATCCAAACAGCTAGATTAAACGGACTTGAGCCTTATGCTTATCTCAATTACGTGTTCAAAAAGCTACCCTATGCCGAAACGGTTGAAGACATAGAAGCATTATTGCCTTGGCATGTTAAAGCGAATAAGGCGCTAACCACTTCCTAGGTTTATCAGACCCTTACCGAACACCCTTCGTGTAAATTGACAAAAATGTTTCATACTTTCTGCCTCGGTTATAACGGCTTTAAGCTAGTATATGGTGCATATAAAGAAACAAAGTATCATACTTATTTCAGCTTACTCTTTGAGTCAACGTAATTTAATGACAATAAAGTGTCATACTTTACGCTCCTTTGGGCGGAAAGGGGACATAAAATATTTCGAAATATCAGGTAACATTTAGCTAGGAATTATCATTTTGACAAAATTGAACAATTGAACTCACAGCGATAAATGGCCGTTTAGTTTTTATTTCATTTAGACAAGTCTAGGGCGCATTACGGAAATTAGTATTGCAACTGCTTTGGGCAAGAGTTCGAGACCAACGGTCTTAAGATTTTGCTGCTTTCGTAAAAATAAAACCGCCTAGTGTCCAGTGGAGAATTCTTCGCACTTTTACCATCTAATCAAACCAGTAACGAGATTAAGGTTGAAGCGATTATGTCTTCACTATATTCATAGTAAACACGTGTCTCTTTAAGCTTGTCACGAGAAGGACTTGGTTTCGCTCCGTAGGCTAAGTAGTATACTCTGTAGCAATAGTGCTACATTAAGCATTACGAGACTGGCGAAGTAAAAATAATCCAAAGATTGTCACCGGCAATATACAGACTGTTGTTTAGACATTAATTGACTTTACTAAGGCTAGCTCAAATAAAACCATTAAAAGGATAATTTGATTGCTACAAACGACGGAAAATAAATGGGTACAGGAACTTTTTCAATGGGCTGACGACAATAATATCCCTGACTTGTTTTATATTGAAGAAGAATTTTTTGATATAAATGGTGATTGTTTTTACGAAAAGATTCCGTTGGGTTTGACAAGGAATGAAGAGAAGTTAGTTAAGCTAGATGAGCTTAACCTTTGTTGGCACAACTGTTCAGAAATGCCGGAACAAATAAAGTACCTAACTCATCTCAAAAAACTTAATTTCGCAAAAAGTGCCTGTGGCACACAACCTCCATTCTATAAAAATGCAGACGGGCCAAATAGACTAAAGGAAATCCCTGAGTGGATTACAGAATTATACAACTTAGAAGAATTAAATCTCTCCGAAAATGAAGTTCGATACGTGCCCGAATATATTGGAAAACTGACAAAACTAAAAAAGCTCTATTTGCATAATAACGGAATTGTCTTTATCGAGCCTGACTTGGCGAAACTCAAATCTTTAGAAGTATTGTGGCTCGATGGTAGTTATTTACTTGTCTTGTCACAAGCTCAAACGCTTTTGGAAAGATCCGGCATACTCGAAAAGGACGATAGGTCTAAACACTGTCATTTGCAATTAGATTTACGGATTATGGATTTACTCAGTAAAGACAATTTAGACGAACTTCTCGATACAAGCTCTGAACTCTATTTCAGCCCCCATAGATACACACTTATTGCGTGTCGTTATGCAATACATATACTAATTGGACTGAAAAAAACTGTAGACCACACACGACTAAATGAGAGTTGGTTAAACTTAACAGACATAAGAAAACTAGTTTGTCAGCTACCGAAATTAAATGAGTTGTGGTTAAAAGGCTTAAAGGGTTCTATGTATGGACCAATTAATTTGCATCATAACGGTATAGAATTAATTACGAGTAAAAAAAATGTAATCATAGACTTTGACCATATCCTAATAGAGCCATGGGCCAATGAACCCCTTGGCAATAACTTTGGAAATATACTGACGGCGTTGGACCTGTGGGGGGATTACAGTTAATGATTGATATGTTCACTGAAACATATACTAGTTCAATAGTCACTTGTGTTGAGCACCCGTTTACGAGAAAGAGAATGTTAATGTTAATCAG
>NZ_BAET01000023.1 GCF_000252165.1 Glaciecola punicea ACAM 611
TTTGCTTAGCACGATTGTCTGCATCTACAGCCTTGTAATACCTGCGTCCTCGATTGCGAGCGACTTCTCTAGATATGGTTGACGGAGACCGATTTAACATTTCAGCGATTGCCCGAATGCTCTTCTTTGCTGATAACGCGACGCGTATTTCTTCGCGTTCGCTCAGAGATATATGTGTAATATTTCGATGCCTAGGTTTCGGCTTAATGCCACCTGTTTCCCGTAAAATTGTAAAAACAGAGCCAGGCTTGGCCTCAATTACGCGACCAATATCGCTGAATCCAGCGCCGTTTTTCCATAGGTCAAAAACAAGGTCTCTCTCGCCTGTGGTAAATGTACGTTTTAATCGTTTCATTCAATGTCCTCATGCAAATCAGTAGTTTAGTATACCTGTTGCTTTGATGACTTGAATCCTCAGACGCCTTTTTTAATATTTCACGCTCCATTTGCAAGCGTTTTTTATCTTTTCTGAGTTGAATGAGTTCAGCTCTTTCATCCGTTGATAACTCAGACTTTTCGCTTTGTTCTTTAAATTTCGCCACCCAATTATAAAGCAATTTATCAGTAATATTTAATGAAGCAGCCGCCTCAACAACTGAATAACCTTGCTCAGTTACCAGTGATACCGCTTCTTGCTTAAAATCATTTGGGTAATTCTTATTTGTACGTTTAGTCATTTTTACACCTCAATAAGTTGGAGTTTATCCTTTATTGATGTGTCCTGCTAATTCAACCACAACAG
>NZ_BAET01000022.1 GCF_000252165.1 Glaciecola punicea ACAM 611
GGGCGGACACTAAAAATCTGCACTTAATATCCCGTCAACTCAATAAATCCCTCACCTCTATGACTACCCTCAATCCTAACCATTCCCTCATAATAGGGAATAGAAGCATCATTGTATTGATCATCTTTAATAGAAGTAATGGTAATGTCAATACTTTTACTAGGGATCGATAGGCGCCATTTCAACGGAAACTCTTTCTCACGAACAATAGTAGTATTAACAGGCCTCAAATCCAAATCGCTAGGTAATAAGGTGGTCTGCTTACCAGCAGCATCCATATACGAGCCTGTAATATAATCTTTTTGATCATTTAAACGCATTCTAAAAGCCATAACCTTCTCACCGCTATCTAGATGTAAAGAAACCCAGTCCCAACCTAAGGTATTGTCATCTAAGAGTTGCGACGTCCATTCTTGATCAAACCAAGCCTGTCCACTGACCTCCACCTCTTTTTGAGGCGCTCCTTGAGTACTTATTACAAGCTTTCCGGCTATATCTATAAATGGCGCACTATAATAATGAGATGCATGGCCAGCGTTGGATTTAATGCTATAGCCATTATCTCCGTGCAGAACAAATGGCCCTGTCTGCTGCAGATTTAACGATGCGGTAATTGTCGAATTTTGCTTTGATTTACCCACTGCAGAAAAATTGAGTGCAGCAGGCAATAAACCACTAGTGTTAATAGTATTAACCCAAGACCAATCATCAATAGCTAAGGTAAAAGGGAACGAAGATACCTCAGCATTGCCTACTCCACCACGGGCAAATTTTTCGGAAAACCAATGATCTTGCAAAGAATGAACAGACGCATGCGCCATAAACATTTGATCGTTATGCCAAGTAGAAATCTCACTTGCCTCATTATTTACCGGCGCACTTGGATTACGAAACCTAAACAAAGTCCACTGCAGGCCATAGGGATTGCCTTCAATATCCCTCAAGTTAGCAGTTAAATACCACCATTCAATATCAAATAGTGCATGTGAACCATGATCTTGCGGCAAATTAATAACATAATCTGGATCAGCAACTTGTCCTATTTGACCATCAGCGCTATAAACGTTACGCCCAAAAATCGAAGAAGTGGCCTCATCAACTAAGGGCTTATAAGTGAAAAGCGCGATTAATATTAATATTATTAGCGCACAGGCAAATAACAGCCATGTTGTTCGTGTTAATTTAACCATCGAATATCCTCAATAAGCGGCCGTTTGCCTGCACGTATAATAGGAATACAAATAACTACTATCACCACTGCTAAACTCAAGGCATAAATGAACGCAATTTTGAAAAAGTTAATTTGCAGTGGGTAAGTCCACTGAAAAGCGGTGAGGTTGATGTCATAAATTAACACCCAGCTAAGCAGTATCCCAAAGGGTGTGGCAAAAATAAGGGCTATTAAACAAAGTAGCAAATATTGAAACAAGGCGAGGACCTGTGTCTTAAAAGCGGACACGCCTAAGCTTCTAATTAACATATTTTGTGGTCTTACATCATTCATTAATACAACAATAGCGCATGCCAATGACAATGCAGCCACTAGCAAAGTAACGATATTTAGGCCATCGGTTATCACAAAAGTACGGTCGAAGGTCTCTTTGGATATTGCTAATAATTCTGCACTGTTTAATAAAGAACGCTCATAGTCAATATTCGCCCCAGCCAAGACAATTTTAAAACGCTCTAGACCGAGTTCATCTGTGTTAATAGAGTAAATTGAGCTTTTAGCTATAGCACTATCAAACGAGGACAGTGGAAATAAAACCTGCTTGCTAGGATTTCCAAAGTCATAAAAAATCCCCCGTATAGAATACGATTGCATAAGTCCCGTTGCGGGATTAGCCATACTAACGGCATCACCAAGACTATAATCAAATGCGAAAGCGAACTGCTGATTAACCAATATCGCCTCTTGTGCTTCAAACTGTTGCCATAAAGCATCTTCATTTCCTAACTGATAAAAAACCATCGCCTGCTTAAATTGCTGAGTCGTTGGGTAACTATACTGCTGTAGTTTTTGCCCCCTAAAGCTAATTGTATTTTCAAAGCGTTGATAAATTTCTACATCAGCAGTATTAGCCAGCGCTACGATGTTCTCTTTGCCCTCGTAATACAAATAATAATCGGTAGTCAGGCGCGATTCTAGCCAGTTTACTGTTGCCCCTCTAAAACTGTCGACCATTAAATTCATACCAATATTACTAGTGGCGGCAATAAAGAATGCGCAGCAAGCTACTTTCGTTTTTCCTGACAAGGCAATGCTTTGTTTTGTGCTTAATCTTAATAAAACAAAACGCGTGGGAATTAGCCGGTATAGGCCATTTATCACCTGCGGATAGTTGGCCAGCAATAAGCTACATCCTGAAAGTATCAATACCGCCGTGGCGACTAGTAGTAACCATAAGGTGGACGAGAAATGCAAGATTGAAAAGGCTAATAATGCAAAACCTACGCTCAAAAGCCAAAAGGTGCGATACCACATTCTTTCATTTTGTTTGAAATTATCACTGCTTTTTGTGGTGCTAAGTGACTTGTTGCTGATACTAAAAGGAGCAAGCGTTGCCAATAAACTTCCGCATAGGCTAATGCCAAATACTTTTACAAAGAGAACCACTAAAGCGCTGCTTCCATAACCCACTTGTACACCATAAAGACCTTCAAGAGTCGCTTGAATTGATGGAGCAACTAGGTTAGATAAATGAATGCTAGCATAAATGCCTAGGCAACAAGCGATAAATGTAATGAGCGAAATTTCTACTATTTGGCTTATGAATATTTTATATCGCGATATGCCCAATTGACGACAAATTTTAAACCATGGCATGCGCGCATTTATCACTAAATTAACTGCATTAATGACGATAAATAGGCACACAACAAACATCAACAGCGCCATAGCAAGTAAGTTCATATGGAAACTATCGGTTAACTCTCCTTGTTCATTATTGTTGCTTAACGGCATCAGCGTTAAATGAGCAGGCAAATAGCCTTTAATCATATTAACTAATTGTTCAAGCGACTCGCCTGATGCATCACTTACCAGCAGTAAACTGCTTAGTTTACTAGCTGGGAACAGTCTGAAGTATTCACCAATATCGGTAATTACATCATTGCCTAAGCTTGGATCTTCAAAGGATACCAAGTCAGGCAAGAATGTAGTAGCTGCACCTTGCTGACTATTATCGCTACTTTGTCTATCTATATAAATAGACAGCTTGTTTGTGCCGCCAACCTGCCTACTGCTTCTTGCATCATCATTTAGCTGCTTTAGTAAACTAGGATGAACAATACCCACAGGTGCAGAGAAAGGCATTGCACCAAGAAATGGGGTTGATTGATTTACTGTAGAGTTCGCGTTATTTGAATTTTGCGCAGAATTATCATTTAACGCCCCCAATAAAGACACGGTATCTATACCTGTAATCATCACGCGCCTTGAGCTCAGCCTAATATCGTCTTGATAAATATGCGCAGAAGACTGTGCAATGGCAATCAGTTGACTAAAACCTTGCCGGCGAAGTGTCACATAATCTTGCTTGGTCAGCGGTGTTTTAGGGTTTTCTGCCAGTACCTGATACTGCACGTTATCAATTAATAAGGTGTTGGTATTGGAATAACTTTGCTTAGCGCTGGCATTAATAATAAGCACGGTTGACAAACCACAGCTTGCAATGATCAACGATGCTATCAGCATAAGCACACTAAACTTTGTGGCTTTGTAGCTTTGCATGAGTAAAGTAAAAAATAAGAAGTGCGTTTTCACAGTATCGTTAACCACTTGTTGAGACCAAACGGCCTTGTTCTAAAAAGACCTGCTGGGAAGTCAGCGCTGCTACTTTTTCACTGTGAGTGACTAAGATTAAGGTGGTGTTGTGCTTGCTGCAGGTATCTATCAATAAGCTGCTGACTAATTCAGAATTGACGCTGTCAAGATTGCCCGTAGGCTCGTCAGCGAGCAGTAACCTTGGCTTGTGCGCGAGTGCTCTAGCAATTGCAACGCGCTGCTGCTCACCTCCTGAAAGCTGATGCGGCAGTTTGTCGGCGTGTTTTAATACACCCAAGTCGGCCATTAATTTTGTAATGTAGTCTGTATCTAAAGGTACGCCTTTTTGGGCATTGAGTTTTGCTGGCAAAAAAATGTTTTCTTTGACTGAAATTACATCAATTAAATTATATTTTTGAAAGACAATGCCTATAGTAGACATTCGATAAGCGTTGGCTTGGGCTTCTGAAAATGACGCGATGTCTAGCTTGCTGGCTTGTATGGTGCTATCGCTAAACCAAATACGCCCTTCGTCGGGTGTATCAAGCGCCGCGAGTAAATGCAATAAGGTTGATTTTCCAGAGCCTGATGCGCCTCTTATACTCACGCTTACACCACTTTCAATTGAAAAGGAAAGTTGGCTCAGGATATGCTGCTGTACTGTTCCATCTAGGTAAGATTTTGAGATAGCGTCTATTGTTAACATGACTCATTGCCGCCTTTTAGTTAAAAGCCATGCTAAATATAAGCCGCTTACAAATCCGAACAAATGCGACTCCCACGATATGTAAGGCTGGTTTGGCAACACTCCCCACACCATTGTGCCGTAAAAAATGGCAACCAACACTGAAATAAGGATTAGCACGAGTTTCTTACTCAAAAACCCCGCCAGTAATAGAAATCCAAAGTATCCGTAAATTACGCCGCTTGCACCAAGATGAAAGGCATTCCTGCCGAATAGCCATACCAATAGTCCAGTGCCAATAACGAGACCAAGCGATAGCGTGACAAATTTGCGTTCGCCAAACTGCAGTACTAAAAAGACAAATACACACAAGGTCGCTATGTTTGATAAGAAATGTTGTAGGGTTGCGTGTAGAAGGGGCGCCGTAAATATAAAAGGCAGTGAATAAAGCGCGCGCGGTACTATGCTAAATTGATTTAGCAGTCGGCCTGTGAAAATGTTGATTACTTCTATTATCAGCAGCGCTACAAAAATGTAGCCCACAATAAGAAGGCGTTTTTTTAATAAGGACTTTGACTGTGGCATTGAGTAAAAAGGCATGCGGTGAGTGAGCGTAGACACACTTTACCTCATTGGGCATAGCATCGTCATCTCATTTGCCTAACCAAGCACGATAAGCCATTAATAAACGTGCGTCTGTGTAAACCTAGTGATAAGTTAATCAAATAAATTCTGTTGGATAGAAAATAAACCTTGTAGATGATTAACTACATGGCTTATAAGTAGTATCTGCTTAGCTGAGGTATTTAGAGGCTTGTGTGGTATTTCACATAAAATCACAAGAGATTATCTTGATTCTAGCGTGATGGAAGTGAAAATAATGAGGCGGGTGTTCAATGTCTATTCTTAGCCTACAAAACAAAATCGCGGGCTTTTTAAACTGTAAGCTTGATTGCAATTCGGGCCACTTGAGTGTGGATGGCGATGCGCAAAAATTAGAGCCTATGGTGCATCAATTTTTGTCATTGCTGATTCAGCATCAGGGCGAGTTAGTCAGCAAAAAAATAGTAATAAAAACACTCTGGCCGGACAAAGAACCTAGTGATGACACTTTACGTGCAATGGTCAAAAAAGCGCGCAAAGCACTTAAAGATAATGCACGTAAACCTCGCTATATTAAGACTGTGCCTACCAAAGGATATTTGTTCATTCCACCTGTTAACTTGGTTTCTCCAGGACCTAAGTTCTGGTGGCAACTACACGCTAAACTGGTCGGTTCAATAGTGGTACTGGTAACTTCAATGTTATTGCTACTGCTTTGGTATACCTTAATTTATTCAGGTGCTAGTGACATAGGTAAAGCACCCATTATAAAAAAGACTGAATTAAGCGTGCTGAAAAACAATGACGTGAGCACTCACTATATTAATAAGGTTGTAAATAACGTTTGGGTTGAAAGCGCCGATACTCATGATGCAAGCCAGATTATAATTGAAAATATTGAGCAAAAATCTCAGCAGAAAATAGTTTTCCCTGCGCCACTGCAGCGTAAGTTTTGGTATTCACAGGGTAGCCAGCGACTGTTAGTGCAGCGCATAGACAAGCAAAGTTTCTATGCCATTACGTTTATGGCGCAAGACAATGAACCCGTTATTAATGAATACAAAACAAGCTTGCCAAGCGATAGTGAAATACTGGCACTGGATTTTACAGGCAATATGCTATTTGTTGCGCTTAATGCATTAAATCAAATCGGTATGTTTGATTTAGAGAATAGCGTATTAATTGCGCCCGCTTTGCTGCCACCCGCGCTGTTAAATATTTCTCAGCAAATGGAACAATTGTTAGAGCAAGATGAAAACGCCATACCAGACTTGTCGGTGCAAATTTGGCCGTCGCCTGTGTCTAGTGCTTTTATAGTAAATTTAAGCAGTGAAGCTCATAGCTCTCTTATTTATTATAAATCATCCCTTGATGAAGTAGCGTCAAGCGAGCTTACTCTTCCTAATGGCCTGAAAAGCGGGGTGTGGAATACCCGAGGCGATCGCTTTAGTTTTACCGACAATAACGCTGGGCTTATTGCTTTTCAGGCAGAGGAGGGACGACTTACAACCTTTAATACCAACGGTGAGCTAATTAATCAAGTCGTGGCTGACTGCGGTCCTAATTGCTTTGTGATTTCAAACACCCAAGGTATGCCTAAACTTAATGAGATTACCTTTACTTTTGATGCACTGCACAATGAGACAGGCTTTAATCTAAATGTTTTTGCTAGTGAGCAGAATGCGCAAGTAATAAGGACTAACTTAATGGTAAGAAACGAATCATTACCGCAGTATACGCAGCGCGGATTATATTTTGTGAGTCAGCATAACGACAGCGCCAGTATTTTATTTAGAGACAACAAAAACATTGAAAGTACACTTTATACATTCGCTGAACAGGCAAGTGTAGAGGAACTAACAATTGATGCTGATGACAGTCTAATTGCTGGCATTGTAAACGAGCGTCTTTTTGTACTGGACTTGAACACCCTGAAAATGCAGTATATTTTGCTTAAGTTTCCAAAGCTTAGCCACATAGCCTTTAGCCAAGCACTAAGCAGTGATGCCAATAATGCTAATAATGAGTCAAATAGCACGAATATTGTTTTTTATGCGCAAAGTAATGTGTTTGGGGAAGCCACTAATGCACGCCAGCCAAACGGACTTTATCAGTATAATATCAACACGCAGCAAATTAGCCTGCTAAAAGAAAACGTTAAGGCGCAAGTATTGTTGGCCTTAGTGGATGAGACTAGTCAGGGTGCAACTCGCAACCAAGGACTGTTCACCTTGTATGATAACGATGTTGCAAGCGTCAATTTTCAAAGCAATAAGCCTGCGATTAAGGTGAATATGCTTGATTGCATTAGCTGTTGGCGGATCAAAGGCAATTATTTATATCAGTTACAGCCAAATAAAAACACGAAAGCATCGGCACAAATAGTGCAGACCAGTTTGCTAACAGGCCAGCAGCGAAAGCAATCACTGTTGTTTAATGACGTGGAGAACCACTTCAGCCTGCATCCTTCATCCAATCAAATGGTGCTGACGTCACGCCAACAGCTGCAAACGCAATTGACTAAAATTGAGGGCTTATCACAAATATATTAATCTAAGCGCTATCTGAATTCACGGGCGCTCACATCGAGCTTTTGTAAAAGGGGCGTTAAATCGACCAGTTTACCGGCAATAATATGTTCAACACCGCCGTTGCCGCGTTCTAAAATACCTTTCACTTGGAGTATTTTGGCGTTTAAGTAAGCTTTCTTTTGCGCGCGTGCGCTGCGCTGCCAAATGACTACATTGGTATTGCCAGTATGGTCTTCTAAAGTAATAAAGGTAACGCCTGCTGCAGTGCCAGGACTTTGCCTGCAGGCTACCACGCCAATCACGCAAATATATGACTGATGGGCTACAAGTGCGATTTCTTTAGCATGCGTAAATTTAGGTAATAAACCCGCATTGCTTAGCATTTCAACGGGATGGTGCTTAACCGATAAGCCTGTACTTGCATAATCTTCTACTAGGTCATCGAAAAGAGTAGGCTGACGTATAGCAACAGGCCTATTAGGTGTTTGAACTGTGCTTGAACCTTTATGTATTGCCTGATTAAACAAAGGCAGATCGGGAATATCATTCATAAGCTCCCATCGGCTGTTAAACCTGTCTTGCCCAAAGCAAGCAAATGCGTTGGCACTGGCTAGCGCCTGTAAACACGGCTTTGGTATTTTTAAACAGCGAATATCTTGAATACTGGTAAATAGTTTCGCTTGTCGAGCGCGCTGTAGTGTGTCAATTGAAGATGATTTAAGTCCTTTAACTAGCCTTAGTCCCAAACGGATGCCGTAAGTACTACTAGCAGCTTGTTTTTTAGTCGCAGACGCGCGCGATGTAATTGTGTTATGAATACTGATGAGCGTGTGATCGTAGTTAGATTGATTAACACACACCGGCAGTATTGCAATGTGGTGGCGTTTCGCATCTTGAATAAGCTGGGAAGCAGTATAAAAACCCATAGGCAAACTGTTTAATAAGCCTACATAAAACACTGCGGGATAATAATGTTTAAGCCAAGCAGACACATATGCAAGTACCGCAAAAGACGCCGAATGAGATTCTGGAAAACCGTACTCGCCAAAGCCACATATTTGCTCAAATAAGCGCTCGGCGTAGGCTTGACAATAATGCCGTTTAGTCATACCGCTGATGAGTGTTTGCCTGAATTTGTTTAACTCGCCGTTTTTTTTCCAACTTGTTATTGCACGACGTAGTTGATCGGCTTCGCCACCGCTAAAGCCCGCGGCAACCATGGCAAGCTGAATCACTTGTTCTTGAAAAATAGGCACACCCATGGTGCGCTCTAATACGTTTTTTACTTCTTGAGAGGGATAGTCTATTGCCTCTAATCCGTCGCGGCGCTTTAAATACGGATGCACCATGTCACCCTGAATGGGCCCAGGCCGAACTATCGCAATTTGCACCACTAAGTCATAGTAACATTTTGGTTTCAAGCGCGGCAGCATAGACATTTGTGCGCGTGACTCTATCTGGAAAAGCCCCACGGTATCGGCGCTTCTTATTTGTTTATACACCTGTGGATCGTCGCCTAATGCGGTAATAAAAGCGATACTACAGTCTTGCTTATATTCGTCTTTAAGCATGTCGAAACATTTTCGAATGGCGCTTAACATCCCTAAGGCAAGCACGTCGACCTTGAGTAATTTAAGGGTTTCAAGATCGTCTTTATCCCATTGAATCACTGTTCGCTGCGCCATGGCGGCATTTTCAACGGGCACTAATTCGTATAAAGGCCCCTGTGAAATAACAAAGCCGCCGACATGCTGTGATAAATGCCGGGGAAACCCAATGAGTTGTTCCACCAGGTGCACAAATTTATTGCCCAATGACGAGTCGGGATCTATGCCTAACTCTCCAAGCTGTGACTGCCAGCTAATTGCTTTGTCGCGCCGGTTTACATTTTTGATGAAAAAATCTAGATCGGTCGTGTTTACGCCCAACACTTTGCCTACTTCACGAAGCGCACTTTTAAAGCGATAACATACCACGGTAGCGGCAATTGCGGTGCGTTCACGGCCATACTTGTTATAAATATACTGGATGATTTCTTCGCGACGTTCATGTTCAAAGTCAACGTCTATATCGGGCGGTTCGTTGCGTTCCTTTGAAATAAACCGCTCAAACAAAACGTTTATTTGACGGGGATCTACCGCTGTTATTTCTAAGCAGTAGCACACCACAGAATTTGCTGCTGATCCGCGTCCTTGGTATAGAATATTTTGGCTTTTGGCAAACATAACAATGTCATGAATGGTTAAAAAGAAATGCTCATAGCGCTGTGATTTTATAAGCAGTAGCTCTTTTTCTATAATGTCTCGAATATTGTGAGAAACGCCATGAGCAAACCTGTTTTTGATACCTTGTTCAACCAGCAAGCGTAAATATTGGGTAGGAGTCATGCCTTTTGCGACCACTTCACTTGGATATTTATAAGACAGGTCGCTCATATCAAAAGTGCAGGCACTCGCTAATAAACAGGCATTGTTTAACCACTGCACAGGATACAAAGATTTAAGTTTATTGATAGAGCGCAGGCTTGCCTCGCCGTTAGCTTGGGCGTGCCTGCCAAGCTCGTTAATACAACAGCCCATACTAATGGCTTGTAAACAATGCTGTATTTCAAGGCGAGAAGCGTCGTGCATAAGTGCATTTGAGCTTGCAATAATGTCTAATTCAAAGGTCTCGCTAAGATCTTGGCAGTGAGCAAGGTAGTCAAGCTCGTTTGCGCCTAACCAACGCTTTACCACTAAGAAAAGTCGTTCTTGAAAATGCTTGCATAGCCAGCTTGCAAAACCGTGGTTTGGCTTGGATAAAGCGCCATCACTGCTAGGCTTTGCGCTTTTCGTATGAGCAGGCAGCGCAGGTATCCATAAACAAAAGCAGTGCTTTATAGACGTTAAGTCCCATCTAGATAGCGCATATTGGCCTTTTTCAGCACGCCTGCGGGCATTGGTAATGACACGGCAGCATTCTTTATAAGCGTCATGGGTAGGGCAAATGAGCACAAGCTCTTGCTCCTCAAACACAAATTTACTGCCGACTATTAGCTTAATCGGCAGGTGGTTGTTTTTGATTTCAGCATATGCACGCACCACGCCAGCCATGGAGCATTCATCGGTAATTGCAATAGCTTGATAACCTAAGAAGTAAGCTTGACGCACTAGCTCTTCAGGATGCGAGGCACCTTTTAAAAAAGAAAAATTAGATTGGCAAACCAATTCTGCAAAGCCCAATAAGGACGCATTATCGGTAGGCGAGCCGTTAAATGAAATAGCCATGTAAAAACCATTCCTGCGTAGGTGTCTTGAATATCCATACCTGTTGACCGTCTTCGCTTTGGCCTATGTAATAATCCCTATTGATAGGGCGGTCGTCCCACCAGCCCGTTTGTATCCGCTCAGGCCCTTTTATAACCTGCACTTTTAAGCGTAAAGGCTCAGGCGTAGGCAACAGCAGGCCTGGCCTATCAGCAAATATGCTTGTAGAAGAATAATCGTTCTTATATTTTTGTGCGCTGTTTTGTGCGTTTTTGTGACGATTTCCAGAATCAATCGCGCAGGTCTCGGTGTTATGCTCTGGCCTAAAGTCGCCCACAAAATGAAGGTGATTAACGCCCTTACTGCCTAATTTACTTTGCAGGCGCGAGAGTAAAGTAAGCGACGCCAAATGTGTCGATTTTTGCGCAAACATGTCGTCGTTTGCCACTTCCGCTATTTCATACTGCTTGCAGCTCAACGATAGCGCGTACACCGGTGACTCAAATTTGACCGACTCAAGCCCCAGGCCAATTATATCGAGCCAGTCTTGGCTTTTGTATATGGGCCTAATACTGGCAAAAGTATGCGTTTGTGGCGCGTGATCGCGCTGGAAAAACTGCATGTCGATAGATAAACAATGCGCGTTTCGTAAGCGTAAAAACTCGCTTAGCTTGTCAATGCATAAACCTATTACGGGCAGTAATTTTGCCGTAAGACTTATTTCGTAAAGCAGCTCCATATAGTCATAGTAGCGTGTTTTAGGCTGGTAGAAGCTAACGCGCGCGGCTTGTTTCCCCTGCAGCTCATTTATAATACTCATGCTAAAACGTGATACGCGGTTGGCTAATTCAGCTACCGCAAGGGCGCGCATATCGGCGTATGTTTTTACCCCAATACGCGCGAGTTTTGTAAGATCTTTGGGGTCAATATCGCTGTGGCTTAACGCGCACACATCAAGCTGGGTGGCAATACATTTACGATCATCGCTTATTATCGCCCTATTATTTAGCGCAAGTACCTTTGCGCCTTGCACTGAGTAACTTGCTGCCGCAGTAAATTGCACTTGCTGAGCAATAAGCACTTGTTTAATAATTTGCCAATATTGGCCTAAGCCCCCATATAAGCTCAGCATGTTTTGCACTCTTAAAATAATCGCTTTAGGCGGCGCTAACACAATGTCAGACGTGACTAAGTACAAATTATCGGCAATATTGACAATATGCTTACTTTCTATGTTTTCACTGTATTCATGCAGTTGAAGACTGCTGCAGCTTAAACTGGCACTTGCTAAGCCCATATTCACATTTAAACCTTGTTCAAGCGCTTTTTTATTGAGTTGACATAGAGTATTTGTGCGCGCATCTACTATGGCTCTTGGGGCATCATTCGCTTTATTTGAGGTGTCCATTTGGGAATTTCGCTTGCTCTGCGGTAAAGCCTGGGCATGCGAAGATTTAGCCACATTGAAAGACTTAAGCTGCGCAGCCTCAATTAAATCGAGCTGTAGCCTAGGAAAATGCAGGTAAATCCATAGTGAGCGAGTGTCAAACTGCATACTTTAGCTACTGGCTTGAATAGGCACAACTTTATCGCTGCCGTGCACATCATATTTACGCTGCTTAATCGAATTATGTGTGCGACAAGCAAAAGGTAAGGCTATATTAACGGCCTTTTGCGCCCAGCCTATTTTTTGTTTATTAACGGTAATACTTAAATTGTCGGCCCGCCTAGTAATACTTAAGGATAGACTGAGCGGTAAATTGCTCAAATGAGCGCTGTTATTTCCCTCGTTTTGGGCTTTTGAGCTTGCCGCTTGTGAAGCATTGTGCAGCCAAACACAGTAAGCGCCTCCTTTTTGCGCGGCATGTTCAAGCTTACGCACTTGAATGTGGCTAAGTTTTTGCTGCCATATAAACACAGCGCAGCAAGCACCGCTTTTAGCAGACTGTTCAGCGCTCCATAGCGCGTCATCTATCCTATTCGTTCTTACAACCACCAGTTGCGCCAGTGAAATGTTTTGCGCCAGCAAAAACTCGGCGTTCAGGCTAAATGGCGGATCAATAAACATATATATTTTATGCGGGCCATTTTCGCTGTGCTGGCGCTGTAAAATAGACAGCATGAAGCGTATTTCACCGCAGCCTAGTGCACTTTGTAGGTGGATCATACCTGCAGGGGGAAACCCACTTGATAGCACATTATCAAGGCTTTCATAGCCTGTGCCTAGCCTGTTAGGGCTAGCTTGATGCTTAGCATTTGCGGCTGTCCATATCCATTGCTTATTTTGTAAGTCATGCAAAATAGGATTCATAATTAGCTTAATTTATACTGTATGGATATACAGTATAAATACAATTAAAATAGACGCAAGCGCGAAATGTACCCCTTGCTGATGTGGCTGTTTAATTGTTTGTTTTGGAATGGGTTTTTGTGGAAGCCTGAGCGTAATGAGACATAATGGTGGCCGTCGTTCACGGCTGAAGGTGACATGTGTTTAGTAGAGTCATTAATAAGCTACTAAGAACAGGCAGAATAATAAGTCATTGCCAAGGTGGTCACTAAGCTTGAGCAATGCGTGTATTTTCTGTGATAAAGAGAACAGTCAAGCGGCTGCATAAAATGACCCAAGTACAAGCTAAAAAAGAAATGAGCCCTGTCGGCTTAACGTGGGTACGTACCCACGACTATTTACCGCAGCAGCACGTCATGGCGTTCACCAAAGAGTAAGAAAAACTGTTACCTTATTCGATAGTATTAGCCCAAAGGAATTTGATTATCATTTAACATTGCCACGCCTTCCTGCAGGCTAAATGCTATACGATAGTTTTCGCCCTCACGTGTCACCATACCTTGCTGCACCAGTCCTTCTAATGTGCCTTGTACCTGCTGGCTTATTATAGCGGCTTGTTCCTGTTCACTTAAGGCGGCAAAGTTGGGATTCATCGATAACTGCCTAGCCATCATGGTGGCCGCAATAAATTCAGCCGCGTTTTTTTCTATTAGCATGGCGCTAGTGACGACGGCATTTTGCATCCAAAAGGCAGTGTCTTCTAATGATCTAGGCAGTTGGGTAAGCTCAGCTATGGAGACTAGAATGTTACCGCTAAATTCACTGTCGTTTATCTTACCGCTAATGTTACTGAAATTATATTCCGGTTTTGCTGTGAGTTGGTCTAGTAAATAAGTGCTGATAAACGTGTCCAAATCAATTTGTACCTGCTCTGGGTTTGAAATATTTTCTATCATTTTGTTTGAGAAATCTTGGTAGGCGAGCAAAAATTTAGCTTGGATATTATTAATTTCAATCACGCTTAACAAATCGCTAAGCTGTATTTTCGTCGCATCAATTTGTGCCACTTTGCTGGTGATTGTTATGCCGCCTAAGTCACTGCTTTTGTCGTAGCGGGTAAGACCTTCTAATTCAGTATCAGTAACGCGCACCTGTGTGCCTTTACTTAAATCGTCAAAGATCATGGCACTGGCTGATATACGCGAATTTGAATCGTATAAGCCTTGAGACATCATAGTGGCAATAGATTCACCCGACTCAATGCTCAGCGCTAGGCCTTGAATGTCAAAATTTAAGATGTTTTCTACATTCATACTTAAGCCTCGCGATACGGCGTTGTACATTACTTTGCTATTTGACAGTTCGCCCTTACCTTGCAAACCGGTAAAGTTGACCTTGCCTTGGGTCTCAGGATCGATGTAGGTCAGCGCCGCTATCGCGTCTTGATAGGTGGTGGTGCCAAATATGCCGGTTAAACCCTCAAACTTATACAGATTCTCAGCATTTGATAATACTAAGCCTGCTGGCAGCTCGCTTGATTGTGTTTGCACAACACTGCGCAGCCAGCCAATCGCAAATCCGTCGTTTATAATGAAAGGACCGTGACTGCCTGTTACTTCTATATTGACTGAAAAAACGGGTGGTGATTGGCCAGTCATACCAGACATATCAGGTATATCCATACCCACGGTGACTAGTGCTTGCGTGTTAAACCAGCCGCTTTGAATACTGATCACCGAGGCTGTATAAGCCGGGTTTTTATTCACCGCGTTCACCGCGTTTTGAATACCATTTGCAAGCTGTACGCTCACAATTTTAGGTCCAATAAGTACTGTGGCAAGCACAAGTACTACTACGAATATAAGGACTTTTTTCATGAGTATTCCTTGTTTAACTTAAATGATATAGGTGTCGCAATACAGCTTTGGCCTGCATCACGCAGCGCGTATAGTACCCAAGTCGATACACAAACAAAAGCGCTGCTTATATCTCACTATAACGCAGCGCCTTAAGCGCAAGTTTTTGCGTCTTCTCTTGCGCCCTTTATTGCGATATTTCTTGCGACACTATAAAGGCCTCAATTTTTTCTTCGAGTATAAAAAGAGGGATAGAACCGTTCGCTAACACAGCGTCGTGAAAAGCGCGCAGGTCAAAAGCATCACCTAGTCTAGACTCTGCTTTTGCGCGTAGCTCTTTAATTTTAATTTCACCAATTTTGTATGAAAGGGCTTGCCCAGGCCAAGAAATATAGCGGTCAATTTCGGTGCGTACATTATGTTCAGATAAGGCGGTATTTTCAAACATATAGTCTAATGCGCGCTCCCGGCTCCAGCCAAATACATGCATACCGGTGTCGACCACAAGGCGAGCTGCACGCCACATTTCGTAGCTTAGGCGGCCAAAGTCATCGTATGGGTCTTCATACATACCAACTTCTAAGCCTAAAAACTCTGCATATAAGCCCCAGCCTTCTCCGAACGCTGAAATATAGGTTGAGCGGCGGACTTCTGGTAGTTCAATCATTTCTGCTGCTAGTGAGATTTGCAAATGATGGCCCGGCACCGCTTCGTGTAAAGTAAGCGCGGGAATGGCGTAAAGTGGGCGTTTGTTAAGCGCATAAGTATTCACCCAATAATAACCAGGCTGGTCGTCGCGTCTTGGTGAAATATAACGGCCGGTGGTGTATTTAGGCGCAATTTCGTCAGGAACAGGGGCAACCCCATAGGGTGTACGAGGCAGTTTATAAAATAATTTCGGTAGCTTTGCATCCATCTTTTTTGCCACATAAGACGCATATATAATAAGGTCTTTGGGTGTTTTTGCATAAAACTGCTCATCAGTCCGTAAAAACGCAATAAACTCGTTTATATCACCCGAGAATTCGCCTTTTGCAATTAAGCTATCGACTATGCTTTGCATGTCGGCGCGAATACGTGCCACTTCTGCAAGACCAATGTCGTGAATTTCTTGCGCGTTTAACGAGGTGGTTGTGTAGTGCAGTATGCGATTGTTATAAAACTCCATGCCCATGGGCCACGTATTAACCGCTATGTCGGTTTTGGCATTAGGTACATATTCTTGTGTAAAAAAGGTGTAGAAATCTTTATATACATCATTTGCTTGCATAACTAAGCTCGCAAGTGTGGCTTTATCCGTGGCTGACATCACACCTTCTTTAGCGTTAGCAATTGGCTTATAAAACGGATGCTGTTCGATGTTAGCAGCACTAAGGCCCTCAATAATATAGGCGCTAATAGTGTCTTCGTAGCCTTTAAGCACTACTTGGGGCTGAGTGTGGCCTAGGCTAATGCCTTCTTTCATATACATAATATTATGCGCAAATTGCTCGGGCAGCTCTTGCAGCATTCGTTTATAAACGAGTACATCGCTTGCGTTATTAATACGCGTACCGCCCACTGATGAGCCTAAGCTACTATGAAAACCAAATTCTGACGTGATAGGCACTCTGTATTCTTTAAATTCAAACTGAGCAATGGTGTTGTCAAGTCGATACATTTGCATTAACAGCGTAATACGCTCGCTTTTATTTAATGTATTTTCATCTATTTTTGCAAGTGCTTCACGAAAACTCACAAAGCGAAGGTGTCTGGCCTGTAGGGCAGGTAGGCTAATATCGGTAAATTGTCTGGTTAACTCAAGGGCCTTTTTTCCCTTCGACTTTGCTAGGCTTGGGTATTGGCTAAGCTCATATTGCCAGATTTCGTCAATCAGCTTGGTAAATGCTGCTGACTGAGGCGCTATTTGGTTTGAAGAAAGGCTAAGCGCTGGACTTGTCGAGGCAGTAGATGACACATTTTGCTGTGCACATCCCATCAGCGCTAAGGTAAAGGCGGTAAAGGTGAGTGTTAAAGGAAAGGTTTTGAACATGCTTTTCTCCATGGTAATTAACTGACGCTAGGCTGAGCGGCTGCTTCTTTGTTACATCAATCGCGATTTCGTAGCATTATTTTCTGGGGGTGTAAATCGGACTGTGAATAGATATGACTTTGCCTGTCTTATCTGTAAAAGGTCGAATTTTGGCGCTGCCTTTTTCTTTTACTTGATCTATTCTAAGCACATTATGCATCGGAATAAAGGTTCGGTCTACGCCGAGAAACTCATCTTTTAGCCTCTCGTGGCTTGGATCTACTACTAATCCGGTGCGGGTGTCCCACACAAAATCGGCTATTTCGATGAAGCCAAAAATAGAGCTGCTCATTAACTCCTTTACATATAGCTCGTAGCGTTCGCCGCCACTGATAAACTCTACTCTATAGAGCGTGCTTTGCTTATTCATGATAGGTTTGTACTTCTGGGTAAAAGAAAGTATTAATAGCATTAATTAGGCGAGTTCAGCAAATAAAGTTTCAGGCACAATTACGTCTCAAGCACTTTGCAGCGAGGACTTTCTTGCTCATGCTCTTTTAGAAGGGCGTGACACTGGTTCATGAGGCCATGAAATGCGCAGACTAGTGCATCGGCACTGTTAGTATTTTGCAGATGTAATTGCCTTTGGCGTGAGCCACAGCACAATGAGTGAAAAAGTAGCGGCAGCGGAGGGCAATGCCGGCACAACATTAAATAGAAACCCTAAAAATACCCTTCGCGTTTTTTCTTTTCCATTGAGCCAGTTTGATCTTTGTCTAAAAGACGCCCCTCTCGTTCACTCGTTTTACTCAAGATCATCTCTGTGACAATTTCTTCTCGCGTGATGGCCTTACTTAATACGGCACCGGTTTGCGGATAACAACCCAAAGTTCTAAAGCGTATCCAGCGCTTTTGTAAACTGTCTTTTTCTTTTGCACTTAAGTGGGGCAGCATTCTATCGTCGTCTAAGCCAAGAATTTGCCCGCTGTCTCCATCTATCCAACTCATGCGTTCTTGCGCGAAATAAAGGGGCACTATGTCAATTTGCTCCTGCAGTATGTATAGCCAAATGTCTAATTCAGTCCAATTAGACAATGGAAACACACGTATCGATTCTCCCTGGTCTACTTTAGTATTGTACAAAGACCATAATTCAGGGCGCTGTTGTTTGGGGTCCCACTGATGGTCTGCGTTTCGAACGGAAAACACACGCTCTTTCGCACGCGACTTTTCTTCATCGCGACGTGCGCCGCCTAGCGCGGCATCAAACTTATATTTGTCAACCGCTTGCTTTAGCGCAATGGTTTTCATATGGTCATTGTATTTGACCGAACCTGAGGTAATTGGGTGAACCCCTAAATCGAGCGCTTCTTGATTAATATGCACAATAACATCTACGCCAAGCTTTTTTTTCAGCTTATCGCGAAAAGCGCCCATTTCGTGAAATTCCCATGTGGTGTCTATATGCAGAAGAGGAAATGGCACTTTGCTAGGGGCAAATGCTTTGCGGGCTAAATGCAGCATTACCGTGGAATCTTTACCAATAGAATAGAACATGCACGGGTTTTCAAAGCTAGCGGCTACTTCGCGCATTATATGGATTGCTTCTGCTTCTAAGAGTTGAAGATGGTTCATGTGATCCCTTTACCGGTAAGTTATAAAAACATAAGGCAATAATATAAGTAAATAAAGTCTTTAGTAAGTCGTTATTTTCACCATTGTTGTTCCGCTTTCCCAGACAAAGTATTTTTACCCGTTTTTTTCTTATGTAACGCCCAATATATCGCACTAAATAACAAAGAACTTTCAATTGCTCAGTCTACCGCGCTACAGCTACGAGCGACTAGTTCGGAAATTAAATACTGCACCACCGGTTCGCGCCAAGGCACTCATAAGGTGGCAGCATCCTGAGTTAGGTTTTATGATGCTGAATGACTTTATCCTCAAGATTGGCCAATGGGTAATTCAGGGGTCGTGCGCAGTACTAGCTAGGTTTGACAAACTGCACAGCACAAAGCTAGCACTAGCCCTTAACCTATTTACAAAACAAATTGAAAATGATCAACTGTTTGACCAAGTTAAAACGGCTATTGCGCTTAATAATATTGACACCGTCAGTTTTGGTATAAATAATACTTCGCCCATTCTTAAATACTCACAGGGACTAAAAAGCGATGTCTATTATCACTTTAGCGCTAGACTGGACACCCAACATCAATCATATTGGATTTTTTATTGCCCAAGCCAAAGGCTATTATTCTGAACATGATTTACAGGTAACTATTACCGATCCCCGTGAAGATAACTATGCAATAACGCCGGCTAAAAAAGTAGAATTGGGGCTAGCCGATTTTGCGCTGTGCCCAACTGAAAGCGTGATTAGCTATCGCACCAAGTTAGTGCCCTTTAACCTCAAAGCTGTAGCGGCAATTTTACAGCAAGATTTAAGCGCCATTGTGGTGAAAACAAGCAGTAATATTGTGACTCCCAAAGATTTAGACCATACCTTATATGCCTCATACGAAGCCAAGTATGAAGACGAAATTGTGCGTCAAATGATCCGTAACGACGGTGGGCAAGGTGATATTAAGATCAGCTACCCTGACAAACTAGAAATTTGGGAGCACCTGCTCGATAACCGCGCAGATTCCACATGGATCTTTTTGAATTGGGAAGGAGTGTCGATAAATAACAGCAAGTACGATATGCGCTATTTTAAACTGGAAGATTACAACATTCCTTACAGTTACTCGCCCGTTCTGGTTGCCGATGAAGCCCTCATTACAACAAAAAAAGATGCGTATCGGCAGTTTCTGCATGCTACCGAGCAAGGTTTTTTGTTTGCCTGCAAGCATCCTGAGGAAGCGGTCGATATTTTTGCTCAATTTGTGCCAAAACAAGATGCCAACATTGATCTAAAAAAAGCCTTAACGGCGTCATCTAGTGCATTTACCGAAAAAGGCCGGTGGGGCCTTATGGATGAAAAAAAGGTAAGTGCTTTTTTAGATTGGCTTAGGTTAAGAAGCTTAGAAATAGCGCCATTTACTGCGGCCGACATCTGCACAAACGAACTGCTGAACGTTTTTGACACAAAGTCTATCCACTGAGGGGTGAACAATATCATGGCTAAGAAAGGTAAAAGAGTCTTAATGGCGAGTTTGAATGCGCTTCTTCCAATTTCCTTCATGCTCGCGTTCACACGCTTGTTCAGTGTCAAACAGCACATGTTTTTTCGGATTTTGCAGCAAAATGCCGGCGTTCAATAAGGCCTTGTGAATGCACCTAATAATAGTTAGGTCGTGGGCTGAATCTTTAGCTTTGTGCAGTGATGCGTCATCATCAAAAATGCATCGTATCAGTAAGCTCTTAGGAAAATTCGAGTATTCGGCGGTATGAGTTAGCCATTCGAAACCGCTTACCTCTAGCTTTGCTTGCTCGCAGGCTACAGTGAGCGCTCGCACTAAGTTACTTTCCAATTTCTTAACTGTCTTATTCATATTGCCTGCCTTTGAGATGTAAGGAGACGGTGCTCATTTCGCTGGTTGATGTGCTAAGTGAAGGGTTCAAGACTAATAGATATTAAGTAGACCTGCTCCCATTAGTTTTAGCCTAGATAGTGCTCACGAATATGGGCCCAGTGCTCGGTAAATTGTGCTGTAGGGCGGCGTTGGAATTGGCTGCGTACGTATTGGTTAATTTTGCCGTCAACGAAGCAAATTAGCATGTTAGCCAGCAGGGCTTCATCTACTATGGCTTCTTTACCTTCGCGCAGTTTGCGTTCTCGTAGTATTTGCTTAATTTGTATTTCTAGACGGTCAAAGAGCTGCGCGATGCGTTCGCGTAAGCGTTCTTGTTCGCCCATAAGCGCATCACCGTTTAGGATGCGTGTTATGCCGGGATTTTTTTCTGCAAAGCCCAAAATAAGATGTAGTACCAGTTGGCAGCGGTTAGCGGCATCTTTTTCATCCGCCATAATTTTATTGATGCGTGAAAAAAGCGTTTCTTCAATAAAGTCAATCAAACCCTCAAACATACGCGCTTTGCTGGGGAAGTGCCGATATAAAGCGGCCTCTGACACGCCTACAGTAGCGGCTAGCTTAGCCGTGGTGATGCGTTGACCGTGGTGGGTCTCTAACATTCCCGCCAGCGCCTCCAGAATTTGCGCTTTGCGATTAGTTTTTTTGGGTGCTGGCATGATAAAAGTCTTCTTCTTATGTGCGTCACGGCGAGCTTTTACGCAAACCTTAAACAGTGGTATTATTTATTAAATAGACAACATGACGTTAGCTACGGCTGTATTCTTTATGTACTAGTTTCATCAATTCCATTGCCAGTAAGCTTTTATTATTTGGCGCTAAATGCTGTGTGCTGCTACTCGTTAAAACTATAAGCGCGTTTCGATCAGAATTAAAGCCTAAAGTAGAATTTGATACATCATTTGCGGCAATCATGTTCAATTTTTTCTTTTCTAACTTAGCTCTTGCGTAAGATTCAACGTGCTGTGTTTCTGCAGCAAATCCTACTGTGAACGGTGGTTTTTCTAAAAACGCGACACTACTTAATATATCAGGGTTTTGGCTTAAGGTTAACGTAATATTTTGGCTCTGTTTTTTTAATTTTTGCGCGCTTATCTTATTTACTTTATAGTCAGCAACTGCTGCGCAAGCGATAAAAATATCCTGCGTAGCAATGGTTTCGTGTACTGCATTTAGCATGTCTTGTGCGCTGTTTATGTCTTTGCGAATGACATTTGGCGGCGTAGGAAGCGACACCGGTCCAGCAATCAAAGTGACCTTCGCGCCCAGCTGTTGTGCAACTGCAGCAATGGCAAAACCCATTTTGCCCGAGCTGTGATTACTTATATAGCGCACGGGGTCAATTTCTTCACGGGTAGGACCTGCAGTTATCATGATGTGTTTATCTTTGAATAAAGCTTCAACAGCGCGATTAGCGTCGGCAAATTCTCCAATGGCGTCGGCTAGTTCGTGTGCTTCAAGCATACGCCCGTAGCCTATGTCGCCGCAGGCCTGTTCGCCAGCCGCTGGGCCAAGAACATGAGCGCCTCTGAGTGCTAGGGTGTTCATATTGTGCGTGGTGGCGGCACTTGCCCACATTTGTTGATTCATGGCCGGAGCAATAAACACAGGGGCCGTGGTAGCGAGCGCTAAGGTAGTGAGTAAATCGTCTGCTAAGCCCAAGGCCAATTTAGCGACAGTATTGGCTGTGGCGGGCGCGACCAAAAAGTAATCGGCCCAGCGTGCTAGCTCTATATGGCCCATGCCGTTTTCGGCGTCTTCGTCTAATAAGTGGATGCTTACCTTGTTGCCTGAAACAGCCTGCAGTGACAAGGCACTTACAAAATGCGTGGCAGAATTGGTAAGTACGACTCTTACATTTGCACCCTTAGCGGTTAATTTACGCACTAAATCGGGGGTTTTATATGCCGCTATTCCGCCACTTACCCCTAATAAAACATTCTTTTGTACAAGTTGCATATTGCTCATAGATAAGTATTAATAAACGAGGTTTAATGCTGTTATTAAACCACTGTTAACCAAGGAATGGAAACATGAAAATTCAAGATTGGCCCTTACATGAGCGCCCGCGTGAAAAATTATTGCAATTTGGCTCACAAACACTCTCCGACGCTGAACTTTTAGCGATATTGATTAATACCGGTATTAAAGGGCAGTCGGCAGTAGAGTTGGCGCGCAATGCCATTAATCAGTTTGGCAGCGTGCAGGCTTTGCTGTTTGCCTCACAGCCACAGTTGCTTAAATTACCGGGTTTAGGCAAAGCCAAGTTTGCGCTACTGCAGGCATGCACAGAGCTTTTTAAGCGGGGTCTGGCCGAGAAACTGCGCCAGCAAGACAGCTTCACCAGTGCCGACACCGCATCTGACTATTTGCGCGCCCAGCTTTCGCAGCAAAAGCGTGAAGTATTTGCCATGCTCATGCTTGACAGTCAGCACCAGCTAATTGCGTATCGAGAAATGTTCAAAGGCACTATTAACAGCGCAGCTGTTTATCCGCGAGAATTAGTCAAACAAGCTATGGATGATAACGCCGCAGCTGTTATACTTGCACATAATCACCCCAGCGGCGTTGCTGAACCATCCCAAGCCGATATTCAAATAACGCAAAGAATAAAGCAGGCTTTCGCGCTGGTTGATGTGACCGTGCTTGACCACTTCGTGATTGGTCATTCGTGCGCGGTGTCTTTCGCTCAAAGAGGATTACTATGAAAATAGTTACGCCCTTGTGATCGAAAGTGTTTGTATTTTGTGCTTATTTACTGTATAAAATGCGCCCTCTTAATTAACTACGTTTAACTGCAATTTCTTTGCAGATGTTAAACGGAATAACAGCTGTTCTGGAGACTAAAATGTCTAAAATTTGTATAGTAACCGGTAAGCGTCCAATGGTTGGTAACAACCGTTCACACGCTAGAAACGCGACTCGTCGTCGCTTTTTACCAAATCTTCACACACACCGTTTTTGGGTTGAGAGCGAAGAGTGTTTTGTTAAGCTTCGTTTATCTACCAAAGGTATGCGTATTATTGATAAAAACGGCATTGATTCAGTATTAGCTGATATCCGTGCACGTGGCGAAAAAATCTAAGGAATCTGATCATGCGCGATAAAATTAAGTTAGTGTCATCTGCGGGTACCGGTTTTTACTACACCACAGACAAAAATAAACGCAACATGCCTGGCAAAATGGAGATCAAAAAGTTTGACCCAACAATTCGCCAGCACGTTATGTTTAAAGAAGCTAAAATCAAGTAGTTGATATTCATGTAACAAGCACCAAGTAATGAAAAAAGTACTAGTTTCGCGGATTAATTGATTTGTCTCCAGATTGACCCGTAGCGTCACAAAATTCATACTTGTAAGCTCAAATGCATAAAAAAATCCCAGCTAAAGGCTGGGATTTTTATGTTTGCTAATATCGTTTTTTATACTACAAACCCACCGTTGTCGCCTTAACTATAATCGAAAATCAGTTGTTTTTTGTCATCGACAAACAAGTTTATGTGTTAAATTCACCCACTATTAAACAGTTACTTGAACTAATAGTGCAGGTAACGCAGTAGCAAGCACTAGCATTATTTTATAGCGCGCGTTTTGTCTTTTTTACTCGAGTGGCGATGCGTTTACACGACCAATGGAAGAACACTTTGCCAGAACTGCCTGAAGTAGAAGTCACACGACTGGGTATATCTCCCTATTTAATCAATCAAACCATTAAAAAGGTGCATGTGCATCAGCGTCAACTAAGATGGAAAGTACCGCTGCAGGTGCATCTAAGCGAAGGCTTAGTCATTAACGACGTGACCCGCCGCGCTAAATATTTATTTATTCATACCGACGCAGGCGAAATGGTGCTGCATTTAGGGATGTCAGGTAAAATGCGGGTAGTCGACGCGCAGCTTGCGCGTAAAAAGCACGATCATATTGAAATTGAACTGCACTCGGGCAAGAAGCTGGTGCTCAACGATGCCCGTCGTTTTGGCAGTTGTTTATGGCAAGATGTTCGCAACAGCCAAGCCCTTGCGATGCTCGATAACTTAGGTCCTGAACCATTAACCGATGATTTTGATAACAAGCGCCTGTTCGCTTTAAGTCGTGGCCGCAAAGTGCCGGTAAAAAGCTTTATTATGAACAACGCCGTTGTGGTAGGCGTAGGTAATATTTATGCAAACGAAAGTTTATTTAACACCGGCATCGACCCACGTCGGGCGGCCGGGCGCGTTAGTCTAAAACGCTATAAGTTGCTCACCCAGCAAATTAAAATAGTTCTAGCAAAAGCAATCGAGCACGGTGGTACTACTTTAAGAGACTTTGCCCAAGCCGACGGCAGTCCGGGTTACTTTGCCCAACATTTACATGTGTATGGGCGAGTGGGGGAAGAGTGTGATGTTTGTAAGGCGCCAATATTCTCAAAGGTGATTGGTCAGCGCAACACCTTCTTCTGCAAGATGTGTCAGCGCTAAGCAACTATTCATAATTTATGGGATTGAAAATAAAGGCCATAGCCTTCATGACTGTTTGTAAACAAAGACTTTGTCTTACCTTGCAAAGTGTGATTTTTTAAATAGTGAAGCGAACATGATGTTTCCCTGTCATGGGAGTAAAGTCATTATTTAATGCCAAATTTTTCATTCAAAGCTGCATATACAAGTGGGTGACAAAACTGCTCAACACTTCCCTTGTGCAAGGCCACTTCCTTTACCAAGGTAGAGGATATGAACGAATTTTCTTCTGAAGGCGTCAAAAACACGCTTTCTAAATCAGGGTTCAAGCGCCGGTTCATATTGGCTAGCTGAAACTCATATTCGAAGTCGCTCACCGCGCGTAAGCCTCGAATCAGAATGTGAGCGTTGTTAGTATCTGCAAATGCGGCAAGTAGGCCAGTAAAGCCAGTCACTTTAACATTTTTTAAATGTGCGCATACTTGCGTAATGAGCGCCACTCGCTCTTCTAAAGAAAACAGCGGTTGTTTGCTGGGGTTAGCGGCAATCGCCACAATAACTTCATCAAACATACTGGCAGCACGTTCAATTAAATCGGCATGGCCGTTGGTGATTGGATCAAACGTACCCGGATAAATTGCACGTTGCTTCGACATAAGCTTAATTCCTTTGCTAGCGGCAGCGATAAATAACTAATAGTTGATAATCGTAGACCCTTTGCCCAGCAATTGCTAGAGAGCATCCATCATTTATTGTAGCCTGCTAGTAAGGCGTCCCAATCGCGTTGACGATAATGATAGTGCGGTGATTTACTCACTTGTTTAAGAAGTGAGCGTTTAAAGCGCAGTAAGTTAGCGTTTTTCCAATCATCACCGCGTTTAATGGCACACTTATCGAAATCGAGCAAATGAATGCTTGGCGGTGTAGTTTGCCGACTCAGTAATATATTTTTCACGTTAATATCGCCATGATACACCTGCGCGTTGTGCATTTTTTTTATTTGTAGCCCAATTGCTTGCCACGTAGCCGCCACGACGCCTTCTGATAATAGTATTTCGTTGAGTTCAACGGCGTTTGAAATAACTTCGGTAATGATATCAGCGCTATAAAAAAGACCTTTGCGGGTAATTTTACCAGCGATTGGCTTAGGGACATTCACTTTTTTATCACGTAAGTGCTGCAGCACGCTCAACTCTTCATAGCAGCGAGTGTGCGAAATGCGGGTGAATATAAAGCTATCGTTTGACACCTTCGCGACTAAGCCACCTCTTTTGTAATGGCGCAGCACTAATTCAGTATTGCCTAAGGTAAAAAAGTAGACAATACCTCTGCCTTTTGCGATCTGTGTGATGAGTTTTTTTCGTTTTAAAAAGTCATTATCGAAGTGATCGTCACATAGGCCTAAGGCCTCAGCGCTAGGCGTGAGCAATAATGTACTTTTATTTAATTCAGTAACTTGTATCGTCATTTGCTCATTAACAGGCTTCATTTACACAATGTGGCGCTAATATATCAAAAAAGCGCATGATCACATAGTGGCCCCACCTGCTGCGATGGGCTGTCAGCCTATAAGCTGGTTATTTGGTGGTGTTTATGTGCACATTTACCTCACACCATGCTGTGAATAAGATATCGCTTATGTGCGCTGGGAACACTAAATTCACTCAACTGCTTATAAAATCAACAAAACGTTCATAAAAAGCAACTTGGCTGCAAAGTTTACGCAATAAACCGCCTATTTTGATGGTATCAAAGCGATTATTAACATTGTGTTTTACACTATGTCGTATACAATTTACTCACAGAAAAACGTGCCTTTTTATAACGCAAAGAAGCACTTTTTTTCACGTTTCACTTAGCACCTTGTTGTTTAGAAACAAGTGTGCACAGATATGGAGTACGCAATGTCACAGGCGTTTATTCAGCAACTACAGCAACAAATTGATGAGAGCAAAGCTCAAGGCCTATACAAAGAAGAGAGAGTTATCACTTCACAGCAGTGTTCTAAAATTGCGATTGCTAATGGCCAAAAAGTGCTTAACTTTTGTGCCAATAACTATTTAGGGCTGGCCAATCATGAAGACTTAATTAAGGCTGCTAAAGACGGCTTAGACAGCCACGGCTTTGGCGTAGCCAGCGTTCGTTTTATATGCGGGACGCAAGATATTCACAAGCAGCTTGAAAGTAAAATAAGTGAATTTTTAGGCATGCAAGACACCATTTTGTACCCTTCTTGCTTTGACGCTAACGGTGGCTTGTTTGAAACAATATTGACCAAAGAAGACGCCATTATTTCAGATTCGCTAAACCATGCCAGCATTATAGACGGTGTGCGTTTGTCTAAAACCATGCGTTATCGCTACGACAGCAACAATATGCAGGCGCTTGAAGAACAGCTTATACAAGCCACCAGCGATGGCGCTCGCTTTAAACTAATTGCCACCGACGGCGTGTTCTCAATGGACGGCGTTATTGCCAACCTAAAAGGCATTTGCGACTTGGCTGACAAATACGACGCCATGGTAATGGTTGACGACTGCCATGCCACCGGTTTTGTGGGTGAAAAAGGTAAAGGCAGCCATGAATATTGCGATGTAATGGGCCGGGTAGATATTATTACCGGGACCTTAGGTAAAGCCCTTGGTGGCGCTTCAGGCGGATTTACTTCGGCCAAAAAAGAAGTGGTACAATGGTTACGTCAGCGCTCGCGACCTTACTTGTTTTCCAACTCAGTGGCGCCGCCCATTGTCGCAGCTTCATTAAAAGTATTTGAAATGATGGAGCAGGGCGACGCACTGCGCGTAAAATTAACTGAAAACGCTAAGCACTTTAGAACGCGCATGGAACATGCTGGCTTTACGCTATCGGGCAAAGACCACGCCATTGTTCCAGTAATGTTAGGCGATGCAAAACTAGCTAGCAGCATGGCCAATAAACTGCTCGAAAAGAATATATATGTGATTGGGTTTTCATTCCCGGTAGTGCCAAAAGATAAGGCCAGAATTCGCACCCAAATGTCTGCTGCACACACCACGGCGCAAATTGACGAAGCGGTAGATGCCTTTATTGAAGTCGGTCTTGAGCTTGGCGTCATTTCTGAAAAAAGTGGAGAAATAGCGTGAAGTCATTAGCCAAAACACAGCGTGAAAAAGGCATATGGATGATCGACAGCCCAATACCAGAAATTGGCCCTAACGATCTGCTGATCAAAATTCGTAAAACCGCCATTTGCGGCACCGACATGCACATTTTCAATTGGGATGAATGGTCGCAAAAAACTATCCCCGTGCCTATGGTAGTGGGCCATGAGTATGTGGGGCAGGTGGCTGATATTGGCAGCGAAGTAAAAGGCTTTACCCTAGGCGACAGAGTGTCCGGTGAAGGTCATATAACCTGTGGACATTGCCGTAACTGCCGGGCAGGGCGCGTACACTTATGCCGCAATGCTATTGGTGTAGGCGTTAACCGCCAAGGCTCTTTTGCTGAATATTTGGTTATTCCCGCTTTTAATGCTTTTAAAATTCCCGCGAATATTAGCGATGATATGGCGGCTATTTTTGATCCCTTTGGCAATGCAGTGCACACCGCCCTCTCTTTCGATTTGGTCGGAGAAGACGTGCTTATCACCGGCGCCGGGCCTATTGGTATTATGGCCGCTGCGGTAGCAAAACACGCAGGGGCACGCTTTGTCGTCATTACCGATGTAAACGAATATCGTCTAGACTTAGCCAGAAAGATGGGCGTTACGCGCGCGGTAAATATTAACAACGAAAATTTAGATGAGACCATTAAAATACTCGGCATGACGGAAGGTTTTGATGTGGGTCTTGAAATGTCGGGGGTGCCAAGCGCGTTTAGCGGTATGCTAGCCAAAATGAATCACGGCGGCAAAATAGCCATGCTCGGTATTCCGCCTGCAAGTGTCGCAATTGATTGGAATCAGGTTATTTTTAAGGGCTTAACGATTAAAGGCGTATATGGCCGAGAGATGTTTGAAACATGGTATAAAATGGTGAGTTTGTTACAAAGTGGATTAGACTTAAGCCCTATCATCACGCACTCAATGCCGGTAGACGATTTCAAAACAGGTTTTGAGATAATGGATTCTGGCCAATCAGGTAAAGTAATACTTGATTGGACAGCGTAGTTAGTTTTTATTAGGAGCGCTAATGGAACAGTTTCAGCATATTTCGCCGCAGGACACCAAGGCTAGGTTAGACAAAAACGAGATAAAAGTGCTTGATATTCGGGACGATCAGTCGTTTGAATCTGGCCATATTCCCAATTCTTTTCATTTAAGCAACGGCAACATTACTCAGTTTATGAATGAGAACGATTTTGATACGCCGGTGGTGGTATGTTGCTACCACGGCATTAGCAGTCAGCAGGCGGCGCAGTACCTGATTCATCAAGGCTTTAAAGAAGTGTACAGCATGGATGGTGGGTTTGAAGTTTGGCGCACTAGTTTTGCGTTTACTACCACAAGCTAAGGTATACTTATATCAGCGCTGGCTGCTTTATTCACTTCTATAAAACGCTGCTAGACGGTCTGGTCGCGCAGTTCACGAAATCGCTTCAGCATTTTTGTTTACCCGTGGTAAAAAACAAATTCAATGTGGTAGACTCAAGCTATCGGACAACTTAGCAAAAACTGTAGTATTGATTACGCCAAAAATGTTTCCTTATTCTATGCCTGTAAAGTGGCAATCACTACGCGACGTAACAGAACTGCGGCCATCGGTGGCTGATTGGCTGCTTAATACAGGTTCGCTTACTGAACGTTTGCAAGCGCTCACTAGTCATTTTAAAGTAGAACTTTTGGGGCAAAAAGTGGCCTGCCCGGATGAATCGGAGCGCCATCGTTTATCTCAAAACACTAACAATACTTGGCAAATACGCGAAGTTATATTGCAGGGTGTGCCGCTGGAAACTGCCAGTAAAGTAGGCACTAATAGTACTGTCAAACGTCAATCTATGCCCCAAGATTGGGTGTTCGCCAGAAGTGTTTTACCTGATAATTTATGCAATTCAACATGGGCGAATTTAGGTAATCAACCCTTAGGCAGTCGCATTTTCAACGATGATAAATTTGTGCGCGGTGAATTTGAAATTGGTAAACTTACTTATCATCCACTCAACCATAAGGCTTTTAGCCCTACTCAAGACTTTTGGGCAAGACGCTCAAAATTTACCATTGAAAACTACGAGCTGTTGGTGGCTGAAGCTTTTTTGCCTGACAGCCCTTGCTACTGGTAGCCGCATGATTGCACTTAAGTTCGTAAACAAACACCATTATTGGCAACTTATGCGTGCTCACAAACCTGTTGGTACATACTTACTTTTATGGCCAACACTTTGGGGCTTATTGTTTGCAGCGAAAGGCCTGCCGCCTTGGCACATTACCTTTATTTTTGTGCTGGGCGTAATCGTTATGCGAAGCGCAGGCTGCGTTATTAATGATTTTGCTGACCGCAAGATAGACGGCTCGGTGACGCGTACTAAAAACAGGCCCTTACCTTCGGGCGATATAAGCACTAAAGAAGCCAAACATCTCTTTGCCATGCTCATCATTATTGCTTTTGTACTGGTATTATTCTTAAATATTCAAACAATTGCACTGTCGGTGGTAGCGCTGTTCTTAGCCAGTATTTATCCCTTTATGAAGCGTTACACACATTTACCACAAGTTGTTTTAGGCGCCGCGTTTGGCTGGTCTATTCCCATGGCCTTTATGGCGGTTACCGCAGCACTGCCGGCTTGGATGTGGCTGTTATACACGGCTAATTTATGCTGGATTGTGGCCTATGATACGCAATATGCCATGGTAGATAGAGCCGACGATATAGAAATAGGCATTAAGTCGACCGCTATTTTGTTTGGACGCTTTGATGTGACTTTAATCGTACTGCTACAATGCATTACGCTGGTCTTATTAGCATGGGTTTATTATATTACTAATTTACCTGCAATGAGCTATTTGGGCTTATTGTGCGCAGCAGCACTTTTCATATACCAATTTACGCTATGCAAATCCCGAGAAGAACCCAAATGCTTTACCGCTTTTTTAAACAATAACTGGGTGGGAATGGCAATTACAATAAGCATCGCGCTTGCTTATGTTATAAGTGAGTAACAGCCACTATTAATAAATCCATGCTAACATTAGCAAATCAAGGCCTATTTACTATTGAAAAAGCTGACTGTTAACCAGCACTTGCAAAATCACGCAAAGCGAAGGATTACCGGCCAAACGGAAAAGGAATAATATCGTTCGCCCTGCTTATAAAAGTGTGCATTTTGTCACACGCAAGGGACCGGTTATATTCTAATTTGTTAACGAAGGCGTTTTGTGAATATATATTGACACAGTGATGGGCAAGTTGCGCGAGCTAATCGTCACAATGCATATTCCACACGTAACTATACCCAGAAGTAAGCTTCAATATTAATGATAGAAGTGCTTAGAAACGTCTATTAAAGGAGTGATTACCATGAGTCAAACACATGAATATTCATTGAAAAAAGATTTCGCAGATCCCTTAAGCAAACACCATACGCCGTCTGGATTTTCTGAGCGATTCGTTTTGCGCTTAACCAAGCTCTTACGTTTTTTTGCCAATCTTTTTTTTACCAGCTTTGTAATTTTATACATAATCCCTGGCCGAACGGCGCATAGATTAGTAGGATATTTCGAAGATGAAGACGGCATCAGAGATGTAAACCATCAATTTGCTGATAACTTCGATAAAAAAGCATAAAACCGGAGCACGATATGACCTCAAGCCTGCCTGATAAAAAAGCGAGTGCTCACGATATCCAGGCATTCATTGGCAAAGTCAAAAATACTGCGCTGGTCACGAGCGCAAGTAAAGGCAGATTGATATTTGCAATGGATGCCACAGCAAGTCGTGAGCACTGCTGGGATATGGCTAGTCAGCAACATGCAGCCATGTTTGCACAAGTCGATAAAGTGAGTGCACTGAGTGTTCAGCTTTGTTACTACCGGGGAATGGGAGAGTTTAAGGCGCTTCCTTGGACAAGCGGCGCCGATGAAATTAAGCAATCCTTGCTGTCGGTACGCTGCCTAGCCGGACAAACCCAGATTGCCAAAGTGTTATCACATGCATTGAGTGAAAATCGCACAAAAAAAGTAAACGCACTGGTATTTGTTGGTGATTGTGTTGAAGAAAACCCAGATTCACTAGGAGCCTTGGCAGGCCAGTTGGGAATACTCAATTTACCTGTGTTTATTTTTCAAGAAGGAAACGACTCAAACGTTGGCAGTATCTTCTCACAGTTAGCGACATTGAGTGGAGGCGCCCATTGTCAATTTGACCAAGGCAGTGCCAAACAGTTAGGTCAGTTGTTAGCCGCGGTTGCAGTATATGCAACAGGCGGTAAATCTGCTTTGAAAAGTAATTTATTGAGCAATGATGCGAGCGTGCAACGCTTATTGCAGCAGTTAAAGTAGTCGCAATGAGTAGCGAGCAACAATTTGACTATTCTCACTAAAATACCAATATCGTAAAATGTATAGTGATAGGCTTTAGGCCTTAACTGATACCTTAAATAAGTGAAAACTCTATGATAGGACTTGTTGTTTTAGTAGCGGTTATCACCATCGGCTATATTACACTAGGATATATTCGCGGCTTAAGACTGAAACAAAAAAAGAAAGTGGGCGCAAAAGTGGGTGCGCTTGCGTTTATCTCGACACTGCTCTTGCTAACGGTTACTGGAAAGCTTTATCTTTTGGCAGCACTGGGGACAGGTTTAGTAGTATTTGCTAAGCGCTTATTTCCATTTCTACGCTATTTTCCGTTTTTAAACGGGCTTTACCAAAAGGCTAAAGCTAAACACAGCTCAGGTTCAGCGCAGCATTCTACGGTCGAAACTAGCTTGCTCAGAATGACTCTTGATCACGAAAGTGGAAATTTAAATGGTGAATTACTAGATACTGTTAGCAAGGGCAGATATCTATCTGAATTTAGTCAGTCAGAATTAACTTCCCTTTATGTTTTAGCAGAAAAGCAATATCCGGATTCAATCGAAGTTTTGGCTGCCTATCTTGATCGCCAGTATGGCGCTGACTGGCGCGAAGCTGCTAATGCCGAGAACGATCCACCAGGCAGTGAACAAAACGCAGGCGCAAGCGATGGCGCTAAGATGACTGAAGGTGAGGCTTATGCAGTACTTGGCCTTGACCAAAACGCGACGAAGGAAGAGGTCATTTCAGCGCACCGTAAACTAATGCTAAAGCTTCATCCAGATCGAGGAGGCAACAATTATTTAGCCGCAAAAATTAATCAGGCGAAGGATTTACTGGTAAGCCGCCATGGCATGTAAACTTAGAGCGTTCATGCGTTTGAAACCAAGGTGACGTGAAACTAAGGGTAGGGGTTCCTTGAAATAAGCAAACGAGGCGCGTCGTAAAAAACACTATTTAAGCGTTAAAATACGCTGACTCAAGGCACTCGCCCATTCTTTGTAAATATCAATACCCGGGTGAAAACCGTCTTCGGCCATTGCGCTATTCTGTAGATTAGGCGATGAAGCTTCGTAAGATGTGCGCCCTTGTTTAGCTAATTTACTTTTTTGAAGTGCGTCAAGCTGCTTTGCTCTGCAGCCCATGACCCATCTTAATGGTTGGGGCAGCAAAGCAAAAGCATGCATAGGTGGCATGCCACTCACAATTATATGCTTGGCGCCCAGGGTTTCGAAACAATATTCATGTAGCTTGTGTTGTTCGTTTATCCAATGTGTTGAGCGCTGCAAAGACGTAGCGTCATTAACGCCCAAACCGGTAATGACAACATCAATGCGCTGGTTGCAGTGGGCGCTCGCTATCATGTCAATCATATCTTGGGTTTGCGCGCCTGTCTTAGCCACTAACTGCCACGATACACTGCGTTGAGTTTTTAAATTGGCAATAAGTTGACCCAGCAGGGCGTCTTTTTGATGCGTAACACCCACCCCCGCTGCCGCTGAGTCACCTACTATAAGAATGGAAAGGCAGGGACAATCTTTACGATAAACAGTACCTTTACGCTCACCTATTGCTTCGGGCAGCCTAAGCGCTCGCTTGCGCACTTGTTTCGCTTGTATCAACAATATGGGGAATACCAGAAGCGCAAATACTTTATACAGCATGAAACTCCTTGAGTACGCTAAGCACTGGCAATGCCCTTAATACTTGGCCAAAAAACATCTTATTTGTCTTCCATCAAATACAGGCTATAAATAGTACGATTACGCCTCAATTTTAAAGAATTTAATGCTCAAAGGATAAGGCCATAGAATGCCGCCGTTAGCTTTAATTGCGCCCATAACAATAAAAATAAGACCACAAATAAGGAGAGCGAAGTAACCTAACACGCCAATAACGATGAACGTGAGAATAAAACAGATGAAGAAATAAATGAGTGCACTTAGCATCCAGTTAAAAATAACCTTGCCATGGTTATCTATGTCTCGGCTATGTTCTTTGTTAGTGGCCCACATAATAATTGGCACGACTAGTCCGCCAAAAGGAATAATAAATCCTGCTAACTGGCTTAAATGCATAAGCATCAAATATACTTTGAGTTCCATGCCCCAAGGTTTGAAGTCTTCCATTGTATTTCCTCTTTACACTAGCTGAACTTAATTCACGCTTAACGCTAACCGGCTAATATTGACAGCATTGGCCATGATAGTGAGCATCGCGACAATCACTGAAACCTATCGGCTTTTGATACAAGCAGGTCAATCAGGGTGCTCGCTTCGATGTTTTTTTATTAACGCGATGAGTAAACACTTATATTTATTTTGAAGAGCGGTTTTTTCATTCACAACAATGCGACAGTCGTCTTCAGCGAATGTGTTAATCTTATAGTCTTTGTGCGCGCTAAACAATGGCTTCTTCACAACTCACATTAGGACTTACTCAAAGAGACGTATGACGATTTTTGCAGTATCTAAATAGCGCTTGATTCTGAAGGTTTCTCTGTTACTCTTTTATTCAGTTAATATATAAACAAAAGCTATATAAAATGAAGAAAAAGTTACTGAGAAACTCCGCACTATGCTTAAGTTTTGCAATGGCGTTTAGTCTGCAAGCTTACAGCGCGAACACCGACGTTAAAACCGCCGTTGAAAAAGATTACGATAGCTATCTCAAAGACCTGTTTATTCATTTTCATAAAACCCCAGAATTGTCCTTGGTAGAAACCAAAACCGCAGCACGCTTAGCGAAAGAGTTAAGACTGGCCGGCTTTGACGTCACACAAGGTGTTGGTGTGGCCGTTGAAGGCAATCCATCAACTGGCATTGTGGCTATTATGAAAAATGGAGAAGGCCCGCTGGTGATGATGCGAGCCGATATGGATGGCCTGCCCGTAGAGGAAAAGTCTGGTTTGGAATATGCTTCAACTGCCACCCAAATCTCGCCTATAACGGGCAAAGAAGTATCGGTAATGCATGCCTGTGGTCACGACGTTCACATTACTAGCCTTGTTGGCACCGCTCGCTACATGGCGGCTACAAAAGATCAATGGTCGGGTACCTTAATGCTAATTGGGCAACCCGCAGAAGAGCGTCTTAAAGGCGCTAAGCAAATGATGGATGCCAACATATGGGACACATTTGGACAACCCGATTATGCACTAGCGTTTCATGTGGGCTCCTCCGGGCCAACGGGAATAGTGAATGTAGTGGGCGGAGCGCCTTACGCAGGCTCTGACAGCCTTGATATTATTATACATGGTGTTGGCGCTCATGGTGCCAGCCCGCATGCAGGCAAAGATCCTATCGTGCTTGGTTCCCAAATTGTAATGGCATTACAAACCTTGGTTTCACGTGAGCTTAGCCCTCGCCAGCCGGGTGTGGTTACGGTTGGCTCATTTCACAGTGGCACCAAACATAACATTATTTCTGATAGAGCCGTGCTGCAGGTAACGGTTAGAAACACCAATTTAGAAACCCGCAAAATACTGCTTGATGGGGTTAAGCGCATTGCTGAGAATATGGGCCGCGTCGCCGGTATGCCAGAGGATAAGTTGCCAGAGGTTACGATTGTTTCAAGTACCCCGCCCACGGTAAACGATACTGCACTAGCGATGCGTTTAAAATCAGTGTGGATTGATAATATGGGAGAAAGTGTTGTGACCAGCCAAGAAGCAACGGGTATGGGCGCCGAAGACTTTCCCTATTTCACCACCACCCCACTTATTAAAAGCGTTTACTGGGGTATTGGCGGCACTAACCCAAAGGTGTGGGCAGCGGCGCAAAATGGTGGTGAGCCTATTCCGTCGCATCACAGTTCATATTTTAAAGTAGAGCCTGAGTCAGTCAAGGTGGGTGTTGTAAGCACTGTTCATGCCTTGATGGAATTAATGCCAGCTAAATAGTGCTGGTTAGAAATTTAATGGGGTAAAAGAAGGGGCCTAGCGCCCCTTTTCAATTAGAGCCTATAAATCGGTAGACCCATCATCATTTGCCTCAAGTGTAGCAAGGCGAACTTCTAAAGCTTCCAGCTTTTCACGCGTTCTAATTAGGACTTGGCTTTGCACATCAAATTCTTCACGGCTCACAAAATCAAGTTTGCTTAGCTGTGACTGCAACACCTGTTTGACTTTTTCTTCGGCATCGCCCGCCATGCTTTTCATGCCCGAGGGAATAACGTTTGAAATATTCTTAGCAATCTCTTCGAGTTTCTTAGGATCAATCATTTTTGCTTCCTTTAATTCTTAACCTGACTCTATTGTAGACGCAAAGCTAAAAGAAAACAGTCTCTATTGCCATTGTTTTGTTATAATTCGTGTCTAATAAACTCATAGCAGTGTAAATTTTCATGCGATTAAACCCAGCCCAGCAGGCAGCGGTAGAATATATTAGCGGACCATGTTTGGTACTTGCTGGTGCCGGCAGCGGTAAAACCAGGGTAATTACCCACAAAATTGCCTACTTGGTGAACGTGTGCAAGTACAAGCCTAGTCAAATAGCCGCGGTTACCTTTACTAATAAAGCGGCGCGGGAAATGAAGGAGCGGGTGTCGCACACTCTTGGCAAAAAAGAGTCGCGCGGGCTGAAGGTGTCTACCTTTCACACCATGGGCCTCAATATCATTAAAAAGCATGTTACTACCTTGGGCTACAAAGCAGGGTTTTCCTTATTTGACGATAAAGACAGCTACGCGCTGTTAAACGATTTAACGCATGATGAGTATGCAGGCGACAAAGAAGCGCTTAAACACCTGCAGCGCAGTATTTCGAATTGGAAAAACGAGCTTATAATGCCCTTAAACGCGATGCAAATGTATGAAAAAAGCACGGGTATAGAGAGTGAGCACGCTAAGTATTATCAAGAATACGCGCGCCACATGCTCGCGTATAATGCGCTTGATTTTGACGACCTAATTTTATTACCTACGGTACTCCTTCAGCAACATCAAACCATTCGAGAGAAATGGCAAAATACCATTCGCTATTTGTTAGTCGACGAATACCAAGATACCAATACCAGCCAGTATCAACTGGTACGACTGTTGGTGGGTGAGCGCGCTAGGTTCACCGTGGTAGGCGATGACGACCAGTCTATTTATTCATGGCGTGGTGCGCAGCCTAAAAACTTAAGTCTGCTAAAAGAGCATTATCCGCAGCTTAAATTAGTCAAGCTTGAGCAAAACTACAGAAGTAGTCAGCGTATACTGCACAGTGCCAACATTCTTATTCAAAACAACCCGCATTTATTTGATAAGCGCCTGTTTTCAGAGCTCGGTCAAGGCGATAAGCTAAAGGTGCTAGTGGCTAAAAATGAAGAACATGAGGCTGACAAGGTTACTGCCGAGCTAATGGCGCAAAAATTCATGAATAACACCCATTACAAAGACTATGCCATATTATATAGGGGGAATCATCAGTCGCGCGTGTTTGAAAAAGTCCTCATGAAAAACCGTATTCCCTATAAAATTAGTGGCGGCACATCATTTTTTGGACGCCCTGAAGTGAAAGACACCATGGCTTATTTGCGCGTGTTGACCAATCAAAGCGATGACAATGCAATACTGCGCGTAATCAATACGCCAAGCAGAGGCATTGGCCGAGTCACCTTGGCTAAAATAGGCGAGTTTGCCAATCTTAACGGCTGCGGTCTTTTTGATGCTATGGTTCATCCTCAAATTAATGCTGTGTTAGGCGACAAAGCAGGCCAAAGCGTACAGCATTTTGCCAAGCTCATTGCCACCACCAGCGAAAATGCCGCCACAGGCGACACCCAAGGCGTACTGCGCGACTTTATAAAGGCCTTGCAGTATGAAGAATATTTGTACGCGCTATCGGCCAGCCCCAAAGCGGCTGAAATTGCTATGAAGAATGTGTCAACCTTATTTGGCTGGGTACAAGACTTGTTAAAAGGCGATGCATTAAATGCATCCATGAGCTTGCCCGAAGTAGTTCAGCGCTTAACCCTACGTGACATGATGGAACGCGGGGAAGACGATGCCGACGCCGACCAAGTGCAGTTAATGACCTTGCATGCATCCAAAGGCCTAGAGTTCCCATATGTGTTTATGGTGGGAATGGAAGAGGGTTTGCTACCGCACCAAAGCAGTATTGACGAAGACAACGTTGACGAAGAACGCCGGCTCGCTTACGTGGGAATAACGCGCGCTCAGCGCCAGCTGTACTTTACCATCGCAAAAGAACGCCGTCAGTACGGTGAATGTATTGAGCCAACGCCGTCTAGATTTTTGTATGAGCTGCCCGCCGATGATCTTGAATGGGAGTGGCAAAAAAAGCAAGATTCAGAAGAGGTGCGCCAAGAAAAAACCGCTAAGGGCATAGCGGCTTTGAAGAAAATACTAGAAGGATAAACCTTAGACGTTTATATACCTTCAATCATATATTCAATAGCGGCTTTAATATCGTCGTCGGTGCAGTCGCCACATGCGCCCATGGGCGGCATAGCACCAATTCCATCAATTGCGTTTTTCCAGACCTGGTCAAAGCCTTTTTCGTCAAGGCGAGGCTGCCACTCAGCGCTTACCTGAGTTTTAGGTGCGCCAAGCACGCCTATTGCATGGCACGCAGTACATGCGCCTGCATAAATATCTTTGCCAGAGCGTGGTCCTGCTGCAACTGCGGCTTGAGGTGGCGCAGCCCCTGCAATTTGTAATTTACCAACAGGTTTTATTCTTTCCAACAGCGCGCTGTTGTCTTCTTGTGCAATACTCACGGCAATGAAACAACAACTTGCCACTATAACTGCTATAAATGCTTTCACCTTCACGATAATCTCCGAATAATTGAAGTATATAAATTGCTCGATTATAAACACATACAGATGCTTAACAACTCCTACTTGCGTGTTTGGCTATATTTAGGTAATTTAGTTGGGCAGTGAGGTTTACGTTTATTTCCTGTGGCTACAGCGCCATAAAAGCCATAAGGCAATAATTTTGACCGTAAAAAGTGGAGCGATGAAATACTGTGACCATTGCGATACTTGCGCTGTTGTCTAATAAAGACGATGTCAACGCGTGAGGTGATCTTTGTGAGCGTTTTTTGAGTTTTTATAATATGAATATAAATGAATCAGTAAACCTTGTTACCCTTGTTGATAACAATGGCAATACTACCGGATATGCGGACAAGATTGAAGCTCACTTGCGTGGTGATCTGCACCTAGCTTTTTCTTTAATGATCATTCGTCGTCAAGGCGATTATGTAGAGTATCTTCTTCAAAGACGAGCCGCTGATAAATATCATAGCGGAGGATTATGGGCAAATACGTGTTGCTCCCATCCACTTCCACGCGAAACTGTTAAAGATGCTGCTCGGCGGCGGGTTGCTGAAGAATTAGGTATTAAGGCTAAGTTGAGTTTGTCTATTATTGGACAAATCTGTTATCGCCATAGCCTTGACAACAATATGATTGAACATGAGTTTGACAATATTGTGGTGGCTGAAGTTGATAATATAGAGTGGCGGCAAAATCCTGATGAAGTCATGGAAGTTCGTTGGTGGACTGAGCATGAAATTATAAAGACCCTAAAATACAATCCCAAGGTATTTACGACTTGGTTTGAAGAGGTATTTACTTATATAAGAGACGATCGTTCACTAAGTATTCCCAAGCTTTGACTAGTTGATTACGCAGCCTTTTCGTGGCGATGCCATACGCTTATTAGTATCATGTGTGACATGGTTAACCCAAATAGACCGATGAAAACCCAGCGCAAAATGACTGTATTTATACTAAGCCCACCCCTATATTGCGATACCCCATAATACACGCCTAAGGCGATAAACATGGTTGCTAATACAAATGGTATACTGAGTAAAACCGCCCTACTTATATCAATATTGAGTTTAGCGCTCACATCATGCAGATGCTTAGGCGAGTGAAGCAAACAAAAATAAAGTGAAAAATGCAGTAAGGGGGTCAGTACTAAGCTACTCATAATCAGGCAGATCCATTCTGCCAGACGCCACTTACCCTTGGCTTTCCTTGACATTACTAGCTTAGCTAAAAAATATAAGAACACGGCCAGTGTAGCAAAGAATAATAAGCGCATGCCCTGCATGACAAGGTTTGCTGCGTCAACACTAAGTAGTAGTGCAGTAAACAAGCTCGTGACAACATCTGAATAAATAACAGCAGGCCCGCAAATTACAATAGCCGCTAAGCACATACCGGCGTACTTTGGCATTGAAGTGCGCCAGTCTGCCGAAAAGTGAAAAATAGATACACATAGAAATAGTACTAATGCGCTTGCGGGAAAGCCGAGCCAGAATAAAATCGAAAGGACGGCAATAGTGGTGTATGCGCTAATAAAAAAGATGCCAGACTTTACGCTATGCACCAAATTCAACGACTTTGCAACGGCAAAGTCTAAAGCGCCATGTGGTAGGCCTAATATAGTTACCGCTGCGGCTAAGCCAATAATTAAATACTGCTCTGGGAGCGAAAAATTTGCTGCCACTAACAGCGCAAATATTAGCAAGGTGCCAATGTAAATTTGAGTGTAGCGTAGTTTTGTCACTGGTTTAAATGCCTTTGGCTCTTTGGAATTGATGCTAGCGCTTTTGCACTATTATTTTTTGTTAATTAATAACTTACAAGCAGCTATCAAGAAAGGTTTTTTAGGCATTGCCCAAATGACACTGATGAAATCTACAATGGTAGCCTGCTGAGTCATAAAGCGCACAAACCTTGCTGGCTTTACTTTTTTGAACATAAGTTCGAATATGCTTACCCCAATAGACATGTTGTCACGCAGGACTTTTAGCATGATCATGTCCACTACACAATAGACTCGTTTGATGGGGGCGGTTGGGGAGAACCTATTAAAGCGCATAAGTTCCCTTGCGCACTGTGTCGCCCAGCCCTGAGAGTTGAGAAAGCTGTAGCCGGTGGATGCTCGCATAGCACCGCCCGCTATGCCGCCATAGCAAATATTTTCGTTCTTTTTATGATGGTTCTGGTTTAATAAATACATAGGTAACACCGCATTTTCTGAACGTTCTACCGTATATTTACGTTGTTTAAGCAACTCTTTTATAGCCCCATGCAAGCGTAACTTTAAGGTATCTTTGCTAATAGCATGCAAACTAAAGCAGGTAAATTCGATTAGCGCTTGCTTAGTATTAAAGGGTAAAACATACACAAACTCAATCCCTAGTGCAGCGCTTTTTAGCTGATGCATGAGCTGCACACAAGACGGCTCAAAAAAATCCTCGCTGAGCGTAATTTCTTCGCCGTAAAAACACTGCAGTAAACCGGTATGATTTTTATCTATCGGCGGTGGTCGGGTATCAAGAACTTTGCGAGCGTTTATTGCAAAGCCATTGCTTGTCAATGTACAAATATTGTCTTGTGTACGTACTAATGTTACGTCACTGTTATAGATTATCCTGAAACGTGGGTTTTGATCTATTCTCTTTTGCGCAAGGCGGCTTAAGTCATCAGATCTAACGCAGCAATAGCGATAAACATCGCTGCGCATCACATAATTACTTTGGCTCGTTGACAAGCTCCAATGTGACCATCTGTGGGAGATAATTGATGCGATATAACGTGGAACATTCAGTAAACCCAATGAGATGTTTTGCGTATTAGTGCTCCAAAAACTCCAAATGCGATCATTTAGAGGGCCGCTGTTGCGCTCCAGCACGGTTACTGAGTGAGGGTAATTTATATCGTCAAGGGCAAGTAATAAGGATAGCCCCGCAGCGCCTGCGCCAATGATAATTAAGTCACTTGTCTGTTGGCTGACGAGTGCAGTTTTCATGTGCTAATTGCCAGCTTCGAAGCTTTAGCCTTTGCAAGGGGGATGGTTGTAAGATGTTTGTGCAGTTCTTGGGAATGCTTAATATGACCGTCAGCAATGTTACGCGCACTTAAGTCCCATAATGCTTGGCAAGCGAGAGTTACTTTTCTAGGTGTTGATACAATTACCCGGCCATTCCAGTATCGGCAGTTTTGCCGGAGTAGCTTTTTACCAATTTCTCTATACACGTACGCTGCAACGGCAATCGCTCTTTGATTACGTTTAGGTAAATAGTAAAGTCCGGCTAAACCACTTTGATAATATTCTTGGGCCAAGTGTAAGAGTTGTACTATTGCGTCTTGAATATTTTTTTGATCTTGGGCTTGATTCGCGGCAATTTGCTTGGCCGTAATTGAATTCACCCAAATGCCTGGAATATAGCGACGATTCATGCGTGCATCTTCCATAACATCTCTTGCTATGTTGGTGAGCTGCATACCTATGCCTAAATCGATCGCAAACTTTTGGCCTTGCTGATCTGCGCCTAGTATAGGTGCCATCATTAAACCCACTACACCAGCGACTTTGTAGGCATATTGGACTACTTCTTGCTCATTTACTAAGGCTTGCAGACTAAAATCTTCGCTAACGCCTTCAATGAGTATGATGCCGTTTTGTCTATCTATACTGTGTTCTTCGCACAATAATAAAAAATCGCCAATTAACGGGTGGTCTTTTTCATTTTGTATTATTGAACTTCTAATTTCTGCAAGCTGAATTTCAGCTTCTATTTTATCTTCGTTTTCGTCGGCTATGTCATCGATAATGCGGCAAAATCGATATAAACGCGCCGCTGCAATACCTGTTTCAGCTCCTAAAAACAGCCGCGCAAAATTAAATGACCTGCCATGCTTTTTTAGCAGCGCAGTAGGATCATCTACCATTGTTTATATACCTGTAGCGGGAATGAGTCTGTCAACCACCTTTGCTGAACATAACACACCTGGTAATCCAGCACCCGGATGAGTACCGGCACCACATAAATATAAGTTTTCTGGCCCTTCCGCTTTGTTATGAAATCTAAACCAAGCAGACTGCTGAAATGAAGGCGCAATTGAGAAGCCACTGCCTTCGACGCTGCTGAAATCTTGCTCAAAATCAGCTGGTGTTTTTGCAAATCTATGCACAATATGCTTAGATAAGTCGGGCATTATACTGCGTTCTAAGGCCTCAATTATCTTATCACCGTACTCATCCTGCTTTTCAGACCAGTTAATACCAGACAGATTATTAGGAACCGGCGCTAGTACATAAAATGAATCACAGCCTTGCGGAGCCATGTTGGGATCTGTCGCAGTTGGACGATGCAAATATAAAGAAAAATCATCGGCCAGCACTTTCTTATCAAAAATATCGATTAATAAATCCTCATACCGTTTACCAAGCCATATAGTGTGGTGTACCACATCGGTATATTGCTTAGTGGTACCAAAATGCAGGACATATAAACCCATAGACAGTTTTGCATGTTTTGTTTTTATGCGCGCGCTCATGCTCTGATTTTGTTTAGGAATGAGATTACGATATAGAAACTTAGGATCTATATTTGAGACCAACTTATCGCACAAAAAAGTCCCATTATTTGTATTAACGCCAGTGACCACATTATTGACTATACTTATGTCGTCTACGCTAGTATTGAGCTTTATTTCAATGCCTTGTTCTAGCATCAGCTTTTCTAAGCCGTTTATAATGGCGCCTGTACCGCCCATCGCGAAATGAACGCCCCATTTGCGCTCTAAAAAATGAATTAAGCTATAAATGCTGGTAGTGGCAAAAGGATTACCACCGACTAGCAAAGGCTGTATCGAAAATGCTTGGCGTAACTTGTCGCTCTTTAAATAAGCACTTACCATTTGATACACAGTACGATGACATTTTAACTTAATAAGCGCAGGTACTTGCGAGAGCATGGTCGAAATTTTATGAAAGGGTTTATCGGAAAGCTGTGTAAATCCAACGTCAAATATGGCCTCAGACTGCGCCAAAAGACCCAAGTAGCCAGCCTTGTCTTCGGGCTCAATATCGTCTATTCGTGCCAGCGTTTCTTCAATTGTGCCGCCATAGTCAAAGTGACTGCCATCGGGGTAAACGAAGCGATACCAAGGCTCTACGGGGACAAGCTCAAAGTAATCTTCTAATTTTTTGTCAAATAGTGAAAATAATTCTTCCAACAGAAAAGGAGCGGTAACGACGGTTGGTCCTGCGTCGAAAATAAACCCGTCCTTGTTAAATTGCTGAGCACGGCCACCAAGTCTTTCTCTTTGGTCAATTAACACAACTTCGTAGCCTTTGGCTCGCAGTCTAAGGGCCGACGCTATTCCCCCAAAACCGCCGCCAATTACAATAGCGTTATTACTCATAGGTGCCTTCGTTCGCTTTAACTAACAGTTTTTGTGAGGCTTTGATTACCGAATTGGCACAGTTAGCAGGAAGTAATTTAAGTTCTCTTTCACACTGCATGAGTAGATATTGTGCGCGCTTGCGCGCAAAGCTAATGGCTTCTGCGACGCTACACTTCGTTGCCAATAAATTTATTAAATTTAGATGCTTATGCTGCAAATCCTGCTGCCAATCGTTCAGGTCATCTACAATTTGATAGGCAATCGCAAATTTATGTAATGCTTTATTTGCCGTATTCACATGATGTTCGTGGCCTGACATAAGTAGAGGGAGACCCAGCGTTAATTGAATTAATGGGCCAGATTTCATTGCAGCGATTTCTTCATACTGCTGCTCGCTTATGTCGCTACTTGCGTCGATATCACGCGATTGGCCTTGAATTGTGATGGAAACAGCTTCATTTATATGTAGTAGAAGCGATGATAGCGCGGGATGCGCGCCTATATCGGCAAGAGTACCATAGGCAGCCGATATCATTGTGTCACCGGTGCATATGGCATGTGACTTACCGTATTTTTTCCACACCGACTGTCGGCCTCTGCGAGTAGTTTCGCAGTCCTGTAAGTCGTCATGGACTAAAGATGCGTTATGTAATAATTCAATACTGCAGGCCAAAGCAATAATGGCCTTAATGGGTAATTCTAAAGCAATGCCTGCATCAATACACAGTTTTGCCCGTGACCTGTTCCCACCGCTGTTTAAGTGAAATAAGCTAGGTGCGCTATGTTGCAGTCTAAAAACCATTTCCTCTTCACATTGATTGAGTAAGAGAGGTAACTGCGGTATAGGGTGCGAATTAGTTTGTATCATTATTGTCACTCTAACCTAAGAAATAGAGTTTGCAACCCCAAAATAAGGTCGCAAACTAGTGTCATAGTAAGTAGTGCTTTAGTTTATGCCTTACTTGCTACTGGTTCTGCTTGACTTTCAGTAGTCGCCGCGTACCAAATTAATAGGCCGAACGCTACTTTGTTTACTAAGTCTGCAAAGTTATAAATAATGTTAAGCGCTTCAGAACTGCCTACGCCCGTGTATCCTGCAACATAACCAATTGGGTAAATAGCCCAACCAACGGTTACAATCCAGCACATAGCTTTGTATGCGTACTTAACTGCCGGAGTGGCTTGTGTTTCAGCTGCTTTGCCTGCTTCGCCGTAGAATATTTCATACAGGATGTAGAACCATCCTAGCATACCAATTACGAAACCTACCCAAATATTGATGTAGCCAGATTCGCCTAAATACCCTGGAATTAACATGACCAAAGTACCTATCAATAAGCGCCAGAAAATACCAATAGATGCTACGCCGATAGCGCGTAGAATTAAGTAAAATTCAATCATTAGTAACGGAACGGTTAATAACCAGTCTATATATCTAAATACAGTTGGTGACTCACCTGTTGCCACCCACACGTCGCGCATGTAGAAATAATGCACTGCCGCAATGAATGTTACTAAAGCTGAAACGACCAATGACGTTTTCCATTTTGCGGTTACGCCTTGTGTTTCCCAAAGGAAAAACACGGTAGAAGCCATTAAAGCCATTGAAATTATCCAAAATGAAATACCTACGAAATCATCTTGAGCTAAGCCTGCTGCGGCATTTGCAAAACCAGCAAACGTTAATAAAAATAATCCTGTTACGATTAATTTTAATTTAACGCTGACTTGGCTTAACGAAAAGCCTTTTGTCTTTTTGTAAGCGTTTTTTATCATCATAATTTTCTCTATGTAGTCCTTCGTGAAACGTGTTTTAAAATGTACATGGATTGAAGGGTAATCCGACATCGGACTTCCTTACCCCTCCTTTTTACTGTGACTAGTTGTGTTTGTACACTTCTTTCGGTGCTGAGGACGTGAAGATAATGTAAAGTAAAAATTACACTTAGTGCTTCAGGCCAATGGAATCAGATGCTTTCAGGTTTGCAAGTGAATAAAACATTTTCATTACGTTTTTGTAACCTTTGCGTAACGTTTGATAATCAAGCATATTTCAATCATATTTTAAGCAGTTAATTTAGTAAGATTTTGCGAAATTAGTGTGTATCACCGTATTTCTAAGTGAAAGGGTGTAGGTTTTTTTATAATCGATTTAAAATTTTAAAGTAATTGGGTCTGTATTCTTAGATGGATCAGTAGTTTAAAAGTCTTGGCACGATTTTAGCTTACACAGCATTAGAAAACATTACAATATGCTCTTTTCCGATTAATCTATGTTCATAAGAATATTACCATACGAAATTAAATAAATTGATAGTGATGCTAGGCTTAGTGGCTACTGCCACTTTCGTTAAAGCTGACCTTTTTAATTTACATATGGTTAAGCGCCACTATGCAATTGTGCTAATACTACTGCCAACTCGACTGCTGTGAACGTCTATGCGCTTCGCCATCTGCTCCTTTAACTCAGTTACATGCGATATTATCCCTATCATGCGCCCGCTGGCTTGAAGATCAACAAGGACTCTGATTGCAGCATCTAAGGAGTCACTATCTAGACTGCCAAAACCTTCATCAATAAATAGTGTGTCAAGGTGTATGCCTCCTGCGTAAGACTGCACTACATCCGACAAGCCTAAAGCTAACGACAGTGCCGCCATAAATGACTCTCCGCCCGAAAGTGTGGCCACCGAACGTGGCTTGCCTGTGTTACCATCATGCACCTCAAGTTCTAGCCCAGACGCTTTATTGCCTTTTGCACGGTCTTCTTTGCGAATAAGCTGATATCGCCCTTTACTCATAATATGTAAACGCTGTGATGCTTGTATAAGCACATCGTCAAGAAGTACGCTAAGCACAAATCGCTGTAAACTAACTTTATTGCCTGTGTTGCCATTTGCAACTTCGCTTAAGGTGCCTATTACCGAATATTGTTGGTTAAGCGTTTCGTTTTGGGTCTCTGCTTTTACCAGCTTGTCACTCACATTGACTAAGCTAATATAGCGAGCCTCTAAGTCGCGCCATATTTTGTCTTTTTCTGCAGATATTTTAGTATTTGCGTTTAACCCTTGCTCAATACTGCTCACATCGCTTCGTTGTTTATTACTGAGTCTTTGCCAAAGTTGCTTTACAATCGCGTTTAAGCTGTCTAGTTCAGTTTGGTAGCTAGCAATGGCTTGCTTTAAGGCGTGCTGCTGGCTTTCATCCGCTTGCGCTTGCATAAAATGCTTGGTATCGCTAAATTCGCTGTTAAACAATGCCTGCTGCCAATCACTGGCTGCTTTGCTGCTTCTTATTTCTTGCCCATGTAGCCCATTGAGCAGTGTCTTTTGGGTGGCACTTGCCTGATCAAAGCTTGACTGTTTCTTAGCCAGGTCAGTTTGTGCTTCACGTAGCAGCACTGTGAGCTGCTCAATAGTAGCGCTTAACTGTTGTAAACTTTGTGAAAGCTGCCAGGCGTCATGATGCTCCTTGGGAATTTGCGCGGCTAGTTCATTCGCGCTTGTTTGCGCCACAATCATCGCATTGTTGTCGTTACTTGCTTTTGCTTCTAGCACTAACAGATCGTCTGTGCTGCTTGCCTGCTGCGCTTTAATTTGTATTATGCGTTTGTTCAACTTGGATTTTGTCAGCTGCAGATTCGTTAATGACGCCAGCTTCCGGCTTATATCTGCTTGCTGCTGCTCAAGCTGTGCAAGCGACATTTGTGCATACTGGCCTAATTGCTGTGAATGTTCTGCAAATCTGTTTTGTTGCGTTTCTAGCTTGTTACTTATGGTAGCAAGCGTGTCTTTCGCCTCTTGCATATTCTCTCTAGAAACAGTTTCTCGTTGACGATCTTCGCCTACTTGTTCTTTAGAAACCAACATGTTGCTGCCGTCTTCATGGGCTGGGTTTGGGTGATTTTTACTGCCGCATACCGGGCAGGGCTTGTCATGGCTTAATTCTTTTGCCAATAAGCTGGCTTGGCCCATGTGCCAAGCAATTTCTGTTTGGGTAGCAATAGTGCAGGCCTTCTCAAATACTTGTGCGAGATTGTCAAGTTGAGCTTGGTCAATGCGCTGCTGTTTGAGGCACTTTGCTATATCCGCTGAAATAGCATCTAGCATACTGCGTTCGTTATGTTTTTGAGCGAGTTTATCTAAAGCTTGCTGCAGCGGTGTCACTTGTTCAAGTGTGTGAGTGTGTGAAATAACGAGTGCTTCTTTTTTGAGAAGCTCGCTGGCTAATGCACCTAAGCTGCATTTTTTTTGTTCAAGCGCTTGGCTGCTACTTGCGAGCTTAGCTGTTGCCCCTGTTACGCGTTCTTTATTGTCGCTAAGTTTCGTGAGCTGATGAGAAAAGCGTTTTAATTCAATTTGTTGCGTTTTAAAATCATCTAGAGCACCGGCATTTAATTTGGCTGTTTCTACCCTGCTTAACGCTTGTCTATGCTGAGAACGCGCATTTGAAACCGCTAATTTTGCTTGCTCATGATATTTACTCGCACTCACATAGGCGGCCTGGCATTCCACATTATTTGTATATAAATGGTAAATTTTTTGTGCACTAAGTGCTTGGCTTAATAGTGCTTTCTTTACTTCAATATCATTATTTTGCTTATTTATTAAAGACAAGTCAGTGCGCTTCGCGTCTAACTCATCAAACTGCCGATTTATCGTTTTGGCTTTATCTATTTCACTTTGCTGTTTTTGCACTTCGCCATGCGCTTGATCTTTTTCAGATTTGGCCTGAAAAAGCGCAGGGATTAAGCTCTCAATTTCGATGTTAAGCTGCTCACGACAGTCTAGATTTGCACCTTCTAATATGCCGCGCACTTTGCTTTGATGAAGCTCGACCGCCTGTTTTATGCCTGAAGCTTGTTCCTTGAGCTTGTTTTCAATTTGCTTATAGATATGGGTTTCGAACAGTTGGCTAAAAATGCTCTCTCGGTCTTTTGAGTCGGCCATTAACAGTTCACGAAATTTATCCTGCGGCAATATCATGACCTGTCTGAACTGTTCAACCCCAATGCCTAATAATGTATTAATGTGGTTGGTAGCGTCGTTAACGCTTTTCGATACCCATAAAACGCCTTCATCAGAGCCGTCTAAGTACCAAAGCTTAGCTTCAGCTCTTTTGATGGTGACGCCTTCACCTCTGGTTCTTGGGCGTTCTTGTATAGGAGATCGCCAAATAGCATAGCGTTTATTGCCCAACATAAATTCTAGACTAACTTCACATAATACCTCTTCACTGGCGTGATCGCAGCGCATTTGCTGGGGATCGCGATCTGCTCCTGCGGTTTGTCCATATAAGGCAAAGCAGATAGCGTCTAAGATGGCGCTTTTACCAGCGCCGGTGGGGCCGTTGATCAAGAACAGCGGGTTGCTGCCTAAAGCGGTAAAATCAATCTCTTCTTTGCCAGCAAACGGTCCAAAGGCTTGCAGGCGTAGTTTAAGCGGCGTCATGCTTGCTGTTCCTGTTTGATAAGCGAAACGATGGTTTCTTTTACCGCCTTTTGTTGATCTGTGCTCATTGCTTGGCCTGACACCTGTTCAAAAAAATCGCTAAACATCTCTAGTTCGCCTCGCTTGAGTTTTTCGCGGTTCATTGCCTGATCGCCTGTTATTAACATGCCGGGTTTTTCTAGCATCAGCACATTTGGATATACCTCACGCAGCTTTGCCATGGGCTCTAGTATGGCATGGCGATCGGTCATTCTTATCAGCACATAATCTTGCTTGTGAGGGTCTAATTTACCTTGTTCAATAATAGTGGCAAATTCCCCTTCAATAACGCGCATATTTCGCAGCGGCGCTAATGGCAGGTGGGTAAATGAGGCTCTGCCGTCTTTGTCTAGTTCGACTAAGGTTATGCCTTTTTTCTGATGCTGTTCAGAAAAGCTATATTTTAAAATAGAGCCTGAATATCGAATATGCGGGGCGCCTTTTTGCTGCGGCGCATGCAGGTGGCCAAGCGCTACATAGTTAAAATCTTCACAGGGTTGATAACTTACTCGGTCAGAGCCGCCAATAGAAAGGGGCCTTTCTGAGTCTGATGTTTGCGCGCCGTCTATAAAACAGTGGCTAATTAACACATTTGCTTGATTAGCTAGGGTGGCCTTGCTAATTTTATTGACTAAAAAAGTGTGCGCTTCGTCAAAGCTTTTTACATCTTCGCTCCACACGTTACGCACCGTTTCAGGATCGGTATAAGGAATACCGTAAAAAGCAACGTCACCGGTTGACGACGCAATTACTACAGGCTCTGTAATTGCCGATAAATCCCCCATTATATGTAAGCCTGATTTTTTTAGCTGCCTGGAGCCAAAGCGCACGCGCTGGGCACTGTCGTGGTTACCCGGAATAAGAATGACGGGGACGCCCAAATCCATGGTTATTGCGGTGAGCACTTGGTCAAGTAAATCAACGGCACTTGCTGGCGGTATAGAGCGGTCGTAAATATCGCCCGCTATGATCACCGCGTCTACTTTTTCTGTTTTGATGTAATCTAGCAACTGGTTTAGCACATGGCGCTGGTCTTCAAGTAAAGACACATTGTGAAATTGACGGCCTATGTGCCAGTCGGAGGTATGAATAAACTTCATGTGTTTTTTGTCCTTTTTTGCGCTTAGCCTGTTTACAGATAAAGGGCAGTGCTACAGGTTTTCGTGCGCCTGAATGACCGCGTCTAAGAACGTTTTGCCCGCGGATGATAAAAAGTAATGATTGCTGCTGGTATCAAAGGCAAAACCGCGGTTGACCAAATACTCTATGGCTTTTTGCCAATTGGCGAATTTTAAGGCTCTGCAAATGCTTTTGTATTCGTCGCTTTCACCAAGGGCTTCAATGTCTTTGTTATTGAAGCCTAATGAATCGAGGCTTAAGCTATCGATGTTGCGGCCACTCATTTCAAAGTAACGCCCTAAAATAAGCAATATGGATTGGGTTCTTAGCGCGTGTTCATCGGCTTCGTCAATTTCGCTGTCAGCAAAGTTGTTGATGTAAAAAAATTCACCCTTCGCGTTATATTCAAGCTCTTTGCCAATCAATTTGTACAGCAGGGTGAAGGCGTCTACGTATCTGAATAGATACGTGTAGTCTTTGTCTTCAACATGCTGTGATTTCAACTTGTTATAGCTTAATTTGGTGATAACTCTACCTTGGGTAAAACGCTGGTAGATGCGTGCGCTAATGTTGTGGTTGAGTTCATCCATGGCGCCGTGTGCTGTATTCACGTGACTAGCGGGCTTGTTTGTCGCGTTAGCACTGTCATTATGTTGGTTGCTGTCAGTCATGTGGGTCTTGCGCCTTTAGCGGTGATTGATTGGCAATACAGCGAACTTTACGATAGCGATAGTTTTCGTGCATTTGAGAGGTGTCTTTTATAGTGTTATGGCTAACCCAGCCAAATAAATTGGTATGCTTTATTGTGAAACCGCGCCTACTGCCTTTTATAAAACCTATGCTTGAGATTAAGTCATACAAATGATAATCGTTAAACTTGTCTTGCAGGCGCATGTGCAGCATATTCACTAAGTCGTCTGTGTCGCGCAGCGTTACCTTTTCTAATACATCTACCAGGCGCTTATGCCTTTGCATTCTCTGCAATGCACGTTGGTTAGTACTCGCTTTTCCTAAAACCCCTAACAACTCATTAAAATGGGACACATCTAGCGTGCGCCCTTGAAGTTCGTTAAATAAATTTTTAAAGTAAGCGGGGGAATCGTTAAAACCATAGCCAATGGGCCGCACAAACGCCAGTATATTAGGTGAAAAGGAAGGTAAGATAATCGCTGCGCTGCCTATTCTACGCTTGTTTAAATTGTCGCTTAGGGTGCTTTGCAGTTCTGGCACTAGCTTATTCTGATAAAAATGCTCAATAGCGTTAAAGCGCTTTATGCTATCACGCTCCTTATGAATAAAGCGGTTTATGGTACTGGCGGTGGCCTCAATAGGCTGATAGTAGTTTAAAAAACTCAAGGCATAGCTTTGAATATTATTCGCTATCTGAGTTTTGTTGTGCGCAAGCAAAGCATCATGAATTTTTGAAACAACGCCATGCAGGCCTTCAAAGTCTTGATAAGTGGTATCAGGATTTAGGAATACCAGCAGCGGCATAATGTGGCGCTCATAAAGCTTCACTATTTGCTGCAGCCACTGCTGTTTAGCTTCTACATACTGTGCGCTTGTTAGGCTACTTTTTGCACTAGAGGACGTTAAGGCCTCTAAGTCTTTACTGAGTGACTGCATTTTAACGATATTTTGACGCACATCGCTGAGCAACCTGCCTATGTGCAAAAACAAGTTATCAATGAACTCAGCAAAATCATCATCGTCGTCTACAAAATTATAGTGACCGCTTACTATGCCCAGATGTGCTTTATTAAGTATTTGAAGATGGGTTTTAAGCTGTATATCAGTGAGTTTCTTAAATAGAGAGACGTCGCACAGTCTCACTACTGCAAGTACGGAATCTTGAAAATATAACCTATTCTCGCCTTGGCTATTGTCAACGTCCATCACAATATGTGCCTGCAGCAAATTACTCGTTGAAAAAGCGATGTTTATGCGCTTTCGGGTATCTGACTTAACATCTTCGGTGTATTTTTTGACCCGTGTGAAGATAGCGTACTCGGGAATATAATTAATGGCGGCAGCGTCCATCTCTCTAATGCACTGCGACATTATTTTACGGTGCTCAAGCAGCACGTTCAACGTTTCTACTGTGCCTAATGCCTTGTAGTCAACACTGCCCTTGTAAGTACTTACTTTCATATTTATATCAGCTTTTCTTGTGCTTGATTGGTTTCACCTGCAAAGCTATGTGTAAACTCCTCGCTGCCCTGCCAATAAACACGATGGCGTTCGTTATGATAAGGTAGCGCGGTAATCAGCGCGTCCATAACATGCCTTCTGCCTATTTTAGCCTGTAATTCAGGGCTGGTAGAGTGCGTGCCTGCGGCCATTAAATTAAACCCGTTTTGCGCTAAATCGGCCAACCACCAATCAAACTGGCCTATGTCTATATTGGCTATTTCATCGTGTACAATGGGGAATGAGGTTTCGCAGTTATGGTCAATTAGGCGTTTAAGTAGCAGTTGTACTAGCTTAATTTTGATTAAGGCGTTGGTTGAATTGCTTTGCTTTTTATCTTCTTTACCGGCTTTACCGCTTATCTGAACGCGTGGTTCGAACGATTCTATTACCTGGCTCATGGTTAAGGTAAAGTTGTCGTCTTGATCGAAAAAGCGCTCGGCGAAGGCCACTAAGCGCACGTAAAAATCATCAGACTGCATTTGCCTGCTGTATAAATTGGTTTCAGCAAACTCGTTTACCAAGGTTTCAAACTGTTTGTTTATACCGACTTCAAATTCTACCGACGCCACATTGTTAATGCTCAGTCCGCCAAAGGCCTGATTAATATCTTTTTCAAAAGATTTAATCACACGGTAGTTTTGCACAATAATTTCTTTTTTATTGCCGATGGTTTGGTTGTGCTCTTCTATTTGCTTGCCTAGCAATTCTCGCTGGGTGTCGATATTGGCGTACACTTCGCCAATATCGTCAAAGCAGGCGACTATTTCAGGCCAAAACGGGGTGTCGTCTTTTATGCCGTGTTTGTCTGATATAATTTTGCGATCGATAAAATCGCGCAGTCCACTTATAAGGTCAAATTGTAGCTGCTCTAAATTACGAGCGCATTGCGAGAACATTTGAATATGGTCGTCGTTTAAATAGCCAGCAAATTCTATGTTGTCATCAAGCATGTTAAGCCATTTGCTGTGAAGATTAGTAAAGCGGGTTAATTGCTGTGAGTAGTGCTTGTTTTGGGTGATACCCTGTTGGCAGTCGTCATAGTCGCTTTTCGTTTTAAATTGGCGAGTGGTCGCATCTATTAATGTGCGCTGCGTGCTATCTGTAGTCTTGTCAAAGGCTGTTATATTGATTTGCGCAGTGTCTATTTCGCCTAACAAAATGTCGCTGCGCTTGCTGGCGTAGTGCACGTTTTCCAAGACCTGAATATCGTTTTGGGCCAGTGCAATATCACGCTGAAGCTGTTTTAAGGATTGCTGTGCGTGCAAAGCATTGCCTTGCTGCGAGTCAATGTTGTTCTTCTGCTTTTCTAAAGCTTGAATTTCCTGCAGGTTTTTTTCAAGTAGGGCTTTATGATTAGTCTTGCTGTAAGGCCTAAACTGCAGTTTCGTGTCGAAAAACTGATAGTGACTTGCCTGTGTATCAAACAGTGCTGCAAAACCTAGCAGTGCTTCTTGCTGAGATTGTGAAAGCGCTTGGCCTGCGTTAGCATTAGCAAGCGATGGGTTAACGCTGTGCAGCCAGTCTAGCTGCTTTTTTGGTATCTGTTGTTCTAAGTCAAACTGCTTATTGTTAATAGCGTGCTGAAAATTTGCCTGCTCGCTTTTGAGAATATCTAATTTAACTTCGAGTTTCGACAGAGCTTCGGCGCGGCTAATATTACCTGTTTGCACCCCTAGCTGCGTTTCTTTTTCGTCTAAATCGTCTTGCAGGAACGCCTGTATGACTTCACTTGTTTGCCCTGAATATTCGGTTTGCAGGCGGCGAAAGCTATCCAGTGTCTCCTGATGCTGCTTTTGTTCCTTTTCTTTTTCTTTTAAGGCGCGTTTTTCTAGCGCGGTTTTCTCTTTAAGCTCAGACAGCACCCGCTGCTGTTTATCGTGTTTGTCTTTGGCAAGGGTATTTTTGCTAGCGAGCTCTTGTAGCTCTATACTTAAGTTTGCGCTACTGGCGTTAAGCCATGCAATAGACGGTTTCACTTGTTCAAGCGCGGTCAAGTATTCTTCAAAACTGGCTTTGTGCTTTAGTAGCTTATCGTAAAGTGATGTTTGATTCACAACCGCGGTTAGCTGCAGTTCTTGCGCTTTTAAGTTTTCGTGCTGTTCTTTAAACTCAGAAATACTAAAGCGCAAATGGTCTTGGGTACTTTTTTTACTGCCTTCAATAATATTCGCAATAGCATCGGTAAAAGGCCTTCTATTCTTACTTGAGGCAACAAACAAAAGCTTTATTAGCGCGCGCAGTGAGTTAATCGTTTGTGGCTCTTGGTTCTTCAGTGGAAATAGGGTGTAGCGGGTCGACTGTAAATCGCTTTCATATAGCAAAGCCGCCACTTTTGAGGGCTCTTTAGCCAGTACGCAGGTATTGTCATGGGTTTGAATATAATCGTATACTCGCTGCTTGCTTAAATTGCTCACGCGCTCACCAATACCGTCGGGGTCATTACCTTGCTGCCAAAACAAATGGCGCAGTTTGTCAAAAGGGAGTTGGGTGAACATACGTTCAAACTTTAAGCGGCCATTGTTGGCAGCGCTTAAAATTTGGCAGCAGTGCGGGCCGTCGTATACGCGTTTTTCATACTCTAATATAAGAAAGCTAAACTTACTGGGAAAGTAGTGATTAAAAGTTGTTTCAGACGCGTAAGTATCACCGTTGCTGTCGCAAAAACCAAAGTTAATGGCTTGCTTAGCCATAGAACACTCTGGCAAAAAGAACAGCCTAATAGCGTTAATTAAGCTAGATTTACCCACATTTCCCTCTGCAACCAGCATACAGTGAGCGTCTACGTCGAGCTCGGCGTAGGCAAATTCACTTGAATCTACGGCAATGATACGTTTCACGCCAATAAACAGCTTGCTCATGAATGTTCCTTTCCTGTTTGTGGGAGTCTATATTACGTTTTGATCCGGCAATTTGCTATTGCTAAGGACTGCTAAATTTGAAACCAAGGGATCAGATTCGTTGAAACCTGTTTCAAACACCTAGCGCTTTACTATCTCTTAAAGTGGCTTTGAAAGCTGATTAAGCGCATGCTCTATTTGAAATACATGTTGGTCTATTTCATCGTAATGCCTTAGCGCATCGGCGAGCATGTAAACGTAATCGCGATTAGGCCCGCTAGGCCCCGATGAATCAAAGATTTGCTTAGCAATGTCTTGCGTGCTTGCTTCGCCTAAATATGCTTCATTATCAGGACTTGCAATATACACTAAGCCTTGCACAGTGCGCGTGTCAGCCAAGCTAATGGTTACCTTATGACGTAAGTAGCCATTTTTCTCCCTGTGATCTAAATGATCAAACACGCTTGGGTTAACCTTAAATGCTTTGCCAAAGCATCTGGTATTTTCTATGGATGAAAGTGTAAGCACTCTGCCAGGATGTGCTACGGTGCCTCGATGGTCGTGACTCCCCTGCCAAAAACGGCGCTCAAAGCCACTAATATGCGCGTTTTCGCACTCAATAAACTTAAAATCGACCTTGTAAATAAGCGAACCGTAGCCGAACACCCAAATTTCGTCAAAGTCAGCTAAGTTTTGTCTTTGTTTATTTATCGCCTGTGTATCAAACACTATGCTTGTCATGCTCCTAATTCCGCATTTAGACACGTAACGTTATCATTAGCGAACAAACTTAGACACCTAAGTGCGCGGCAAAATGCGGCCCAATTGAGGAGTTTATTATTGATATATGAAAAAAGGCAGCTCTTTATTGAGCTGCCTTTTTTAAGTGCTGTACCTAGTTTTAGAATGAATATGAAATAGACGCACCAAAGGTTCTAGGTTGATTAGGGTAGCCATTGAAGCTACCGGTTTGAATGGGCGGTGGGAATCCCGATACGAAATATTCATCGTTATTCAAATTACGCACCCAAGCCTGCAGCGAAATACCATTTTCAAAGGTTAGGCCCGCGCTTGCGTTAAAGGTACTGACTTCGCGCGTAATCCTTTCGGGAACGTTATCCACTAATCGGGCTTCACTTTCATATATATAGTCGGTACGAACATAGCCAAAGGCACCGTTGGCGAAATCAAATTCGTATTTGATACCAAGTGTGAAGCTTCGCTCATGAATCCCCGCGGGCATTTTACCTGTTAAATCTACAACGATGGCGCGGTCGTTTTCGTCTACACCAGAAGCGCCCACAAACGAGTCATAGATAGGATCAAGTATAATACCGCCAAAGAGCAAGCTTATGCCGTCAAAGGGTCTGTACACCGAGTCAAATTCGAGACCTGTTGTAGACTGCTGACCCGCATTGGCTAATACAAAGCCGGTGCCCACAAAGGTGCTAGACTGAAAGCCTTCTATTGTTTGGTCGAACAAGGTAATGTTAAACGCGCCTAGTTTAAAGCGTGATTTCATGCCAATTTCGAACACTTCTGACTCTTCTGGACCCGCAAAACGCGTGCCATAGCTCTGATTTTTCTGCAACAGGCCGGCTGTGCTCAAGTCACCTTGGTCTGCCGGGAAGGGGCGAGTATCGCGCGATAGGTTCCACGAGGTGGCTTTAAAGCCCGTCGCGGCGGTAGCAAAGAAGTTGAAGTTTCGGTTTAACTCATAGGCTAAACGTATGCTGTAAGTAGTTTGACTGTCATCGCTTTTACCGTCTTCGATCGCATTGGGGAAATCGAGTTGCTGTGGCAAAAACTGCACTGTTTGCAAGGTCGGTATAAAAATCCCCGTTATACCTGGAACGGAGCCTAAGGGTATGCCAAATACCGTTAAGTCATTTACTAAGTCAATGCTTGACAACACTTCAACATTGTTAGTTATCAACGACACTTCTTTTTGATCGTCGGTGTAGCTTGCGCCAAATGTTGCGGTTACATCTTGGGTAAGCTTATAGTCTAAATTGACGAACAGTGAAAAGGCGTCGTTTTGCTGTAAAAATTCAGAATTAACTGCTAAACCTTCCTGAAAGAATGTGCCGGGGGCTTGATTAAATAAGCTTTCGGCTGTCTCAAATAAAGGTTGCAACCCTAAGACATTAAAAAATGGCCTGGCGCCATTGCCGTAAATTAAAGAGTCACCGGTGTCTACTTCTTCACTGAAGAAAAATGCACCTGCCATCCAGCTAAAATCGTTATCACCCGTTGAGGTTAAGCGCAATTCTTGGGTGAAGGTCTCAATTTCGGTATGGCCCTCTTCGGTCAAAATATCTAAGGAGGTATAGTCAACATCTACCAAATAATTAGCATCGTTGTTGCGCAAAGCGGTAATTGACGTTAACGCAAAGGTATCAAAATCAACGTCTATTTGCATTGAGATACCGCTATCTTCTACCGTGTTGTTTGGGTCTATATTAAGCGCTGACTCAAAAGCGAATGGATCGGCTGTGTCAAGAACCACACCGCCTAATGCACGAACTGCTGCGGTTGTGGGTCCGTTAACTATATCGGCAACGGTACAGCAAGCTTCATCAAGCTCACTGGTGTCGGCTATGAAGCGAATAGTGACATCGTCAGTCGCTTGGAATAGCAATTGAGCGCGTAAATTCCAGCGATCACGATCATTTATATTGCCTAGGCCTACCACCGACTCGGTATAGCCATCGCTTTTATTGATGCCGCCAGACACACTAAACGCTAGGGTATCTGACAAACCACCGGTAAAGTGCCCGCGCAGCAGTGATTGACCATAATTACCAACACCAAACTCAATTTTTGCTTGGTTGTCGAATGATGGCGCGGCTGTGCGCACATTAATAACGCCCGCAGAGGCATTTTTTCCAAATAAGGTGCTTTGAGGACCGCTTAATATTTCCACTTGTTCTAGGCGGGGTAAATCGCCAATTTGCGCTGCTGCGCGTGAGCGATAAACACCGTCTATGAATACGCCCACAGAAGGCTCTATGCCGGTGTTATTAGCACCGTTACCAAATCCGCGAATTGAAAAGTTGGTATTGTAAGAACGCTGCAAAGGCGCAACGCGCAAAGTAGGTACCAAGCTTTGTAGATCTTGTAAATCCAATATGCGCGCTTGTTCTATTTCTTCAGCGCTAGTAACGCTAACGGCAATAGGTGTTTGCTGCAGGCTGGTGGGGCGTTTAGAAGCGGTTACCATTATAACTTCTAAGTCGTCTTCTTGATCTGCAGCGGGTGTTTCTTGTGAAATTGCAGCGGTAGATGATAGCCCTAACGAAAGCGCAATAATTGCTGCTAGGGGAGTGCGACTAAATATAGATGAAGTTTGTTTAAGCATATTTTTCTCGTGTGCCGTGTGTAGCATCGTAAGTGTGGTGAATTCTTTGCCCTATTTTGGGCGCCCTTTTTGCACTATCTGGCTAACTTCTGTGTTGGCAATAGTAGCCTGCAGTATTTAAGCATTTTTACATAAGTGCTCTACCTATGAGAATAGCAAAATTTATTATTAAAAGTAAATTATTTGTTAAGCGAGTGTAAATAAACTTTAGCGCTTCGGCAATAATCGCGATAAGTGTGCCGATCGCTATTTGCTTTATGCAGGGTGCAATTGTAAAGTTACGCGTATGGCATGGCATAACTAATCGTATTTACAAAGAGGGAGCGACTGCAGTATGCAATTCATTTATTTATCGCTTGCACTGTTGCTAGCTTTATTACTCGCCTTCTTTTTAGGCAATCTTCATGAAAGGTTTGTGCTTGGATACTTGGGCCTTAGTGTTATTACTTACTATGCGTATGCGCTCGACAAATCAAGATCTAAAAGGGGTACATGGCGAATACAAGAAAGTACATTGCACTTGCTCTCTTTACTTGGTGGTTGGCCAGGGGCAGCTTTCGCGCAGCAATATTTACGGCACAAGTGCTCGAAAAAGTCGTTTCAAATTACATACTGGGGCACTGTTATTGCTAATCTCGCCTTATTTGTGGGACTTATCTATTATATTAAAGTCAAATAACATGCTGGTTTTATTAAAGTGATTCCGCACATTTTGGTCTGTTCGCTATCTCAAAGCGTAAACCATACAGTCTAGGTCTACTTTTTAGCACAAGCTAGTCCAACATTGCAGACATTTATTAACAAAGAGGAAACTATGGGTAACTATCAAAAGTCGACGCAAGCAATCTCAGCTTTATCACCAGAGCAATATCGAGTGACGCAAGAAAATGGTACCGAGCATCCCGGCACCGGCGAGCTACTTCACAATACCGAAGTGGGAATATATGTTGATGTCGTTTCAGGGGAGCCTTTATTTGCTTCGTCTTCTAAATATGAGTCAGGGTGCGGTTGGCCTAGTTTCACCAAAGCCATAGACCCAGTCAATGTGAATGAAATTACCGATACGTCTTTAGGCATGATGCGCACTGAAGTTCGCTCTTCTCATGGTGATAGTCACCTTGGGCACGTATTTCCTGATGGACCTGCTGACCAAGGCGGTTTGCGCTATTGCATTAATTCAGCCTCACTGCGCTTTGTGCCAAAGGATGAAATGGCTAAGCAAGGCTACGAAGCCTATTTAGATCAAGTGCAGGAGTTATCATAATGGCAAGTGAACGCGCAGTATTAGCCGGCGGCTGTTTTTGGGGCATGCAGGACCTAATTCGCAAGCGAACTGGGGTTCTAGCAACCCGCGTGGGTTATACGGGCGGTGAGGTCGTAAATGCGACTTACCGCAATCATGGAACGCACGCCGAAGGCATTGAAATTGAATTTGACAATGACGTCACGAGCTACCGTGAAATTTTAGAATTTTTCTTTCAAATACACGATCCGAGCACTAAAAACAGGCAGGGCAACGACCTTGGAGTGTCTTATCGCTCCGCTATTTACTTTGTGTCGCAAACGCAAAAAGATGAGGCACTTAACACGATTGCCGACGTTGACGCCTCAGGTATATGGCCGGGTAAAGTAGTTACAGAAGTAGAGCCTGTTGGCGATTTTTGGGAAGCTGAGCCAGAGCATCAGGATTATTTGGAAACGCGTCCTAACGGATATACCTGCCACTTTCCAAGACCAAACTGGAGCCTACCTAAACGATAAAGACAAGTGTAGAGCGCATTGGCCTGTGCTTTGCAGCTTCTAATTACTCGCTTAAGTAAGCAAAACATGCCATTAGCAGACATGTTCGCGTTATAAGCAGCAATTACAGTTACGCTGATTTTTGTCCATTTTGCCTATACCTGGATTGAAAGTGTTGCTGGGATCGAGCTCTTTATAAAAGTCTCTCAAGGGGTCATCAGCTTTATATAAGTGGCCAACATTATGCTCTGCTGGATACTTAGCGCCGCGCTGGTCTAGCTGGGCTAGCATCAGCTTCTTAACATGGTGGGCATTAGCACCTTTCTTTAAAATATAGTCCTGATGGAAAACATGGCAAAAAAAATGGCCGTAATAGAGCTTCTTTTCAATGTGCTGTTCGATGTCTGGCGAAAATATTTCCACCCAGTCGCTCTCGTTGCGTTTAAGCGCAATGTCTAAAGCCAAAATGTCACCCACGTCTTTGCTGTGCATGGTGTGATATCTGATGGCGGCGCCAGCGGCGGCAAAACGGTGTAAATAAGCGCGGTTAGCTTCTGTAGTCGTGCATTCGAAAAAACCGCCTGACTGTTTGTTGTCAAAGTAGTTTTGTAATATTGTTTTGCCTTTTGCAACTGACGACCCACTAAGCTTCATAATCAAATGGTGCTCGTATTGCTGCCTATATTGGAGCATTCGTTTAGGTAAATGTTGAGGGAATAATCGACTAAATCCCTGTAGTAAACGATCGCTCAAATATTCAGGTAGCCATGTTTTTTTATTCAGGTAGGCATCTACAGCGCCCTTCATCGATAACATTTTAGGTAAACGCTTTGTGCCTAAATACAGTACGCTTAGAAAGGTGTCTTTTCCATATTTTTGCGCAACATCGAACATATCTCGATGCATATATTCACCCATTTCAGGCAGGTCATCTAGCTTAGATAACAGTAAGCGCCTAAGTTGATATAAGTCGCCCGGATCGTTGGTGCCGATATAAAAACTGGCCTGTTTTTCTGCTACCGGATAAGTATCTACCCGCACCGCGAATACGGCAACTTTTCCGGCGCAGCCGCTTGATTCATACAATCTTCGAGGATCAGCGTTAAAGCGACTGGGTGTGTCTGCATCAATATCTTTTACGCGTGCCTGATACAGTGTGTCACTGGCTTTGCGCTGACCTTGGCCAAGCCCTTGTGTGGCGAAGCTGCCGTCACTTAAGGTTTGAATTATAGCGTCTGGGTTGTTACCAAGATCTATACCCAAGTGGTTCACTAAGATCAGTTCCCCGTGTTTATCAATTTGCGCATATACCGATAATTCGGTGTAGGCGGGTCCTCTTTTAACCAAAGCGCCACCAGAATTATTGGCGATACCGCCTACAATTGACGCACCTAAGGAAGAAGACCCAATAACAGAATGTGGCGCCCTGTTAATTTTTATAAGTTCGCTTTGCAGCTGATACAGTGTGGCCCCCGGCATGCCGATAGCTTGAGCACCCTCATTAATGATGTGTAAGGCATTAAGAAAGCGTGTATTAATAATTACAACGGGTCGGTCGTAGTTGTTGCCACTAGGTGTTGAGCCTTCGGTTAAACCGGTATTAGCGGCCTGCATGACAATAATTAGATTATGACTGACCGCAATTTTTAAGGATCCCCAAAGCTGAATCAATGTTTGCGGGAACAGCACGGCAAGTGCGCTTCCTTCGCCAGATCGCCAGCCCGTGCGATAATGTGCATTCTTGCTTGGGTCAGCACTGATATTTTTAGCGCTTAAGACCCTTTCAAAAGCGCTAAGAATGTCTAAATGAGACTTAGCGTCAACGCCAAATTTTGGCTGGCGTATACCCGTTTCAAATACAACATCTAGCTCACATGGCGCAGCTGTCTTGTTTGCGCTCGAAGAAGTGTTACTTTCGATTGTTTCATTCATTATCTTTTGCCCTTGTATGTACATGTATTTGTTCATAGTAGTGCAGTTTAAGCAGAGCCTTTATTGAAAGACCCGGCCCGCAATATTTAACGTGTCCATGCTCTTACCTTTTAAGCTATTTTTTAAATTATTTGTTACAGCTTAGTAGGTTTTAAGGATAAGAAAAAGAGATAAAACAGCCATCACTTTTGCCAAAAAGCCTATAATCGTACGCTGATCATAGGCTAAATAGAAAACATTATGCTGTAAGCCATCAATAGTACAGTGGTAGCGGCGACTATTTCTGTCGCCATATTACACATCAATATTATTAGTCAGCAAACTGCCGAATGATGGCGTTAATAGAGTCTTTTGCATCGCCAAATATCATGCTGGCGTTGTCTTTAAAGAAAAGCGGGTTGTCTATACCCGCAAAACCTGAGGCCATACCGCGCTTCATAATAAACACGTTTTTGGCGAGATCGGCATTTATAACAGGCATGCCGTAAATCGGGCTTTCTTTAATTTCTCTAGCGGCTGGATTCACCACGTCGTTTGCGCCAATAACAATGGCTACATCGTAGTTTTCCATACGCGGATTCACTTCGTCCATTTCAAGCAATAGTTCGTATGGGACATCAGCTTCGGCCAGCAGTACGTTCATGTGACCTGGCATGCGCCCTGCTACAGGGTGAATGCCATAAACAACTTCTGCGCCGTTTCCTTCCAATAGAGATTGCAGCTCTTTCATGGCATGCTGAGCTTGTGCCACCGCCATTCCATAACCGGGGATCACAATGACCGACTGCGCAGCTTCCAATACATAATAAGCATCTTCACAGGAAATAGCTTTCACTTCGCCTTCAATTTTAGTGCTAACGCTAGACACTTCTTTAAAGCCAGAAAAAAGCACGTTTGTTAACGAACGATTCATTGCTTTACACATTATACTGGTCAAAATGATACCGCTTGCACCCACTAAAGCACCTGCCACAATAAGCAAGTTGTTATTTAGTGCTATACCGGCAGCACACGCCGCTAAACCTGAATAGCTATTGAGCAGTGAGATGACCACGGGCATGTCTGCGCCGCCAATAGGCAGTACAAGCATCACACCTAGCGCTAAACACAATATTACAAATACGAACACCAAAAACGTCATCTGCGGTACAAAAGATATTCCCACCGCAAATAAAACGATAGCTAACACCAGCAGCGAGTTAGCTATAGCTTGGCCTTTAAACACCATTGCTTTGGTCTGAATAATATTACCAAGCTTGCCGCTTAACTTTGCCCAAGCCACTAAACTGCCGGTAAACGTTACCCCACCAATTGCAATGGCTATTAATAATATTACCACTATATACGTTGCTAATGAGCCACCTACCACCATGGCAAAGGCCACCGCTAAACTAGCCAAGCCGCCAATACCGTTGAGCAATGAGACCAGTTCAGGCATAGACGTTAAGGCGATTTTTCTTGCCACTACCGCGCCCACAATACTGCCCGCGGCTAGGGCAATAAGAATCCATTGGTAGCTAACTATCTGCTGGTCAATTAAGGTGATGCAAATGGCCACCAGCATGCCCACAGCAGACAACAAGTTCCCTCGGCGTGCGGTGCTAGGATGGCTGAGTAATTTTAGGCCAATGATAAACAGTGCGGCGCTTATTAGATAAACCACATTAATTATGAATTCATTTTGCATTGCGGTCTCCTTTTCCTTTGAACATAGACAGCATACGATCAGTCACCATGTAGCCGCCAACCACGTTTATAGTGGCCAAAAATACCGCCAATACGCCAAAAAACTTGGCTAGACCGCCCATGTCATTGCCGGCAAATACAAATGCCCCAATTACCGTAATGCCTGAAACCGCATTTGCGCCCGACATTAAAGGCGTGTGCAAGGTAGCAGGCACCTTGCGTATAAGCTCAAAGCCTAAAAATATAGCGAGTAGTAACACCATGGCTAACGAAATAAAAGACATTACGCGGTCTCCTTTGTATATTGTGATTTCAAAATAGGGTTAATAACTTCACCGTTATAGGTGACTAAAGCAGACTTTAAAACATCGTTTTGCGCATCAACAGTAAATAACGACGTTTCGGTGTTATACATATCTTGTACCAAGGCCATTAAGTTATTGGCATACATTTGACTGGCATCTAATGCCACTTCGCCTGCCCAATCGCCGTCTCCCACTATTTTTACCGCTTTGTATATTATGGTTTCACCAGCGACAGAGGCCTCAACATTGCCGCCGTCTAGCGCAGCCATATCGACAATGACGGAGCCAGGTTTCATACGCAATATAACATCGTTTGAAATTAACAATGGGGGCTTGCGGCCAAACAACTGAGCGGTGGTTATCACAATGTCAGAATCGGCAATGCAGTCGGCCTGTGCCTGCTGCTGTAAAGTTAACTGTTCTTCGCTTAAGGCTTTAGCGTAGCCTTGGTCGGTCGACTCAGTCACACCTAAATCAATATTCAAAAACTTAGCGCCCAACGATTGAACTTGCTGAGCGCACTCTGGGCGGGTGTCATAGGCAATGACATTGGCACCCATGCGTTTAGCGGTCGCAATGGCCTGTAGTCCGGCAACGCCAACCCCAATAATAAACACTTTGGCTGGCTTGAGGGTACCTGCCGGCGTCATCATCATGGGTAAGGTTTTGTGCAAATTAGACATGGCTTTTAGGACCATGACATAACCCGCTAAACTAGCTTGCGAGCTTAAGGCATCCATTTTTTGGCAGCGCGTACTACGGGGAATTAGTTCCATACTAATGCAAGAGCGCTTGTTATCTAAAAGAGAGGTTATTTTGTCAGGGCTGTTGAAAGGGTCAAAAAAACTAATGCTGCAGCAAGACTGTGGTGTTTGTGCTAACTCTTCAAGGGCAAGCGGCCTGACCGATAGCACTGCATGGGCTGTTGACAGGGCAGCGCTGCGGTCGGTGAAAATTTCAGCACCAGCGTCAATGTAGTGCTGGTCTGTAAAGCCTAAGGTGTCGCCTATTTGGCTTTCTACCTGAACAGTCGCCCCAAGGCGCTTATAAATCTTAACGTTATCGGGAAGTAAAGCGCAGCGCTTTTCCAAGTGATAAGGTTCTTTCACGAACACGAGTACGCTCATAGCAATTCCTTAAATTTAAGCAGTGTTTATCACGCCAGCCTGTTTGACTAGTGCAGTTATTCTCGGTCGTTAGGTATATGCCTTTTTAAAAAGGTCTCTTTTTTATACTTCACTCCACTAAATAAGATAGCGTGATTTATCATTTGTGAATATAACGTAAATAGCAGTTGATAACATTTTTATAGTGTGGTTTTGTGAATTGATTACCTTAAAGTGTATTGCTTAGTGAACATCAGCTTACTTGCAAATCTAAATATTTCGAAAGACTAACTCGTTTTATTATATTTTGCGCGCTAATGGGCTGGCGTGTCAAATTTAGTGTAAGCGCCTGTGCCCCATAAAGGCACAGTTGACAAGCTATGCTTATAACTGCCGGTTGTTTCTTTAGTCGAATACGAGACGTACATTAGTGTTTGAGACCTTGGGTCAAAGATGCGTCTAACTTTCATGTTTTTGAAAAATATACTCTTTGATTTTTTGAACACGACTTCTCCTGATGCGCTTTTATCTATCTTGGCTATCATTTCTGCGCTGATGTTACCGGTTTGTCTACACGAAATTGAGCTGTCGGAAGGATCGGCTAAGTCTAAGTTCGCTTCTATACTGGCAATATGGCAGGTGACGCCGCTCACAATAGGATCTGTAAGTGAGTCAATTTTTATGTCTTTGGTAGTGAATACACCAAGCGAGACGTCGCCTACTTCGCTATCGCTACAGGCGCTCAACAAAAGCACAGTTACGCTAAATGCTAAGGTCGTGACTAATTTGTTCATTGGGTTTACTCCTTGTTTAAAGCTTGCTTACTGTGGTAGGAAAGCCTCATATAAACTTGGGATGGAATTAGATTTTTTGGGCGCTAGGAGGCTTTGTTAAAAGTCTACTTTACCGCGCAAGCTTTTGGTAGCACCACTTTTCTTTTTGCTTTCAATGCGTTTTCTTTTTGCGTTTAGCGAAGGTCTAGTGGCTTTTCTCGACTTAACTTCTTTCGTGGCTGATATTACCAGCATCCGCAAACGCTTAAGTGCATCTTCTCGATTTTTCTCCTGCGTTCTAAACGACTGCGCCTTTATTATCAGCACGCCTTCTTTGCTAATACGGTTATCGTTCAAGGCTAACAGTTTTTGTTTATAATGGTCAGGTAGTTGCGACGCATTAATATCGAAGCGTAAATGTATAGCGCTCGACACTTTGTTCACATTCTGTCCGCCACTGCCCATAGCCCTTATTGCAGACAGTTCGACTTCACTGTCTTCTATGACTATATTTTCAGTTATTTTCAACATCGTTTGCATGAGTGTGGTATTTTCATTTAGGCTAGCATATAAAAATCTCCAATTTATACTAATTTTCAAGGCATTTGGCCGTCACTTAATTACTTATTAAGTGAAATAAGCTGTTAAAACGAGCGATGCCAATAACGATGCCAATAATAGTGCAGACTAATAGTTAGCACGAACTGAATTTGCATACTTTGTATGCCAAACTGATCCTATAATGCTATAAAAACATTAAATGCAGCTGCACGCTGACCTTGCTTAACCACATAATAGCTTAAAACGATAACCCAAAATGCGAGATTTTTTATGCAAGATTACCCAATAGGCAGAACCGACATCCCTTGGAATGAAGATGAAAAAGACGAATGGCTAGAGTCGCAAACTATACAGCGAAGCTATGCTGATGAAGTACTCAGTAAATTTATCCGTATTAGCAAAGATTTCAAAAAGAACCACTACGGTGTTCTCCCCATAGACGCCAGCCGCTATCCACTATATGCATTTACCACCTCAAAGTGGGATGTCAACAAGCCCAATGTGCTGATAACCGGTGGCGTACACGGTTATGAAACGAGTGGTGTGCAAGGGGCTATCGAGTTTTTAATACATCATGCGCCTCGTTATTCGAGGCATTTCAATTTCATTGTTGCGCCGTGTGTATCGCCTTGGGGCTACGAAACCGTGAATAGATGGACTACTAACGCCTACGATCCAAATCGTTCTTTTGCGCCAATTAGTTTTTCAGCCGAAGCGCAACTGCTTATGGACTTTGTTAAGGGTTTTATAAGCTCAGAAGCGAAGGCGCTGCTGGCACACTTCGATTTACATGAAACTACCGACACTGACAACTCTGAATTTAGACCAGCCTTAGCCGCCCGCGACGGTTTACATATAGATAAATGGCAAATACCAGACGGTTTTTATACTGTTGCAGACACCAAAAAGCCGCAGTTGTCATTTCAACAAGCAATAATAGCGTCGGTCGAAAAAGTCACTCACATTGCACCTAGCGATGACGAAGGCAGAATAATTGGCGCAAAGATAATCTCTACCGGCGTAATTTGTTACGATAAATCGTCACTATTACTGTGTGGTGGCTTCACCGATGCTGAATATGTAACCACTACTGAAGTGTATCCTGACAGCCCAAATGCGACGCCACAAAGCTGTATTGAAGCACAGGTTGCGGCCATTACCGGCGGCTTAGATTTTCTTTTATCGCATGCAAAGTAAGTCATCATTCATCAACCGCAAGGCACACCTTAGTACCATGGAAACATCAGATATCAAAACGCAGTTAAAAGAGCTTCTGAAAAAAGCCTACAGTCCTTATTCAGCGGTGAAAGTAGCCGCCGCAGTTAAGTATGAAGTTGACGGAGAAAGCCGGATTGCCTATGGTGTTAACGTTGAAAATGTGTCTTACGGTTTAACGGTTTGTGCCGAGCGCTCGGCTATATCAAATGCCATTTTAAACGGTATGGCCAAGGTTACCGCGGTTTACGTTATGTCTAATCAAGCATCCCCCATTTCACCCTGTGGCGCGTGTCGACAAGTGCTTAGCGAATTCATGGACAGTCCTGATGGGCCGGTCGAATGTGTGAACGAAAGCCTTGATAAAACATGGCGAAGCACCTTGGGTGAATTGCTACCAAACCGTTTTGAGTTGTGATTAGGCTGAACAATTATTTTGTTCGTCAGGTCAATTTTATTTTGCTGTTCAATATTATACTTTAGCGATATGTTGCGGCCTCAACAATCCACAACGAGCACTAAATGAACAAATTATTGACAGGACTTTCTTGCGCAACACTTTTACTGTCAAGCGCACTAGCATTTGCTAATCAAGACCTTCCAGAAGCAGACCTTGAACTTTTACTTAATTTTAAAGATTATTGCCAAGAAGTAGCTGACGATGATGGCACCGGCGATTTATCCTTACAAGCGTTCTTGCTAGTATGCGTCAATGAAGAACTAGCGGCTGAAGGTTACCAAGCAATTACAAACTTACCTGAATAGTAGAAATTCAAGGGGTCACAAGGCAAAGGGGTCAGGTTTAGTGAGCGAATTTTTTGAAGAATAGTGGCTAACTGAACCTGACCTCTTTATCTTTTTTACTTAAAAGCCGCTTCAAAGTGAGCCACCAGTGACGTCACCAGCGGATGGTGATTACTTTTCAATACAAGCAAATAGCAAGGCAGTGTATCAAATGCCTCTGGCACTATTTGAATCAAATCCTTCTCTTTCATCAATGCCTTTGCATAAGCTTCAGGTAACAATATTGAACCGTTATTTTGCGCCAAATGACACACAGCAAGATCTAAGGCGTTGGTTTTCCAAACACTATTTTTAGCAGACGGATAGGCGCTGAAAAAGCGGCTTGAAATATCATTCCCCCAGTCTATATGTATATAGGTATCAGCATCAAATACGGCGGCGGCGCAGGCACTATATAAGTACATAGGCTGTCTAAAGAGCAGGACGCTTTCGATATAGCTAGACTTCACAGTTTCGGTAGAAAAGGCTAAATCAATACTTTGTTCGTGTAATTGCCTAGAAATGAGTTCTAAGTTGAAGATGTCAGCACGCAATATCAACTGATTATACTTTGACTTTATTTGGGCCAATGCTGACGAAAATATAAGTTTTGCAGCATTTGGCGTGGCTGCACAGGCCAAGTGTGCAAGGTTTTCTTGTGCCAGCGCAATGCGAGCTTGTTTAATTGTTTCAGCTAATTGAATAGCAAACGGGAGCAGTTTTTCGCCAGCAGGCGTAAGGTGTATATTGTTACGGTGGCGAATAAATAAGCTAACATTAAAATATTCTTCAACTTGCTTGATGCGAGCACTCACCGCCGCTGGGGTTAAATGCAGATTCTCGGCGGCCTTACCAAAATGTCGCGTGTGCGAAACTTCTATAAACGTAACTAAAAATCGTATGTCCACCAATGTTATCCATATTAATGCCCAATATTTACTGCATGGATTGTACAAGGTATGAAAAATAGTGCACGCGCATTGTTTACACGGATTAACATCTAGGCTGTTGAATAGTGTCAGGACATTGTTTATTCTTTGTTAATTGTTAAGCTAGACCCTGCATTGAATAAATTAGCTTAACAATTAACAACGATAATAAAACGACGGAGATTGACTTTATGCGAAACAACCCTTTTAAGGCGACTTTACTCGCTGTGGCCATGGCTACTGTAAGTGCAGGCGTAAAAGCGGACACCTTTGAAATTGAGCATTTACCTAAAGTACAGCACGCTGCTAACATTACCGTTTCGAGTGACGGAGAACTCACCGCTTATACCCTTGGGGCTCCACGCGATATACTTGCCGGTGACAAAGACGGTAGAGCCGATACTCACTTATATATCATGCGTGAAAATGGTGAACCGATTCAATTTATTGGCACCCAAGGCAGCATTTCAGGCCTGCAGTTCAGCCCTGATAAAAGCACGATTTATTTTAAAAGCAAACGCGATGGTGACGAAAATACCTCGCTATATTCAATATCTTTAGCCGGTGGTGAAGCACAAAAACGCTTCGAATATGAGACTAGCATTGGCGATTACCGCGTAAGCAACGACGGTAGCACCCTGCATTTTGTGGCGACCGAAAAAGACACGAGAAAAGATTTTAAAGACAAAGGTTTCGACGCAGTCGTATATGAAGAAGACCAACGCCTCGCTTCGCTTTGGTCAGTTAGTCTTAACGACAAAGACGCTAAGTCGGTCAAAGTATTTGACGGTGGGCATGTGTCTGACTTTGAAGTGTCAGCAAACGAAAAGACACTCGTGGCAGCAGTCGCACCGACTAATTTGGTCGATGATTCACTGATGCTCACAGATCTATTTTTCCTAGATATTGCCACGGGTGAAGTTAAATCACGCATCGATATCCCCGGTAAACTTGGCGCATTTGAGCTATCTGACAATGGCGAACATCTTGCCTTCTTAGCGGGTACTGACATACACGACTCGTCAAACGGGGTGCTGATGGTGGCAGAATCAAATAGCGACAGCTTCATGCAATTAACCAAAGACGCACCTCAGCATATAATGGACATTGACTGGCTAGGTAAAGATATTTTAGCGGTCGCGCACAGAGGTGTTGAAAGTGCATTAGTAGTATACGAGACAAACGGCGATGAAAAACGCACTCTTAAAACCCCTAACAACATCGTAGTAAGAAGCGTTGACATTGGCGATGGCCAGATACGCTTTATTGCTGACAGCGCCGAGCATCCTCGCGAAGTTTTCAGTATAAAGCGCAATAAAGTGGTGAAACTTAGCCACCATAATGCCTGGATTGACGAATTAGAACTGGCTCCTCAGACTACTCATACCTACACAGCCCGCGATGGCCGGCCAATTGAAGGCTTGTTAATTACGCCAAACGGCACCGCGCCAGAAGGTGGTTGGCCACTGATTCTAACCGTACACGGCGGCCCTGAAGCACACTATAGCGACGGTTGGATAACACGCTATTCAGACGGCGGCCAGTTTGCAGCAGCCGACGGCTACGCGGTATTTTACCCCAACTATCGTGGTTCAACTGGGCGCGGCGTGGCGTTTGCTAAAGAGCATCAAGACGACTACGCCGGCAAAGAGTTTAACGACTTAGTTGACGGCGTTGATGCACTTGTTGCAGACGGCGTTGTCAACAAAGATAGAGTTGGCATTACTGGCGGTTCTTACGGCGGCTATGCGGCAATGTGGGGAGCCACTTCGCAAAGCGAGCATTTTGCGGCAGCGGTAGCGTTTGTGGGTATTTCGAATCAGATATCAAAGTTTGGTACCAGCGACATTCCAAATGAAATGCATCTAGTGCACTCGTTAAAGTGGCCATGGGAAGACAACTGGATGAACTTGCTTGAGCGCTCACCCATTTATCATGCAGGTAAAAGCACCACGCCTACCTTAATAATGCATGGCGAAAAAGACACGCGCGTGCATCCAAGTCAGTCAATGGAACTCTACAGGGCCATGAAAGTGCGTACACAAACACCCGTGCGCTTAGTCTTCTACCCAAATGAAGGGCATGGCAATCGCAATGCAGCCGCGCAATACGACTATTCACTGCGGTTTATGCGCTGGATGGATACGTACTTAGCGCAAGATGCAACACGCAGTGACCCAATGCCGCCAACCGACTTAGATCTCGCTGATAAGCTTGAGCCTGAGAAGGATGACGCTGAGTAAACATTAATACTGACCCTTTTCTTATATTCGAATTCGTCCTGAACAGAAACTAACAGCTTGCGTTAGTTTCTGTTCAGGACTAAAACACACCCGGCGTTAAGAAAAATAACAGTGTGCTAATAACTTCTACCCCGCCTAGTATTTACGTGTGATCTGGCATATTGTCCGGATCATATTCTGCGCACTGCGCTATTTGCGCCACGCTAATATTCAGCTTCACTGATTTGGTGTCCCAGCGGATACTGTCTATATGCTTGCACGCTACCAGTACCTTTTTTGTTTCTGGTAGCCAGTCGCCCGTATCAACCACTAGATATTTTAGTGACCAGTTGTAGCTGTCCCAGATGAAGTCTTCAAGTTGGGCGCTGTCGGCGCTGTCAATATGGATGTCGTACTCCAGGACTTCTTGGGCAGACCTTAGATGATTGTTTTTTTCACGGTCATCTTGTTCAATTTCAGTGTGCACAATGGTGCCGGGTGCTGTTAGGGCGCCCGGGTATAAATAATCTCCCCAAAGGTCCATACCAGTCCAATAGTAACCGTAGCCAAAGTATTCATAGTACTGTTTTTCAAAGCCACGAGAAACGGTGTCTTGGTCTTCCACTTTTGGACTATCTTTTACTTTCTCCATAGTCATCGACACCGCTAGCTCTTCATCTTCTTTATTAAAGTCGCGCAGGGAAATAGGGCTAAGCAGTACTTTTTGACTAAGTGGCATCCAGCGCGATGTGTCCACTACTAAAAAGCGCACCGTCCAGTTTTGATCGTCAAAATAAACATCTTTTATATGCCCGAGTTCGCCGTCGCTGGCTTTTATTCGGCTTGAATTGAGTTGGTCTGAGCTAATTAACATATCCTTCTCCTTTGTGTCAAAGATGCCAAAGTGTCACTGCGTAGGCATTAAACATACTTCGCGTATACTACACCTTGGGTCTGCTGAAATTGCATATAATACAGCGTCGGCCACATCCGACGGGTCTAGCTTTTCGGGCTTGGCTTCATCAAAAAATGGTGTGTTGACCACGCCTGGGCATATTGTTGTGCAGCGTCCCTCCCACTGCGCCATTTCTGCCGCTAAATTTTGCCCAAAGCCGTAGGCAAACCATTTCGTTGCACCATATACTGAACCTTTTAAACTTATTTTTCCGGCAATAGAGCTTGTAATGATGAAATGACCTTTGGTTTCTTTAAGTAACGCAAGGCTTGCTTTAGCGGTGTATAACAAGGCGTTAATGTTCACGTCTGTCATTGTCTTCCATTCATCTATATCGCCATTTTCAATCCCTGGTGTGTTAATGCCCGTGCCAGCGTTAGCAAAGACAACATCAATGCGGCCGAATTTTTGCTTGGCTTTTTCTACCACGCGTTCTATCTCGGCGAATTTTGACGCATCGGCTTGTACCGCTAAGACTTTGTCTTCACCCCAGCGCTTTACAATTTTTTCCAGTTTATCGAGGCTACGAGCGGTTATTACAGCCTTGTGGCCTGCACTTACCACCTTATCTACCGTTGCTGCGCCAATGCCGCTTGAGGCACCGGTGATGATTATTACCTTTTCATTTTCCATTGTTTTTTTCCTTATAACGTTTAGCTAATAAGTTTTTGCGCTATCGCGTCTATAAAATTAGGGATGTCGTCAGGATTGCGGCTGGTGACTATTTTACCGTCAATCACCACCGATCCATCTTTGTAGCTTGCACTCGCGTTTTTACTGCCGGTGCTAATACTAGGGTAAGAGCGCTTGCTAACGTATATAAAGTATCATTCAATAACTCCCTATTATTAAGGGCCTATTGGCATTAGCCGGCTAATACAACTAACCTACAAAATGCGTGCCGTTTATTATATTGGTTTATCGCAGATCCCACGCAGATGATATGGCGCGTGCTAGCAGGCCCTGTTGAACTGATAGACAGTCTGGGTAAGTTTATAGACAGTCTAGGTAATCTTGTGTGGAGAACTTAAATTTAGGCCATCTTTTACAGTGGTGTGAATAATTTACACGTTGAAATTGACTATCTACTGCAGAGTCTGGCGATTTTCTATCCTTCCAATTTACAGTGCTATACATTTTTTGAACGTTTTATGTGTTTATGTCTCAACTGTGGATGGTTTTGTAAAAGTTGACTATTAATAGTTGAGCCATTATGTCGGTCAATTTATTGCACTAATCTTGCAATATTGTATAAATAGCAATAGTGACAGCACAGTACAGCACACCACAGCAATAACACTACAAAGAGAAATAACACCATGATTAAAGCTTTTACCTCAATAACCCTTACAGCGTTCCTGTTTTCCTGTACTCCTTTGCAGTTTGCATTAGTGAATGCGCCCTTGATAAGTTATGAGGGGGAAATAGTAAAAGACGTTTCTTATGGCGAGCATCAGCGCCAAGCCTTAGATATTTATATCCCTAAAGTTGAGAAAGAGAACTTTCCTGTAGTGGTGTTTTTTCACGGTGGTCGCTGGACTGAAGGTTCTAAAGAACAGTACAAGTTCGTGGGAATGACATTGTCTAACATGGGGTATGTCGTTGTGCTGCCCAATACGCGCCTTTACCCCGAGGTAAAATTTCCTGTCTTTGCGCAAGACGCAGCCAAATCGCTTGCATGGGTCTATGACAATATTAGTCAGTATAAGGGCAACCAAAATTTGTTTGTTTCTGGTCATTCATCGGGCGCTCATCTAGGGGCGCTAATCGTTGCGGATGAGTCATTCTTAGGTGCTTATCAGCTTTCGCCTGGCATTGTTAATGCGTTTGCTGGTATTTCTGGGCCTTATGATTTTGTCCCACAAGCGCCCGATGTAAGAGATATCTTCGGACCACCTGAAAACTTCCCCAATTTAGTTGTGACCAATTTTATTGATGGTGACGAACCACCGATGCTATTACTTTACACTGGTGAAGACGAAACAGTGCATATTAGAAATTTAGAAAAACTTAAAGCTGGAATAGAGGAGGCAGGCGGCATTGTTGAAACGATTATTTACGAAGATGGCGGACACGCGGCTTCTGTAGCGGCGTTTAGCTGGGCAAATCTTTCAGATTTGCCTGTTCCTAAAGACATAGATGATTTCTTCATGAGACATCTTAGGTAGAGAAAGTTGAGCCCGTTAAGTAAGTATGCACTTGCTCTCGCTTAGCTAGCACAAACAGCAGCAGGAGGTCGCCTGGCTTGGCGTTTTGCACCGCTAATTTAACGCCCGCTATAGGATCGATGGTTTCGAATATAGAGGCACTCGCTACGCCTTTGTTTAGTAAGTGAGACTTAACTAAGGCTGATACCTCGCCCATTTCTCGCCCGCGCAGGTATTCTTCAATTTCTGCAAGTATGTAAGTGTCGGGCTGTAAACCGAACACGGCGTTGGCCACGTCGTAAATTTCTGTGTTTGAGCGATCTCCGGCGTTGCTAAACAACACCGTAATGCGACCTTCTTTAGGCAAGTCATTGGCCATGTTTTGCGCCATATCCATAACGGCCTGCATGCTGTGCGCGTTATGGGCAAAATCAACAACTACGGTGGCACCTTTGACGTGGTATATATTACCGCGTCCGGGGTTGTCACTTGGGTTTTGTCCAAAGCGCATAAGGCCCGTATGGATCGCACTAGTGCTAATCCCCATTATTTTACATAAGCCTACTACGCCAAGCGCATTTTCTATGTTGTGCTTGGCGGTGCCAGAGACAGTCATTGGAATTTCGTCTATTTGCGCGATGACCTCAGTGCTGCTATAGCTATAGATAATTTGATTATTGTCGACATATACACAGGGCCGCTGCTGCTGAATTTGCGCCAATATTATGGGGTTGTCAGCGTGCATACTAAACCAACAAATAGGGGCTACAGCATCTTTTAAAAAAAACTCAGGCGCGAATTTGACCAGCCTTTTGTCGTCGGCGTTTAGTACAATGAAGTCGCCAGCGCCTTTAATAGCTTTGGCAACCATTAGTTTAACGTGTGCAATTTCATCTATCGTATTTATGCCGTACTGACCCAAATGATCGCCGGCTACATTGGTCACTAAAGATGCGGTGGCGAGATTAACCGGTAAACCGCGGCGCAATAAACCGCCGCGAGCAACTTCTAAAAAAGCAATTTCTGTGCGGGTATCACGTAACAACATTCGCGCTCCGCCTGGGCCTGAATAATCGCCATCATCAATAATAGTGTCACCCACTTTAATGAAGTCCGTTGAGGTTACCCCTGCCTGCATACCAGCGGCTTTTGCAATTTGAGCGGCTAATCTTACACTGGTTGATTTGCCATTAGTGCCTGTAATTAAAGCCAGTGGCACTTGAGCGTATTGCTCCCAGTCTACCTCGCTAGCATCCGGGAAGTCGTCTATTGACCACGTTTGAGAACCCGTACCTGAGCCTAAACTTACTTCGTCATCGTCGCTTAAACACAAAACGCCGTGTTGACGGGCAGCGTTAAGTAAAATAATTAGTTTGGGATTTGCCTCTTCTTTAATCGCTTCTTGCAAAATTAAGAGCCGTTCATCTTTTAAGGCGTTTTGTTCGCCCTTAAGTTCATCAACGCAGCAGTCCCAGGCTAACTCTAATACGTCGCAGGCGCTATATAGCAAGTCCATGGGAGCACTTAATGACATACTCGCGCCGCCTTCATATAGTCGGTGAAAGTACTGCTCTTGCCAGCCAAGAGAGCTAAGACAGTAATCAAGTTGTTTTTGCCAACAAATAATTACTTCTTGCTGGCTTATACCTTCAATAAATACGTCGGCAATGGTGCCAGGGTAATCCGATAACAAGTTGGGACCCGTAAGGCGGCGCACTTCGTCTAAACTTAACTGCATGTTCGGCACTATCCTTCTACTTCACTTTTACTCAGTCAGAATCTTCATCGCGGTCAACCACTATGTGCACGCCGCGCTCGTCTTGCACTAATCGAGAGCCCTCTTGAAGTTCAAATTTATGCTCAACATACTCAAACAGTTTTTCGGGGAAATCTTGCGATGGCTTCTCGCCCTCCAATATCGTTTTGTCGCCGTCTTCATTGAAATGCACAATTTGTTTCCAGCAGCGCGTGATGTTGTCGCCTAATACGACTAGCAGGTCTCCTGATTGACAGCTAGTTAAGCCCGCATCAATCGCGTCCACCTCACTTGGAATTACCTGTATGTTGGCTTCATCAACGCCCGCTGCCATCAGCGTCGCTTTGAGAAGTTGGGGGACTTCGTCAACGCCACGGCCGCGGCGATCGTCGTCTGCTTTACACACGAAGGTATCAAAGGTATCGGCAACCGCACTTGCAGCATCAATAATATCTTCGTCACGTCTATCCCCAGGCATCGCGATGACTAAACGGCGCTTGCCTTTTACGTCTAAGCGTCCGGCTAAACCAGTAATGCCCCTAATTGCTGCAGGGTTGTGGGCGTAGTCTAAGATCACTTTGAAAGGATACTCATCAAATATGTTCAATCGGCCAGGCGCTTGGTAGAATGAGGTGTTGAATATACGAAGACCTTGGCGAATGTCTTCTAGCGATGTGTCAAAACTGTAGGCCATGGCCGTGGCAAACATAGCGTTTTGCACATTATGCAAGGCTTTGCCTTCAATAGTGGCTGGGATTAGATGCGTCCACAATAGCGGGATATGAGCGCCTTTATCATAAATGGTGATCATGTCGCCGTTTATGCCTTTTTCCAATACAACCGCCATACCGCCTTGGCGTATATGCTGGCGCACCAACCCGTGACCTGGGTCCATGGTGATATAACAAATTTGTTTAGCGCTGCAAAATTCTGCCATCTGTAAGCAGTCGATGTCGTCGGCGTTGAGGACTACACAGTCTTGAGCGACTTCCACCACTACTCGTTTTATTTGTGCAAGCTGTTCTAAAGTGTCTATGCCGCGCTGGCCTAAATGATCGGCAGAAATGTTTAAACAAGCGCCTACATTACATGTAGTGTAGCCTAAACCACGTTTTATAATGCCCCCGCGTGCGGTTTCTAAAATGGCAAAGTCTACGCTTGGGTCGCGCAGTACTATTTGGGCTGAAGTGGGGCCGGTCATGTCGCCTTTCACGGTCAAATGGCCGTCTATATAAACACCGTCGGTGGAGGTCATGCCGGTGGTATAGCCTGCACTCTTCATAATACTGGCTAGCATACGAGAGGTGGTTGTTTTACCGTTTGTGCCTGTGATTGCGGCTACTGGAATGCGTGAGTTTGTGCCTGGGGGAAATAACATATCAATAACTTTACCCGCGACATCACGAGGCTTACCTTCACTCGGTGCTACGTGCATTCTAAAACCTGGCGCGGCATTACACTCACAAATGCCGCCGCCAATTTCTTTATAAGATTTACTAATATCGTCGGTCAGAAAGTCTACTCCACCTATATCAAGTCCAATGGCGCGAATAGCGCGAATGGCCATGTCGCGATTGTCAGGGTGGACCACGTCGGTGACGTCTATGGCAGTGCCTCCGGTAGAAAGATTTGCCGTTGAACGTAAGTAAAATGCTTCACCATTGGGTAATACGCTTTCTTTAGTATGGCCGGCTTCTTCCATTAAACGGCTTGCCTGACTGTCTAGCTCTAGGCGTGTTAATACCTTTTCATGCCCAACACCGCGCCTTGTATCTTGGTTTACAATATTAATAAGCTGCTCAATCGTACTTACGCCGTCACCCTTTACGTGTCCGGGAACGCGTTTAGCCACTGCTACTAATTCGTTATTGACCACCAGCATTCTGTGGTCATATCCGGTTATGAAGCTTTCAAGCAAAACGGCGCGGCCAGTGCCGTATTTTAAAGCTTCCTGAAAGGCAGTAACAATCTCTTCATCGGTAGTTAAATTAATACTCACTCCGCGCCCGTGATTGGCGTTTAATGGCTTTACCACTACGGGGTAGCCGATTCTTTTGGCCGCTCGAACGGCTTGACGTTCATCATAGACCATCATCTGCTTGGGCACGGGTAAGCCTAGATCATTCAATAAATTGTGCGTATCTTCTTTGTCGCAGGAAATTTCTACCGCAATATGCTTAGTTTCGCTGGTAATGGTTGCTTGAATTCGCTGCTGATATTTACCGTGGCCAAACTGCACTAAACTGTAGTTGTTTAACCGCAACCAAGGTATGTCTCGCGCTTGGGCTGCGTTAACGAGTGACGCCGTACTAGGACCAAACTCTTTACGCTGTGCCATTTTGATGAAGTCGGTAAGCTCTTGGCTAAAGTCGAAGTCGTCTTCTATTTTGGCGTTTATGGTTTTTTGGATATGTTCAGGCATTAAATGATTGAGTAGTTTAAGCCCTAATGCGCCTGCTTCAAGTCCAACGTCTTGCTGCTGATACTGATACACTACATAGTAAGTGCCTTTTTCGGCTAGGCTACGCGTGCGTCCAAAGGTAACTGCTACACCTGCGAGGTTTTGTAACTCAATGGCAACATGCTCCCATATATGTCCAACCCAAGTGCCTTCATCTTCGCGCAGGCGGCGCAAGAACCCGCCTGTTTCGCCGTACGAGCAGCCATGGCTTTGCAAAGAAGGGATAGTTTTCACTAAGCCCTCAATAAAGTCATGACCAAGCTTGACTGAAGGCCAGTTTTCTAACTCGCCTAAATCTATTTGATAACAAATGACGGGGAAGTTGGCATATACATTTGGCCCGACATATACATTGCGACTTAGAATTTTCATTGAGACGGAATCCCTTTGCTAATTTTACAATTTATTATTTTTATGCGAAGTATCTCAGTTTAAAAGGAAAACGACACTCTCATGCCTATAAGCTACATAAAAAAAGTAGCTTTCGCTACCTTTGATTATTGAATGTTTTCAATTACAGTAAAATAATTTCGACAGACTTAACTCACGTATGCTTTTCGTTCGCCGATGTCGTAGCGGGCGCCAGACGATAAAATATGCACTTTGAGGTTTAGCAAGGTCAGGGCATCGCCTGCGCGCGCCTTAGCCATTGATGAATATTCAATGTCACTGGGGTCTACTACCGTAATTGCGCCGCTGCCCACTACCGTAAATACGTTGTTATGGTCAATAAATGCAGCGGTGTCTTCGTCTAGTCCTATGCCGACAAGAAATGGGTTGAAGGATACGGCCGACAATAAGCGTGCTAAGCGATTACGTTCGTTGAAGTGCTGGTCTACCACAATAGTATTAATGAGGCCCATGCCGGGGGCTAAGTTTACACCGCCTTCGGTGGGTACGGTGCCAGAACTGCCGCCCGTGATCATATGCTGCGATACTATCGCAGCCCCTGCAGAGGTGCCTGCATAATTAACACCCTTAGCATTTAACTGGCGTATTGCTTGCGCAATAGGGGTGCCGCCTAAAATTGTCGATAGCCTAAGTTGATTTCCGCCGGTGACGAAAATACCGGTGCTTTTTTCCAATATCTTTACGTAAGCAGGGTTTTTAGCGTCGTTGCGATCGGTAATAGGCAACGAATAGGTTTTTTTAACGCCTATTTCTTCAAATATTTTTTGATAGCGTTTGCCAGTATCGTCTAGTTGAGAAGCGGTGGGCACTACCGTAATAACCGCGTCGTTACCGCCTGAAAGCTTAACAAACTTGCTCAGTATTTCAGGGTTGTTCATTTTTTCTTCACCGCCACCAATAGGGATTACATATCCTCTAAGAGTGCCGTCTATTGTAGGAGAGGGCATAATATTTACTCGAAAGTGCCTTTTAGCAATTGTTGTTTATGTTTAACATGCCACTGGCCCATGGCCATTACATGATCTATTTTATTGTGTTTATCTAATATTAAAATATCGGCGTTTGCGCCTACTTCAATACGTCCTTTTTTATGAAAATTCATTAACTGGGCAACGTTTAGGGTAAAAAAGGGCAGTATAGCCGTCATATTCTCCCCGTGGTCGAGCAGTTCGTAAAAAACATTTGTCATAGATTGGGACGCTGCAAAAGCCATTTTTTTCAAGCTACCGTCGGCATGAAAGTCGGGTAAACAGCCGCCGCCATCTGAGCTAATGGTCAGTTTGTCCTGAGGTAAGTCTTGTCCCATATATCGCAGCAAAGCCTCAGCCGGCTCATAGCCAACACCGTCTGTCTCAAATGCAGTTACGTCAACCCAACAGCCTTTTTTGGCCAAGTCACAGGCCTCTTCAAACAGAAATTTTTGCCTGTTAATATGCGTTGGATTGTAAGTGCGAGGTGGGATCTCAGCATGTTCAAGCGCATCTCTTACCATACTTAAGCCACTTGCGCCGTCGCCTAAATGTAAATGCAACATCCCTGCTTTACCTGTCATTAAGCGAGCTACATGGGCTTGGGAAGCAATTTTTAGCAGCTCATTTAGCGTGGGTTGGCTTGAACGATGGTCGCTAATGGCAAGCTCACCCACCCCTATTACAGGCTCAATAAATACAATATCGCGTTGCACCGAGCCGGTTAGGGTAGTGGGTGGTAAGTGATAGCCGCCGGTGTAGCAGTAGGCTGAAAATCCTTCTTCGCGCAGCGCGTAAACTTGCGCAACTAGCGACTCGGTAGAGCGCGTAATGTCGTCGGTACCTAACAAACCCACCGCCGTGGTTACCCCGGCGCTGGTAAATTTACTCAATGGTACTGGCGGCACACGGGTAGAAAACCCAGCTTCGCCACCGCCACCGGTTAAATGCGTGTGCCCGTCAACAAAGCCGGGTATGAGCGCGCAGCCTTGGGCGTCGACTACTTGATGCTCTAGCCCAATGTCTGGACAGCTATCGGTAATTGAAATAATGCTGCTGTGAGCAACCACCACGTGCTTTAAGCCAAGGTGAGTTGGCGCATAAACATTGGCATTCTTTATTAGGGTAATCAAAAAAAGGCTCGCAGGAGTTGTTGCTTATAACGTGCGCACAATTCTAAAGGTTTATTCGTTAATTACAACAAAACAAGCACTTATAAGATCGACTAAAGCGTCAATAAAGCGTCAATAAAGCCGCTTATGCGCTTGCGAGTGTACACGTTTAGGGCAGATTTTAGGCTTGTTTAATACCTCCCTGAAATTCCACGCTAAATGCCTACAAAAGTCTAAAATAATGCGCAAAGTTAGGGTATAGTTAACAGTAATTATAGTGTTAAAAAAAGGTTATCAAAAATCATCTATGAACAGTTTAGTGCCGCGCAATAGCGCACTCACCACCCTTGCATGCTTCTTAATTCTTAGTACAGTGCTCATTCTAGTGAATGTAGGGTCAGTAAGCGCGCAGTCGTTTTCACAAAAACTAGACGTACAGCTGCGTGCAGACGATCGTTCTTCAAGAGAAATAAGATACCAATACCGTGTGCGATATCGTCCACAAATTAGTTTCAACGACACTTGGAGCGTAAACGCATTTGCGGTAACTGGCGACGAATTTGGTTCAAGTCACAACACGCTTAACGATTCCAGTGCAGATCACTTATATGTACGCCGGGTCTTTGGAAGGCACCAAGGTGACTATGGCAAAACTGAATTCGGTATTATTCCGACTTACAAGGGCCGTGTCTCGTCATCTGGTTTGTCGAAATACGGTTGGATTAAAGGTGTGCGTCATGTTCGTGCTATAGGCGACAACAACCTCGAAATAGTCGTGGGCCAGCTTACTTCGCTTGACCCCGCAAGAGCCCTTAACGCACCGGATGAGTTTGACTATGTAGAAGTAGAGTACTCTGTTCAAATTAATGATATTTGGAGCTATGAGCTTAGTGCCGAAAGAATGAAGAATGAGAATTTTTTACGTACCGAATTGCGCTACCAGTACAACAACAATATTACCTTGTTTGGTGAAGTAGTCGGCCGCTTAGACTCGGCTAAGACAAAAGCAGTATTAGGCGGTGAAGGCGAGTTCTCAATTAGTGAATATTCGGTTGAATACTTCGCACACTATAGTTACGTCAGTGAGAACTTTGGTTTGCGCGCTGAGTTGACAGAGGACTTTTTAGGCACTGGCCATGGGTTTTCAGGTGAGCTAAGCGGCGCGCTTGCCAGTACTCAGTGCGATTGGTTTGTTCGCTACGACGCAGTAAAAGACAGAACCCGATTGCTGGCAGGGTTGAAATGGTCACTGTAACAATCACCGTAGCGCTACTTATTAAGAACGAGTATTAGATTTACTATTAAATAAAAATAAATGGGAAAGCATATGAAAATTACAAGACCTGTATTGTTAAAAGGCGCTATTGCGTTAACAATGGGAGGTTTATTAATGGCCTGCCAACCTAAAATAGATGAAGCTGACACCGCCAGTGCGCAAGTAAGCAGTGCGCAAAATGTGAATGCAGACAGGCTAGTTTACCCAGTAACGACAAAAGGTGATGTTGTAGACACCTACTTTGGTCAAGACGTACCCGACCCTTTTCGCTGGCTAGAAGACGATCGTAGCCCTGAAACTCAAGCGTGGGTAGCCGCGCAAAATATAACCACGCAAGAGTATTTACAGAATATTCCGTATCGCAATGAAATTGCTGACGTGGTGCGCGATATGCTCGATTACGAGCGCGTATCAGCGCCGTTCAAAGAAGGTGACTACACCTACTTTTACAAGAATGATGGTTTGCAAAATCAAAGCGTTGTGTATCGCCAAAAAGACGATGGGCAAGCCGAGATATTTTTAGATCCTAACGGGTTTAGTGAAGACGGTACGGTGTCTTTAGCGGGCTTATCGTTCACTAACGATGGCACACTGGCCGCTTATCAAACCTCGACCGGTGGCAGCGACTGGCGCGAAATAACGATTATTAATACCACTACCATGGAGCAAATAGGCGACACGCTCAAAGAGATTAAGTTTAGCGGTATGCAATGGTATAAAAATGCGGGTATTTACTATTCTAGCTATGATAAACCCGAAGGCTCTGAATTAAGTGAAAAAACCGACCAGCATAAGCTATATTTCCACGAATTAAATACGCCACAGGCACAGGACGTGAAAGTATTTGGCCACAGCGACGCTGAAAAACACCGCTATATAGGCGCGCAGGTGAGTGATGACAATCGTTACTTAATGGTAAGCGCGGCGGATTCCACCTCGGGCAACCGCGCTTTCCTCAAAGATTTAAGTAAACCCAATAGTGAGTGGATGACGGTAAAAGATAGCGTAGCATCAGACGTTTATATGCTCACTAATGTGGGCAGTAAACTTTATTTTGTAACCAACCACGACGCACCTAACACCAAAATAGTTATGGTAGATGCGAGCGAGCCTAACATTAGCAATTGGAAAGACGTCATTAGCGAAACCGACAACGTGCTAGTGCCAAGTACTGCCGGTGGCTTTATATTTGCCAAATATATGGTTGACGCTATCTCTAAAGTTTACCAATACGATTTATCTGGTAAACAAATAAGAGAAGTGACATTGCCTAACATTGGCACCGCGGGTACCTTTAACGGCAAGGCCAAAGACACTTCAACGTTTTACACCTTTAGCAACTACATCACCCCATCGTCGATATATGCTTATGATATGAACACCGGTGAATCGTCTTTATTCAATAAGCCTAAGGCAAAGTTTGACGGCGATAAATATGTGTCTACACAAATTTTTTACACGTCAAAAGACGGTACCAAGGTGCCGATGATAATCACTCACAGTAAAGACACTGTATTGAACGGTAAAACCCCGACCATTTTATTTGGCTACGGCGGCTTTAACATAAGCCTTACGCCGCGCTTTAGTGCAACTGTGTCAGCTTGGCTTAAACTTGGCGGAATATACGCAGTGCCGAATATTCGCGGTGGTGGAGAATATGGTAAAGCGTGGCATTCGGCAGGGATACAAATGAACAAGCAAAATGTGTTTGACGATTTCATTGCCGCCGCCGAATACTTAATTGACGAAAACTATACCAGCAGCGAGTATTTAGCCATACGCGGTGGTTCTAACGGCGGCTTATTAGTAGGCGCAGTAATGACTCAGCGCCCTGAGTTAGCTCAAGTCGCGCTGCCAGCGGTAGGCGTACTTGACATGCTTCGCTACCATACTTTCACCGCCGGTGCAGGATGGGCATATGACTACGGTACGTCTGCACAAAGTGCAGAAATGTTCAAATATCTGAAAGCGTATTCGCCGGTGCACAATGTGCGAGCGGGTATTGAGTACCCCGCCACCATGATTACTACTGCGGATCGCGACGATCGCGTTGTGCCAGCTCACTCTTTCAAATTTGCGGCCATGCTGCAGCAATACCAAGTAGGTGACAATCCCACTATAATTCGCATAGAGACAGACGCCGGGCATGGCGCAGGCACACCAATTAGTAAAACCATTGAGCAATTTGCAGATATTTATGGTTTCACTTTGTATAACATGGGTATTATGTCATTGGGCCAGCTTAAGGCGGAGTAAATAAAAAGGCCTTCTTTTAAGGAGGTCTTTTTCGTAAACATGTCAAAAAACTCATTGAGCGGGGCAAACACATTTATGTCGCTTGTTGATTGCTCAGTGAGTCGTTTTTAGATAAGAGTCTACAGAATGTTGAGGAGTCCATCTCAGGCCTTGACACTATTGCATAACGGGCGCATTGCATTTAAGCATGCTATTTTGCTCCTTGTTTTCACTTCTTAAAACCGCACCTGCAGGTCGATAGGGGCAATGTATTATCACAATTTTTAAGGATAAGGCATGAGATCAAAAAGCGCCTGTGGAGCAGCATTACGCGCAAGCCAAGAAATACGACGGCTACAAGCCATTTTAGATGCAACTGCTAATACTGTAATAGAATGTGCCTTAAACGGCAAAATTTTATATGTGAATAAAGCGGCAGTAGATTTATATGGGTATTCAAGTCTAGAATTTAGTCAGATGAACATTTCAAACTTATTTGTGCCCTCACACGTGCAAGCCTTAAATAGCTATTTTCAACATACTGTCGCGCAAGACAGTAAAGTGTTAAGCGGTACTGATGAAGTCTTCTTTGCCATCCATCAAAATAAGCGAAAATTCAAGGTAAGTCTGCATTTAAAAATTTCATCTGAAGGACTGGTCGCGACTATTTGTGAGCTGTCTGGCTTAAAAAGTGTGCAAGATGAATTAATGCGCAGCAATGAACGTTTAAAAGTGGCAAAAGCGGCGGCACAAATAGGCGTTTGGGAATTTAACATACATACTCAGGAACTGATCTGGGACGCGCAAATGTTTACTTTGTATCAGCGCAGTGACCAGTCATTCAATGGCACCGTGTCTGCGTGGAATGAGTCTTTACATCCAGATGATCAGCAAAAAGCCCTTCATGCAGTCCAACATACTATAGCAACAGGTAAGACATTTGATACCACTTTTAGGATACTTACACCAGGCAATGAGGTTCGTTATTTAAAAGCTTATGGGCATGCCGTGCTTGATCAGCAAAACAAAGTCAGCAAAGTCGTAGGCGTTAATTACGATTTAACTGACAATTACAATACGCAAGAAAGCCTTAAAAATAGTCTGAAAAGTAACCGTTTATTAGCGAAAGTCGCAGAAGAAACCGTCAATGCGGTGATTATTACCGACCCCGATGGAAAAATTACTTGGGTAAACAAAGGTTTTACCCGTATCTCTGGCTTCGAGTTAGAGGAGGTTATAGGACTTAAGCCCGGCCGCGTATTACAAGGTAAAGGCACTGATCAAGCGTTTGTTCAGCAAATTCGAGATTCACTTATTTTTGAAAAAGGCTTTGATACTGAACTGCTTAACTATCATAAAAACGGAAGCCCTTATTGGATCAAAATTCACTGCCAAGCGCTTTATGAAGACGATGTGCTCGTTGGTTATATGGCTATCCAAACTGACATTACGGATCTCAAGCGTTTAGAAAAAGAGCGAATTACGCAGCGAGAGATATTAGAACGTACTGGCGATATGGCGAAGCTTGGTGGCTGGCAACTCGACTTAGTGACTAACACGCCAATTTGGTCAGACATGGTGTATAAAATCCACGAGGTGACGCCGGATTATGCAGTAGATTTAGATAATGCGATCAATTTTTATCCACCAGAAACACGGCCCCTGATTGAAAAAGCCATTGAGCGTGCAATTAACGAAAATATTCCGTGGGATATACAAACTCCTTTTAAAACAGCTAAAGGCAACTCTATTTGGGTGCGCACAACGGGCTACGCAGAGTTTACCAATGGCGTTGCAAGCTCTTTACGAGGTGCCTTTCAAGACATTACAGAGCTAAAGCGTGCTGAACAGCAGGCAAATGAAGCGAACCTCGCCAAAAGTCAGTTTTTAGCCAATATGAGTCATGAAATACGCACGCCTATTAATGGTATTTTGGGTATGAATGACTTACTGCTTAATTCGGACATAGACGATCGGCAGCGTCATTTTGCTAAATTAATAAAAGTAAGCAGTCAGTCACTGCTGCTGTTAGTCAATGATATTCTGGATTTTTCAAAGATTGAAGCAGGCAAGCTCGATATTAATTACCAACACACCAATTTATATGCCTTGCTTGGCAACATAGTAGACACTATGTCAATGCTGGCATTAGATCGTCACCTCGACCTTGTGCTAAATATTGCACCAAGCTTGCCGCAATGGGTGAATATTGACCCTGACAGGCTAAAACAGGTGCTTAATAACTTGCTCGGTAACGCTATTAAATTTACGAATGAGGGTGAGGTAATATTAAAAGCCCAGTTGTCCAAAGAGCAGCAGCTAGAATTCTTAATTATTGATACCGGCATAGGTATTGCACCTAATAAGCGGTCTTTGCTTTTTGCTAAATTCATGCAAATTGATAGTTCGTCAACCCGCAAACAGGGCGGCACTGGTTTGGGTTTAGCCATTAGTCAAGAGCTGGTTGAGATGATGGGCGGACGCATTGAGGTAAAAAGCACGTTCAAAAAAGGCTCTATTTTTTCATTCACAATTACTAATAAACCAGCCAAGGAAAACAGTGTTTTGGCGCCTCTTAGCGATTTTAGTTCTTTGGCTCAAAAGAAACTACTGCTCGTTGATACTAACAAAAGTGTGCAAGAAGCTATTACAAACTTTTTGCACCACTGCGGCATTGAAATTCACATTGCCAATACTGCAGCCAATACAATACAGCAGCTACAGCAAGCGTATAAAGAGCAGTCAGCCTTTGATTTTGTGCTGATAGACCTGAATTTTGTCGACATGAACGCCATGGAACTCAGCAAGGCTATTTATAATAATAAGCAGTGTGGTAAGCCGGCGATTATTGTCATGACTTCTCAAGCTTGGTCGTTAAAAAGCCAACAAAACTCTGCGCCGGCTATTGCTGCCTACTTAGCAAAGCCTTTAAAGTCCGATTCGCTAATTTCGTCTTTGTTAACGCAAACCTTAGGCAGCAAAAGCGACAGCTCAAACCCAGACTCCAATGGATTTTTGCAACATACAGGCTCGCTTACTAAACGAAAAATTCTTGTAGTCGAAGACAACTACATCAACCAAGAAGTTATTGGCAGTATGCTTACGCAACTAAATTACGACTTCGAGCTGGGCGTTAATGGCAAAGAAGCACTACATCTTCTTGCCAAAACGCCTCACGCATATAGCTTAATTCTTATGGACTGCCAAATGCCGGTCATGGATGGTTACGAGGCCAGTAAAATCATTAGAGCAAATGAAGATGCGTTGTTTGACAATTGCATACCCATCGTCGCGGTGACGGCAAACGCCATGTCAGATGACAGAGCAAAATGTTTAGCGGCCGGCATGAATGATTACTTGGAGAAACCCATTTTGTTAAGCAATTTAACTGCATCACTAAAAAAATGGGCTTTTACGAACGTCAATAAGACGACTTAAAAGCCGTATCACACTGCTGTGCTGCTTGTTACAGCCATTTTGGTTTATTTTACCTTTACTAACCAACCGTGCGTGTCTGGCGCTTTACCCCATTGGATGTCATTAAGTGCCTGCCTGAGCTTCATAGTAGTAGGTCCGGCTGCGCCGCTGCCGACTGTGTATTCTGTATCTTTATGAACAAATGTACCTACTGGGGTCAGCACCGCTGCCGTGCCCGACAGCGCGGCCTCTGTGCCTGGTTTACTAGCGCGTTCTAATAGTTCTTTTACCGTTAAGCTGCGCTCACTAACCTGCATACCAAGGTCTTTAGCTAAGGTTAATATAGAGTTTCGAGTGACGCCGTGCAGAAAACTTGAGTCTAGCGCTTTGGTGATAATTTCATTGCCGTCGATAAGCAGAAAGTTAGCAGCGCCTGTTTCTTGTACATCGCCATTGGGGCAAAACAGTATTTGGTCGGCCTGCACTTCTTTTTGCGCCTTCATGATGGGCGGCAAAGCGCTGGCATAATTACCACCGCTTTTAACCATGCCCATATGCGGTGCACAGCGCATACCGTCTTCATCTAGCAGCAGTCGTAAAGGTTTAGCGCCGCCAGCAAAATAATCGCCCACGGGAGATAAAAGTACATATAACATAGATGACAGCGAGGGCGCTGCGGCTTTGCCGATAGACGCTTCGATGCCAATATGTGTGGGGCGAATATACATAGATCCTGGTGGCTCGGGGACATCGTTTGCGTATTGACCAACAATATTGAGGATCATGTCGCTTATTTGCTGTTTATCAACGTTTGGTAACGACAGTAATTGACTGCTTTGGGCAAAGCGTGCAATGTTCTGATCCATTCTGAAAGTATAAATGCTGCCATCGCTGTGGCGAAAAGCTTTTAAGCCTTCAAAGCACGTGCTTGAGTAGTGCAAAACATGCGCACCTGGGTGTAAGTTTATGCTTTGTGAACTAACGACTTGCGCATCGCTCCATTTTTCGTTTTCAAAGGTTATCATTGTCATTTGAGGCATAAAAACAGTACCGAATACAGCCATTTACGTGCTTCCTAAAGTTATATGTTGGTCATATTTGTAGAATGAATATGAGATGGTATAGATTATTGCGAGGATCATCAATAGTAGCCCTTATTCTACAGGGTGATTGGGGAATAGTGTACGTCAACAACAGAAATAAACCAGAATGCTTTTAGTTATTTTCTAGCTTGGGAAAATAGAGGATGTCTCTTTAGTAAAATAGTCGACGCTATTATGTTCAGTGTTTTTGTTCACGATGCTTTGATTGGCCTAGCCTTGTTGGCTTTGTTGATGGCCTTCGTGTATTGGCTTATTTTATTACATCGTCTGGTAGTTCGCTACTTGCTGACTTTTACGACTACACACTCAGTTTGTTCTATCTCGTCGCAAATATCTTGTTTACTTATATCAGTGTCGTTTGTATTCACGATCAGTGACCAATAGTCTTGTTCTTTTGCCTGCAAGGCGTGCTGATTAAGATGGTCGTGCTCTGGCTTTAAAGAGCGAAAACCAGCAAAAAAAGCGCCAATAAAAACGCCATGGCTTATGAAAGCGATGAAGGTAAACATAGGGCTTATTTGGGCAAAGGCCGGACCAAATAGCACTAGTAAGAACGCGATACACATACCAATTAAAAAGCCCATGGCTGGATATTTCAGGTGTAATAACAACATTTTTTTGCCAATGGGTTTACTACTACCTTCTAATTTTTCGCTCGGCGTTTTTTCGTTGGGCTCAACAATTTTAATGCTGCCGCTTAGAAGGCCCAATTTGCGCATAAGGACTACTTTTGCCTGTTTTGCTTTGTCGTTTGTTGGGTAGGTTGCTATTATTCGTTCATCTAGTGAGTTTGTCACTGCTGCAGTCATAGAATTACCTATTTTTAGCTAGAGAAAATTGAAACAAGCGCTTAACACCGAATGAAAGGGTGTTAGTGTTTATTTATGATTGTCAGAACAAGCCTCAATGGACAATGGGTTTATCTTGATGTCTATTTTGACTCGTTGTTAACCGTATAGGTGGCTAGCGAGTCGCTTAAAGACACACAGGCGGCTTCTAAGCCTTTTGCTAACTCACTCAAAATACTGCTTACCTTGGTAGAACCTGCAGCCATAGAAGCGCTCAGTACTTGTTCAGTGTGCGCTGTCTCAGATTCAATAATATATTCGCAAAGTTTTATGTCAGACCCACCTAAGCTTGAAATGCGCTTTATTAATAACGACACAATTTCATTATTAATAGAAGTTTCGTTAGGGCACGCTTGCCCACGCACTTTTAACAAATTCAGAACATAGTCTTTGTTATTTAAACGCTCACTGTGCAGGTCTTTAATACACTGCAGTAGGGTTTTACTGTTGATTAAATCGCTCGCCAGTGACAGCAATGACAAGCTGTCGTAGAGAGCATTATAAGCGTTTTCTAAAGCGTTCACATCTATTGGGAATGCTACGTCTTCATTACTTCCAATTACCGTTTTTATTACCCTAATCACTGTAACACTCACCCTAAAACGTTGTGTTCGATTGTTTAGAGTATTCAAGTTGTGTGCCAACGGCACCTGCAGATTAAGGCATCATGTAAATGGCGTAAGATCACCAGACACCCTTGAAAACGCGATGTGCTAGTGGGCTTGTTTGCGTCATTTTTACACTCAGTGGGCATAATTTACCGGAATTGAGCGGAAAGCCTCGCCCTTTAGGGCGGGGAGGATGTCAAACGTAATTCTTATATAGCTCTTATAAAATATCGCCGTATATAAAGGCAAACTAACAGGAGATTAATGTTGGGTTTTTGCTCTTTTTTGCTCCAAATGAGTATATTATAATAGTCTGCTATTTGTGAGGAAAATTAATGTTCAGTATCTTGCTACCAAAAAGATTACGTTTTGCTGTGTCTATTCTGGTCTTGTCGTTGTCGACAATAGCGCATGCTAATGTCGACAACGACAAGACCAACGCAGATGTCACTAGCGAATCTCCTGACCGAAACCTCACTGGCTTTGAAGCGCTTGATGAAGAGCAACCCCTATGGGAGTTTGGCGTGGGCGGCGGCGTAATAGACGTAGCGAACTATCCCGCCTCTAGCGAGCGTAATTTTATCGCCTTAGCCGCACCTTATTTAGTATATCGTGGCGATGTATTTCGAGTGGGTGGCGGCGGCGCGCGCGCGGTGGTCGTGGAAAAAGGAAACGTTGAGCTTGACCTATCCTTTGGCGGGGCATTTGCCGCCGACAGCGAAGATAACAGCGCACGAGAGGGTATGCCTGAGCTCGATTTTTTGTTTGAAGTAGGCCCGGAAATCATTTACAAAGTAAAAGACATTTCTTTTGATGGCGGCGGTAATGGCCGACTAAACGCAAAACTGCAAACCAGAGCCGTATTTTCCACCGATTTTGGCAGAATTGACCAGCGCGGCTATGTAATAGAGCCAGAGTTGTCTTATCAACAGCGTGGCGGCCTTTTTGAAAAAACAGGTTTAAACGTATCTTTAAGCGCAACCTTTGCAAGCGAGAAGCTGCATGATTACTTCTATCAGGTCGGCAACGAATTTGTAAGCGACGAAAGGCAAGCGTATGATGCCAAAGGCGGCTATTTAGGCAGTGAATTATCCATCGGTTTTTCGTTCCCTGTTTTTGAAAACGCGCGCGGATTCTTGGGTGGCAGCGCTTCCTTTCATCAAGGCTCAGCAAACGAAGACAGTCCTTTATTCGAAGATGACGTTACCTTCAGTATTGGCGCAGGCTTTGTATGGCGTTTATATGAAAGTGACGCTAAAGCAAGCTGGTAGAACCTACGCATGATTATTAAAAATTTTGACCCACAGCATTTTGTAAAAGAATATTGGCAAAAAAAGCCCTGCTTAATTAGGCAGTTTGTGCCTAATTTTGTTGATCCCATTGATGAAAACGACTTAGCTGGCTTAGCACAAGAAGAGGGCGTAGACAGCCGTATAGTCTCGCATTCAGATGGCGCATGGGATGTTCATCAAGGCCCATTTGATGACTTTGAACCCTACTGTAAAGGTGATTGGGCACTGCTGGTGCAAGGGGTAAATAATTACATTGATGATGTAAATGCACTAGCCAGCATAGTTGACTTCATTCCCCATTGGCGCTTTGACGATGTAATGGTGAGTTACTCCACCAAAAATGCAGGCGTTGGCGCACACACCGACCAGTACGATGTGTTTATAATACAAGGTAAGGGCAGCCGCCGCTGGCAGGTAGGTTTACCCATCGATGCTACCACAAACGCTAAGCTGATTATTCCGCATCCACTACTAAAACAAATAGAAGACTTCGACGCGCTTATTGATGAAGTGCTGCTGCCAGGCGATGCCATTTATATTCCACCCCAGCACCCACACAAAGGTATGACATTATCGCCATGCTTAAACTATTCACTTGGGTTTAGGGCGCCGACCAACCTAGAAGCGCTCACCGGTTTATTAGATGAAAGCGATAGCATAACGCAAGCTCAAAGCCGCTACTGCGACCCTGATATTGCTGAGCTACGCGTAGCAAGTTCATCGCCAATGCAGGTTAGTACGAATGAGCTTAATAAACTCAAAGACACTATTGTTGAGCTCTTAAATAGCCCTGAAGCAGAACAAGCGCTGCTGCAGTATCTGTCGCGCCAAGGCTTGGCGACTGAGCAAGAACTGTCGCTTTATGAAATAGCAGATATTAGTGAGGCGGTAGCACAAGGCGAAACCTTTGAAAAATTACCTGGGGTGAAACCTATTTACGCTGAGCGGCAGCTGCATACGTTTACGTTTTACATTGATGGTAATAGGTTTGAGGTAGATAAGTCTATTTTTACACAAACAGTGACCTTACTTGAGAGCAGGCAGGTGCAGGGCTTACCCCAAGGCTTCACCTTGCAAACTGCGCAAAGCACACACTGGCTGAATTTATTACTGCAGCTGGTCAACGCCGGTTATTGGGATTTTGCTGAAAACAGTGATCAACATTAAAGGGCGCATCACGCGTCAATGCAATTTACAGTTAAGGAAAATTAATAGTGCAAAGCTTACCGCGAGGCAATGTGCCTCTTCTTACGATACCCGCTATATTGATGCTTTGTTTTTCATTAAGCGCCTGCAGTGACAAGTCAGCGGCGGCTAAACAGAACTCTCAGCAGGACCCAGTTACTATGTCCAAGCAAAATGACAATTTACCGAAAAATGGACTGCCACACCATTCCCAAGGAGAAGGCAAGCCTGTCATTTATCAGGTGTTTACCCGCCTGTTCGGTAACACCAATACCACCAATAAGGAATGGGGCACGCTAGCAGAAAACGGCGTAGGCAAGTTTGACGATTTTACCGACGAAGCGCTGCAAGGTATTCGCGAACTAGGTGTATCTTACATTTGGTACACCGGCGTTCCTCATCATGCCTTAATCGCAGATTACACCGAATACGGCATTAGTGCAGATGATCCCGATGTAGTGAAAGGACACGCCGGCTCGCCCTTTGCGGTAAAAGACTACTACAATGTTAACCCCGACCTTGCCAATAATGTTAGCAATCGTATGCAAGAGTTTGAAGCACTAATTGCGCGCACGCATGCCAACGATATGAAGGTGATCATAGATATAGTGCCAAACCATGTGGCTCGGCACTATGTTTCGCTAAATAAGCCAGCGGGTATTGAAGATTTTGGTGTTAACGACAACACCGATCTAGAGTACTCGCGCGACAATAACTTCTATTATATTGTGGGAGAATCATTTCAAGTACCGACATCTGCTGACTATGCTCCCTTAGGCGGTGAGAAACACCCACTAGCCGACGCGACATTTAGCGAAACACCGGCTAAATGGAGCGGCAATGGCGCAAGGCAAGCGCAGCCCGATATCAGCGATTTGTATGAAACCGTTAAGATAAACTACGGCGTGAAACCCGACGGCAGCTACGATTTTGTTAGGCTGCCTGATGAATATAGAACACGCGATTATAAAGCGCATCACGCGTTTTGGGCAGACCAAGATTTACCCAACTCATGGTATAAGTTTGAAGATATAGTGCACTTCTGGCTCGATAAAGGTGTGGATGGTTTTCGCTTTGACATGGCGGAAATGGTGCCTGTGGAGTTTTGGTCTTTTTTAAACTCATCTATTAAAACTAAGCGCCCCGATGCACTGCTGCTTGCCGAGGTATACCAGCCTCACTTGTACCGTGACTATTTGCATTTAGGTAAAATGGACTACCTGTACAACAAAGTAGACTTTTACGATGCCCTTAAAAGCGTGATGCAGGGCAATGGGGATATGCAGAGCATTGACGACATACAGCACAGCATGGCCGATATTGAAGCGCATATGCTGCACTTTTTAGAAAATCATGACGAACAACGCATTGCCAGCCCCGATTTTGCCGGCAGTGCGCAAAAGGGCAAACCCGCTTTGGTAGTATCAGCGCTTATCAGTCGCTCTCCTACCATGCTTTACTTTGGTCAAGAAGTAGGTGAAGACGGCAGTGAAAAGGGGGGTTTTGGCTTACCTACACGCACCAGTATTTTTGATTACGTGGGTGTGCCTGCTCATCAACGCTGGATGAATAACGGTAAGTTTGACGGCGGGCAGCTAAGTGAATCTGAAAAAGCGTTAAGGCAGTTTTATATTGATGTGCTTAATATATCGGCGAATCACCCGGCAATGCGCGGCGCATACTACAGTATTCATGCGTTTAATATTGGGCTTGATAGTGATTATTCGCAGCAGCAGTTTGCTTTTGTGAGGCAAAGTGAGGACACGGCGCTGCTAGTACTGAGCAATTTTAGTGAAGAAGCAGTTGACACAACAATACAACTTCCGATTAGCCTAGTGGTAAAGTGGCAGCTTAATGAGGGGCGACAACCGCTAACAGACTTAATCAGCGAACAGCAAAATACACTCACCGTGGGCAGGAAACGCAGCGTCGCCAGTATAGATGTTAACTTACCGCCGTTGGGATCGTTTGTGTATGAACTGAGCTTAAAAGATTAACAGTGAATATGTTGAGCGAGCGCTTACGCGCAAGTAAGAGAAAGCGCCTGAAACGCGCTTAGTGATCCGCGGCAGTTGCCCTGATTAAGCGATCATTTAAGTGCTAACCCTGCAGTACTTCTGTAAATAAGCTTTGTGGTCGGGCATTTGTTGCTCAGCCTCGCGCATTGCACCGGCTATATGAGACAGGTTTTGTTGGCGCTGCTGTTCGGATAAGTTATTTACTAAAGGATGATAAGCTTTGGGTACCAACCCCTGCCCGTTCATCACTGAAAGCCAGCTTATTTCACTGAACAACTCATTGTTTTCCCTAAATATGCGCCCGCTAGACTGATAGAGTTCGATTTTATTTTGCAGTGAATCAGGAATAGGCATTGACGCACAATAGCGCCAAAACGCTGAGTCATTTCGCTGGGTAGCTTTATAGTGCAGAATAATAAAATCACGGATGCGCCATAGTTCGTCATCCGTGTAGCGATTGTAGGTGTCGATATCAACTTGTTGGCACCTGCCACTGGGAAATAACGACAGCAGTCGCATAATTGCTGATTGAATTAACTGTAAACCTGTGGATTCTAGGGGCTCAATAAATCCTGCGGACAGCCCAATGGCAATGCAGTTGTTTTTCCAAGCTTGTTGGCGTTTTCCATTGATCCAGTTTAGCTGGCGTGGCTCAGACAAGGCTTTGCTTGGTAAGCGTTTAGCCAAACAGTCAATAGCGAGGTCTTTAGACAGAAACTGTGACGAGAAGACAAAGCCGTTGCCTATTCTATGCTGCAATGGTATCTGCCACTGCCAGCCGCACTCGTGTGCGGTGGATATTGTGTAAGGTTTTATAGTGGATAAAGACTCACTTGGCTGCGCTATCGCTGAGTCGCAGGGCAGGTACTGTCGCCAGTCTTCAAAGCCCACCTTAAGCGTTTGCGCGATTAACAGACCTTTGAAGCCAGAGCAATCGATGAACAAATCACCTTCAATGAGTTCGCCATTGCTAAGCGCCACTGATGAAATGTCTTGTGTTTGGGCATGCTGATGAACTTTTGTAATCTGTGCGATGATTTTGTTAACGCCGCGTTTCACCGAAAACGCAGATAGATACTCGGCGTATTTTACTGCATCAAAATGATAAGCATATTTAATATTTGCCATCGCCGAGCGAGACTGTGCCTGTGGATGGCAAAATTTATTATTCAACGCCGCTTGGTATTCTAGGCAATAGTCAGACAACGGGTCTTCTTTGCCCTGTAGCTTATCTTTGAGCCAATAATGATGAAAAGGGATGCCATTCATGTTCACGCCATAAGGCCCAAAGGGGTGCATATACTGATGCCCCTTTTTATACCAGTCGTGAAACTCTATACCCAGTTTAAATGAGCCATGCGTAAAACTAAGAAATTCAGCCTCATCAATCCCCAGCATTTGATTAAATTCAAGTATTGATGGGATAGTTGCTTCACCCACAGATACTGTACCAATGGTTTTTGATTCAATCAGTGTAATGGCGAAGCGGTCGCGCGGCAGTAGATGCGATAGCGCAGCAGCGGTCATCCATCCCGCTGAACCGCCGCCGACTATTACTACTTTTGATTTTTTTTCTGTGTCCATGTTTCTATCATTTAGCTAATGCTTAGAAGTTGTAGTTGAACTGCACCGTGTATGCCCTTCCGCGAGGATCAGCGACACGTGGATCAAATGCAGCACCGGGTGAAAAATCATTTTGATGCGCCGTAAAAGGTGGATCTCTATCAAGCAGGTTTTTTATGCCCATTATCAGCTCGATATTTTCAAAGCCGGTATAGTTCATGCTGTAGTTGTATACTAAATAACTATCAACCGAATCGTCATATAAAGGTGGATTTGCTTCGCCTGAAGCCACCCCTGGAGGTGTCTCATCGTCATAACCAGAGCGAAAAATTTGCGTGAAGGTATGGATGAAATCGTCGTAGTTGTAAGTAAATACTGCAGTATTCTTCCAACGAAGTGGGATGTTACCGCGGGAGTGTGTGCCGACTAAGTTTGGCCCAAAAGGCGCGTTATCGCGCTCTTGTTTTTTGTCCTCAATTAGATAGCTTGCGTTAATGTTTAAGCCCCAAGTACCATCCCACAGCTCGCCGTTGGTAGCAATACCAAGCTCAATACCGCTGGTGGAGCGCCCACCCGCGTTAATAAAGCGTCGGTCAATAGAAACAATCTCTCCACTGGTGCCGCCTCCGTCAAAAACGTAGTTGTCTCGAAACAATTCTGGATTTTCAATGAGCTCTTTAAAGCCTGGTGTTTGTATAGTGCCTTCAATTTCAATTTCCCACCAGTCAACGTTTACTATCCAGTCTCCCTTGGCAAATACAAAACCGAAGCTAAGCTGTTCAGATTCTTCAGGTCCAAGATCAATCTGACCGCCAAATAAAATTTCGGGCGTGATAATCTGGCAGTTCGGATCGCTGATATCTACCACGCCGTCTTGACATAAAAACGGATTAGCTAAGTCAGTGCCAGTATAGGGCTCTTCTGTTACCCCGTTAAACAACTGGTTGAAGCTGGGTACTCTAAAGCCTGTGCTGTAGGCGCCGCGAAACAAAAGCTCCTCAACAGGGGTAAATTTAAACCCGACTTTCGGATTAGTGGTGCCACCAAAACCATCGTACTTGTCATGGCGTACTGCAAGGTTTAGTTCAAAATTCTCACTTACGGGTATTAACGCCTCTACAAACACTGCTTTTATGTCGCGACTCACATTATCAAGTGCATTTGCATCGTCAAACGGAGCACCATAAATTCTAGGACGGGTGTCGGCCGCGCGGCGGTCGCCGTTGAATTTGTATTCTTCGCGTCGTAAGTCTATACCGGCCGCCACATAAATGCTGTCACCGCCAAATCCTAACTCATAGCCGGTATTGCCGGAGATTGACGCATCTATTTGAGTCATGGTGGTTTCCCCCCCAAACAGTTCTATGCCTCTTGCTGAGGCGGCATCAAGGGCTTGAATAGCCTGTGTAGTTTGCGACTCACCCGGCAGTAAGAACGGATTGAGTACGCCGGTACCGATGGCTTGTGCAAGTCCAGAAGTAAAGTGGTAGCCACTGCCTAGCTCGGATGTAGACTCGTTTGCCGAACGCGACAAACCGGCCATGTAATCCCAATCGCCAATAACGCCTTCTAAACCAAGCTGGATTTTATAGGAGGAAGTGGTGGTTTCGATTTCGCGCGGGCCACAGTCCATGCAGCGCCATCGATAGGCGATGGGTGCGCCTATGTTTAATTGGTCAGCGCCATAAAAATCAGATAAGGCATCAACAATATAGTCATATGATGCACCTGTGCTTGGGTAGAAGCCGCCGCCAAAGGTATCCCAGTCACCTGCACCAATCGCCCATGGGGTGATTTGGTTAGGCTCAAATACTTTTTTAGAGACCACTTCCGATCCGAGTAATTCAACAAATGCTTCAGAATCCTCACCAATTTTCATGGTGGCGCGGCCAACAAAGTCGATATTTTCAACAGGCTGTTGTAACACCGACGCCCTTGGATAATCCCATGAACAGCTTACACCTAAGTTGCGCGATCGGTTCCACAAATCAGCGGCGTCTGGTCCCATGTTTTCAAAGGCATCACAGCCGGGTTGCCCAGGCAGTGCCAAAACATTGAGTACGTCGTTTTCTAAACCAGTGTTTGGATTAATAAGCCCAGAACCAACTAAATTGTACTGGCTTGATGTGGGATCATTTGGACGACTAAAACGGTCGTTGACCGATGCAAATGGCGCGCCGCGAGTGTCGGGCGACAAACCTCGCAGTGGTTGGAAGGTGTTGGTAAAGTCACGATCGGAGCCGCGCAGTATTTCGGCCGACTTATACGTCAGCGACCCCATTATATTAAAGCCGTCTCGTTCAACATCGCCGGTTCCGGCAAGTACGTTGAAGCGGTAAATATTGCCGCCACCCTCTTCGGTATGATCAGCAAAGGCACCAAGTTGTGCGCCTTCAAAGTTCTTTTTCAAAATAAAGTTTATGACGCCGCCAATGGCGTCAGTACCATAGATGGCTGACGCTCCGTCACGCAGCACTTCAACACGCTCGATGGCGGCAAAAGGAATAGAGTTTAAGTCAACCGAGCGGCCCTTCAAACCATGCGTGGCAACGCGACGTCCGTTTAATAACACCAGCGTTGAACCAACGCCCTGTTGGCGAAGGTTAGCGCTTGATGCTCCGTTATTACCGCGCTCTTCACCGCCCACTATCCCGGCATTACTAGCGAGGTTGTCGTTAGAATTAGACGAAATGTTAAGCTGTAGCAATAGTTGTTCGGCAGAGGTAATACCGCCTGCGTCTATTTGCGCCCGTGTAATCACGGTAATAGGTAGGTCTCCCTCCAAGCTAGTTCGCTTAATATTCGAACCGGTGACTGAAATACGTTCTATTGTTTGCTCTGATTCAGTATTATCTTCAGCTGGCTGCTGGGCAATGGCGTGAGCGCCAAAACCTGACATCGCTAGCACTAATGCTATTTTATTTAGCTTCACGGTGCGTTCTCCCTATGTGATTAATGTTGGTATCGTTTTTTATCACTTGTGATCAGCCGAGGTTGAACACGCCACAGCATATATTCACTGAACCCAGATTATGCGACACTCTTTTGACTTGCTTGTTGGCAAGCATGAGTTTTGCTGTTTGCACTCACGCCGAATTCTACGTTAGCATAATCAAAAATAATGTAAATAATAAATTATTCCAAATATACAGCCTAAAGTGTAAATAAATTATTTTAAAATATGAAAGAGTGACTCAGGTTAGTTATAAAGGTGAATAATGCGCAGCATACATCCGATTAAGCGGCTAAAGTATTAGTGCTTTTCGTTTTTGATCGATCCATTATAGGGTCTTAGTCTATTTCAATTAGTGCGCCATTGATCACTGCCGCGACTATTGCTTTTCCCTTGCGCATTAAAAAGTATGCAGGCTGTTGTAATACTAGCGCCTGTGAGTTGGCTCCAACTGGCTGATTAAGCATTACTTGATAATCAGATTGGTTACTTAGGTGGTGAGTCTCTCCTTGAAACTGAATCACCCCTTGCTTTAGCCACTGTTTATAGCTTTCGTTTGTTATAATGGTAGGCGCATTAAGCGTATGCGTCTTGCCAGTATCATATGTTAATTCACTTGCGTCATAATCTACTAGCCCTGCTTGAACATGTAAATCACCAACCGTGTCAATATAAAACTGACGTGAATAGCGCGACGTTTGTTTAATGCTTATACTTGCTTGATAAGAGTGCACGCCTGAAAAATGCAATCCTCGAATAAGTAATGATGAAAGCGTTTCACAGATGTTTTCAGGTATTTTCCAGTACTGCTGCTGGTATTTATCAAAAGCTGCTTGGCTGATTTTTTGATGATGCCTATCTTGCAGCATGCTCATTGCTTCAAGTATCGCTATAACGTTCATTGATCGTGCAATCTGTCTGTTAGGATCCCCGCGCGCTGCGCCAGATTCAATTAATATAGTTGCAGCACCTTTACCTGCAATGCGATCGCCAAAGGAGCGGGGAGAAAAGGTGTCGTCGTAGCGTGCTACGCAGGCTTCAATATGCGGGTAAATCGCCTCTGTCATTCTGCCGATAAGCGCCATGGCTAACTGCCGGCTATCATCCACGCTTTTCTCAATGTCAAAAGCGGGTGCTAAGAAGGCAATGGTCGATGGATTACCCGTTGTACCACATTGATAATAAGGGCTTTGGTCATGCAAATTAAAGGCAACATTAGGCTGCAGTGTATCGACTAAATGCATCAATATGTTGCCTTCTGGCGTTTGCTTGGCCATCGCGTCGCGATTGATATCAATACCTTGGGCATTATGGCGAATGCAGCGCTGGGCACCGTCGGGATTAAGCATGGGAACAATATGCACAGTGAACAGCGTTTGTGCGTTGTTTAGGCGTTTATCACTGCTTTGTAAAAGTGTGTCGAGTAAGTCAAATACCGAGGCCGTTGCCGTTGCCTCATTGCCATGCATTTGGGTCCACGCTAAAATCACGATAGGGCCGTGTCCATAGCTTATACGCTTTATGCTGCGTCCCTCAAAGGAGCTTCCCTCATGGGTAATTTGCACCCGCGTTTCTTTGTGCAGCACCTCAAAAAATGGCTGTATGTCACTATGCGTAATGTGCTCAAGATTAAGCTTGCTAAGCAAATGTGCAATGGATGATGGCATGAAAACATCAACAATAGTTATCGATAAAGTATTGTTACTTTACCGAAAAAATGTATCTTTATGCAAATTATTCTATTATTAATCAGTAAATAGGAATAATGTATTCATTAAAAGGATTTTTAATGGCCGCGTTTTCTAAAATAAAAGCCTTACTGCCCTCTTTATCAAGCAGTGAAGAGAAGCTAGCATTCTACATCTTAAATTCACCGGGCGATCTTCGTGACCTGTCGTCGCAAAAACTTGCAAGCATAGTTGGGGTTAGCCAAAGCTCAGTCATTAAGTTTGCTCAAAAGCTAAAGTATAAAGGCTACCCAGCGCTCAAGCTTGGCATTTTAGATGATTTAAATAATGTTGAAACCGACCATCAAAAGCTGCATGGCCGCATTGCTGTAGGTGATGATTATGAAACAATGTCGTCAAAGTTGCTGCAAAGTAAAATTGCAGTGCTCAATCAAACTAAAAACCTGAACGACAAACATTCTTTTGCCGAAGCGGTTATTTTGCTTCAAGAAGCCAAACGCGTATTAATAACAGGGCTTGGTGGCTCTGCTTTAGTGGGTAAAGATTTTTCATTCAAACTGCAAAAGCTTGGTATTGCGGCTATCTCTGAAATTGACGGGCACGCACAACTGGCCATCGCATCAACGCTGGGTGAAACCGACCTGGTGTTTGCCCTGAGTGAGTCAGGCGCAACGCGAGAAGTGGTCAATGTCGTAACGGAAGCGGTGGCAAACAAAACACCTGTTATTTCGCTTACTAAATTTGGTGATACAGCGGTTTCAATGCATGCTCAGGTAAGACTTTACTCGGTGGCTGAAGAAGCCGCTACGCGAATATCGTCGATATTGGCGCGCACCGCACAAGAACTCGTAATAGATATGCTGTTTATTTCACTGATGCAGACGTCGAGTAAGCGACGAGCAATGCTGGAGAAATCACGCAAGGTGGTATCTGAATTTAGAAATTATTGAGCGATGGGGCTTTTGGTGTTTAACAAATTAGTTAACAAACATGCTCGTGTTTTTTTGATTTTAAGGAGATGCGGACCGCTTTATAAAAATAAAGCTCTTAACTTTAGTCGAATTAGGAGCCGCGGACCGCTGTAGGCTATCTTAATCGTCGCTCAATTTTGTATTCGGAACCTAGTTGACTTTGTGTTGCGCACCACGCTGCACTTGAACTTAGCAGCCTCGACAGACCTTGGATTTGAATGGGATACAACCGTTGAAGTTAAACGTTGCCTAGCTAAAAGCATTAATTCATTCACTTCGTCAACTTTATGGACACATTTTGCAACTTAAAAACTTTCATCATAAATTTGTCCATTATGCCGAGTGTTAATCCGAATACGTCCCATTTAGAAAGAATAAATAAAAAACATCATCACTTCACTTTTAGAATTCTTCAACGACTACTCCTCGCCCTATTTATAACTTACTTTTCAACACGGCTTTAGTCGGCTTTGTGCACAGCCTAATGATAATCTTTAGACAAAGTCTCATCGACTGGCTTCTTTTGGTACCGAGCCGATAGACGGCAATGAGCTATCTATAGTCATTCGGTTTACTTGCGAACGTTTAAGCTTTGCGTAGCAGTATAATCATCATGTGTTGATGACATATGGCACACGGTCCTATACTTTCAGCCATGAAAACATTTGATTGGAATTCTGATAAAAACAAGCGCTTAATTGAGGAGCGTGGCATTTCATTTGAAGATGTCATATATTATTTACAAAATCAGTGTTTATTAGATGACTTAAAGCATGTAAATCAAGAAAAATATCCGAACCAAAGGATTTTTGTTATTAATATTGAAAATTATGCTTATCTAGTTTCGTATATTGAAACCGATGAATCAATTTTCTTAAAGACAGTCATTCCTAGTCGCAAGGCTACAAAACAAGACACAAAACGTGCCAACCTAAATCATATTCTCAATAGGATTAAAATGGGCTAAATATGTTTCGTTTATTATTTGGAAATGAACAAAAAATGCTTGATTTATTGTTTGGAAATTAGCATAAACGTGCTAGTTTATTGTTTGGAATTGAACTATTTTGAAAAATCCCATAGGAGGATTCTTTGTATAGAAGATGTATTGAGCAATTGAAATCGTGGGCTAGCGCTACTTCTCGGGGTGTTATGGTGCTACGAGGTGCGCGACAGGTTGGTAAAACCACATTGATTCGTATGCTGGCAAAAGAGCTTGGTTTAATATTAATCGAGCTTAACTTAGAAGATACCCCCAGCTTTGCAGGGATGTTAAATAAGCGCTCTAATGCAAAAGACATTCTAGAGCTGTTGCTGTTAGAGAAAGGTGTAGTAGCCGAGCCCGAAAATGTTTTGTTTTTCTTCGATGAGATTCAAGAGCTTCCTGGGTTCTATGAGTATCTTCGTTACTTTAAAGAATTGGCGCCCGAATATAAGGTAATTACAGCAGGCTCACTGCTAGAGCTTGAAATCCAAAAAGAGAAGTCAGGGCAAGGGCCTTCTGGGCGTGTGGAGTTTGCCTTTTTAGACCCTATGACGTTTGAAGAATTTGTCTTGGCGGCGAATCCAGTTGCATATAAAAAGCTTATTAATTTGGATGTCTTAGCGCCTATAGGAAGTAGTTTTCATGAAATTTTCTATAGCTTGTATAAGCAATATATGGTTTGCGGCGGTATGCCTGCAGTGGTGGAGGCATTCGTTAATAATGAAGGTGTGCTGCGACTAGACGAGATTAAGAATAACTTACTCACTGGCTATATCAATGACTTCGCTGACTTTGGTAAGTTGTCGGGGCAAAAATACGACCCAAAACTATTAGAGCTGATTTTCAGGCAGGTTTATAGCCATCCATGTAACTCTATGACTTTGTCAAAGCTTGCGCCAGGGTTTAGATCAGATAAAATCCGCGATCATATAGAAATCCTGGTTAAGTCAAAGCTGATTAGAAGAAGTGTTCATACTCACGAAAACAAAGCCCCTTTGCTCAGTGGAGCCGATAAGTACACTCACAAGCTATTTGCATTAGATATCGGCTTGGCTTACTCGTATATGGACTTATTACCACAAGAGGTCTATGGCAGTGGGGATGTTAACAGTGTTGCCGAAGGTGCAATGGCAGAACAATTTGTAGCTCAGACCTTACAGTCGGTGCCTCCTTATTACAAGGCTAAGTCCTTGTATCATTGGGAGCGAAAGAAGAAAAATGCTATCTCTGAGGTTGATTTTGTCGCCGCATTGGATTCAAGAGTTGTTCCTATTGAATGTAAGTCTGGTCACTCGAACAAGATGATATCTTTGAAGCTAATGCTTGGTGCCAAGACATACCCCATGGCCTTAAGGTTATATGCTGGCGATATTGAGTATGGATTAATTAAACCAAGACCAGAGCAGCAAGATTTGAAAGAAGTGCCTTTGGTTAGTATGCCTCACTATATGCTCGAACGATTCGTGTCTAAATTTAGCACTATAAGCGCTAAGGCAATATCTTAATTTGGAAGCGTGGGACAAACCATACATTTTCCTAATTCATTTATCAGAACAAACGTAAGGATAACGTTTTCTGCCTTTAACCACGGGATTTACATAGATATCGAACTGGTTCACTTACCGCTTTGACAAATTAAATGCATAAATCGCCGTCATCAAATGGCAGACCATCACAAGCAATATACTGATTACATGTCTCTATTTTCTGTTTATTACGCTCTTTCCATTTAGTTTCTCGCTCTGACTTCAGCGCAATTTCTAAGCTGTTGCTGAGATTTATACCGAGGCGTTTTGCGTCCTCTGTCACAGTCTTATCTAAATATACATTTACTCTAACTTTTTCTTTGGCAGTACCCATAACTTATCTCTACGTAAATTACTATACGCACAATATAATGCGCACAAATATTTTATCAACTATAAACCAAACTTGTCTTATACGTTCGCTACAGGCTTGTTCACTCTAAATTAACCTATCGCGCAATTTAGCGATTAATGACCGCCGGTCAAGTTTAAGTGATCGTATGATTATTTTTAGCTGAAATTAAGTTAAGTTGCGGGACAACTAAACGAAAGGCCTAGAAAAACGTTAGAGTATTCTTAATATAGACAGTTTCGCACCCATCTTGTCGGGACTGAATTGGCTTAGCCCACAATTAATGGATACGGTGGGACGATATTTATCATTTTTTTAGTGAGTAACCTTAGCGACATCCAAAAACACAGAGCACTTGCCAAGGGCTGATCCCAAGTCCAGGTGTGGTATTTAAAAAAATATTTGCATCTTTAAACCGGGAGGCGCCCATAATAGGGTCATATTGTCCTAAGGTAGGTCCGTCTAAGTCGATTAGCGTAATCACATCAGCGTATGCCAGCGCTAAATGAGCCGCTGCGGCAACGCCTATGCTGCCTTCTAGCATACAACCCATCATACACCTTAGCTTATGCGCTCGGCAATAATCTGCAATCTGCATAGCGGGGTACAGACCGCCCGCCTTCATTAATTTTATATTAATGATGTCTATAGCGTCTAGCTGATGCAGTTGTACGACTTGGGCAAGATTAAACGCGCTCTCGTCTGCCATAATGGGGGTCTTAATCGCGCGTTTAATGCGGGCTAAACCTTCGATGTCATTCGCCACTAAGGGTTGTTCTATTAATTCAAACGCGACTCCCTCATGCTCAAGTTTCTGCATAATATCGATTGTGGTTTGGGTATCCCAACCTTGGTTTACGTCAAGGCGCATCCGTAGATTGACCTTATCGCTTTGTAAGCTTTGCGCGTGGGCATAAATTACGCGCAGACGCTCCAAATCTTCACAGGCTTGATTGCCGATTTTTATTTTAAGACAGCGATAACCGCGCGCTACGGCTACGTCAATGTCACTGCACATTTGCTTAACGGGATTAACACTTATCGTATAATCGGTTTCAATTGTGGTGTCGGTTTTACGTGTAGTTTGAATCCCCCCACTTAAAC
>NZ_BAET01000021.1 GCF_000252165.1 Glaciecola punicea ACAM 611
TTACTCTCTAGGCTTTTCCTTGTCTCCCCGAAGCGAAGGCGTAGTTTACCTATATTGATAAAACGATCAACTACTATTTGCAAAAAGTCGTGTATTTAATACCTTATGCTTAATTTTTGGGCGAAGCATCGTTATCTGAGTTTGCTTTCTCACTATTAGAGCTAGTATTCTCTTCGTCGGTTTGAAAATCAGCATCTTCTTTTGCTTCGCCAACTACATCTTCTAAGGTAACTTTGTCTACCGTCCTAAATGTATTAACCGGGCCTGCAATTGCATATAAGATAAATACAATGAATAAAACGAGAGAAGGTGCAGTTGCCACTATTATAAAGACCATCATTATAAGTAGTAGGGCAACAAATGGCACTTTACCGCTCCAGTCTACTTCTTTGAATGAATTGTACTTAAAATTGCTCACCATTAGTAAACCAGTTATACCGGTGATTATTGCCACAATCACGCCGTAATCATTACCGCCTATATCGTACTCCATACTTACCCACACCATACCCGAAATTAAGGCAGCAGCAGCAGGACTTGCTAAGCCTTGAAAATAGCGGTTGTCACTCATACCTATTTGAGTATTAAACCGCGCTAATCTCAGAGCAGCACACGCTACATATATGAATGCGGCTAACCAACCGAACTTACCTAATTCACTCAAACCAAAGTTATACGCGATTAAGGCTGGAGCAACACCAAAAGAAACCATATCGGCCATAGAGTCATATTCAGCACCAAAGGCAGATTGTGTATTTGTCATTCTGGCTACTCTGCCGTCGAGACCGTCAAATATCATGGCAACGAAGATAGCTATTGCCGCATTTTCAAACTGCCCGTTCATAGACATTACTACCGCATAAAAACCTGAAAATAGACCTGCCGTGGTCAATAAATTTGGCAACAAGTAAATACCGCGTGGTTTTGGGTTTGTCATAAAGTCTCCGAAGTTGAGTCACATGAGTATATCAAAAAATACTAAAACAATACTAGCTACCTTTTTCAGCAAATCAGTCGATACAATGTCAAGTCTGTCAATACAATTTAATAGAGCATTAAATAAAATTTTACCTAATTAACCATTGATTTTGAGCACAATTTAATTTTACTAATGCGTAAATATTATGCACGATGATGTCTTTTTTTTACAAAATTTGTGATTAGTAAATGAGATCAGAGTAAATAGTACCCATGCCAATGGTATTTAAAAGCTTAGCTAATATTTGTGTGTATGAAAATAAGATAGATGCCGCCTATATCTCTGCGCAGCAAGCGTTTGAGCTTTTACAAGGAAGACCCCGCAATCTGAAGTATCCTTTAATAAATAATAGTGATTCAAGGAAACCACGACCTAGGTCTTAGCTTACTTCACAAAGCTTAATAGAAGAATGCACAAGATCCTGACGTGCAACATCATTTAGCGTATGCCTTATATAAGCTTCAAATAAATAATGAAAACCGTAAAATGATAAACGAACTGCCGAATAACTGTACTGAATTTGATAAAAGGTTAGATGCAATTACACTTAATAAATTTCTTTAACTACCTGTAATATAAAGAAATTTTATCGAATAATCTATATTATTGATAAATCCTGCTCTGTCGTTACTGCCAACTATTTTATTATAAATTGACCCTCTTCGTTGTAGTCTATATTTACTGTATCACTGCTTACAAGACTATCTTCAAGCAATGCTTGCGCCAACGGATTTTCTATATTCACTTGAATAGCTCTTTTCAGCGGTCTCGCACCATATGTGGGATCAAAGCCCGATTCAGCCAACTTATCAAGCGCTCTTGCTGATATCTCGAGCTGATAGCCCATCTCTGATAGTCGCTGACGCAGCCCATTTAACTGTATTTTAGCAATTGCTTTTATCTCTTGCATGCCTAAAAGATGAAACACTACAATGTCGTCTACACGATTAATAAACTCTGGCCTGAAATGCGTGCCTACAACCTGCATCACACTAGCTTTCATTTGCACATAGTTTTCTTCACCACTTTGCGCCTGAATAATGTCAGAGCCAAGGTTTGAAGTCATGATAATAATGGTATTTTTAAAGTTGACGGTACGCCCATGGCCATCGGTTAAACGACCATCATCTAATACCTGTAGCAGTATATTGAATACATCAGGATGCGCTTTTTCAACTTCGTCTAGCAAAATAACTGAATATGGCTTTCTCCTAACCGCTTCAGTTAGATAACCACCCTCTTCATAGCCAACGTAACCAGGGGGGGCGCCCACAAGTCTGCTAACTGAATGCTTTTCCATAAACTCGGACATATCGATTCGAATCATTGCCTCTTGAGTGTCAAACATAAAAGTTGCTAGTGCTTTACATAGCTCTGTTTTACCAACGCCCGTGGGGCCCAAAAACAATAAAGATCCCACCGGCTTGTCAGGATCTGCAAGGCCAGCGCGTGAGCGTCTAATCGCATTCGACACCGCTTTAACCGCTTCGGTCTGCCCAATCACTTGCCTAGCAATTGCAGCTTCCATGTTAATCAGCTTGTCTTTTTCACCGCCCAACATTTTTCTTACTGGAATGCCTGTCCAGCGACTAAGTACATCCGCTATTTCCACTTCGGTTACTTTGTTTTTAAGTAAGGTATTCTCGGTAATTTCATTTTGCGCAGCTTTCTCGAGCTTTTGCTCCAATGCAGGAATTTTGCCATACTGCAACTCTGACATTCGGCTTAAGTCGGAGGCTCTTCGGGCAATTTCTAAATCAAGCTTGGCTTGTTCTAAATCCGTCTTGATACCTTGGGTACCCTGCATTGCCTCTTTTTCTTTGTTCCAGACTTTTTCAAGTTCGGCGTATTTAATTTCGGCTTGCTCTCTTTCTAGCTCAATAATTTCTAATCGTTTGAGGCTGGCGGTGTCTGTCTCTTTGGCAAGCGCCTGTTCTTCCAATTTCAACTGAATTATTCTTCGTTCAAGCTTGTCCATTTCTTCTGGTTTTGAATCTATTTGCATACGAATACTGGATGCAGCTTCGTCAATTAAATCAATGGCTTTATCGGGTAGTTGTCGGTCACTAATATAGCGATTTGACAGACTCGCCGCTGCTACAATGGCAGGGTCTGTTATATCCACAGCGTGATGAAGCTCGTAACGCTCTTTTAGCCCGCGCAAAATAGCGATAGTGTCTTCTACCGACGGCTGCTCCACTAGTACCTTTTGAAAACGACGTTCAAGCGCGGCATCTTTTTCAATATACTGTCTATATTCGTCAAGTGTAGTGGCACCCACGCAGTGTAATTCACCCCTGGCTAATGCCGGTTTTAGCATATTCCCGGCATCCATTGCACCTTCACCTTTACCAGCGCCTACCATAGTGTGCAACTCGTCAATAAAAAGAATGACGCGCCCTTCTTCTCTTGCGAGTTCATTGAGGACAGATTTTAGGCGCTCTTCAAATTCGCCTCTATATTTTGCGCCCGCCAGTAACGAGCCCATATCGAGTGATAATACTCGCTTATTTTTTAAGCCTTCAGGCACCTCACCGTTAATAATTCTTTGCGCAAGTCCTTCAGCGATAGCGGTTTTACCTACACCGGGTTCACCAATAAGCACGGGGTTATTTTTGGTTCTTCTTTGTAAGACCTGAATGGTGCGGCGAATTTCATCGTCGCGCCCTATTACTGGGTCAAGTTTACCTTGTTCGGCGCGTTCGGTTAAGTCGGTTGTATATTTTTCGAGGGCTTGACGAACGTCTTCAGCATTCTGATCGGTCACTTTTTGGCCGTTTCTAACATGGTCTATTGCCTGTTCTACTTTAACTTTGGTCAAGCCTAGCTTGATTAGCAATTGGCCTAAAGCACTTTTGTCATCGACGGCCGCAAGCACAAATATTTCAGAAGTGATGAAATCGTCTTTACGCTGCTGGGCTACTTTATCGCAGGTATTTAATAAACGAATGGTGTCACGACCTAGCTGAACGTCGGCCTCTGCACCTTGTATTTTAGGCAACTTGTCAACGCTTTCATTTAGTGACGAACGTAGACTATTCAAATTTATACCAGTGTGTTCAAGCAGCGCGCGTATGCCTGTGCCTTGCTGATTTAGCATGGCCGACATTAAGTGAATTGGCTCTATGTATTGATTGTCACGTCCAAGCGCAAGAGACTGCGCATCTGAAATGGCAATTTGAAATTTACTTGTAAATTTATCTAAACGCATCTTAAGCTCTCCAATATTTCCTAAGCTCAGGTATGGGTATTGATAAAAGACAATTCAAGTGAGCACACTATCTTAAGTTAGCGCTAACTTGATGTACGTCACTTTTGTCAAAGTTTAACGTAGGCATAAATCACCGCTAGACGCGCAACACAACCGTCGCCATACGGCCCGTTTGCTGCAAACCTTGATGACTCGCACGGCGATGTGAGAAACAATATTCACTAGAATATGTACAAATTGGGGACTTTTGAATAGTCGGTACTTTTAAATCTGCCAGCAGCTTGCGCGCTATTTGCGCAAGGTCTACGTGATACTTGCCCGCCGTAGCGGCTGGAAGTATCGCATCTTTATAATTCGAAAACTGTGCAATTATATCATCAGAAATGTGAAAGTGAGCCGGTGAGATACTTGGACCTATCCATACCGTAAGCGAGGTTTTATCACTGAATTTAGTAACCGTTTCATTCAAAACACCATTAAGTAAACCTCGCCAACCAGCGTGGATCGCCGCTATTTGACCGCTTTTTGTACATGCAATTATAATCGGTAAGCAATCGGCGGTCATTACCGCCAGTGGTGTATTAATACGCGTAGAATATATCGCGTCGCATGCAGCATTGCTGGTGGGTGAAATCGCGCTGTCATAATCCGAAATAACATTACTGTGCTGCTGATTTAGCCACTTAATAGGCGCTATTAATGGCAGCTTAGCTGATGTGCTTATGTTAAGCGCCTGCTGCACAATGATAGCGTGTAAAAGCTGTCTATTTGTTGCCACGCGGTGTTCGTTGTCTTGCACATGCATGGCTAGATTAAACGATTTATACGCGTCGTCGCTCACCCCGCCCTGCACGCTGGTGGTGAAACAAAACACATTAGGCGCTAGCGCCTCTTCAGGTAAGAACAACATCTTAGGATACTACCATTGCTGCGGCATATCGTGCAGCGCTAAGTCTTTTTTCATTTCAACCAAAAGCGCCTCGAAGTCGCTGGGAATTGGCACTTCCCATGTCATAACCTTCCCTGTTGTAGGATGACTCAGACTAAGCTTGATGGCATGTAAGGCCTGTCGTTTAAAGCCACGCAGCATGGTAATGAATTCTTCACTTGCGTTTTTGGGCAATCTTGGCCGACCACCATAGTGAATATCACCGACAATGGGATGATTTATATATGTCATGTGCACTCTTATTTGGTGAGTACGGCCAGTTTCAAGTTTTAACCGTAAATGGGTATGTGCTCTGTATTTATGTTTTACGCGATAATGAGTAACTGCAGGCTTACCGCTTTCTCTTACGTCCATTAAGGTGCGTTTCGTTTGATGGCGCCCTATGTTGGCTTCTACTGTTCCTCCGGCAATCATATTGCCAAGCACAACAGCCTCATATTCACGCCCCATTATACGCTCTTGTAACTGATTAACTAAGCTGGTTTGTGCGCTTAAGGTTTTGGCCACGACCATAAGGCCTGTTGTGTCTTTATCGAGTCGATGCACAATGCCGGCACGTGGGATTTTTTCAATGGCCGGATAATGACTTAATAGTGCATTGAGAATAGTGCCAGACGGATTGCCTGCGCCAGGGTGCACAACAAAATTGGCAGGTTTGTTAATAACCAAAATATCATCGTCTTCATATACAATATTTAAAGTTATTTCTTGCGCTTCATTAAACACCTGCACTGCTTGCTCGGCAGAAATAACGATCTCTTCACCGCCTTTTAGCTTTAGCCTTGGGGTAAGCACAACTTGCGCATTTATAGTGACGCTGCCCTCTAAAATCCATTCTTTCAGCTTGGAACGTGAATATTCAGGGAACAAACGCGCAATAGACTGGTCTAGTCTGGTATCATAGTGCTCATCGGGCACTATTGCGTTTAACGATATTAAATTGACTTGTTGACTCATAAACACGATCATTGGCAAAAATTGAAGCGTAGTATATCAAGCCTTCAACGTAATTGCTTTACCGATAGCACAAAAGACAGCGAGCAGACATAAAAACCCTGTTAAGCGTTATTGAAAATTATAAATCACATTAAATGAGTAATTCTAAAACATGATAAAGCGCAAAAAATTGTTCACCGGACTCATCGCAATAACGATTGTTTTGTCCCTCACCGCTTGCTCAAACGTTGAAGATGAACAACGCCAGTTAATAGCAAATCAGGGCCCTACAGCATTATACAAGCAAGCCAAAAACAATATGGAAATAGGAAACTTTTCTGCTGCGGCCCAAATACTAAGCAGTATTGATTCAAAGTTCCCATTTGGGCCTTTGTCTCATCAAGTTCAGTTAGATTTGATTTATGCACATTATAAAAGCGGTGATATAGATCAAACCTTAGCCACTATTGACAGATTCATAAGGCTTAATCCAAATCATGCCGATGTAGAATATGCAATATACATGCGCGGGGTGGTCAACATGGAGCAAGACGCTAACTTGTTTCAAGCGGTATTTGGTGTAGATCGCTCAGACAGAGACCCGTCTAGGTCAAAAGAAGCCTTTGAAGATTTCAGGCGACTTATTGAGCAACATCCTGACTCAAAGTATGCGCCGGATGCTAAGCAGCGAATGGTGTTTATTAAAAATAGACTAGCCAAATATGAAATTGAAGTAGCGCGATTCTACATGCGCCGAGAAGCATGGGTTGCCGCCGCGAACAGAGGCCGATATGTACTGGAGTATTTTGCCGATACAGAGCAAATTCAGCCCGCTTTAGAAATAATGGTTGCTAGTTATAACGAACTTGGCTTAGATCAGCTGAAAAATAACGCGGTTAAAACATTAAGACTAAATTATCCCCAAAGCGAGTTTATTAATTAAGACATTGCGTCGTTTAGAAAGCCTATGGACACGTTGGCTTAAATGTTGAACCAAAAAAAAGACGCCGCCAAGGTGTCTTTTTTTTACTGAAGGTGAACGCAGCGCCGCTTAGTTATTAGTATTAACCTTAAAATATAGCTGGCTTAAAGGGTTTATTAACATTGCCCACCCGGAAGTAAAATGCAGCGGCATGTCTAGCATAGTAACAACAAGGCAACCCTCATAATTCTCCGCGGTGGGCATGTGAGTATGCTGTTGGTTTAACTCAATAAAATCCCCACTTTCATAGCACTTTCCACCATCTGTGAATTTACCATTAATCACTAAAGTAAGTTCGTTGCCTTTGTGAGTGTGCTCAGGAACACTTGCGCCTCTATCCATATAAATAAATTGTGCCAATGACCCGCCGCCTATGTTTACAGAGGCATGCCATAGTTTACCAGCTAAGTGAGACCATTCTCCTATGCGGTCGGCAAACCTAGCCAATGTCGCAGGCAATACAAATTCACGCCCATCCAATGTTATGCGTGTATCTAATGTCTGTGAATAACTTGGATTGAGCAAAGTACTGTCGTTAGTGATAGATTCAAACATGCTTATGTATTCGCGAAGAATAGTTGGATTTTGTCTTAAATCAGGGAACATATCTACTGCTATGGATTCAGTAAAACTGCGTGTTTTGCTCAAGCACGTTGGACACATGTCACAATGAGCAGATATCAAAATAGCTTTCGTAGAAGGCAATGCTCCTTCTACGAAACTGCGCAAAGCAGATTCACTGGGATGATGCTTAATCATATTCTCGTAGCATGTCCTTTAAACGCTGAAGCGCTAAACGAGTTCTGGACTTTACTGTTCCCAATGGTATTTCTAATTCATCAGCAACCTCTTGCTGCGACTTGCCATCAATGTAAATAGCTTCAATAACGCGCTGTTGCTTAGCGGGTAACTCGTTAAAGTACTGACCAACTTGCTCTAGCGTTATCTGCTCATCAAGTGGCGCAATCTTAGTATCTGCGGTTTGCTCACAAAGAACCGGCCACAAGTCATCTGAGCATACATCTTCTTTCCTATTCTGCAGTTTTCTTAGCATATCGAAGCGTATATTTCTGGCTATCGTAAATATCCACGTAGAAGGCGAGCCTTTCTCGGCGTTAAAAAGATGCGCTTTTTGCCAGACATTTGACATTGTATCTTGAACTAGTTCCATAGCTATAGCCTCGTTACCCATCTGCTTAAGTGCATATGATCGAAGTCTAGGAGCGAAGTAGCTAAAAATTTTGGCGAAAGAAGCTTTGCATCGTTGCTTCGCAATAGTATCTAAATATCCTGACATTTCGACAGAACAATCTTTGGGCTGCCGCGTCTCATTACGTTGCTGGTTTGCTGGAATTCCAATAAGCATATAGACCCTACCTTTATTTTTCGTTCAAATTATCATGCGTAAAGTATACCTCGAAAAATGTATCTCAATAGTTAAATATTGTTAATGTAAGATAAGGTTTTTCCTGACGATAAAACGCATAATGACTACATTATACGAACTACTATCATTAACGCTTTGTTCTTATTCTATTAGCTGTGACAAATATTTGAGTACTTTTTGACAATCTTGCTGTGCTAAAAAATGCTGTTTTTGCTCAGCTCCTACCGGTAGCAGCTCAATCCAACGATTGATCACCCACATTGGGTCGTTAAACAGCGTTTCTGTGTAGAGGGAACTTACATCAGGATATCGTTCGAATATTTCTTTTAAGCGCACATCGATGGGGTGCAAGTCTGCCATTTTTAATTCGCATGTCCAAATATGACTGGCGGAACAAGTACCAACACGCAAATCGTCACGCTCCGTTTCAATGTCATTTATGCTAACGCTGTGCATTCCCTCTACGGTTACCCCTAGTAAACCGTCATCCAACAAATCAAAATCGACCACTTTACATACCGTTCCTAAGGGGAAAATATGACTATTTTGCTGCGCATTGCCGCTGCTGTTTAACATGCAAATAACAAACCCGCTGTCGTCTTTGCACGCCTGCTTGATCATGCGCACGTAGCGCGGTTCAAAGATACGTAAAGCCATTCTGCCTTTGGGCAAGATGTGGGAAGATAGTGGAAAAAGTGGCATTTTCATTTATGTGATCACGCTTAGTATATAAACTACAGTTAAATTCAGTGGATTATGGATTATTACTAGCGGCGACAATAAAAAGATTACTACAAACTAGAATAAGTAAACGTGCACGCGTTACAATTAAATAAAGTTAATTAACTGATCTCAAGCAATATAGTGGCGTAAATTGATATCTAACACTACAAAAAGTACGTTTTAATGTCTACATTACTATTAGAAAAATTTTCATCATTTTACACCAACTTAGACACCATGAAAGTTGAAGATTTAGCAGAGATTTACAGCACCGACGTCTTATTTATTGACCCTATTGCTGAACACAAAGGCATAGCCGCAGTTGAAAATTATTTTGCAAAATTGTTGCGCAATGCTAAGTCTTGTAGTTTCGTTATTCACACAAAGCAAGATAACCAAGACGGCAAGTGTATTGTAAACTGGACGATGGAATATAGGACGTCAACAATGAATGCAAACAAGCCAATAAAAGTCGAAGGTATAACAATGTTAACGCTTAAAAATGATAAAATTACCTTTCATAGAGATTATTATGATTTAGGCCAGATGGTGTATGAAAACATCCCATTACTTGGACGTTTAATTAAACGAATAAAAAGGAGTATGTCCTAATGGCGACTATTCTTATAACTGGTGCTACCTCTGGTTTAGGTGAAGCATTGCTAAAAGAGGCCTGCGCTAATGGGCACGCCGTAATTGCATGTGGTCGTAATCAAGATAAACTTAACGAACTACAAAACATCGGTAATGTAACAACCATCAAATTTGATGCCAGCGATGAAGCGGCCACAACCAAAGCATTGGCAGGCGTTAAATGTGATATTGCGGTGCTAAATGCGGGCACCTGCGAATACGTTGACATAAACAATATTGAACCCGACATGTTCAGACGGGTGTTTGATATTAACGTATTTGGCTCGATAAACGTTGCAAGTGCGTTATTGCCAAGCTTACAAAAAGGCAATAAATTAGTGTTTGTAGACAGTATGGCCCGCCTGCTGCCGTTTACACGCAGCCAAGCCTATGGCGCAAGTAAAGCAGCCCTTCATTATGCCTGTAAGAGTTTTGAAGTTGACCTAAAGAGCAAAGGTATAGCAGTGCAAAGTATGTCGCCAGGCTTCGTTAAAACACCACTAACAGAAAAAAACGATTTCCCCATGCCGATGGCCATTACCGCTGAGCAGGCGGCACAATACATGCTTAAGGGTATTCTTAGTAACAAATCTGCAGTATATTTTCCACGCCGCTTTGGCACTATAATACGATTTTTAAATTTCTTGCCCGAGGCCGTTCAGCACAAAATTTGCATTAGCATGCGCAGTTCGCTAGAGCGCGGCAGTTCGACAGACCGCGAATCTAACCAGTAGGATAACAAATGAAGCAAAAAGTAGCCATTATAGGTACTGGTATAGCGGGTATGACTAGCGCATATTTAATTAATTCAACAGCCGAGATTACCGTTTTTGAAGCTAATGACTACGTAGGTGGACATACTGCAACCAAAAAAGTAGATGTAGATGGGCGCACGTATAATATAGACACTGGCTTTATTGTTTACAATGAATGGACTTATCCGAATTTTATAAAATTAATGGACACATTAAACGTTGCTACCCAGCCCACCGAAATGAGTTTCAGTGTTAAAAATAAAGACACCGGGCTAGAATATAACGGCAATACTATTAATAGTTTATTTGCGCAGCGACGTAACATTTTTTCACCGACATTTTATCGTTTGGTGCTCGACATTATTAAATTTAATAAAGTCTGCAAGGCGCATCTAGAAGCAAAAAAAGATACTGATAACATCACACTAGTCAAATTTATACAGCAGCATAAATTAAGCAAAGGTTTTACCGAAAACTATATTCTGCCAATGTGCGCCGCCATATGGTCAACAAGCTTAGAGGCATCCGCGAACTTTCCTTTATCGTTCTTTTTAAAGTTCTTCAACAACCATGGTTTACTGAATATTACCAACCGCCCTCAATGGTACACGCTTATAGGCGGCTCAAATAAATATGTAGCCCCTTTAACTGCTAGCTACAGTGACAAAATATTGTTAAACAGTCCTGTAAGTTCAGTCAAAAAAACAAACGCTGGATACGAAATAATGAGCAATGGAAACATCAGCGAGTTCGACCAAGTGGTGTTTGCGTGCCACAGCGACCAAGCCCTGAAAATGCTCGATTTACCAAGTTTTGAGAAGCAGCACGGCCAAGACCTATCTGCTATTTTAGGGGCAATCCCCTACTGTGACAACGACGTGGTAATGCACACAGACGTGTCCCAATTACCGCAGCGACCTTTAGCTTGGGCCAGTTGGAACTATTTAATTAAAGGCACTCAAAACGAAAGCCGCTCTCCCGCTAGCGTCACTTATAACATGAACATTTTGCAACAAATAAAAAGTGACACCACGTTTTGTGTCACCTTAAACAACACGCAAGAAATTGACCCGAGTAAAATATTAGGGCGATATCGTTATGCACATCCTCAATTTAGCCCTGAAATGGTAGCGGCGCAGGAACAGCGCGAACGCATCTGCGGCAAAGAAGGTCTACATTTTTGCGGCGCTTATTGGTACAACGGCTTCCATGAAGACGGCGTAAAAAGCGCGCTTGAAGTTGGCCAAAGATTTGGCGCCAGCTTATGAATAAAGAACCTCTAGGCATGCTTGAAAGTGGTATATATACAGGTAATGTGTTTCATCGGCGTAGCGTGCCAAAAGTGCATCAGTTCAACTACTGTATATATCTTTTTTGGGTAAAATTAAAAGAACTCGATACCTTGACTGAAACAGTATCAGGGTTTAGTCAAAATAAATCCGGCATTAGCGTTGTTAACTTCAAACGTGAAGACTATTTAGGAGATGCTAAGATACCTTTAGAAACCGCTATTTTGAAAAAAATGAACACATTAAGTGAGGTTTCTGTCTCGGGCGATGTTTATATGTTAGGGCAAATAAGAACATTTGGCCTATACTTTAGCCCAGTAAATTTCTTTTATTTACGTAACGCGCATGGCAAGTACACCCACATGCTTGCAGAGGTAAGCAATACGCCCTGGAACAAACGCCATTATTACTTGGTCGACCTAGACAAACAGAGCGATTGCGATAAAGCTTTTTATGTATCGCCGTTCAACCCTATGGATATGCAGTACAAATGGCAAATACAACAGCCAGATGAAAATATTAAGCTCAATTTAAGCTGCTACAAACAAATTAAGCACTTTGAAGCAGCGATTAATATGCAAAAACAGCCGTTAACTTCGGCTACTCTACGCAAGTCGATTCTGTCTATACCTAGCATGACAGTCAAAACAATAGCGGGCATTTATTGGCAGGCTATAAAACTTTTTTTAAAACGCGTACCCATTTATACGCACCCTTAATGTACAGGAACAAATAGATGCCACAAGCTCAGCACACAATGCAAAACACCGTATCGCCCAGCGTTTGGGAAAAAACCTGCCGATCTATTTTTTTGAGTGTTTTAAAGCGTCTACCTCATGGTTATATGACCATGAGCGAAAACGGCCAAGTCATTGGACAGTTCGGCGATAAGGCACATGATTTACACGCCCAAGTTAATATATTGAATGCCAGCGCCTATCCAAAGTTGTTGTTTGGCGGCAGCATAGCGTCGGGCGAGACCTACTCGGATAATCTGTGGGACTCCCCTAATCTGACCAATGTGATCCGTATTTTTGCGCGCAACTTACCAATGCTAGATGAATGGGAAAGTCGGTTTAAATGGATCACTATGCCGGCGCTTAAATTAAGTCACTTTGCAAATCGTAATTCTGCCGACCAAGCTAAAAGAAATATATCGGCGCACTACGATTTAGGTAACAAGCTGTATAGCAAGTTTCTTGATCGTTCTATGATGTATTCTGCCGCTATTTATCCTGATCCAAACGCCAGTTTAGCTGACGCTCAACAACATAAACTGCACACCATTTGTGAGAAGCTACAGCTAAAAAAAAGCGA